>JAFTUD010000017.1 GCA_017466455.1 Clostridia bacterium
GGCTGACTCGAAGGATTTCTCGTCAAGGCTACGCCCTCCACCGTCGCATAGTTGTCTGCCTTCGCCTCGGTACACTCGGCTCGGCACACGCCTTGCTTTGGGCGGTTTCACTCGTTAAAAACGATAATCAATCGTTTTTACCTCGCTACCCGTTTATGACCACTTCGATATCCGTCCATATTAAATTATACTAAATTTGTAGTAAAAATATTGTAAGAACGCTTAAACACGGCTGACTCGAAGGATTTCTCGTCAAGGCTACGCCCTCCACCGTCGCATAGTTGTCTGCCTTCGCCTCGGTACACTCGGCTCGGCACACGCCTTGCTTTGGGCGGTTCACTCGCAAAAACGATAATCAACCGTTTTTACCTCGCTACCCGTTTATGACCACTTCGATATCCGCCCATATTTAAAAGCGGCTCGAAATTCAAGCCGATATAAAGTATAACATAAAGCGTTGCATTTTGCAAGAGTTTTTTCAAATGTTAATAAAGTTTATTTGAAATAAGAACAAATAATGACATAAATGTTGACAAAATGTAAATGCTATGATAAGATAAAATTACAAATGCTAATAGGAGGAGACATTATGAAAACAATAGGCAACATTCTTTGGCTTGTACTCACCGGCCTTTGGGCGGCAATTGCATGGGCTTTCTTGGGAGTTATTTGGTGTATCACAATCATCGGAATTCCTTTTGGAAAGCAGTGCTTTAAATTTGCAAGCCTTTCTCTTTGGCCAATGGGCAGAAATGTGAATACGAATTTCGGCAAGCACCCGATAGCAAACATTATTTGGCTTGTGTTCGGCGGACTTGAGATTGCAATCGGATTTTTGATTACAGCGCTTATTTGGTGCATCACAATCATCGGAATTCCTTTCGGAAAGCAGTGCTTCAAGCTTGCGATGCTCGCAGTTATGCCATTCGGAGCAACCATCGGCAAATAAACAAAAAAGCAACCATTTAGCGCAGTGCCATTAAGGACACTGCGCATCGATATAAATCCCTTGCGGGATTTTCGATATTCGCCTGTGGCGAACGATATGTGCTGACGCACGCGATATGCTTGCTTCGCAAGCGAGGGATTTATATCATATCGAAGCCGACCGAAGGTCGGTTATATCGAATTTGCCGCAAGGCAAATATATCGAGCCGAGCCAAGCGAGGCATATCGACAAATAGCATCTGTGGACACAGATGCAGTGCTTGTCAACAAAAGAGGACATAGGGCGCAAAAACGCTCTATGTCCTTTTCCTGTCGGTAGGTACTATATTCTATTGAACTTAAAACCGTCCTTAAGAGTACTATCCATTTTCAAATGGTTGCTTTTTACTGCTTATTTAGAGCTTTCGCCCTCGTCCTTCTTGCTAAGCTCACCGTAGATAAGATTATAGTCCATATCGTTCGGGTCAACGCTTGAAAGCGGAATATCCTGAGCAATTCCGTTGTCCTCAACCGTATAGCTTGATTCATTCTTTTCGTAATTCGCAAGATATTCGCCAAAAAGCTTAGCAGTCACGCTTGACTTGAAATCGCCAAAGAAGTTCTTATACGCGTCATCCTTGTAAGCGTCCTCATCAAGAGGCAATCTCTTTACAAAAACATAGCCGTATTCAAAGTAGTCGCCTGCATTAATCGTAATTGTCTTGTCACCGATAGTCACCTTACCGCCCTGCGCAAAGCTACGCTTAGCAACAACCCTTGCAACATCGTTTTCACTAAGCAGAGCAGCCGCGGCAAGCGCGTTTTGTCCCGATGTCACCGCAGGAAATCTCGAATAACAGCCGTTTGGATAAGCCGTATCATCGGAATACCTCGCATATAGCTGTTCATAGGACATAGTAGGGTCAATTACCTTGTAAACATATCCTTCCTCAGGCTCAATGAAAAGGTTTGTAAGGTCGTCAATAATATCGTTACGCTCCTTAATTTCGCTCTCTGTAAGCGACTCAAGGACCTCAACAACCTCACCCTTATCGTTCGTTTCCTTAACAATCTTATAGGCATTGTTAATTACGATAGTGTTAAACTTCATATATTCCTTTTCGTAAAACGCCTTAAGCTCGCTATCCTCAATCTTCTCACCGTTTGCGCCAAAAAGATGCTCAACAACAAGAGTCTGCTTCATTTGCATTGTGTAAACCTCTCGTAGCGTGTCCGCAGTAAAGCCGTAAAGCTTTTTCGCCCTTTGGTCAAATTTTTGCTCGGAATAAGGACCGTAATAGGTAACGACCGTATCAACATTCTTGTTAATCGTGTCCACCATTTCCTTCGGCATTTCAAGCTCAAGCACATCAAACAAGAGCTGAGAGTAGAGAAGCGTCATAACGCTTGTCAGAAACGAGTCCGTATACCTCAAATCAAGCGTTTGCGCAAGGGTCAGCCCCGTTGACGGAATTGACGCATTCCACGGTGAGCCGTAAAGCCCCGCGCTCTCAAGCGTTTGACGGTTAAACATGCTCACAAGATATCTGAAATGATCCTCTTTAATCTCATAAGGGCCGAGCGAGTATACCGCATCATTTCCGCAGGAGCTAAAGCAAACCAGCGAGCAGGCAAGCATACACACCAAAATAAATATTGATAAAATTCTTTTCATAAAATCTCCTTCAAAAAAGAAGCTCCGCGCATTTTTGCGCCTGTCATAGATATTCTAACACAAAAAAGTCAAAAAGTCTACTGAAAATCCTTACATTTTTGCATATAAATTTTAAGAAGCTCCACACAGCCCGTAAGCTCATCGTCATTCGGCTTGGTTTTGAGCGAAATATAAGGCGTTAGCGTCTTAATTCCGCAAATCCTTATATTAGCAGGGTCAACAAGCGACATTTGATAAAGCACAACCTTGTCAATCTTGTCGGGATAGAGGCGAATTTCCTCTCTCATTTGCTCAAGCCTCTTGATTTTCGCCCTTTGAGCGTAAGCCTTTACAAGCGCGGTATTCACGAGCGTAACAGCAGGTCGTGGCATCTTGCCGTATCGGTCGGTAAGCTCGCCGACAATATCGCGAAAATCGTTTTCATTGTCAATATGAGCGATTTTCTTATACATATCCATGCGCTGTGATGAATACTTAATATATTCCTTAGGCAAAAACGCATCCTTTGAAAGCGAAATTGTCGTTTCAAATTTTTCGGGAAGCGCCTCACCCTTTTCCTCAAGCACGGCTTCGTTCAAAATGCGGACATAAAGATCATAGCCGATAGCTTCCATATGCCCGTGCTGAGCCGAGCCCAAAAGATTACCCGCCCCGCGTATTTCAAGGTCACGCATAGCAATCTTAAAGCCCGCGCCGAACTCCGCAAAGTCGCGAATAGCATTAAGTCGCTTTTCGGCAACCTCGGTAAGCACCTTGCCCGCGCGGTAGGTAAAGAACGCATACGCGCGCCTGTGGCTTCGCCCAACCCGTCCGCGGATCTGATGTAGCTGAGAAAGCCCCATTTTGTCCGCATTCTCAATAATCAGCGTGTTGGCGTTTGGAATGTCAATGCCCGTTTCAATTATCGTTGTGCTGACAAGAATATCAATCTCGCCACGCACAAGGTCCTGCCAAATGTCCTCAATCTCATCTCGGTCCATTTGACCGTGTGCAACTCTTATCCTTGCATCGGGGAAGGATTTTAATAGCCTTGCGCGAATGTCGTAAATCGTTTCAATGTTATTGTAAAGGTAAAAGACCTGACCGCCACGGTGTAGCTCACGGCGAATAGCGTCGTTTATAATGTTTTCATCATATTCAAGCACATAGGACATAACTCCGAGCCGTCCGCCTGGCGCATCGTCAAGCACGGACATGTCACGAATACCGCCCATAGCCATGCTAAGCGTTCTCGGAATAGGCGTAGCGCTAAGCGAAAGCACATCAACATTCGGCACAAGAGCCTTGATTTTCTCCTTTTGCTCAACTCCGAAGCGTTGCTCCTCATCTATGACAAGAAGTCCGAGGTCCTTAAATTCAACGCCCTTGCCAAGGAGCTTGTGCGTGCCGATTATAATGTCAATATCACCGCGCTTAAGGGCTCGTATAATCCTTGCCTGCTCGGACGGCTTTCTGAAGCGAGAAATCATCTCAATGTTGACCCCTGTGCCTGCAAAACGGGATAGAGCAGTTTGATAATGCTGCATAGCAAGTATAGTTGTAGGCACTAAAATCGCCACCTGCTTGCCGTTTGCCACCGCCTTCATTGACGCGCGGAAGGCAACCTCGGTCTTTCCGTAGCCGACATCACCGCAAAGGACTCTGTCCATAGGGTGAGCGCTTTCCATATCGCGCTTAATATCCTCAATGGCTTCAAGCTGGGAGTCTGTTTCCTCAAATTCAAACGAGGAGTCAAAGTCGTTTTCAAGATTTGAATCGGGCGCAAAGGCGAAGCCCTGTATCCTCATACGCCTTGCGTAAAGGTCGATAAGCTCCTTCGCCATCTCCCTTGCGCTCTCCTTAGCGCGTGCGGTTGCCCGTTTCCATTGCTCGCCACCCATCTTAGATAGCTTAACCTCACCGTCACCCGAGGATGCACCAATGTATTTTGATACCATATCAAGCTGATCAACGGGCAAAAACAGCCTGTCAGTGCCTGCATACTGAATAGTAATGTAATCTCGGTAAGCACCGCAAACAAGCAGATTTTCAATGCCCGTAAACTTACCGATTCCGTACTTCGCATGCACCACATAGTCGCCGACATTAAGATCGGCATAGGATAAAATCCTCTCACCCGCGTTTTTCGCATACTTGGCGCGCTTTTTTGCACGCAGTGCAGACCTTTCCGTTTTTGAGGAAAGAACAATTACCGAGCTTTTAGAGCTTGGCATCTCGTAGCCCTCGGGGAAAATATCGCATAAAACGCACACAGCCCCCATCGTAAGCGCCTGAGTTTTGTCCTTTAGCGCATATGCGGAGATTCCGCACTCGCAAATCGTTTTTACCGTTTCACGCACCTCGGCATCGGTTTTGCATACAACACAGCACCGATACCCCTCGTCACAGTAGTAGCGTAGCTGATCAATTACCGTATTCAGCGATACATCATCGGACGAAAGCCCACGGGATTTAAGGTCATAAACGCCCCCCGCATTCCCCCGATACGATATTTGAAACTTGTCAACGGTGATAAGCTGCCGTGTCTTAAGCAGGTCCTCAAGCTCGCTCTCGCCTGCCATATAATCCGCATATTCCTCATTTACAAGACCTGTTAGCACAAGCGCGGTTGAAATATCGTTCATAATTTCAATAGCGCTCCGTAGCTTTCCGCGCACACCCGCAATATCGCAGGCAATAACCACGCTATCATCGCAAATGTAGTCGGTAAGCGTACACCTTTCGGGGTAAACAAGAGAAATAAACTTGTCAAAAAATGCGCTTGATGTCCTTGTATTAAGCGCGAAAAGCTCCTTTTGAAGCTCCTTCCTTGACTCGGGATTTGTCGCATGCTCGTACAGCTCAGCCACACAGTCGCGGATTTTCATCTCATCAAGCTCGCTCGGTATAATCTCCTTAGAGGGCGAAAGGGAAAAGCTGTCTATTTTTATGCCCATTCGCTGAGTCAGCGGGTCAAACAGTCCCATTCTGTCAACCTCATCGCCGAAAAGCTCAATTCGCACAGGTAAGCTCTCCTCAACCCTTTTGCCGTCAGCCGTAGCCGAAGCACCGCCCGTTGGGAAAATATCAACGATTCCGCCGCGCACCGCAAACTGTCCTGCGCTCTCAACAAGCTCGCACGCGGTATAGCCCGTGTCAAGTAGCCTTTTAATAAGCGATTCAATATCAACCGTATCGTTTACCGAAACGCCAAAGGAGCGACCCATAAGCTCGCTTTTCGGTATAGTGTATTGAAGCAGGGCGTCGGGCGTTGTCACAACTGCGTCAAGAGTTAAATTTGCAAGGGCGCTTAAAATTCTAAGCCTTTCATGCTCAACCTCGTGAGATGCGGTCATATCGTAAAAATTGAAATCGCGCACGGGATAAAACTCACAGCTTACCCCACTCTTTTTGAAAAGGTCGTTAATGCGGTTGGCACGCCTCTCCTCGGGTACAAGAATAAGCAGAGGAGCCTTGCAAATCCTCCTTATATCCTTTATAAGCGAAAGAATGAGCGCAAGCTCCGATCCACTTGATGCGCCGTTTATAAGCAGGGGCAGCCTCTCGTCGCCAAGCCTGTAATTATCCATTAGCTCCTGCAAGCGTGAGAAAAGCGCCTTGTATTCCGCCGACTCCCTTACAGGGGACAGTAAAATCTTCTCGTTCATATTTCTCCATTCATGCCGTAAGGCATATAACACGCCAAAACGCTCCCCAAGCGAGGGGAGATACAGCGTAAAGACCAAATAGCACCCACTAAGGGTGCGGTGGATATTTGTTTGTGTAGATATATTACCATATATTTCGCAATTTGTCAACTAAAAACAAAAATTAAACTGTTAATAATTATTGACAATAGAGTAATAAAGTGATAAAATATTCCTAAGCTCGGCGCAGGAGCCGAGGATTAAGCAAAATCTCTTAGGAGGAATATATGAATAACGAAAAGCTACTTGAACTCAAAAAAATATCGACAGATGTTCGCCTCGGAATTATTGAGGCTGTCTATAATGCAAAAAGCGGACATCCGGGCGGTGCGCTGTCAAGCGCGGATATTCTGACCTGCCTTTATTTTTCGGAGCTTAGAATTGACCCGGCTGACCCAAAAAATCCCGACAGAGACCGCTTCGTGCTTTCAAAGGGACACTCGTGCCCGGGACTTTACTCCGCAATGGCACACCGTGGCTACTTCCCACTTGAGGACCTGAAGGGCTTCCGTCACCTTGGCACAGCAGTGCAGGGTCACCCCGATATGAAGGCGATTGACGGAATTGATATGTCAGCGGGCTCACTCGGACAGGGCTTCTCCTGTGCTTGCGGTATGGCTCTTGCAGGAAAGATGGATAACAAGGATTACCGTGTTTATACCGTAATCGGCGACGGAGAAAGCCAAGAGGGACAAATCTGGGAGGCGATGATGTTCGCATCTCACTATAAGCTTGATAACCTTTGCCTTATCATTGACAACAACGGACTTCAGATTGACGGCGCGGTTAAGGATGTTATGAATACAATGCCATATGAAAGCAAGCTCAGCGCGTTTGGCTGGAATGTTATCGTAATTGACGGTCACGATATTGAGCAAATTCTCAGCGCGTTTGAAAGCGCAAGAGGAACAAAGGGCAAGCCTACTGCCATTGTCGCAAAAACAGTAAAGGGCAAGGGCGTATCATTTATGGAAAACAATGTCGGCTGGCACGGAAAGGCGCCTAATGACGATGAATACGCACAGGCAATGAGCGAGCTTAACGAATACAAAAACAGTCTTAAATAAGAGGTAGAAAAATGGCAGAAAAAATAGCAACGAGAGAGGCGTACGGAAACGCCCTTGCCGAGCTTGGCGAAAAATACGAGAACTTAGTAGTGCTTGACGCTGACCTTGCGGCAGCTACTAAAACAGGAATTTTCAAAAAGAAGTTCCCAAATAGATTTTTTGACTGCGGAATTGCCGAGAACAATATGTTCGGCGTTAGCGCAGGACTTGCAACCACAGGAAAAATCCCGTTTGCAAGCACCTTTGCAATGTTCGCAGCGGGAAGAAGCTTTGATCAAATCAGAAACTCAATCGGCTACCCCCACCTGAATGTAAAAATCGGCGCAACCCACGCAGGAATTACAGTTGGCGAGGATGGCGCGACCCACCAATGCAACGAGGATATCGCTCTTATGCGTACAATTCCGGGCATGGTAATTATAAACCCCTCTGACGCAGTTGAGGCAAGATACGCGGTTGAGGAGGCAATTAAGCATAACGGACCCGTATACCTTCGCTTCGGCAGACTTGCCGTTTCGGTTATCAATGACCGCCCCGATTACAGCTTTGAGCTTGGAAAGGGCGTTGTAATGGCTGAGGGAAGCGACGCTACTATCGTCGCAACAGGTATAATGGTAGAGCAGGCGCTTATCGCAAGAGATATGCTCAAGGAAGAGGGCATTGATGTAGCAGTTTTGAATATTCATACAATAAAACCGCTTGATACAGCGCTTATCACTGCGTTCGCTCAGCAAACGGGAGCAATGGTAGTAAGCGAGGAGCATAGCATAATAGGCGGACTCGGTAGCGCAGTATGCGAGGCGCTCTCGGGCGTGTGTCCTATCCCTGTTATAAGACACGGAGTAGAGGATGTGTTTGGAAAGAGCGCACCTGCAAAGGAGCTTCTTGAATACTACGGCTTAAATGCCGCGGGAATTGTTAAAAAGGTAAAGACTGCAATTTCCTTAAAGCATTAAAAGCCCCAAAATGCGCATAAAGCTTAAAAAAGGCGCAAAAATATAAGTAAGCTATGCCTGCTTAGTGCGTGATGAATGTTTGTCGAGACCTACATTAAATAAAAAGGAGCTCAATAGGTAATTGCCTGTTTTGCAGACCTCCCGAGCGCGGTTTTCTTAATGAGACGAAAGTCGGTCACCGCAATCGGATGCTGGGAGCAGTGATGGCATTCTGCGAGCACCACCCTGGATTGGTCCGGGTTCTATGATATTCACACGGCTAAAGCGGGTAATTTTTTTAAAGCTATTATAAAAAGCAGAGCAAGAGTAAAGGAAGGCAAATCCCTTTATTCTTGCTCTTTTTTGCCTTCTCTTGAATTATCCTTGAATTAAGTAGCTGAATTTGCCCCCAAGCACCGCCTCTTATTTCTATCTTAGTCCCAAAGCAAAAAACTACAAAAAATTGCAAAATTTTTACAGTCGACTGTAAAAAATACCTTGAAAAATGTAGATATATATTATATGATATAAAAAAGAGCGTTTTTTTGTAATCATTCATAACAGGAGAACAGGTAACCCGCGCCCAAATTCGAGTCACAAATTAGTGACGCATTTTGCTAAGGAGGCAAACGGACAGGACAAGGGAAATTCTACCGAAATTCACACAAATTTTAAAGATACCAAGCTTTCTTATTGCTATGTTGGGAGGCATAAGCACACTAACTCAAAGCACCCGCTTGGCGTTTGAAGGGAACGCAATGTAAAGCTAATTCAAAATCACAAATCACTTAGGAGAAATCTTTATGAATAAGAATATTATGAAAGACACTAAAATTACGAAATACCGCATCCTGAGCCTTGAGGCACACGCCATCTTTGACAAGGTAAAGGATGGTGGCGTTTACTCCATTCGCAAGGAAAACGGCGGTATAGATTTTGAAAAGTTCCAATCATTTATCTACAACAGCCTTGAAACACAGAAGCTTCAGGAGGTTTACACCAAGGAAAAGAACAACCGCAACGCAAGCGGTAAATTTGAAATCGGTGGCTATAACTTCGGTAGCGACACAGGGGCGACTCTTTCCGTAATCAATGTAACCTTCAAGAACAAGAAGCACCGTAAATTCCTTTACGAAAACGGCTTTTCGGTTGAAACGGACAAGGCAACGAATAAATATGTCCGCTATAAGCGTAGCGCGGGAAGTAGCCGTCAGGGCAACTGCCTCTTTATCTACGAGCCACTCAAAAAGGCAATGATGAAGTGGACCTGCTGTGGACTTAACGAGTCAAAGGTCACCGACAAGGTTTCTTGGGAATCCTACATATCCCTGACCCTTTCAAATATGAGAAGGGAAATCAAAATCCCCAAGGAGTCAATTCTTGTAATTCCCGATGCGAAAAGCACCTTTGAAAAAGAGGTAATCGCAGTTACCAAGGGGGATAAGGGTCAGCTTAACGCAAATCGCCAGGTTGCAACCATTGAAAACAAGATTTGGGACGGTCAAGGACTCCTTGACGAGAGCGTCTTTGAGGAAAACGGCTTTGGCACAAGCGCAATGATGCTTCTCCGTAACCGCTTCTTCAAGACCTGTGCCTTCAACACAAGGCTCACCCGTTACTTTGAGGACCGCGGAATTACCGATGTATCCCAGCTCAACAAATCCTGCTTCACCCTGGCTAAGAAAATTAGCGACATCAAGCTCGTAATCACCGACTCAAGCCTTAAATATATAAAGCTTCACGGCGGAAACCGTATCGACGCCATCTCAATGTGGCTCAACCATGTTGATGACATCTTCGGGCTTGTAAAGACCGAGAAAAGGACTAAGCACCTTGACGGTAAAATGGTACAAACGAGCTATCAGCTCATCAATACCCTGCCTCTTACCCAAGCGGAAATGGAGGAATTTCTAAGCCCCTCGCTTGAATACCTTTGGGCAATTCAAAGCGACCCCGCATTTATGCGCCACTACCTCAAAATGCAGCTTCAGGAGGACTCCCTTGAGGACTACGAGGATGAGGAAGAGGACGATGAGCTTGATGGCGAGGACGATGATGAGGCAAGCACCGAGGACGGTGGCTCAAGCGAAAGCGGACGCCTTCGTAAAAATGTAATGCTAAAGCTCCTCTCCCTCAACGACAAGATTGCCGACACTGAGGTGTATAGCGAGTTTAGACAGCAAATCAAGCGCGTGTTCATAAATAACCTAAGGCGCGGACATGTGCTTGTAGACGGCACGAACGCAACCCTGTTCGGCAACGGACTTGAAATGCTCAGCGCCGTTTGCGACCCCGAGTTTGACTTCAGCGCGCCCCGTGAGCTGTATCTTACTGATAACGAAATCCGTATCAATAGGTTTGATGACGCAAAGGAGCTTCTTTGCGCGCGTAGCCCGCATATCACAATGGGCAACCTCTTTATCGCCAAGAACCGTAAGAGCGAGGGCGACCCGTACGCAAGATACTTCAACCTCACTAACGAAATCGTGTGCGTAAACAGTATAGGACAGGACCTTATGGACCGTTTGAACGGCTGTGACTTTGACTCCGATATGATGCTCGTTACCGATAACGAAATCATGCTTCGCTCCGCCAAGAAGCACTATAACGACTTTCTCGTTCCCGTATGCAAGGCAGAGCATGAGGCAAGAGCTGTGTCACAGCTTTGGCGCATTGACCACGATATCTCAAACAATGAGATAGGACGCATTGTAAACCTCTCTCAAAGGCTCAACAGCCAATTCTGGGACAAGCTCTCAAGGGGCGAATGGGATGAGGCTCTCTATCTTGAAATCTGTAAGCTCTCCGTTTTGTCAGGCATGGAAATTGACAAGGCTAAGCGCGATTACGGCGTAGATGCCTTTGGCGAGCTTAAGAAGGTGACGAGGGCAAACATCACTGACGATCGCCGTCCGTCCTTTATGAAATATGTAAAGAAGAAGGAAACCAACGGCGATAAGCGCATCGAATACCGTGATGACATCAACACCTCAATGGAATACCTCAACCGTGTCATCGTAGAGCGTCGCAAGAAGTCACCAAAGGGCGATAAGCTCCCGCTATACCCCTTGCTCTATCAAAGAAAATGCGACATCAAGGACAATGATTACAGATACCGCAAGGAAATTATTGAGGGACTTCGCGAAAAGCAAGATCAGCTAAGCAAGCTCAGAAAGAAAATCTTCCGCCTTGATGACGACAACAAGAAGGCATTGCGCGAGGAATGTAAGGCACTCGAGGGCGCAAGCCTCTCAATGGTTGAAAGGCGCATTAGAAGAAATGAGGGCTTGCTCCGCCTGCTCGTAAAGGCGATAGACGACCACGATTCAAGCGCACAAGGCTGTCGCTCGCTTCTTCTGTCCTGCTTGGCAAGCGCCACTGATGACCTCTATACGCTAATCTCCGTTACCCACGGCGATATGCTTGAGCTTCAGCCTGACGAGGGTGGTATTCTGAAAATCTATGGCTACCCCTACTCCGCAGTAGTCACTCGCCATAGCCTGCTACCCGATACCGTCTAATGATAAGCACGATAAGATGCTAAATCAACCCCAAAAAGCCGAGCCGTTTGGCTCGGCTTATTTTTTGGCACATCTCTTGAAAATGCAACACATAGATGATAGAATATAGGTACAAATATTCTTTAAGGGGAATAATATGAAGAAAATCAATTTTAATAATGGCTGGAAATTCAGACTAAACGAGAAGGAATGGCGCAGGATTGACCTTCCGCACGACTTTTCAATAGAGCAGGAAAGGAGCAAGGATGCCCCATCAGGCTCATCGGGTGGCTTTTTCCTCGGCGGAGTTGGCGAGTACGAAAAGTCCTTCGTTGCAAAGAGGGGTAAAAAATACTTCTTCATTTGCGAGGGCTCGTTTGGAATTAGCGAGGTATTTATAAATGCTAATTCCGTCTACATAAATAAGTATGGCTACAACCCCTTTACAGTTGACCTTACCGACCTTTTAAGATACGATAAGGAAAATGTAATCCGTGTCCGTGTTGACCAAACGCACCTGCCAAACGCAAGATGGTACACAGGCGCAGGACTTTATAGAGATACATTTCTTGCAACCGCCCCAAGCACCTACCTTGATGATTCGGGCGTGCTTGTCAAGACCCTCGGAGTGGAAAATGGCGTAGCACAGCTAAGCGCCGAGGTCTATGCTCATACCGATAAGCCGTGTGAGGCGGAGCTTGAGCTAACAGTGCGTGAGGCAGGGAAGAAAAGCGCCCTTTGCACCCTTAAAAAATTCGTGTATCTGTCAAGGGGCAAAAACAAGATCAGCGCGCACCTAAGCCTTGAAAATCCAAAAATCTGGGATATTGGCACCCCAAATATGTACGAAATTTTGGCAACCCTTAAAACGGACAGCTCAACCGATAGCGAAAAATCCCCCTTCGGTATAAGGACAGTATATGTTGACCCCAAAAGAGGCTTTATTCTAAACGGAAAAAGCGTAAAGCTAAGGGGCGGATGCGTTCATCACGACCACGGTCCACTCGGCTCAGCATCATATAAGGATGCTGAATACCGTAGAATTGCAAGGCTAAAGCAGGCAGGCTTCAACGCGGTAAGATGCTCACATAACCCGCAATCCCCGCATTTTTACGATGCCTGCGACAGGCTCGGAATGCTTGTCGTTGATGAGCTTTTTGACTACTGGACCGAGGGCAAGCAAATTAACGACTCGCATATTTTCTTTGCCGAGCATTACCTTGAATGGATAGAGCAAATAGTTAATAAAAACCGTGTTCACCCCTCTATTGTAATGTATAGCACAGGTAACGAAATTCCGCAAAAGGCAGGTCGTGGCAATGGCTACGAGATAGCAAGGAGCATTGCCGATAAGATTCGTGAGCTTGACCCCTCGCGCCCCCTGACACACGCCCTTTGCTCACTTTGGGATAATGAGGAGGCATATGAAAGGGAGCTTGCTACAAATGGCGCAAGCGCGAGCGAGCTTGACTATTTCGCAAGGGTAACAGCACCTACTGCCGATACAGTAGATATAGTAGGCTATAACTACCTTGAATACCGCACGGAGCGTGACCTTGAAAGATTTCCAAATAGAGTTATAATAAATACCGAAACCTTCCCTTTAAACGCCTATGTAAACGAAAAACAGCTAAGGGATAACCCGAGAATCGCAGGCGATTTTGTTTGGACTGCGTGGGACTACTTTGGTGAAACGGGAATAGGACATGTTGACTATGATGTAAAGGTTGAAAAGACAGAGCTTCTCTCTCACCCCTACCACATAGCAAACTGCGGAGATTTTGATATTTGCGGAGAAAGAAAGCCACAATCCTACTATCGTGAAATTTCGTGGGGAATAAGAAAAGCGCCATACATCACCGCCCGTCACCCAAGGCTCACTCAAAGAAAGCACTTCCCAGGAGCGTGGGGCTTCTACGAGTGTGAGCATTCGTGGAGCTTTGAGGGCTATGAGGGCATGGATGCGGAAATTTATGTATTTGCCGAGTGCGATAGGCTCATTTTGGAGCTAAATGGCAAGCAAATCGGCGCACAGCCCCGCACCGAAAACGGAATATATATCTTTAAAGCGCCGTACGAGGCAGGAGTGCTTGTCGCAAGCGCGGAGATAAACGGTAAAATAGTTGCCACCTCAACGCTTGAAACAGTAGGAAAGCCAAGTAAGGTGTGCCTAAAAAGGGAAAAGAGCCACCTCGTAAGGTCAAGCGATAAGCCAAGCGAGGAAATCGTGTTTGTGGAGCTTGAAATTCAGGACGAAAACGGAGGCGTTTGCCCAAATTCAGCGCTTGATGTGTCGTTTGAAGCCAAAAACGCAACAATAATGGCTCTTGGCTCAGCCAACCTTGTAAGCACCGAGCCGTATATCACCGCAAGGCGCAAGACCCATAACGGCAGACTCCTTGCAATAGTCAAAAAGCAAAGGGGCGAGGACGCGCTCCTTGTCGCAAGAGTAGATAGCCTTGGCGATGATGAAATTAAAATCTAAAAAGCACCAAAGCCAACACATAAAACAAAAAACCCCGACACTGTGTCGGGGTTTTTGTTATTTTATAATTTTTTGAATATCCTCTGTAATTTGCGCAGGAGTTAGTCGGTTTTCCTCTAAAATTCCATCAAGCGTGTAATTTATAGGGAACTCGCGCTTGAAGCCGTAGCTGATAACACGCATATCGCTCGGCGCATAGTAGGCGCAAATCTTCTCGCCAAAGCCACCGCTTAGCGCTCCGTCCTCAAGGGTAATTACAAGCGAATGCTCCTTCCTGAGATCCTCAAGCGTAGCTGTATCAAGCTCGTTTATAAACATAGGATTGATAAGCGTCGCGCTTATTCCAAGGCGTGAAAGCTCCTTTTGCACGCTCTTGCCAAGAGAGAAGAATGAGCCAAGCGCTAAAATAGCAACCCTGTTTCCCTGCTCCTTAATATCGTAGCGCGCCTCGGAGTAGTCCTCGCGTACGCTCTCGCCCGTCAAAATCGCCTTGCCAAAGGGCACCTTTATCGCCACAGGTCCGTGCTTTTCAGTAATAGACCACCTTAGCATAGCAATATACTCATCTGCATTTGTAGGTGCAAGATATTTAAGACTCGGAATGTTTGAAATCATCGGAATATCGTAAATTCCAAGATGCGTAACATCGCTTTTTCCGTAAATAGATGAGTTGAATACGAGCGTTGTAACAGGTGAGTCGTTAAGACATACATCGTGCGACATCTGATCGTATGAGCGCTGTAAAAATGTGCTGTTTACCGCCCAGACAGGCACTCCACCTGCCTTTGCAATTCCCGAAGCCATAGCAAGCGCGCTTTCCTCGGCAATTCCAACATCAATAAACTGCGCCCCCGCAATGTCACGGCGCTCCTTGGTAAAGCCTGCAACAAACGGTGTGCCGGCAGTCAAGGAAACAAGCTCGGGCATTTTCTTCATCATATCAAGAAGATAGGTAGCGGTAAGCTCGGCATAGGAGTCCTTGCCGTTTTTAGAATAAAGTCGCTCACCCGTTTCAATATCAAAGGGAGAGGTTGCGTGCCATTCTTCACGCTCATTCTCGGCAAAGCTGTAGCCCTTGCCCTTCGTTGTGCATATGTGAATGACAACAGGCTTTTTCGTGCCCTTAACGCTCTTAAACGCTTCAACAAGCGCTAAAACATCGTTTCCGTTTTCAACATATTTGTAGTCAAGACCAAGCACCCTGAAAATGTTATTTTCACTCCTGCCGTTCGTTTTTCTGAGGTCGGCAAGCGAGCGATAAAGTCCGCCGTGATTTTCCGCAATAGACATATCATTGTCATTTACCACAATGATAAGCCCACCGTCAAACTCACCCGCATAGTTTAGCGCCTCAAGCGCCTCACCGCCACTTAGTGAGCCGTCACCGATAAGGGCAATAACATCGTAGCTATCGCCCCTGAGGTCGCGAGCCTTAGCCATGCCAAGCGCAAGGCTGACAGAGGTTGAGGTGTGCCCCATATTAAATACATCATGCTCGCTCTCATATGGCGCGCTATATCCCGCAACAGAGGAGTATTGCTCCTTGTCAAGGTAAGCCTGCGCCCTGCCTGTCAGCATCTTATGGGCGTAGCACTGATGTGAAACATCAAATATTATTTTGTCACTTGGAGAGTCAAAGACCCTGTGCAGAGCGACAGTTGCCTCAATAACGCCAAGATTAGAGCCGAAGTGACCGCCGTAAGCACTTAGCTTGCTTATAAGTGCGGTGCGTATTTCCTCGGCAAGCGCGCAAAGAAGCTCGCTCGGTAGCGCCTTTACATCCTTTGGAGATTTTATATTTTCGATAATCATCGTAAATTCTCACTTTCTAACTTATAGCCTGAATTAAAGTACGAAAGTACATAGTTAAAATCATTTTAGCACAAAATTTCCCTTTTTGCAATAAGTTTGCGATAAAGTTATAATAAAAATAATAAAATATTGATTTTTCGCCGTTTTTCCTGACTCTTATATCATTTTAGCAAAAAAAGAAGAGCAAGACAGCGGACAGATCCGCATCTTGCTCCTTAGCCTTTATTTTTTTACCTTCTTTGGCTCATAGTCCTGAAGCGGAGCTAAAAATCCGTTTTCCTTCAACCTTGCCTCAATAAGGTCAAGCGTTTGCTCATCTCTTGCCTGCACCGTGTGGTAGTGATAGCCCGCGGTGACATTTTTAAGCAGGCTTGACTTTCCCGTTGAAATATCGGAAAGAAACGATTCAACATCAACTCGTGAGCGCAAATTCATAGGCGCATGCACCTCGCCGTAGCTACGGTGATAGATGAAAACATCGACACAAGCCCCGCCCATATCAACGAAAATGTTCAGCTCGCGCTCTGTGTCCTCATCTGAGTGATAAACCTTAAACACCCTTTCGCAAAGCTCGCTTTTATTAAGCACATACCCCCTTGCAAGCGCGGTGATATCATAGCCCGAAGCGCGAAGAATAGCCACATCCCCGACAATAACCTGACGACTGACGCCAAATTCCTTAGCGAGGTAGGAGGCGGATAATTGCTTTGTCGCCCCCTCTAAGTAAGCGAGTATTTTATTCCTTCTTTCTTCACCTGTCATAAATTGCTCCTTATATTGCATGCAGGTTCTTTAACGACAGGTCAAGAATAGGCGCGGAGTGTGTCAGCGCACCGCTTGAAACAAAGTCAACGCCAAGGTCGCAAAGGCGAGAAATATTTTCTCTTGTAACATTACCCGAAACCTCAACCTCGGCTCTGCCGTTTATAAACTCAATGGAGCGCTTCATTTCATCGTGACTCATATTGTCAAGCATAATGATGTCCGCCCCTGCCTCAACTGCCTCAACCACCATATCGTAGCTCTCAACCTCAATCTCAATCTTGCGAACAAAGGGAGCGTACTCCTTCGCCATAAGCACCGCATTTCTTACGCTTCCCGCCGCGCCTATGTGATTGTCCTTCAAAAGCACACCGTCGGTAAGGTTGTATCTGTGGTTAGTTCCACCGCCGACTCTTACCGCATATTTTTCAAAAATACGGTTGTTAGGGCTTGTCTTTCTTGTGTCAAGTAGCTTTGTTTTTGTTCCGGCAAGCAGGGAAGCGACCGAGCGCGTATATGTCGCAATTCCACTCATTCTTTGCATATAGTTAAGCGCCGTGCGCTCACCCGAAAGAAGCACACGAATGTCACCGCGCACCTTGGCAAGAAGCTGTCCCTTCTTAATTTCATCGCCGTCGCTTGCGAAAAGCTCAAATTCGGTCTTGTCATCAAGCAGGGTAAATACCCTTGTAAATACCTGCATACCGCAAAGGATACCGTCCTCCTTGCAAATCAGGTCAACCTCACCGCGCACGCACGACGGCATAACGCTGTTTGTAGACACATCCTCGCTTGTAATGTCCTCTCTTAGTGCGCTTAAAATAAGCGGATCTACCTGTAATTTTAGTGTTACCTCATCAAACATTCGTCTATCTCCTTTTTTCCTTATCGTTTCACGGTCAATTTCAAGCCGTGCAATTTTCTTATATTCGCTAAGCAGAGCCACAGGGTCGTATGCGCCCGTGTCAATTTTTGGAAATTCAGATACATCATCGAAGCCTTTCGCAATGTCAAGCGCCGAGCGTGATGCGAAAACGAGCGCCTCAAGCAGGGAATTGCTCGCAAGCCTGTTTTTTCCGTGTACTCCGTTGCACGACGCCTCACCGACTGCGTAAAGTCGCTTCATTGATGTCCTTGACTCACCGTCAACAGAAATTCCGCCCATAAAGTAGTGCTGCGCAGGCACAACGGGAATACATTCCTTAAATACATCATACCCCGCCTCGGCGCACCTCTTTATAATGTTCGGGAAGTGTGAGCGTAGCTCGTTTTCGGGAATTGTGCGAAGGTCCTCCCAAACAAACTCCGTGCCGTCAATAGCCATCTGTCTTCGTATTGCCTCGGTCACCTTGTCACGGGGAAGAAGCTCGTTTACAAACCTGTTCATATTCTTGTCGTAAAGCACAGCGCCCTCACCGCGTACGCTCTCGGAAATAAGAAAGCTCCGTCCGCTTTGCCCCTTTACATAAAGCGTGGTTGGGTGAATTTGAACATAGCTTATGTCCTTTAGCTTAACCTTGTGCCTTGTCGCAATCGCAAGCGCATCGCCCGTCAAAAGCTCGAAGTTCGTTGAATGGTCATAAAGACCGCCGATACCGCCCGTCGCAAGCACGGTATAGCTTGCAAAAATCTCCTTAACGCCCTCAGCGCAGGAAACAACACCGCCAACACACTCGCCGTCAGACTCAATAATGTCAATCAGCGTCGTGTCCTCAAGCACCGTTACATTGTCAAGCGCCAACACCGAGCGAATCAGCCCCTCGGTAATCTCCTTGCCGGTAATGTCGGCATGATAGAGAATACGGGGTGAGGAGTGCGCCCCTTCCTTCGTGTACGCAAGAGCGCCGTTTTCATCACGGTTAAAGCGCACACCGTAGGAGATAAGGTCATCACAAACCGCCCTTGACCCCTCAATCATGAGCCTTACGCTCTCTTTGTTGTTTTCATAATGCCCCGCCCTTAGCGTGTCCTCGAAAAATGCGTCAAAGTCGCTGTCATCTCTTAGCGTGCAAATTCCGCCCTGCGCAAGGTAAGAGTCACATTCGCGCATCTTGCCCTTGCAAATCAGCGTGATTTTCTTGTCCCTCGGTAGCTTGAGCGCACAGTAAAGCCCCGAAACGCCCGAGCCAACTATTAAAATGTCTGTTTTCATTTAAAAACCTCTTTATAAAAATACAAATGAAATTAAATCCGCGAATGAAGCGCCAAAGGCTATAATGGCAAAAATCGCCAATCGCTCACCGTAAGACGAGGCAAGCCACACCTTAGCGCAATCAGCCACGCAAGATACGCTAAGAGCAATCTACGCTACAAGGCAAGCAAGCTCCGCCGTAAGTCAAGCCACAGGTCAAGCTCAAGCCAAGCCACAGGTCAGGCTGAAGCCAACGCTAAAGCCAAGGCTAAATTTCATTCAACGCATTTTATCACATAAAAATCAATATGTCAAGACATATGTAAAATTAAATGACAACTTTTTTTGAAATATGTATTGACATAACGCATTTGATATAGTAAAATAGGATAAAATTTTCACAGGAGGGGCAAAATGCTCACGACAAAACAGCTTCAAGAGGAAATTATTCGCCTTAAAAAAGAAAAGGATGTGTGCATTCTCGCTCACGCCTATCAAACCCACGATATAATAGAAATTGCCGATTTTGTCGGTGACTCCTTTGGGCTTAGCCAAAGGGCGCAGGAAGCACCGCAAAAAAATATACTTATGTGCGGTGTTCGCTTTATGGCGGAAACTGCCAAAATTCTCTCCCCCGAGAAAAGAGTTTTTATCTCCCACGCCGAGGCAACCTGCCCAATGGCGGAGCAGCTCACGCTTGAGGAGCTTGCAAAATTAAGGGAGCAATACCCCGATTACGCAGTAGTCGCGTACATAAACACCACCTCAAGGCTAAAAACCCTTTGTGATGTGTGCGTTACCTCTGCCTCTGCCTATAAGATCGTAAAGGCTCTGCCACAAAAGAACATCATATTCATTCCCGATTGCAATCTCGGTGCGTGGATAGCGGAGAAAATCCCCGAAAAGAACTTCGTATTTATCAAGGGCGGTTGCCCAATTCACACAAGAATTACAGTAGACGATGTTGCCCATGCCAAGACACAGCACCCAAATGCCGAGCTTCTCGTTCATCCCGAGTGCATTGCCGAGGTAACAAAGCAGGCGGATTTTGCGGGAAGCACAACCGCCATTATGGACTATGTGAAAAACAGCGATAAAAGGGAGTTCATCATCGGCACAGATAATGCCATTGTGTCACATCTTCAGTATGAATACCCCGAAAAGCGCTTTTATGAGCTTTCAAAAATTTGCGTATGCCACGATATGCGCCTGACCACTCTTGTAAATGTCTATAATTGCTTAAACGGCGACGGCGGTGAGGAAATCTTCCTTGATGAAATCACTCACGACGGCGCAAAGCGCTGTATTGATGCAATGCTCTCCTACGGTGGGTAAGCACCTATTGGAATGCGGAATTCGGAGTTTGGAATTCGGAGTGGTGCTATCGCAAGTTCGGAATTCGGAGTGAAGAAAACTGCTTCGGGGCGTATAGAAACGGTTCTTACTAAACGATGTCGGAGCTTGCGTGTCGAGGCACTCGACTGCTTCGTAGCGGGTGAAAGCAATTTATACTAAACGAAAGCGGAGTTTAATATTACAAATGAGCAAAAAAGGCAGTCATACGACTGCCTTTTTATGTTTAGTTTTCCTTTGAAGCAGATGGGATAAGTGCAATTACAGCTTCAAGTGTAATGCTCTTGAAGGAGCCATCTGAAATTGCAGAATTGCTCACATCGTTTCCTGAGTCGTGCTGAATAAACGAAACGCTATCTCCGTCAATTACATATGCGCAAATAATAAGCTCAAGCGCGCTTGCGTCAATAGAGCCGAAGTTAATTTCGCAATCAAACATTGAGTATTGTGTGTCAATTTCAGCCTTAATTGCCTTTTCGGAGTTTACATCGTTGTTCTCATCAAAGAACGATTTTCCATCAAAGCTGTTCGCATTCGCAATTACTATGCCGTAAACGAGCGCCCCGTTTTTCTCGGTGTAGAATTCAAGCGCCTCCGTGTCAACTGTAAATCCGCCATTGAGTGCATTTTTAGCATCGTTAGTGGAGTAGCCCTTTGCTGTGAAGATGGGATTTTTTGTTTCCTCGGTCTTTACCTCGCATCCGTCGTTTTGACAAGCAATGCAGAATATACCCGCCTTGTCGTAGCCATTTGCGTAAGTAAGAGTCTCAACATTATTATGGCTATCATTTCCCTTTGGAACATCAACACCGCACTCTCTTGTACAGTTGTCGGTTGTTGTGCAGTTCTTGTCATCTACGATGCTATGCTCTCCGTAATAGAAAGCGTCACACCTGTTGCAGTTATAGAATATTGAAAGCTCATTCGTGCTCGCTCTTTCGGTTGTTTTTGTGTAGTCATAATATCCAACATTTTTATAGCCGGAGTCAGATGCTTGTATCTTTGCAAACAATTCCTCTGCCTCGGTGAGTGTACCGTCAAAGTAAACGATTGCCTTTTGGTTGGCAATGAGCTTTGGAATGTTAGCAGTAATATATGTATCCTTCAATAGATTTTTTGAGAGAGAAATGCGGTCAGCACCACCAGTATAAAGGAACGGGTCGTTTCCATGAAGAATAACTCCCTCTCCAATTGTAAGTGATGTTAAATCAGAGCCACGGAAGAATTCGTTGTTGAGGAAAAGAACACTGTTAGGGATTCTAAGGTCTTTTATCCTTTTGTTATCTCTAAGAAGCTGGCAGGCGATAACCTCAATTCCCTCACCCAAATCAATTTCATAACAGCTGGAAAAGCCGCCGCCTACCCAATATCTTACTGTGTCGGGAAGCCATACGCATTGAAGATTATATGCGCTTGAAAAAGTGTTTGCGGTTCCGTAGTTGCCTTCCTCATCTCGTTGGAAGGTGCAGTCACGGAAGTTAGCAACAACGATTTTATTACCTGTTGCTTCAAACTGAGCGTCGTATCCAAAATAACCGTAGTTGTCGTTGTCTCTTCCAATACCCTGAGCATGTTGAAGCCTTATGTCATCGGATATATCATCAGGTGTACCGTTCGTGTGATAAATGCCCTTAAGAGAGGAAAGGCTATAAGTGATTTTGTTCCCTTCGGCATCCTTCCACGCATCGTGTGTCGTGCTATACTGATTAAGCACGAGCCTAAGGTCGCTTGCTCTTACAGATGAAAGAGTATAGACCGCACTTGTGTATTTGGGGTAGGTTTGCGCTTGCCCACATTAGCGTCCTCGTAGGTTTGATCCTCCCACACGAGCTCATAATCTGAAATGTACCAAACAAGAGAATAATATTTTTCATCTTGTGCGTCATATTCCCACATAGGAACCTCGGTTAATGGAGCACCGTTTTCGTCAAGAAAGCTAACGGTAATAGAGTCTGTATACTTTTGCCTTACAAACTTTGACGAGTCCGATGTGTAAGCCCATTTTTGAAAGTGCACGATGGTTGATTGATTCTGCAGTGTGAATGTGTCGTTATAATTTTCGGTTCTTGCGCTTGCAGAGATAGCGAAGATAGAACAAAGCATAACAACCATTACTGCGAAGATAAATAATCTTTTTTTCATGATTTTTCTCCTTATTACATTGTATTTGCACAATTAAGCTTGTACATTAGATTTTTATCTATTTTGATTATATCTTAATATAGCAAGCTTGTCAAGGCATTTTGCACAAATTTCGGGGGGGGGGCACTCATTTTTGTGCAAAATGCACAAAAATACATTTTGTGATGGTATAACTAAAAAACGAGCCGAAAATCGGCTCGTTTGAATTTGATCGCATAGTTATCCTTATTTCACGTCTCTTAAAAAAGCCTCAACCTCGCCCTCACTCGGTATAGAGCTTGATGCGCCCTTCCTTGAAACGGTCAGTGTTCCCGTTGCGTTACCGTAGTCACAGGCACGCCAAATATCCCCCGTGCGAAGATATTCAAGCGTAAGCCCCGCAGTAAACGCATCACCTGCCGCCGTCGTGTCAACAACCTTAGTGTCATAGGTCGGCACAACCCTGCCGTTTTCGCCGTCAAATATGTAAGCACCGCGCCCACCAAGCTTGATAACAACATATTTCGCCTTGACAAGAGAAATAATTTTTCTTGCAACCGCAAGACAATTTTCCTCACTGTCGGGATAAATTCCCGTAATTTCAAGCGCCTCACTCTCATTAGGCGAGAAAATCTCAACACAGGGTAGCTCCTCAAACGGGAAATCGCGCTTTATCGCACCCGCATCAATGAAGATAGGAACACCTGCCTCATTCGCGCGCTTAGCCGAGTAGAGAATGGCATCATAATTTATTTCAAACTGCATATAAAGCGCGTCATAATCGCCCTCAAACGCTAAATCAATAGACCCTGTGTCTATTTTTTGGTTAGCCCCCGCAAAAACGATAATCCTGTTCTGACCGCTTTTTTCAACGAAAATAGTAGCAAGACCCGTCGGTGCATCGGAGTCGCGCTTGATGTAAGAGGTACAAATTCCCTCACGCTCGTAAAGAGAGGTCAGCACCTCGCCGTTTGCATCAGCCCCAACACGCGTAAGAAATGTCGTTTCTCCGCCAAGACGGGCAAAGGCAAGCGCGGAATTTGCGCCCTTACCCCCGGGAATGTATTCGTAATTTCCATTTTCAATAACCGTTTGACCCGCATCGGGCACACGCTCAACATTTAACACCATATCCATGTTTGCCGAGCTTACAACTAATATTTTTTTACTCATAAAGCACCTCACAAGGTATTTATATTATCATTTTACAACAAAATCACTCTAACTTCAAGTGAAAACTTGACATTTGTTAAAATAAATGCTACCATAATACAAGATAAGAGCTTTATTACAGCAGTTCAAGGAGAAAATATGGAAATTTCAAAAGTAGCAACAATGTATACCGATTTCCCGACAAAATTCGGTATCCCTCGCCAAAGCGGAATTGTCGCAAAATTAGAGGGCAAAATCATCTTTGAGCCAAAATATAACAGCCCCGACGCCATAAGAGGGATTGAGGGCTTTTCACACCTTTGGATAATATGGGGCTTTTCCGAAAACGAGGGCGCAAAATATAATGCGACCGTGCGTCCGCCACGCCTCGGCGGTAACGAAAGAGTAGGCGTTTTCGCCTCTCGCTCACCCTTTCGCCCAAACTCACTCGGGCTTAGCCTTGTAAGGCTTGAAAAAATTGAAAAAAGCGATAAATACGGATACATTCTCCATGTTTTTGGCGTTGATATGGTTGATAAAACGCCAATTTACGACATAAAGCCCTATCTTCCAAACGCCGATTTTGCCACTGACGCAAGGGGCGGATTTGCAGGTGAGATAGGCGATTATAGGCTAAGCGTTGAGGCAAGCGACGATGCCCTTTCCCCATTGCCTGAAAATAAGAGAGAAATCCTTCGCCAAATCCTTGCCGAGGACCCACGCCCTGCCTACATTGATGACCCCGAGCGCACCTACGGCTTCCCCTTCGCAGGCTACGAAATCAAATTCACCGTAAACGGCAAAGCCCTCACCGCCACCTCGGTAGAAAAGCTCAAATAACGATAAATCAAAAAAGCCCCTACTTAGGGGCTTTTTGATTTTCAAATAGCTTTTTGTTGCTTATACAGCTTGGTTTCTTTTTTGCCTACTTTTTTCTTCTCCTAAAGAAAAAAGTAGGGGTAAAATCACTTAAATAGCTTTAGCGCCTCATCTCTTGTAAATTTGTATTTCTTGTCGCAGAAATGACATTCAAGCTCAATAATCTCGTCCTCGCCCTTTTGTCGTTGCTCGCTAAAAATTCCCTCAACCTCGCTCTTGCCAAGACTGGTAAGCGCGCGTGCGGTACGCTCACGGGAGCAGTCGCACTTGTAATCAACATCAATCTCATCAAATAGGTCATATTCAATTCCGTCAAGCGCAATTTTGAGAATATCCTCATTTGAAAGACCGTCTGCAATCATAGATGAAACGGCGGAGAGCTTTTTCGCATTTTCCTCAAGCTTAGGAATAATGGCTTCATCAGGGAAGGGGAGTAGCTGTACGAACACACCGCCTGCCCCCGCACACGAAAAGTCGGGATTTATAAGCACACCGAGCGCGCAAAGCGTTGGAGTCTGCTCACTTGTCGCAAAGTATTGTGCAATGTCCTGCGCAACCTCACCGCTGACAAGCTCAATATTTCCATTGTAAGGCACCTCATCGCCAACATCCTTCATAACCGAGAGAATACCGCCACCAACAATGCCCGAAACATCAAGCTTTCCGTCAGCGCGTACAGGCAGGTCAGCCATAGGGTTGGCAACATATCCGCGCACATTTCCGTAGTAGTCAGCACAGCAAAGCGTTGTGCCGGCAAGACCGTTACCCCTGATAGCAACGGTGATAACATCGCCGTTTTCGGGTAGCATACAGCCCATTACGCTCGTAGCAGTAAGCGTCCTGCCGAGCAGAGCCGAGGCAGTCGGCGCAGTCTTGTGATAGGAAATTGCCGTGTTTACAATATCCGTAGAGTTAATAACATATGCCCTCGCACTGCCATCTCTTGTCATAGCGCGAAGAATTTTTGATTGATTTTTAGCCATAATCCTAATCCTTTTTATTCCTAACAGTAAAATACCATTTTTCATCATTGTCCGAGAAAGGCTTGCCATTTGTTGAGCTGTGAATATCAAGCACCTCAAAGCCACACTCCGACAGTAGCGACAGAATTTGACGCATTGAATATGAGCGCTCAACCTGTATCTCCTGTGAGCGAGAATATGTTCCGTCGTCAAGCTCCTCGAAAAAGCTCAAATAAAATCTGCAAAGCCCTGTCTTTTCGTTAAAATCGTTTTGCCAAGTCATAACAACCCCGTCACCCTCGGAAACGAAATCGTTCTGCCCGTAAACATTTTTAAAGCGGTAGGGCGTGTTCACATCAAAAATGAAAAGCCCGTCGGGAACCAAGTAGTTGCGCACAAGCATAAGACAGCGCTTAAGGTCATCACGCCTTGTAAGATAGTTCAGACTGTCAAGACAGCAAACACACAAATCAACCGTGCCGTAAAGCTCAAATTCCTGCATCGGCTGACATAGCCAAAGAATGTCGTTAATCTCCCTTTCAGCCGAGATGTCACGGGCAATAGTGAGCATATCCTCACTAAGGTCAACACCCGTCATATCATACCCAAGCTCACGAAGAAGGAAGGTCATCTTTCCTGTTCCGCAGGCAAGGTCAAGCGCAAGCGAGCCCTCAACGCGCCCGTGCTTTTTAACCTGAGCGTGAATATAATCGGCATAGCCCTTATAATCGTATTCCGCATTAAGCTCATCGTAAAAGCCTGCAATGCTTGTATATTGTCCTTTCATAGGCGCGCCCCCTTTGTGCTTTTTCGTATATTTTAGCACATTGTGCGCACAAAGTAAAGTGTAAATTCAAATTTTCTTTAAATAGTGACCCGACGCAAGCTCTCAATTCGATAACAAGGTTGTTCATTTTAGCCACTTGGCAAGCGCAGGCGCATCCCCCGCACCCATAATAATGACTAAATCCGCCTTGGAAAGCGCAACCCTGTGTGCAATTTTTTCGTAATCCGTCATAAGCTCCCCACCTAAGTCGTGCGCGAATTTTTCCTCACTGATTCCGTAAGAGTTGACCTCTCGCGCAGGGAAAATCGGCAAAACGATAAGCTCCGTAGCCCGCTTGAACGCACCGCAAAACGCATTGTATAATGAATAGGTCCTTGAATAGGTGTGCGACTGAAATATACAAAGAATATGCTTGTAGCCCATGTCGCAAAATGCGTCAAGCGATGCCCGTATCTCCGTTGGATGATGCGCATAATCAAGAAAAAGTGGGCATATGTGTCCGTTTTCGCTACAATTTGACCCTTTAGCACTGTCAAATGAGCCACCCAAGCCGACATGAATATCCTTTATATGCTCCTGCCTTCTGAAAATGCCCTGATACGAGGAAAGCGCCGAGCATATTACCTCGGGCGAAATTCCGTTCTTGTGTGCTACGGCGAATGCGCAAAGCGCATTGTATACATTGTGTCGCCCATACTCCCTAAGAGAAATCACGCCTATTTTCTTGCCGTTGTGAAGCACCGAAAACGACCGTTTGTCGCCACCTGTGTCCGCCTTTGCCATATATTCCGCCCTCTTGCTTATCCCAAAGGTCACCTTAAACGGATGAGATAAAAGCGAGCTTGGATGGTCGTCGGCATTTATAAAAACGCGCCTTGCCCCCACAATGTATTCCTGAAACGATGCCCGTATGCTTCCCATATCCTCAAAAAAATCCGTGTGGTCAAGGTCAACGTTTGTTACCACCGCATCTGTCGGGGAAAAATTCAAGAATGAGTTCATATACTCGCACGCCTCAAAAATAAACACATCTCCCTCGCTGAAGCGATATGAAAGCCCACTGTCCCTCATTATCGCGCCACAGCTCACGCTCGGCGCCCTTTTCGCAATTTCAAAAATGTGCGCGAGCATAGAGGTCGTAGTGCTTTTACCGTGCGTGCCGGCAACACCTATTCGCACAGGGCGGGACGAGGTTAAATACGCAAGAAAATTAGAACGGGATACAAGCGGAATTTTCAGCTCCCTTGCCCGCCGTAGCTCAAAGGAATCGCCCTCAATCGCATTTGAAAAAATCACAAGGTCCATGCCCATTACACTGTCCGTCGTTGAGCAATAGCGTATGTGCGCCACCCCCTCAAGCTCAAGACACCTCTCATTTCGCACACTGTCGTATCCGAAAACACGCTTTCCCACCGATACGCAGTAATGCGCAAGAGCGCTCATTGAAATTCCGCCAATGCCAACAAAAAATACATTCTTAGCCCGAGAAAAAATAGCATCAAGCTCATAGTCCGAAATGTGAGTATTCGCGCTTGACATGTAAAACCCCCCTTAATTTGACACAATATCGTGTTTTTTCACATAATTTACACATAAAATTCATTAAAAAATTTCCATTAGTTCTTTTTTTGTTCACAATTATATGGTAAAATTAAATTGCAAGCCGTTCTAACGGCTGACAAGCAATTTTACAATTTTAAAGAGAGAGGATGCAAAAATGACAATCACAGACATCAAAATCAGAAAATGCTTTGAGGATGGACCGATGAAGGCGATCGTATCCGTAACGCTTGACAATGCGCTTGCAGTGCATGACATCAAGGTTATCAACGCAAGAGAAAAGCTCTTTATCGTGATGCCAAGCAAGAAGAACCCCGATGGAACATACAGAGATATTGTTCATCCCATCAACGCTGATTTCAGAGCTGAGCTTGAGGGCGCAGTTGTTAAGGCATACTTTGATGCACTCGATGCAGAAAAGGCAGTAGCAACAAATACCGACCCTGTTGAGGCGTAAGCAACCCTATGAGTAGGTGATTACTCAAAAGCACAAAAGGCATCTCGCAAGAGGTGCTTTTTTTGTCCTCTTTCAAAAATTTTTAATAAAATATTGACATACGAAGCAAAAGTTGTTATACTAAAAGATGTAAATTTTTATTTAATAATATTATATGCCAAACGGCAATAAATGTGAGGAAGAAAATGGCAAACAGAATACAGAAGCCAAGAGGCACGATGGATATCTTCCCATCGGAGACCCGTGTATGGCAAAAAATAGAGAGCAAGGCAAGAGATGTGGCAGCACGCTTCGGCTTTGGCGAGATCCGCACCCCGACCTTTGAGGAGCTTTCGCTTTTCCAAAGGGGAGTCGGAGAGGTTACCGATGTTGTGCAAAAGGAAATGTATACCTTTGCGGATAGGGAGAATAAGATTTTCGCCCTTCGTCCCGAGGGAACAGCATCAGTTGCCCGTGCGATAATTGAAAACGGCAAATCATCGGACCCAATGCCACTGAAATACTACTATATCATAAACTGCTTCCGCTATGAAAAGCCACAGGCAGGACGCAGCCGTGAGTTCTTTCAGTTCGGTACGGAAATGTTCGGCACAAGGGACCCAAGCGCCGATGCAACCGTAATCGCCCTCGCTCATACACTCATCAAGGAGCTTGGAATTAAGGGCGTAAGGCTCAATATCAACTCAATCGGCTGTCCAAGCTGTCGCCCGAAATACAGACAGGCGCTCGTCGACTACTTCACCGCAAATGAGGGTGAGCTTTGCGATACCTGCAAGGAAAGATTAAAGACAAATCCGCTTCGCGTTCTTGATTGTAAGAGCCCGATATGCTCCGAAATCGCTAAGGACGCACCCGCTACAATCGATTATCTTTGCGATGAATGTCGCGACCACTTTGATAGCTTAAGGTCGTACCTTGAGGCTATGGGAATTGAATACGAAATAAACACCCGTATCGTGCGCGGACTTGATTATTATACAAAGACCGTGTTTGAGTTCATTTGCGACGGCATAGGCGCACAAAGCACCGTTTGCGGCGGCGGACGCTACGACGGACTAATGGAGCAAATTGACGGTCCCGCACTCCCCGGCATCGGCTTTGGAATGGGACTTACCCGTATTATCCTTGCAATGAAGGAAAGCGGAGTGCTTGATGATGAAACCCCTCGCCCAATCCTCTATGTTGCCCCTCTCGGTAAGGGAGCAGTAGCAAAGGCGCTCTCAATCGTGTCAGCGCTAAGAGATAAGGGAATGTACGCCGAGTGCGATATATGCCAAAGGAGCCTTAAGGCTCAAATGAAATATGCTGATAAGCTCGGCGCAAAATATACACTCATTATCGGTGATAGCGAGCTTGAAAGCGGTAAGGCTCAGCTCAAGAATATGGAAAAGAGCGAGCAAAGAGAAATAGAAATTGACAATATTTTTAACGAGCTAAATCGTGATTGATAAGAGGAATAGGAAAATGGAAACTTTTGAAAAGAATGATAAGCGTACTCACTACTGCGCTACGCTTACAAAGGAAAATATAGGTCAGAGGGTTTGCGTTCTCGGCTGGGCGCAAAAGCAAAGGGACCTTGGCTCACTCATCTTTATCGACCTTCGTGACAGAAGCGGAATTGTTCAGCTTGCCTTCGATGAAAAAACCGATAGAGAAATCTTTGATAAGGCTTTTGGCGTGCGTGCCGAATTTGTGCTGTGCGCTAAGGGCGTTGTAAGAGAAAGAGCAACAGTAAATAAGAATATCCCGACAGGTGACATCGAGGTTTATGTTGATGAATTTAAAATTCTCGGCAAATCTCAGACCCCACCGTTTGAAATCGTTGAAAACAGCGATGTAAAATCCGACCTTCGCTTGAAGCACCGCTACCTTGACCTTCGTCGTCCCGATATGCAAAGAAATATCATCGCAAGGTCAAAAATCAGCAATCTTGCAAGAAATTACTTCTACGAAAACGGCTTTATCGACATTGAAACGCCAAACCTCATAAGACCGACTCCCGAGGGCGCGCGTGACTACCTTGTTCCAAGCCGTGTTCATAAGGGCAAGTTTTACGCGCTTCCGCAGTCCCCTCAGCTTTATAAACAGCTTCTTATGTATTCGGGCTTTGACCGCTATATCCAAATTGCCCGTTGCTTCCGTGATGAGGACCTTCGCGCAGACCGTCAGCCCGAATTTACACAAATAGATATGGAAATCTCCTTCACCGATGAGGACGAGATTATCACAATCAACGAGGGCTTTATTAAGTATATCTTTGATAACTTTATGCACAAGCCCCTTGAAACACCGTTTGAGCGTATCACATGGGCAGAGGCTATGGAGCGCTTTGGCTCCGATAAGCCTGACCTTCGCTTCGGTTTTGAGCTTAAAAACATCTCCGAGGCAGTTAAGAATACCGAGTTCAAGGTATTCGCAGGCGCAATCCAGAATGGCGGTAGCGTAAGAGCTATAAATGTTAAGGGTGGCGCAAAATTCTCCCGTAAGGAGATTGACTCCCTTGGCGAGATTGCAAAGCAGTTCAAGGCTAAGGGTCTTGCATGGCTCAAAAAATCCGAAAGCGGTGAAATTTCATCATCGTATGCAAAGCTCCTTACCGATGAGGAAAATGCAAAAATCGCTGAAATTATGGAGCTTGAGTGTGGCGACCTTCTTCTTGTAATGGCTGATAAAAACAGCATCGTATTTGATGTTCTCGGCGCGCTGAGATGCGAATGCGCTAAGCGCCTCGGACTTACAAGGCCCGATGAATTTAAGTTCCTTTGGGTTACCGAGTTCCCACTCTTTGAGTATGATGAGGAGGACGGACGCTACTACGCAAAGCATCACCCCTTCACAGCCCCGATGGATGAGGACTACCACTTGATTGATACTGACCCTGGCAAGGTTCGCGCAAGAGCCTATGATATCGTTCTTAACGGTACAGAGCTTGGCGGAGGCTCAATCCGTATCCATACCACCGAAATGCAGGAGCATATGTTCCAAATTCTCGGCATAGGTAAGGAGGAGGCGCAGGAGAAGTTCGGCTTCCTGCTTGACGCCTTCAAGTACGGCGTTCCACCGCACGGCGGACTCGCATACGGTCTTGACCGTCTTGTTACCCTTCTTTTGGGTCTTGAGGATATAAGAGAGGTTATCGCCTTCCCGAAGGTTCAAAACGCCTCTGAGCTTATGTCAAAATGCCCGTCATTTGCAAACCCTGCCGACCTTGAGGAGCTTGGCATTGCAATAGTAAGCCCCGATGAAGAGGAATAAGGCTACACCAACCTGAAAAACAAAAATAAAAATAAAAAAATAAAGGAAAGGAAAGAAAACTTATGTTAAAGGATTTCTTCAAAAGCAAGAAGAATATCGTAATGGCATCAATCCTTGCAGTATTACTCATCGCGCTTGTCGTTTGCAGTATTGTTGTAAGGGCAGAGTGTGACCTTTGCGACGGTGAAGGTAAGGTTTTAGGCTTCGACTGCCAAGCTTGTGGCGGTGACGGAAAGCTCGATACCTACTACGGCACATTTATGTCACTTGCAGCGCCAATTATCGCTATCGTTCTTGCGCTCATCACAAAGGAGGTTTACTCCTCACTATTCATCGGTATTGTTATAGGCGGACTTCTCAGCGCAAACTATAACATTCCAAAGACAATCGACGCAATCACAAACGAGGGTCTTATCGGCGCCGTATCAGGAACTGCGGGAATTTTCATATTCCTTGTAATCCTTGGCGCAATGGTAGTTCTCGTAAACAAGGCAGGAGGCTCACAGGCGTTTGGCCGTTGGGCTCAGAAGAATGTTAAGACAAAGGTAGGCGCAATCCTTGCAACCTTCGTTCTTGGCGTGCTTATCTTCATTGATGACTACTTCAACTGCCTGACAGTCGGCTCGGTTATGAAGCCTGTTACCGACAGTCACAAGATTTCAAGAGCAAAGCTTGCGTTTGTTATTGATGCAACCGCAGCACCTGTATGTATGATTGCACCAATTTCCTCTTGGGCAGCAGCCGTATCCGAGTACGCTCCTGCGGGCACAAGCGGACTTGCAATGTTCGTTCAGGCAATTCCATTCAACTTCTACTCAATTCTCACCCTTATCTTCGTAGTTATGATAGGCGTAATGGGCTTTGACTACGGTAAGATGGCAGGTGTTGAAATCAAGGCAAATAACGGTGAGCTCGGTGCTATTGAGGACAGTAGCGAGGAAAAGAACGACGCAAGAGCAGACGGACGCGTGATTGACCTCATTCTTCCAATAGTAGTGCTTATCATAGCCTGCGTAATTGCGCTTATCTATGTTGGTGGCTTCTTCGATGCTGAAAGCGATTATCACCTCGACTTTATCGGCGCATTCGGTAACACCGATGCAACAGTCGGTCTGCCTTGGGGCTCAATTATCGCACTTGTATTTACAATAATCTACCTCATGGCTCGTAAGGCAATCACCTTCAAGGAGAGCATGGCTTCAATTCCTAAGGGCTTTATCGCAATGGTACCGGCAATTCTTATCCTTACCTTCGCAACCGCGCTTAAGAATATGACAGGCCTTCTTGGCTCCGATGTATTTGTAGATAACCTTCTTTCAAATGCGGAAAACCTCACAATATTCCTTCCTGCAATTATCTTTATTGTGGCTTGCGTAATCGCATTCTCAACAGGAACATCATGGGGTACATTCGGAATTCTTATTCCAATCGTTCTTGCAGTATTCCCGGCAGGCACAACCCTCGGCGTTATCGGTATGTCCGCATGCCTTGCAGGCGCAGTTTGCGGTGACCACTGCTCGCCAATCTCCGATACAACCATTATGGCATCTGCAGGAGCGCAGTGCAACCATGTAGAGCATGTTCAGACTCAGCTCCCATATGCTATTACAGTAGCAGGTGTATCATTCGTTTCATTTATTTTAGCAGGCGTTCTTACAAAGATTGCTGACTGGGCAGCATATCTTTCAATCCCCGTTGCAATAGCACTCCTTATCGGAACACTCTTTGTAATTAAGCACATTACAAATAAAAAGGCTAAGGTAGAGGAATAATTCACAAAAATCAAATTCGCCCGAGAGGGCGAATTTGTAATTGCTAAGAGAAAATCAAGCAAAGGAGAAATAAAATGAAATGTCCGCATTGTGGCTTTGAGGAAAGCAAGGTTATTGACTCGCGCCCAATAGATGATAATTCAAGCATCAGAAGGCGTAGAGAATGTCTGAAATGTCAGGCTCGCTTTACCACCTATGAGGTAATTGAAAATATTCAGCCTATCGTAATCAAAAAGGACGGTAGCCGTGAATACTTTGATAAAAATAAGCTTCTTGTAGGACTTTTGAAGGCGTGCCAAAAAAGACCTGTTGACTCGGCAAAAATCGCCGATGAAATAGAGCAGGAGCTTCAAAACTCCTTAAAGCTTGAAATAACCTCGTATCAGCTTGGCGAAATGGTAATGGAAAAGCTAAAGGCAATAGATGCCGTAGCCTATGTCCGCTTCGCATCGGTTTACCGTGAGTTCAAGGATGTAGAAACCTTCCTTGCCGAGCTTCAAGCAATACTCAAAAAATAAAAAGGGGCTGTTGCAATGGCACAGAACAAAAACAAACACACCATTAAGGCAACAACCACGAAAACAAAGATTTTATAGTAAAATAAAGGTTGAGATTTTGCACCTTGTGCAAAATCTCTTCTTTGTTATTGTGTTTGTTTTTTAGGCGTGACCGCTACTCTACCGTACAAAGTACGCCGACGACTACGCGTTCAAGCCTTCTGCACTCATTTCACTATCCCCTCGCAAAAAAGGTAGAGCCGAGGCTCTGCCTTTTTCACATTATCTAAAGCTTCGTTGTCATCTTAAACAAAAATCAGCCCGCAAAGCCCCTTGAAAAACCCCCATTTTTGTGCAAAATGTAAAACCTTCCATTTTGAATGTGAAGGTTTTGTGAAAATCAACAAATTGTATATTGTTTTGTGCTAAAATCAAAATATAAAGATTTTTGCAAGCATAATTCAAGCGAAAAGGAGATTGTTATGAAAAGGCTATTTGCGTTTATTTTGTTAGTAATTATGTGTCTTGGTGTTGTTTCGTGCACGAATGAGGCGGTTGAGAAGAAATATTCCGGAAACAGTATAATCGTTAAAAACGGTCGGCTCAGAAGATTGCCTCTTTATTATGAGGATGACAACCCGTTTGAAAACCCTTGGGCAGTTGCTCCTTCGGATATGGAAGCGGAGGAAGATGCTCCGTGTGAATTTGAGGGCGTTTCTTATCTTGGAAAGTATACGGAATCGAACTTTCCGATCGGCAGTCAAGAAACACTTCACAAATTTGTTCGTGAAAATGAAATGGAATATACTCTTACCGACAGTGGTAAACTTAAAAATATTAAATTTTACTTCACAAAAGAAATTGCATTTTTGCAATATGTTCAAAATCCCGCGCAACACGCAGTCCCCGTTGCGAGAGAGGTTGCGTCAAAATACATAGACCTTGCTGAATATGAGGAAATGGCAGGGGAAAAAACATCTCTGGTCAAAATATTTGACGGACTCGGCTGTGGGGTTGATTACTATACAACAATATTTGTTAAAAAGATTCAAGGCGTGTATACCTCTGATTATATTGCGGTAAAGGTAGACTCAAAAGGAACAGTTGCCGAAGTGGATTTTGGAACTTTTGGCGCATTTGATGATATCACAGCAAAGATAGATATGGATAAAGTAAACGCAGATATTGAAGATAGAATAGACACAGCATTTAAGACCGAAGTGACCACACAAAACTTCAAGACCCTACATATGAGAACCGCAACCGAAATTGAACAACAAATTTTAACAATCACACCCGAAAATGAATTGGTTATCGTTTCAAGAGTTCATATCGAGTCGTATAATGCAACGCTAAGAGGCTACAAATATGAAGAGAGCGACACAATAACGGTTGTTACAAAATTAAACGCCGATAATTTTATAGAAACTCAGGACTTGACACTAAGTTAAAAATATGTTAAAATAAAGCGAGCGTGCAAAGGGGAAAGTGCGGTGCAAATCCGTCGCAACAGCCATTACCGTAAAAGTCGGAACACCAAATGCGTGCGTTTGGCATTGCCAAATGGTAAAATAGCCTTGGGCAACGGGGGCGAAAAGACCGAGGAATGTTTGATGCTTTCATTCTTCGATTTGTTTATCTCAAATAAGATAATAAGGAAGAATGAAAATGAAAAGAATTTTATCACTCACACTTGTAATTTTGATGCTTCTTGCATCACTCACACTCCTGTCCTGTGGCGATGACGAAACGGAAAAATCGTTCACCCTGACAGTGGTTCACCTAAACGGAGAGGAAAAGACCTTTAATTTAACATCAAGTGAAAAGCACCTTGGCGATGCCCTAATAAGCGAGGGAATTGTAGAGGGTGAAAACGGACAATACGGGCTTTATATCACCACCGTTGACTCGGAGTACCATAAATACGAGGACGACGGAAAATACTGGGCGTTCTACATAGACGGCGAGTATGCAATGACAGGCGTAGATATGACCGAAATTGTAGACGGAGCATCATATACCCTTAAAGCCGAATAAAAATTAAACATCTAAAAAGCATCAAAACGGGCGTCGCATTAGCGACGCCTCTTTTTGCAGGGGATAGTGAAACGAGATCACCCAACCCCTTAAATCGCTTCGCAATTTTAGGGAACCCTTGGGACCGAAGCAATATGTATCCGAACCGACGGGCGTAAAATCGCACTCTGACAAAAGTACCGTTTTCGTTCCGTCTTTATAATTGAAGGTGAACGTTATTTTATCGTCATAAAGATAAATCGCATTGATGAAATTATCAATCAAACACTTTTTATCCTCTTCCTTCTCGATATTCAATTTTCTAAAACGCTCTATCCCAAAGCGTATTTGTTCCCGTGTCAAAAGCGGTCTTTCAATCTGTTCTTCCAAGATAGATATTTCCAGCTCGCTCTTTTGCTTTTCAAGTTCCGCCAACCTATCCCGCGTAGAATCAAAAATAATCCCCTGCTCTATCGCTTGAATGATATTCTCTATCTTTTTCAGTACGTCCGCCATTTGCGCTTTTAATTGCGGTAAACGGGGATTCGCTACGCCTTGCATTTCAAACAGCTTATCTACGAGATAATCCACGATTTTCTCATCGTTCACGATTTCAAACGCTTTTTGCACAGCCAAGCTTTCTATCCACTCTTTGCGCACAGCCTTTTTATCACAGGTGTGCTTGAAAAATTTTCTTAAAATTATCTCAAAACTTCCCATTTTTTGAAGCCGTTGCAGGTCATACTTGCCGTTCTGTCCTGCCCGCGCCAACCCGTGCCAAACGGAGCCATACATTTGCCTTTTGCGTTATCGTCTTGAATTTTCACCTGCGAGCCGAAATAATCGGTTTCCCTACTTCCACACCAATACGCACACGTCGCACAGTTCTTAAAAAAGTTAGAATACGTTCTCATAATTTTTCTCCTTTCGTTTAATACCCTTTTAGATTTTCATTTTCAAGCCTTTGCTTATCTATTTGATATAAAACCTTGTCTAACGCAGAAAAAGGAATTTGATTACTGCAATTGTCCAGATAATACTTATGACAATCTTTCACATAACCTACATACTCTTCTTGCCAATACTCTGTACTTTTCTTTCCCGTTAACTGTGGCAGATCTTTTCCATAAAGTTCCCTATATGCCCTTTGGTCTATGATAGGAAAAACGTTAGGATAAAACATTTTCAAAATCGTGCTTGCCATCGCTATTCTAACACCATGAATTTGAAGGATTTCACCAACGATATCTTTGACTTTCGTCTCTTTTTCTAGGAAATCATTGTAATCAACAACGTTTAATTTCTTAATCTTATGAAATATCTCGCCAATATTGACTTTAAGGTATCTGCTTTTGGTCTATGCTTGTTGCAACATCCCCTTTTATAAAACAAATAGCTTAATAGCCTTGATTGCCAACCCGTCGGGATAATCCCTTACCTCACCAAGAGCGAAAAATCCGTTTTTGTCGCAAATCCTCACACGCTCGCCCAAATCAAACGATGTGCCTATCTTTTTTTGGTAAATCTCACAACCGCTACGGCAAAGTCGGGAGAAAAAGTCGCTAAGCGTAGCCACCCTGAGGTCGCAAAAAAGCTCCTCGGTAGGAACGAGAAGGGAAGCGCGCTCCTCAATACTCATTTTTTCAATATCCGCGACGGTGTGTGCGTTTTTTAGGGTAAAATTACCGCTTTTTGTTCTTCTGAGCGCACTCATTGTAGCACCACAGCCAAGAAGCTCACCAATATCGGCGCAAAGCGTGCGAATGTAAGTCCCCTTTGAGCAATCAACCTCAATTTTGTAAACGCCTCTTGCCTCATCAACGACGCTTGGCAAAATAGATGAAATATGTATCTTTCTTGCCTGCCTCTCAACCTCAATACCGCGCCTTGCAAGGTCCACGAGCTTTTGTCCGTCAACCTTTAGCGCGCTATACATAGGCGGAGTTTGCATTATATCCCCAACAAAGCGTGCGCAAGCCTCAAAAAATTGCTCCTTTGTGGGTAATGTGTCGCATTTTGTAAGAATTTTACCGCTAATGTCCTGCGTGTCCGTCGTAATTCCAAGCGTAATTTCGGCAGTGTAGCCCTTGTCCTCGGCACTAAGATACTCCGATGCCTTTGCGCTCCTGCCGATAAGTATAGGCAAAACGCCCGTCGCCATAGGGTCAAGCGTGCCCGTATGCCCAACACGGCGCGTGTTAAATAGCCTTCGCATCTTGAACACTATATCGTGAGAGGTAACGCCCTCGTGCTTGTCAACGACAATAACACCGCTTATTTCGTTCTCATTCGGCATAGCTTAATACACCCTCTGCAAAAGTATTCTTAACTCTTTTGTAAGCCTCGGCAGTGCTCTCGGCAGTAATCGTAGCGCCCGCCGCACGGGTATGTCCGCCACCGCCAAGCGATGCGCAAAGCCTTGATACATCAATCTCAGCATTCGCCCTTGACGAAATGAAAAACTTGCCCTCGTCCTTTTCGGATTGCTTGATGGAAACCGCAACTAAAACACCGTCAATTTGCCTTACCGTGTTTACAATATCGCTCACATCAGCCTCGCAAATTCCGTACCGTGCCTTTAGCTCGTTTGTCGCAAAAATAATAGCAAGCCTGCCGTCATAAAGCAACTCAACATTGTCGTAAACCATACGGTTTGCCGAAATCTCACCAACGGTAAGGCTGTCAAAAATCCTACGGTTTATCTCGGCAAAGTCAATTCCGCTTGAAATCAGCTCCGCACCGATAACCATAGCTCGCTCATTCGTGTTTGAATACTTAAAACAGCCCGTGTCACCGCTAAGCCCCGCATAAATGCACTCGAAAAAGTGCTTCGGTAGCTTTTTGAGGATTTTCAGCGCCCTTGCAAGCTCATAAATTATCATAGCGCACGCAGGCGAAAACTCCTCATAGTAATCACTAAATCTTGTGTTGCTCTCGTGATGGTCAATAGTTAAATCAACCCTCTCGGCAAATGCGCCCTGCGCCCCAAGCTGAGCAGGAGAGGCAACATCAACCGCAATCACTCTTTCATATTCGTCAATATCGTACCCGTCGGTAAGCGATACTCCACCCGTTATAAAGTGGAATTTCGCACTCGGCTCATCACAGTCAACAACCTTAACCTCAGAGCCGAAATGCTCCAAAATATGCTTAAGCCCAAATGATGAGCCGAGCGTGTCGGGGTCAGGGTTCTTGTGACAGCAGATCAGTGTTTTTTTCTTAACCCGTACTAAGGCACAAAGCCCCTTTAGGCTGAGCTTATTCATCACCCTCATCTCCCTCATCATCGCTCTTAATATCAAGCTCATTTAAAATCTTAGAGATATTAGCGCCGTACTCCGCACTGCCGTCATACTCAAAGGCAAGCTGTGGAGTCTGCCTTAAATTAAGACGCTTCGCAAGCTCCGAGCGAAGGAAGCCCTGCGCATTCTTAAGCCCCTTTAATACCTCATTCTTGTCCCCCGTCATAACGGAGAAGTAAATCTTCGCAAATTTAAGGTCGCCACTCACCTCAGCGCCGGTTATTGAAACAAAGGCATCGGCAACCCTTGGGTCCTTAACATTGCGGATAATTTGAGCAAGCTCCTCCTTTACCGCATCGTTTATTCTGTTTCTTCTGAATTTAGCCATAATTTTTTCCTTTTCCAATCTAGTTCTAATCTGAATTTCAAATAAAATCAAAGCAATGAGGAAGCGTGACACACCAAAAAATATTTTCCGCCATTACTCTATTTTATAGTATAACATATATAAATAAAAAATTCAAAGGTTTTTTATATATTTTTCAACTTGACAAAGATAAAATAATGTAGTAAAATAAATCTAACAGTCAGCGCATAAGCGCAGTGACCCTTAAATATTAAAAATAGGAGAAAAAATGAAGCTTGTAGGAAATATAATTTGGTTCATTCTCTTTGGAATGATACCGTGCGCTATTCACTTCGTGCTTGGTGCGATACTTTGCTGTACCTTTATATGCTTTCCGGCAGGAATGGCGCTTTTCAAAATCGCAAAGCTTGAGGCATTTCCCTTCGGCAAAACGACCGAGCTAAAGGCAGAGGAGCCAAGCATTGTAAATATTTTGTGGGTTGCCCTTATCGGTAGCTCAATTTCAGTAGTATACCTTCTTTTGGCACTCGTTCTTTGCGCAACGATAATCCTTATCCCCTTCGCAAAGCAATGCGTCAAAATCGCCAAGCTCGCGCATGTCCCCTTCGGTAGCGAGGTGTATCACACCGATATGCTAAGACAGTCTAATCATAATTCAAACATATAAAATAAAAAAGCCCTCGCACCGCCGAGGGCTTTCGCATATAAAAATATCAAAAAGCAAGAAATATTGCGGAAAATATGAATGATTATTCGTATTCGGCTCAAAAAATAAGTAGCCTTATTGAATTTTCGGTTGAATAAAGAAGCAGTCAGATGCCCATGCTCTTGGACACCTGACTGCTTTTTTGATTGCCTTTAATTGCTTTTGCTGAAAACTATTGTAACCGTTGTGCCGACACCGATTTCGCTTTCGATAGAAAGCTCGGCATTATATAGCGCGCAAATGTGCTTTACGATTGCAAGACCTAAGCCCGTACCGCCCGTCTTTTTAGAGCGAGATTTATCTACACGGTAAAATCTTTCGCAAAGGCGCGGAATATTCTCTTTTTCAATTCCGATTCCCGTATCGGCTACCGATAATTTCGTTTCATCTTCATTTTCGCTAATCGTAACGGTGATTTTGCCGTTTTCTATGTTGTAATGGATTGCGTTCGAGCAAAGATTTTCAACCACCTCGAAAATCTTTTTATTATCCGCCAAAACCGTTCCCGCACCCTTTATCTCCAAGGCTATATTTTTCTTTTTAAGCTCGGAGGCAAGCTCCAACGCCACCTCATCCGCAACAGCCCTCACATCAACAGGAGAGTGAACAATATCAATATTTTCGCCGTTTTCAAGCTTGCTTAATTTCAGCATATCGGAAATTAGCGAAGCAAGGCGCAAGCTTTCCTTGTGTATTCTGTCCACTTGCTTTTTAGAGCCGTCGTCAAGCGCTTCCTTTGCAAGCAACAGCTCCGATAAGCCCTGCATAACGGCGACGGGGGTTTTCAGCTCGTGAGAAGCGTTCGCAAAGAAGTCGCTCTTTTGCTTTGCCATTGCCTTTTGACTTGTAATATCTGTAATAATCACGATAGAATATACATTATCGCTTTGGCTGTCCACCTTGCGTATGACTACGGACAGTTCCTTGCCCTTATAAGTATATTCGGAAGCATAATTCTCGCCAAGATGACGGGCAATTTTCTCGCAAAGAGGTAGGTCGTCAATCAAATAGATAAAATCCTTACCCATAACATTTTCGGTGGAATCGAAAATAGTAGAAAGACTTTTGTTTGCAAAAATAATCCTTTTATTTTCATCAATCGCAACAATGCCCTGCGAAACATTTTCAAGCACCGTATTCAGCTTGTTATGCTCCTCTTGTACTCTTTGAATATGCGTATGCGTGTTTGCGCTTAATTCGTTGATTTCGTTAAGCACGGAATAAAGCTCAGGCTCGCCCGAATCCGTTTTGATAGGCGTATAGTTACCTGCATTTAAGCTACGCAGGCTGTTGCCAACCTCGGTGATTTTGCCCGATATTTTATTAGACAGCATATTGGAAATTACAATAGAAACAATCAGGCAAACGACCAAAACCACAATCAAAATAGGGAGAGCAACCCCTAAATATCCGTTAATCTGACTGCTCTTGACGGCTAAACGCAAAATAATTTCCGTGCCGTTTTCAAGCTGTGTTTTCAAGGCGTAATATGTCATATTACAGTTGAATGTTTCGGAATATCTTTCTACCGCCTCGGGCTTCCCGTTTAGCGCGTTTTTAACCTCTTCACGGTCAATATGGCTTTCAAGCGGGGATTTCGTATCGCTCTCATATAGCACATTCCCGTCTAAATCCATAATCGTTACGCGGAAGGCGTCGTCGCTTTCGTAACGGGAAAAATTGCCAAAATCATCGGTGCTTTGCACAAGCGAGCAAGCAAGCTCCGTTTCCTCCGCAAGACGCTCCTTCATCATTTCTTTTGCGTTGACATTTACGGCAACGATACCGAAAATAAACATCACAAGAACGGAAAGAAAGGTAAGCGCAAGAATTTGAAATAATGTTTTCTTCTTCATTTATTTGTTTTCAAACCGATATCCGATACCGCGAACGGTAACGATACAGTCCTTTCCTCCTGCTTCCCGTATTTTTTCACGCAGAGATGCAATGTGGATATCAAGCGTTCTTGTTTCGCCCATATAATCCTCGCCCCAAACCTCACGGAACATTTCTTCACGCTCTACCGTAACGCCAGCTTTGCCGATAAGCAATTTCAAAAGCTTGAATTCCTTCATCGTAAGAGCTAAATCCTTATCGTTATAAAACGCCTTATACACATTGTTGTCAATCGAAAATCCGTTTACGCTCGTTATATAAAGCCTTGCACGGCGCAGGTTGGTTTTTACGCGCGCCAAAAGCTCCAAAACCGAAAAGGGCTTTGCCATATAATCGTCAGCGCCCTTGTTCAAGCCCTTTACGAAGCTGATCTCATCTGATTTCGCACTTACGCAAATTACGGGGATTTTTTCGTCAATTTCACGAATTTTCGTTAAAATCGTAAATCCGTCCATAATCGGTAGCATAATATCAAGGATAACAAGGTCGGGCTTTTTAATGCTAAAGATGTCAAAAAAGTCCTTGCCGTTTTCAAAAATTTTCGTTTCGTAATTTTCTTCAAACGCGCCTTCGTAAACCTCCTGCATGCCTTCGTCGTCTTCAACGATATAAATAAGTTCCTTCATTATACTTTTATGTGTACTCCCGTTTCGTTATATTTTGTCCATTCACATACATTTACCGCGTGATCGCCGATTCGCTCCAAATACTTTGCGACCATCATAAGCTCAATGGCTTGATCGCCGTTTTCTCCGTCCTTTTTGATAAGCTCTATCAAATCGTTTTTAACGGCTAAAAACATCTCATCCATTTCATCATCGAGCTTTATCACCTCATCGGCAAGGGCTTCGTTATTGTTGATAAACGAGCTTACGCTTTCTCTGACCATTCTCACGGCAAGATTGCCCATAGCGGTAATATGCGTAAGCTTTTTAATATATTTTTCGCCCGGCATTGTGTAAACCAAATCGCCAATATCGCTTGCTTGGTCGCCAAATCGCTCAATGTCCGTTATCATTTTAAGCGCGGTGGAAACCTCGCGAAAATCCTTTGCAACGGGCTGTTGCTTGAGCAGTATTCGCATACAGCGCTTTTCAATATCCATTTCGTATTCATCTACGCGCTTATCCATTTGCCCGATGCTTTTTCCAAGCTCCCTATCACGGTTGACAAGCGCCGTGATAGCGCTTTCTATCATTTGCTCGGTAAGACGGCACATTTCCACAAGCTCGTTCTTTAACAGCGCAAGCTCTTCTTCAAATATTTTTCTAATAGACATAGTCCTTACTCCTTAATTATATCGTTTTCTTACAAAAAAATCAATAGTATGACGCATATCAACCGAATCTGCCCGTAATATAGCGCTCGGTGCGTTCATCCTTGGGTGATGTAAATATATCATCGGTGTTGCCGTATTCTACAAGCTCTCCCAAAAGGAAGAATGCTGTTTTGTCGGCAATACGGGTTGCTTGTTGCATATTGTGGGTTACGATAACTATGGTAATTTCCTTTTTCAGCTCTTCCATAAGCTCTTCAATTTTACCCGTAGAGATAGGGTCAAGCGCGCTTGTCGGCTCGTCCATTAAAAGGATTTTCGGGTTTGCCGCCAAAGAGCGCGCAATGCAAAGTCGTTGCTGTTGACCGCCCGAAAGCCCTAACGCGGATTTATTCAATCTATCCTTTAGCTCGTCCCACATAGCCGCTTGCTTAAGAGAAGTTTCTACAATCTCGTCAAGCCTTGACCGCTTCGTAATTCCGAAGGTTCTCGGACCGTATGCGATATTATCATAAACGCTCATCGGGAACGGGTTGGGCTTTTGGAATACCATACCTACATTTTTGCGAAGCTCGTTTATGTCGATTTTGCCGTAAATATCCGTTTCGCCCACATAAAATTTTCCTTCTATTTTGCACCCATCAACTAAATCGTTCATACGGTTAAAGCATTTAAGAAATGTAGATTTACCGCATCCCGACGGACCGATAAACGCCGTTACCTGCCTCTCGGGAATTTCTACACTGATATTTTTCAAGGCTTGAAAATCGCCGTACCAAAGGCTTGCGTCCTTTACGGATATGCTTCCGCCATATGCTTCTTCAATATTTTTAATCATTATTTATCTCCTTGTAATCTTTTGTTAAGCTTGCTTGCGATAAGCTCCGCTAAAAGGTTTAACCCAAGCACGAGAATAATCAGCACCACCGCCGTGGCATATGCTTCGTTTACATACCAGCCCTCGCCCGAAAGCCTGTAAAGCGCAACCGCAAGCGTGGCATTGCTGTCCAAATATCCCGTAGGCGTTGCGGATATTACCGAGCCCATAGTGTAAATAAACGGGGCGGACTCCGCAATCACTCTGCCCATGCTTAGAATAATGGCAGATATAATGCCGGGAAGCGCACACGGCAACACAATTTTGAAAATTGTTCTCATTTTACCTGCGCCAAGAGCAAGACTTCCTTCGCGCAAGCTGTTTTGTACCGACTTTAAGCTTTCCTCTGTGGAACGCACAATTGTGGGAAGTAGCATTATGCTTATTGTTAGCGTACCTGCCAAAATAGAGCTTGTACCGCCAATCAGTGAAACGAAGGTTATCATACCGAAAAGTCCGTAAACAATAGACGGAACACCGTTCAAAAGGTCGATTGCGCCACGGATAACCTTGATGAAGAAATTGTTTTTCTTTGCGTATTCGTTTAAGAAAATTGCCGTACATAGCCCGATAGGAACGGATATTAGCAGGCTCAACGCAACCGTCATAAGCGTTGTAATAATCGACGGCAATATCGTAATTTTTTCGCTGTCAAACTCATATTTCCCAAAGAGCAGGTGAGGGCTTGATATAAGTGTCGGAAAGCCCTTTATAAAGATAAAGCCTATTACTAGAAGTAATACCGTACCCGCAAAGGCGCCTGCGCCGATAGCCGCGCCCGCACCGATATTCGCCGTTTTGATTTTATACTTAAATCCCGCGATTTTATCCTTACACCTTGTCCAAAATGTAGCCTTCCTTGTTTTTTCATTTCTCTTAATAATTTTGGAAAATAAGCCCTTTCCTTCAACTGCGCCCTTTATCGCCCTTTTCGAGATAGCCCCGAACACAAGGTTTACAATAAGCACGAACACAAGCAAAATCACACCCGTAGCAACAAGCGCGCCTTGCTGAACCTCGCCTGCGTAGCCCATTTCCATAACGATATTTGCGGTTAAAACGCGGAAGCTGTTGAAAAGCGAATCGGGATAGGCAACGGAATTGCCCGCAACCATAACGACCGCCATTGTTTCGCCAAGCGCACGGCCAATACCTAAAACAAGAGATGCTGTTACGCCTGATTTTGCCGCCTTCGTAACCGTGCCGAAAACCGCCTGCGAGTGCGTAGAGCCAAGCGCAAGTGCGCCCTCGTAATAAGCGCGCGGGACAGCCTCTAAGCTCGTTTTAGAGAGGGAAACGACGGTTGGCATAATCATAATGCCGAGTATTAGCGATGTCGCTAAAAGTCCGCTTCCGTTGTTCGGGGCAAAATTCGCAAGCAACGGGAGCAGGAATACAATACCGAAAAAGCCGTAAACCACCGACGGAATACCCGCAAGCAGGTTTATCATTGATGAAAAAATCCTTTTTAACCTCTTCGGGCAATAGAACGCTATGAATACTGCGGCAAAAAAGCCAAGCGTACCGCCGATTAAAAGCGCACCGACTGTTGCCGCAAGCGTGCTGACTATCATTTTTAATATGCCGTAAGAGCCTGAAAGGGTTGCATTTTCGTATTTATCCAATCTGTCGGGCGACCAATCGTCCCCGAGGATAAAGTCAAATAATCCGATTTTATTAAAGGCAGGAATACTTTTAATTAACATAAAAACGAAAATGGCGGCAACGGCGATTACGCATATAACCGCCGCTACCGTGAATATTGCTTGTCCTGCTTTTTCTTTGATTTTTGTGGTATTCATATCAATCTGCAATCTCACTGAATTTCGTTACTTTTCCGCTGAATATATCGTAAAGCTGCGCAACCGTAAGGTCGTCTACGCCTTCGTTGTCCTTGTTTACGATAACCGCCACCGCGTCAAGACATACATTGAAGCTGCTTATGCCATCTTCCTTTACGCTTGCGGAAGAAAGTCCGATTACATTGCCGTTTTTGTCGTTTTGTACAGCGGTTTTACCTACGGAAGAGCCTTGCAAATCAAGCGTGAATATATCGTCAGCCGTTCTTCCATAAAGGCTTGCGTAACCACTCATTGCTTTTTTGATAAACTTTTCCATAGAGGTAGAGCCGTTTACAGTGATTTTTCCACCCGCAGGGAGCGAAGCTTTTACCTCGTATTCTGCAACGGGAATACCCGCTTCGCCTTCGTTCGCTCTTTTCGTTTCATCAGCAAGGTAAATACAGCCTGCCTCGCTTGCATGCGTTTCAGCCGCATCACTCTTTAAGTAGAGCAAGAAGTCTTTGGCAATGTCGGTAAGCTCAACCGTAGAGCTTGTCATAATTACAAACGGTCTTTGGATTTTGTACGAGCCGTCGAGAACGCTTTGAGAGGTAGGCGCAACACCGTTTATCTTTACTACCTTAATCGTATCGTTTACCGAGCCGAGCGAGATGTAGCCGATAGCGTTTTTGTCACTTGCCACCTTACTCATGACATTACCCGTTTCCTTTTGAATATCGGCGTTAGAGGTCGTTTTATAAACCTTCTTTCCGTCAACCTTCATTTCAAGGAAGCTTCCGTTGCCGTCACTTACCGCCTTGTCAAACGCTTCGCGCGTTCCACTGCCTTGCTCACGGGCTACAACCGTGATATTCTTTTCACCGCCACAAGCGGTAAGTCCTACTGCACCTGTAATAAGGAGCAAGCAGGAAAGTAAAATTGATAAAAGTTTTTTCATTTGATTTTTTCTCCTTTTCTTGAATTAGCACCCTTATTATACTGCACTTAAAATTTCCTAACTATCACTTTTTTGTTCGGGTTATGTAAAGTTTATGTTAAATTTCATTTTTTAACAAAAAAGAGCTTAGATTGCTACACCTAAGCTCTAACCTTCTTTAATTTACCCTAAGTAATGTATTACTATAATGATTTTTATTTGTTTTTTAAATCTTTCTATGAATCACGCCCTCGCCGAGGGCTTTCGTAATGCGAAAAATTACATAACCTCAATTTGGCACATTTTCATAGCGTTTAGCGCATTTTCGTGGCTCGCAGGGGTAACACCCGCACAGCATGCGGAGTCAACAATCACCTTAACCTCGGGCAAAAAAGCCTTAATGCCTATCGCATTTGAAATTACGCAAATATCCGTGCAAAGACCGATAAGAGTGATTTCATCAATTCTTGACCTCGCATTCTCGCTCTCAAGCAAACTAAAAAGAGCAGATGAGCCAAAGGTCGGCTTATCTATTGCCATTCCCACTCGTAGCGCATCAATGGAGTCCTCAATTTTCCAGCCCCAAGTGCCCTTAATGCAGTGCCTTACAGGTAAATTCTTGCCCTCCTGTGTGTCAAGATAATTTTCAAAATGCGTGTCACGGGTGAAAAGCACCTCACCCTCAAAGCCCCTTATCTTGTCCTTAACCCTCTCAACAATAGCCTGTGCCTCGGGCGTGCCAAGCGCACCGCTTATAAAATCGTTTTGCATATCAACTACAATCAAAAATTTTCTCATAATATCCCCCAAGCTCGGTATATCTTCGTAGCCAAGGCTACATCTTAATAATATTTTATCATTTTTCACCCCGCAAATCAAGTATAAATCAAAATAAACACCCAAAGCGTGCATTTTTGCTTGATTTTGAGGTCAAAAGGTAGTAAAATAGATAAAGAGGTGATTTTATGATAGAGCTTGTATCGTGTGATCTAATGAGAAAAAGCGATGAAAATACAATAAGGACAAAGACCCCAAGCACCGAGCTTATGTGGCGCGCAGGGCTTGGAATATATAACAGCGCAAAATGGCAGGGCAAGATAGGAATTGTCTGCGGTAGCGGAAATAACGCGGGCGACGGATATGCCCTTGCGCTGATTCTTAAGGAAAACAAAATTGCGTGCGACCTTATTTTGCTAAGCGAAAAGCTCTCCGTCGACGCAGAGTACTACTTCAAAAAATGCCGTGATGTATCTATAAATACGGTAAAATACACCCCCGACACCCCCCTTGATGGCTACGATATGATAGTCGATTGCATCTTTGGCACAGGCTTTAAGGGCGAGGCGCAGGGCGTGTATGCCGAGGCAATAGAGAAGATAAATAAAAGTAGCGCATTTGTTATCTCCGCCGATATAAACAGCGGTCTTAACGGCGATAACGGAATGTGTAAAACCGCCATAAAAAGCGACCTTACCGTGTCGATAGGCACACGCAAAAGCGGACATTATCTCGCTATGGCAAAGGACCATATCAAACGCCTTGTGAATGTGGACATCGGCATAGACCTCGTTGATACCCCTATGTACCTAATCGAGGCAAGCGACGCAGGGCGTGTGTATAAGCCGAGGCTCAATTTCTCCCATAAGGGCACATACGGCTATGTCGCAATTATCGGTGGCTGTGAGGATTATAGCGGAGCACCAAGGCTAAGCGCACTTGCTCTTTCCGCCCTTCGGGCAGGGGCAGGCGTTTCCAAGGTGTGCGTTCCAAAATCTATTTCCAATATAGTGTCAGCCTCGCTAATAGAGCCGACCATGTGTGCGTTATCCGAGCAAAACGGATATATAAAATTCGTTCCCGAGGAAATAGATAAGGCGTTAAGGGGCGTGCGCTCCGTCGCAATAGGAATGGGAATGGGTCAAGGCTCCGATGCCTATAAAATCATAAAGCATATCCTTGAAAATTACGAGCTTACGGTAATAATAGATGCCGACGGGCTAAATGACCTTTCAAAAAACGATATGACCGTCTTGAAAAATACAAAATGCACAGTAATCCTCACACCCCATATGGCAGAGCTTTCCCGTCTTTCGGGCGTGTCAATCTCCAAAATTTATGAAAGCCCTATAAAAACCGCCGAGGATTTTGCCAAGGAGTATGGCGCAGTTGTGCTTTTGAAGGGAGCGTCAACAATAGTCACCGATGGCAAAAATACGCGAATTGTTGATACAGGGTGTGCCGGAATGGCAACCGCAGGAAGCGGAGATGTCCTATCGGGCATTATTCTCGGCACAGTAGCGCAAAATCCTATAAGAGAGCAAATGCTGCTCAATGTGTGCGCCTCGGCATATGTAAACGGTCTTGCGGGACAGCTCGCAAGCGAGCAGTATGGCGACATCTCAATGATAAGCACCGATACAATTTCCAAAATTGCCGAAGCAATAAAATCCCTGCCGAAGCAATAAAATCCCTGCCGAAGCAATAAAATCCCTGCCAAGGGAATAAAATATGCAATTTTTGCATAATTATTCAAAAACGCTCGCTATAAGTGGGCGTTTTTTCTCATTTATCTTAATAAATAATGAAAAAATGATCAGAGCAACCGCCTGCACCTTGGCGGATATCTCGCAAAAATCGCAAAAAACCGCAAAAAATGAATAAAAATTCCATTTATAATATTGACAAAGCCCCAAGCACTGTTATATAATAATTATATTATTTATTTTTTGTGCATAAAATTATTCATATCCCATACCCCGCATCGTGCATAAATCGACACCAACCGAGGTAATCCTTGAATATTTTTGGCAAGACAAGGAGATTTCTATGGTTATTGACTACATAATCTTGGTTTTGTATGCGCTCTCAATGGTCGCAATAGCAATCTACACAAAAAACCGTTCAAAATCTGTTGATGACTTTTTGTTCGCAGGAAAAAAGGGACTTAACGGATGGATGAGCGCGTTTGCCTACGGAACTACCTATTTTTCCGCAGTAATATTTATCGGCTATGCAGGCAACTTCGGCGTTCAATACGGACTTGCCTCAGTTTGGATAGGAATTGCAAACGCAGTAATCGGCGGACTTTTCGCATGGCTCGTTCTTGCGAAGCGCACTAAGAATATGACAACAAGGCTTGAGGCAAAGACAATGCCCGAGTTCTTTGAAAAGCGCTTCGGCAGTAAGAATCTGAAGCTCGTTTCCGCTATCATCGTTTTCGTATTCCTGATCCCTTACTCCGCATCGGTTTATAACGGACTTAGTAGCCTGTTTGGCATCGTGTTCGGAATCCCCGGCTGGGTGATAATGCTTGCGCTCGCTGCGCTTACCGCATTGTACCTGTTCTTCGGCGGATACTTTGCAACAGCCCTTTCCGATTTCATTCAAGGAATAATTATGCTAATCGGCGTTGTCCTTATGGTTATCTGCTTTATGAGCCACGAAAATGTTCAGTGGAATTTGTCCGACCTTGTAAACAACCCCGAGCTTAACTGGTTTACCTTTGAAAGCTCAAATACAGGAATTTACGGAAACACCGTGTCACTCCTTAGCCTTATCTTCCTTACCTCGTTTGGAGTTTGGGCACTCCCTCAAACGGTTCATAAATACCACTCCGTAAGAGATAAAAGGGCAATAAGCCAAGGCACAATAATTACAACAGTATTCGCACTCATAATCGGCTTCGGCGCATACTTCACAGGCGCTCTTTCAAACTTCTTCAAGGCAGAGCTCGGATCTGCAAAGGGCGATCAGATTATCCCGAATATGCTGAATATCGCAATTCCAAACGGACTTATCGGAATTATCGCCGTGCTTATTCTGTCAGCAAGCATGTCAACCCTTTCGTCCGTGTCGCTTTCATCGGCATCAGTCGTTGCGGTAGATATTTATAAGGGCAGAATAAACAAGGACGCCGATGATAAGAGGGTAAACATCATTTTGAAATCCCTGTGCGTTTTATTCATTATAATTTCCGTAGTAATCGCAATTCTTAATGAAAAATTCGGAATTACCGCCATTGCATACCTTATGGGAATTAGCTGGGGCACGCTTGCAGGATGCTTTATCGGACCGTTTGTTCTCGGCGTAATATGGAAAAGGGTTACCAAAAGCGCGGCATGGACCTCGGTTATATCAAGCCTTGTGCTTACCGCCACACTCATTTTGGTGCTCGGCTACCATAAAAACGGATTTGAATGCACCCTCGGACAGGCGATTTCGACAGGCGTCGGATGCTCACCGATGATAGGAACGATTTGTATGATCGCATCAATGATACTAACAGTAGCAGTTAGCCTGCTTACCAAAAAGCCAAGCGATGAAATGCTCTTTGAGGCTTTTGAAAAACCAATAGAGAATGAAATAAAGTAAAGGTGAAAAAATGATTTGGTCAAAGTATGAAACCCTCTCGCGAGAGGAAATGAACGCATTACAGCTTGAAAGATTAAAGGAAACCGTTTTTCGCGTATACGAAAAGGTTGAGCCCTACCGTCGCAAAATGGATGAGGCGGGAATAAAGCCCGAGGATATAAAATCCCTCTCGGACCTTTCAAGGCTTCCTTTTGTAACAAAGCAGGATTTAAGAGATAACTACCCCTTCGGGCTCTTTGCAGTCCCAAAGGATGAGCTTCTCAGAATACACGCATCGTCAGGCACAACAGGAAAGCCAACCGTTGTCGGCTACACCAAGGGCGACATGGATGTGTGGACCGAATGTGTGTCAAGAATTGCATGCGCAGGCGGAGCAACACCGAGCGACATTGCACAAATCTGCTTCGGCTACGGTATGTTCACAGGCGCGCTCGGTCTGCATTACGGACTTGAAAACATCGGCGCAACAATAGTTCCCTCATCAACGGGAAACAGCGAGAAGCAAATTATGTATATGAAGGACTTCGGCACAACCCTTCTTGTCGCAACCCCCTCATATGCGCTAAGGCTTGCCGAGGTTGCAAGGGAAATCGGCGTTGACCCCAAAACCGACCTCAAAGTAAAAATCGGTCTTGTTGGAAGCGAGCTTCTTACTGACGCTATGCGTGATGAAATGCACAAATACTGGGGCGACGATATGCTTATCACCTCAAACTACGGAATGAGCGAGCTTATGGGTCCCGGCGTTTCGGGCGAGTGTGAGTATGCTGACGGAATGCACATAAACGAGGACTTCTTTATCCCCGAAATCATCAACCCCGAAACGGGCGAGGTTCTGCCCGAGGGTGAGTGGGGTGAGCTTGTTATTACCTGCATTAAAAAGGAAGCCCTACCGCTTATCAGATACAGAACAAGGGACATCACAAGGCTCAAATACGAGAAATGCAAGTGCGGAAGGACAACCGTGCGTATGGAAAACCTCTCGGGAAGAAGCGATGATATGCTTAAAATCAGGGGCGTAAATGTGTTCCCGAGCCAAATCGAGGAGGTTATTCTCTCGGTTGAGGGTCTTGGACCTCACTACGAAATCGTAGTAGAAAGAGACGGCTATTCCGATAAGCTCACAATCAGAGTAGAGCTTGCGCAGGCAACCGACTCCTTCAAGGAGCTTGAAAGAATTGAAAGAGATGTTAAATCCAAGCTAAGAGTAGTGCTTGGCCTTGACGCTAAAATAAAGCTTGAATCACCTAATACTCTTGCGCGCTTTGAGGGCAAGGCAAAGAGAGTAAGGGATCTCAGAAAGGATAAATAAGATGGAAAAGAAGATAATGCTCGGAAACGAGGCAATCGCAAGAGGCGCATACGAGGCAGGCGTAAGGGTTAGTAGCTCTTACCCCGGCACACCAAGCACCGAAATCAGCGAATTTCTTGCAAAATACAATGAGGTTTATACCGAATGGGCGCCAAATGAAAAGGTAGCGCTTGAGGCTGCTGCGGGCGCATCAATTTCGGGAGTCAGAAGCATGGCGTGCATGAAGCATGTAGGACTTAATGTCGCATCTGACCCGCTTTTCACTCTCGCATATACAGGAGTAAACGGCGGTCTTGTAGTCGTAGTAGCCGATGACCCCGGTCTTGCAAGCTCGCAAAACGAGCAGGATACAAGAATGATAGCAAGGAGCGCGCATCTTCCTGTAATTGAGCCAAGCGACAGCTCCGAGGCGAAGGAATTCTTCAAATACGCCTTCGACCTTAGCGAGCAGTACGATACACCCGTTATTTTCAGAACAACGACAAAGCTCTCGCACTCACAAAGCGTTGTTGACATTGCCGAGAGGGTTGTTCCCGAGGACAAGGTGTACGAAAGAAATATGGCGAAGTATGTAATGATGCCTGCCAGCGCAATCGGAAGACATAAGGTTGTTGAGGCAAGAGAAATCAAGATGGCAAGCGACGCATCAAGCTTCCCCATTAACAGAGTTGAAATGGGCGATACCAAAATCGGCTTTATCACCTCGGGAATTGCATACCAGTATGTAAAGGAGGCTTGCCCTGAGGCAAGCGTGCTAAAGCTCGGCATTGTAAATCCGCTTCCAAAGGCGCTTATTGAGGACTTTATCTCTAAGGTTGACACAGTTTATATCTTTGAGGAGCTTGAGCCTGTAATTGAGGAGCAGGTAAGAGCTTGGGGTCATAGCGTAAAGGGTAAGGAATGCTTTACAAGGCAGGGCGAATATAGCGCAAATATGCTAAAGAGCGTAATCTATGGAAAAGGTGGCTCATCGTTTGAAAAGGCAGAGGCGCCTGCCCGTCCCCCAATTCTTTGTCCGGGCTGTCCGCACAGAAGCGTATTTTCAGTTCTTAATAAGCTGAAAATCCACGCAGCAGGCGACATCGGATGCTATACACTCGGCGCAGTCGCACCGCTTAATGTAATCGATACGACAATTTGTATGGGCTCATCAATCTCACTCCTTCACGGAATGGAAAAGGCGAAGGGCAAGGAGTTCATCAAAAATTGGGTAGCCACAATAGGCGACTCCACCTTCCTACATACAGGAATTAACTCACTTGTAAATATGGTCTATAATAAATCAAGCGCAACCGTTATGATTCTTGACAACCGCACAACAGGTATGACAGGACATCAGGATCACGCCGCAACAGGAAAGACCCTTATGGGTGAGGATACATACGCAATAAACCTTGCCGAGCTCTGCCGTAGCATCGGTGTGCCAAATGTTATTGAAATTGACGCATTTGATGTAAAGGGACTTGAGGCGACAATTAAGGAAAGCGTAAACGGCGACACCCTCACCGTAATCATCGCAAAGGCACCCTGCGCGCTTATCAAGGGACAGAAATTCCCGAATGTGTGCGTGTGCGAGCCAAGCGAGTGCAAAAAGTGCGGAATGTGTCTGAAAATCGGATGCCCCGCCCTTACAAAGCAGGCTGACGGAACAGTAAAAATTGATGAAACAATGTGCAATGGATGCGGTCTTTGCCAAAGCTATTGCAAGTTTGGCGCAATTAAAAAGGTAGCAAGATAAGGAGAGAAATATGAATATAATGGTAGTCGGAGTTGGTGGACAGGGAACACTTCTCACCAGCAGAATTATAGGAAAAACAGCCCTTAACGCAGGCTGGGATGTAAAGCTCTCCGAGGTTCACGGAATGGCACAGCGCGGAGGTAGCGTTGCTACCTTCGTAAGATTCGGCAAAAAGGTATATGAGCCCGTTTGCGAGGAGGGAAGCGTTGATGTTCTTATCTCCTTCGAGCGACTTGAGGCGTTAAGATACGCCCACTTCCTGAAGCCTGACGGAATTATGATTGTGAACGATACAAGGATTGACCCAATGACCGTCGTTATCGGAGCGAAAACCTATCCCGAGGGAATTTTAGAGGGGCTTGAGAAGGAACATAAGCTCTACACAATCGATGCAGGAAAAATCGCCAAGGAGCTTGGCAATAGCAAGGTAGTAAACACCGTAGTTCTCGGACTTAGCGCAAGATATATCGGCTTTACCGAGGATGAATGGCTTGAAATACTAAAAAATACAGTACCCCCCAAGACTATTGATATAAATATCAAGGCATTCAAGGCAGGATACGAGGCATAAGGCAGGAAAAAAAGATGATTTGGAACAAGGAAATGGAATGTATGTCCCGTGAGGACATGAGAAAAATCCAAGGAGAAAGGCTCGTAAAGCTCGTTGAGTATGTTTATAACAATGTAGAGTTTTACCGCAAGAGAATGGATGAGCACGGTATTAAGCCAAGCGACATAAAGGGGCTTGAGGATATTACAAAGCTTCCCTATACCACAAAGGACGACCTTCGTGATACATACCCCTTCGGACTTTTCGCAGCCCCACATTCCGATATTGTAAGAATTCACGCATCATCGGGAACAACAGGTAAAGCAACGGTTGTTGGCTATACCCAAAACGATATTGATGTATGGAGCGAGTGCGTTGCTCGCTGTATGAGCATGGCAAATGTAACAAAGGACGATATAATTCAAATAGCCTACGGCTACGGACTTTTCACAGGCGGTCTTGGCGCACACTACGGAGCAGAAAGGCTCGGCGCTATGGTAGTTCCTATGAGCACGGGTAACTCCAAAAAGCTCACAACAATGATGGTAGACTTCGGCGCAACAGCGATAGCCTGCACACCGTCATACCTTCTCCACCTCTCCGAGGTTTTAAGAGATGAGGGACTCCTTGACCAAATCAAGCTCAAATCCGCCATTTGCGGAGCAGAGCCGTGGACGGATAAGATGCGTACCGAGATTGAGTCAAGACTAAACATCACCGCCCACGACATTTACGGACTTAGCGAGATTATGGGTCCGGGCGTTGCGTGTGACTGCGCTTACCACGCAGGACTTCACATCTGCGAGGACCACTTCTATCCCGAAATCATTGACCCTAAGACACTGACACCCGTAGCGGATGGCGAGGTTGGAGAGCTTGTGTTCACCACCCTTACCAAGGAAGGAATTCCGCTTATCAGATACAGGACCAAGGATTTGACAAGCATCACCCACGAAAAATGCGAGTGCGGAAGAACAAGCGCGAGAATTTCACGCTTCAAGGGCAGAAGCGATGATATGCTTATCATTCGCGGAGTAAATGTATTCCCGTCACAGGTTGAGGCTGCTCTTATCAATGTAGAGGAGGTAACACCTCACTATATGATGATAGTAGACAGAGAAAACAATCTTGACACCCTTGAAATTCAGGTTGAGGTAGATGTTAAGTATTACACCGATGAGGTTAAGGGCATTGAAAAGCTCACAAAGAAGATTTCAACCGTAATTCAGCAGGCACTTGGAATAAGCGCAAAAATTCGCCTTATGGGTCCAAACACGCTAAAGCGCAGTGAGGGCAAGGCAGTGCATGTTATTGATAACAGAAAGCTATATTAAGGAGGAAAAAACGATGACAGTAAATCAGCTATCCGTATTTATAGAAAACAGAAGAGGCAGACTTGGCGAGGTTTTGAAGGTTCTTAAGGAGAACGAGGTAAACATTCTTTCAATGTCACTTGCCGACACAACCGAATACGGTCTTTTAAGACTTATCGTAAATAAGCCCGAGCAGGGCAGAGATGTTCTCTTGGCGGCAGGCTTCTCAAGCATGCTTACAGGAATTCTTATCGTTAAGGTTCCGCATGTAGCAGGCGCACTTCAGGAAATCCTTGCGCTAATTGCTGAAAATGACATTGATATCGAATACATGTACGGACTTTCCGTTGAAGCAACAGATGCTACAATCGTTGTAAAGACAAACGAGATTGACCGCGCGTGCGAGGTTTTCAAAAAGCATAATATCGAAACAATGAGCAAGGAAGAAATAGAGGCGCTTTAATCAAAATGATTATTGATTTCCACACGCACATCTTCCCCGATAGGATTGCAAATGCCACAATATCCGCACTGTCTGAAAATGCGTCTATTCCACCCCATTCAAACGGGGCGTATGACGGACTTTATGACAGCATGAGGCGCGCGGGCGTTGATATTTCGGTAAATCTTCCCGTTGTCACCCGCCCGACGCAGTTTGACTCCATTACCGCATTTGCAAGCCAAATAAACCAAAAAGCAGGCACATTCCCCCGTGTAATCTCGTTTGCCGGCATTCATCCCGATGATGATGACTACGAATGTCACCTTGAGTCCGTTAAGAAAATGGGATTTCTCGGAATAAAGCTTCACCCCGACTATCAAGGCGTCTTTTTTGATGATGAAAGATATATAAGAATTTTAAAAAAGGCGAAGGAGCTTGACTTAATTACCGTCACCCACGCAGGCTTTGACGGAGCGTTTGTAGGTCAAGAGATAAAATGCACGCCGAGGCGTGCCGTAAACGCCCTTGATAAAATCGGCGGATACGGTAAGCTCGTTTTTGCGCACATGGGAGCAAATGAGCTTTTTGATGAGGTATATTCAACCCTTGCGGGGGAGAATGTTTACTTTGACACATCATATGTTTTACCGCATATAAAAAAGGAGCTTCTTTTCAAAATCATAGAAAAGCACTCCGAGGATAAAATCCTGTTTGCAACGGATAGCCCATGGCAGGGGCAGAAGGAGCAAATTTCGATTTTAAAATCATATTCCCTTGGGGATGTGGTTGAAAATAAGATATTTTACGAAAACGCAAGCAAGCTTCTGAAGCTAAATTAAGCGTAAAAAAGAGGTAAATATGTTTAATGAAAAAATGTATGCCCTCGGTAGCAAGCGCTCGGTAATCCGTGAGATTTTTGAGTATTGCAAGACAAGGGCAAATGAAATAGGCGCGGACAAGGTGTTTGATTTCAGTATAGGAAATCCAAGCGTGCCTGCCCCAAAGGAGCTAAGTGATGCAATTTTGAAGCTCGTTAGCGAGCAGGACCCCGTTTCCCTTCACGGCTACACCTCGGCGCAGGGAGATGCCACGGTAAGAGAGGCAATAGCAAGCGATATAAACGCTCGCTTCGGCGCAGGAGTTAGCGCAAATAACATCTATATGACCTGTGGCGCTGCCGCATCGCTTACGATTTCATTAAGAGCCCTTATTGAAAACGGCGAGGAATGTATCGTATTTGCACCGTTTTTCACCGAGTATAGGGTGTTTATTGAAAACGCGGGCGGTAAGGTAGTCGTTTCTACCCCGATGCCGAAAACCTTCCAAATCGACATAAACGATTTTGAGAGTAAAATCACCGAAAAAACGAGGGCAGTTATCGTAAACTCTCCAAACAACCCAAGCGGAGTTGTATACAGCGAGGAAACTATCGTTGCCCTTTGCGACACACTAAGAAAAAAGGAGAAGGAATACGCACATCCAATCTACCTTATCGCAGATGAGCCGTACCGTGAGCTTGTGTTTGACGGTATTGATGTTCCGTACCTTATGAATTATTACGATAATACCATCGTGTGCTACTCCTATTCCAAGGCGCTCTCCCTTCCGGGCGAGAGAATAGGCTATATCGCGGTTAGTCCCAAGGCGCAACACTCACAGGATTTGTACCTCGCGGTTTGCGGTGCGGGCCGTTCGCTTGGCTATGTATGCGCTCCAAGCCTTTTCCAAATGGTAATAAGAGATACAATAGGCGCCAAGGTTGATGTTAATATCTATAAGGAAAACAGAGATATTCTCTATGGCGCGCTGACCGAATACGGATATGAGTGCGTTAGCCCCGACGGAGCATTTTACCTCTTTGTAAAGGCTCTTGAGGATGATGCCTATAAATTCTTTGAAAGGGCAAAATCAAAGGAAATTTTGGTCGTGCCCTGTGATGATTTCGGCGTTTCGGGCTATGTAAGAATTGCATACTGTGTTGATAAGCAAAGAATTGTAAATGCCTTGCCCGCCTTCAAGGCGCTTGCCGAGGAATATAAAAACAGCTGACCCCCGTCAGGCATACCTGCCAAGGGGCGGTAAATGTCAGCCGCAAAGACCCACAAGGGGTAAATAATGTAGCCCCCAATGGCGGATTTAATCACAAATCAACTTCAAAAATCGCACCCTGTGTGCGATTTTTGTGCTTTTAGTGTATTTTTACTGTATTTTTTCACATTCCCGTCACATTTACTCTTGACATAGATGTATATTTGTGGTAAAATAGAGCATATATTATTTTTATTATATAGGAGAAGAAAATGGAGTATAAGTATAAAATTCTTATAATCATGATAGCTTACATGGCGGTAGTTATAGGAATAGGCATCTATTTCTTTAAACGCGCACAAAAAAGCTCTGAAAACTATTTCCTTGGTGGCCGTACACTCGGTCCTTGGGTAACCGCAATGAGTGCCGAGGCATCGGATATGAGTGGTTGGCTTCTTATGGGTCTTCCCGGTCTTGCATACTGGTGCGGACTTTCAAGCGTATTTTGGACTGCGCTCGGTCTTGCAATCGGTACATATGTAAACTGGCTCTTAGTTGCGAAAAGGCTTCGTAACTACTCACAAATCTCAGGAAATTCAATCACAGTCCCCGACTTCTTCAGTAACCGCTTCAAGGAGAAGAAAAAGGTCATTCTTGGAATTTCCGCAGTGTTCATCTTCGTATTCTTCGCAGTTTACGCGTCCTCATGCTTTGCAACAGTAGGAAAGCTTTTCTCATCACTGTTCGGCTTTGACTATCACGCAATGCTCGTAGTAGGCGCGGTATTCGTTGTTGCCTATACGCTTATCGGTGGCTTCTTGGCGGAGAGCGTGTCTGACTTTATGCAGGCAATCGTAATGATAATTGCACTCGTTACCGTAATCGGAGTCGGCGTTGTTAAATCGGGAGGCTTTGGCGAGGTTATTGAAAACGCAAAGGCTATTGACGGCTTCTGGTCATTCTTCAACACCGCAACACCTATTACCGACGCAAACGGTGAACAGCTTGCCGTTGGCTCAGCCCCCCTCTTTGGCGAGGCAGGAAAATTCGGATTTTGGAGCATCATCTCCGAGCTTGCTTGGGGTCTTGGCTACTTTGGCGTTCCGCAGGTTCTCCTTCGCTTTATGGCAATCCGTAAGCCAGGCGAAATCAAGCGCTCGAGAATTATCGCAACCGTATGGGTTGTAATCTCCCTTGCAGCCGCAGTTCTTATCGGTGTAATGGGTAGAACCCTTGTTCCTACATCTGACCTTCTCAATTCAAAGAGTGGCGCGGAAAACATTCTTATCGTATTCTCCGAGAGCTTCCTGCCCGTTCTTATAGCAGGCGTTATTATGGCAGGAATTCTCGCCGCAACAATTTCATCATCTGACTCATACCTTCTTATCGCATCAAGCGCCGTTTCCGCAAATATCTATAAGGGTATTATGAAAAAGGATAAGGCTGACGATAAGGTTGTAATGTGGATTTCAAGAATTACCGTTTTGGTAATCGCCCTTGCAGGAATTGTAATCGCATGGGATAAGGATAGCGTTATATTCGGTATTGTTTCATTTGCGTGGGCAGGCTTCGGCGCAACCTTCGGTCCGCTTATGCTGTTCTCCCTCTTCTGGAAGAGAGTAACAAAGCAGGGCGCAATCGCAGGTATGCTCACAGGCGGAATCAGCGTATTCCTTTGGGAGTTCGTATTCACTAAGTTCCTTGCTGAAAAGATTGCCTTCTTCGGCATCTATGAGCTGCTTCCCGCATTCGTTCTTTCAAGCATCGTAATCGTTGTTGTATCGCTTCTTACTAAGGAGCCCGACGGCGAAATTATCGAGGAATTTGAAAGGGCAAAAAGAGGCGAAATTGAGGAAGCTCCCGTTGAGGCATAATCACAAAAATAAAAGACTGTTGCTACTGCAACAGTCTTTTTTGTTTAATTTAAAGAGCGCCTTGATAAATTTTAATATCGTTTGGTCCGGATTGCTTATACACTCCCCGAGCAATTTTCCTCACACCTGCTCGCGGTGGCTCACCGCCATTCCGCACTCCGCACTACGACTCCCTACGGTCGCATGTATGGGTAATTCTAATGAAAACAAGTTTTCAAGAATTACGACATCCGCATTCCGCATTTACGAAGCACCGTTCCGCATTTATTTATCAAAAATACGCAGTCCCGCCGTTTCGGAAACAGGAAGCGAGAATACAACCGCATGCGCAGGAGTGCTGGGTCCTGCCTTGTCCATAATAGCCTGCATAATATTCTTCTTGTTCTCACGGGTAGAAACAATATAAAACATATCCTTTTCCTCGGCAAGCGTAACACCGAGAAATCTATCTCCGCCGGTGCCTCTTGCATGGACGAGCGTTCCGCCACCTGCGCCAACCTCACGGGCTGCGTCCATAATTATATCGGCGTGACCTCTTTCGCTTATAACAACGATAAGCTCTGTTTGACAATCTGCCATATCCTTTACCTCGTATTCGTTTTCATCATTCAAATGCCCGTTTGCAAATGCTTCAAGCGCGCGCTTGCCACCAAAGCTTGAAAGCGGAATTGCAACCGAAATTCCCCTGTTGGGAAGGTCAATAGCCATCTCCCTTGTGAGCCTTTTTATAAGCTCCGCCATTTTGTTTCCCGTCACAATACAGTAATGCACCGTCTTTGTCGTTTCCTCAAGACCAAAGAGGTCAAGCGTCTTTTGCCGTGCGGTTCCGGAGGCAGGCGTGCTATAAATGATAGGAACATCGCATTTGTTAAAAAATGCGGTAAAATCATCACAATCCGCGCGGTTTGTAATGGTAATCATAAGATACATTTTTTGCATAGCCGTCTCCTTTAATCAAAATCGATAATTTCATTATCCAGAAGAGCGTTGATTTCGGGCACAGAAACAATTTGAATTTCGCCTGTTTCCTCATCGTACTCAAATATAGGATTTTTCTCATTAAGGTCGATAATCTCCTCAAGCGAAATAGCAGGAGTGGTTTGAGCCCTTCTGAGCTTAGCCTTGTAAACGACACCAAGCACCTGAATAGCGATAAGCGGAGTCATCGCAACCATAGCAACCGTACCGAATGCGTCAGTCGCTACATTGTTTCCCGATGCACGGCATACGCCTATTGCAAAGGGAAGCAGGAATGTCGAGGTCATCGCACCCGAGGCAACTCCGCCCGAGTCAAATGCTATCGATGAGAATATTTCGGGCACGAAGAATGTAAGCGCAAACGCGGTTACATATCCGGGAATAAGAAAATACATGATTGAAATGCCGGTAAGCGCCCTTAGCATCGCAATTCCAACCGAAATTGCAACACCTATCTCAAGCGCGAAGGCGAGTGCCTTCTTCGGAATAGCGCCAGAGGTAACATCCTCAACCTGCTTTTGTAGCACCTGTACCGCAGGCTCTGCCGCTACGATAAAGAAGCCGATTATCATACCGATAGGAATTACAGCGAATGAAAAGCTACTGTCGCCAAGCGCCGAGCCGAGCAAATAGCCCGCAGGCATAAATCCGACATTTGCGCCCGTCAGGAATAAAACAAGACCGACAAATGTGTAAATAAGACCGATAAGAATTTTAATAAGACGCTTTTTTGAAAGTGGCTTTGAAAGCGCCTGATAAACGAAGAAGAATACGACAATAGGAAGCACCGCCTTTGTAACCTCAATGATGTAGTGAGGCAGGCTCGACAGGTAATTCCAGCCAAGCTCCCTTGAGCTTTCCATCTCGTTTATTATAAAGCTCGTTCCGTCAGAGCCGACAGGATTGTAAATAAGTCCAAGCACCAATACCGCGATTATAGGACCTATTGAGCAAAGCGAAACAAGACCGAAGGAGTCGTTTGTTTCCTCGGCATCGGAGCGTATAGAGGATACACCGACACCAAGCGCCATAATAAACGGCACAGTCATAGGACCCGTTGTAACTCCGCCGGAGTCAAACGCCACCGACCAAAAATCGGGATTTACAAAAATTGCCAGAGCAAATGCGATAATGTAGAAGCCGAGAAGCAGGAAGCGGAGCTTCACACCGAAAAGTATGCGTAGCATAGCGACAACCAAAAATGCGCCGACGCCTATTGAAACCGATAAAACAAGCAGAAAGCTCGGCTTGATTGACGGCACATAGGTTGCAAGCACCTGTAAATCGGGCTCGGACATCGTAATCATAACACCTACAAGGAAGGAAAGAATAACGACGAGCCAAATCTTTCGTGAGCGTGTCATTTGCACGCCGACATATTCACCCATCGGCGTCATTGATGTCTCCGCACCGAGCGTAAAAAGCGCAATTCCGACTATAAGTATAGCCGAGCCGAAGATAAACGATGTAAACGCCGATATTTCAATAGGAGAAACGCTAAGACACAGCAGTAAAACTATCGCCGAAATAGGTAAAACGCTCTTTGCCGACTCGGTTAGCTTCTCCTTTAAAACAGTTTTGTTTTTAAACATTTCAAGGTCCTCAAATATTAGTAAATAAAGCGCCGAGAAAGCGCCTTAGGGTTTATGCCTGACGGGAATGGAACGAACCAGTTTTGGAACGGACAAAAGTCCCGTCTTCTGTGTTAAAATTTTTTGAAATATTTTTATATATCGGCAAAATTTTGCCTTGAATACAAGCCTTTTGGCTCGTTCTAAAATGCA
>JAFTUD010000018.1 GCA_017466455.1 Clostridia bacterium
GCCTTGAATACAAGCCTTTTGGCTCGTTCTAAAATGCAAAGCACCTTAAACCGATGTATTTTTAGATGATTTTGGCAAGGTTGCGACGCAGTTGTATTAACATACTACAAGGAGCAAACTTGTCAAAAGGGATAAAGGCTAACGGGAATACAATTAAAACCACACTTAATGCCGTAAATACACGGTTTAAGGCTGGTTCGTTCCGCTCCCGTCAGGCATAGTATGCTCAAAAACAAAGCTCAAAAGAGGCTAAATTAAATATCTTCCTCAGTATTTTTTTCTTTTTTAGAGAATAAATTCTTAAATTTTTCTATAAGCTCAGGAGAATTTTCAACAAATTCAACAACCTTAGAAACAGGGTCCTTAGTTGGCGCATCAAGGTTCAAAAGCTCAACCTTTCCCTTAGCATCAACAACTAAAAATCCAATAGGAGAAACGGTTACACCTGTTCCGCCGCCGCCACCGAAATTCTTTTCGGAAACGCTTTTTTTGCCGAAATAATCGACTCCACCAGAGGCAATTCCTACATAAACCTTTGAAATCGGAATAATCATAGTTCCGCTTTCGGTAGTAATAGGTGTGCCTGTTACAGTATTTGCATCAATCATGCTTTTTACATTTTCAAGCGCGGTTCTAATTAGCTCACTCTGCTTTGATTGTTCCATTATTATCAACCTCCAATAATTTTTCCTGTATATTTTTGAATATAAAAAATGCTTTAATCGCCTTTATGCCAAGCGTTAGTATAGATATTACCCTGATATATAGCACACAGCTTATTTCCGCCCACGATTTTTGCGAAATAAAGTTTGCCCGAATATCAATGCTTGATGCGCGCGATACCTCAACATTAGATACATTGTCCAAAAGCTCAATGAAATAAGCTACACTTTGAGTTACGCTTCCGTAAGCAATAGCGGTTTTTGAAGCATTCTCACAGCCAATATCAGCATGTACCTTGATAAATCTAAAATGTATTTTTCTGAAAAAGTCCTTTAAAAGACCGAGGACAACATCAGACATTAGAGAAATCAATTTCAAAATTCCTGATGGAGAAAGAGATTTTTTCTCTTTTTTTTCTTTTTTGTCCTTTGCCCTTTCAGCGGTCGCTTTTTTCTTCTTTTTCTTTTCTTTTTTTACGCCCTTTTCCTTTTTTGAAGAAGGGAATAGCGGTATTTTGAAGAATAGAATTCTAATGTAAGCCGAGAATGAATCATCATATGCTACAATTAGCTTGATTTTTATGGACAAAATAAATGCAATAAAAAGAAAAATTGCACCTAAAACCAAGCACCATGTCGGTATATCCATGATTATCCCCCCTTAATAGCTTATTCCTCGTCGCCTTCCTCGCTTGCATCAATGTCTTCACCTGAGCTGCCGTCATCGCCTGTGCCGTCGGATTCTGCATTGCCTTCAAGGCTTGAATGCTCAATTTCGCCTGCGTTGCTATCAGATGAGTCACCCTCGTCATTTGAGGATTCATCAGTCATAAATTCAATATCAAGCGGAATTATATCTCCCTCGTTTTGAGCGCGTTGAATTTCAACATACGGAAGCTGCTCAAGCGTTTCAATTCCAAAGCATCTTAAAAATGACGCAGTAGTCCTGTAAAGATTAGGTCTTCCGGGTACATCAAGTCGCCCACATACCTCAATGAGGTTTTTCTCAAGAAGGCTTCCCATTATGTAGGTGCTGTCAACACCTCTTACATCATCGATAAATGCCCTTGTGGTTGGCTGATTGTAAGCGATAATAGCAAGCACCTCAAGCGATGAGGCGGATAAATTTCCACCCCTTCTTATGCCGAGCGCGTTTTTAATATAAGGCAAAAATTCCTCTCTTGTGCAGAGCTGACATGTGCTGTCAAAGGCAAGGAGCATGATTCCGCGATTTGCATCGCTATTGTATTTTTTAGCAAATGCCATTACCTTCTTTTTTATATGAGAGCCGTAATAGCCAAGCACCTCTCCAAGCTTCTCATAGGTCATAGGGTGACCCGCCGCAAAGAGAATAGCCTCAATAGCCTGCTCAATATTCTTATTGTCTATTTTTTGTATTTCCTCGTTATTTTGTGTATTATCCATGCTAATCCTCTTGTGCGTTTCTTATTTTTCCTGTGTATAGTCGTATGTAAACATTGTCGCTAAGGTTTACAACTCCGTCAAGCTGAACCGAATCAACATCCTCAATCACCGAAATTCTTCCGGCCTTAAGCATTTCCAAAATTGCCATAAATGTAGCAACAAGCTCATGCCTTGTCGTTACATCATCAAAGCAATCAACCGCATTTATAAGACCGCTTCTGTCGAGTAGCTTTCTTAAAATATGGTAAACTCGCTCATTAACGGAAACAGTCCTTTTGCTAATAAGTGGCTTGATTCTTTCCGATGCAATGGTGCTTTCGTCATCATGACGCATAGCGCTCATAACCCTCATAATAGCCAAGGAAAGCAAATTAACATCATGCTCGGCAACATATGAATGGTCAGCGGGAATTTCATCGGTATCCTTAGCAAATCTTCCGTTAAAGTGAGAGAACATCTCGCTAAGCTCCTTAGAAGCCTCCTTAGCGCGCTCATACTCCATTTGAAGCATAAGTGCGCGTGCAAGAGCCTCTCTTGGGTCCTCCTCGTCCTCAGGCGGACGGGGAATTAAGGTCTTGCTTTTTATATACATAAGGTGAGTTGCCATTACAATAAACTCTGCAGCAAGCTCAATGTCCATAGCCTCCATGGCATTTATATACTCAAGATATTGATCGCAAAGGACGGATATTTGAATATCCCGTATATCCATTTTGTTCTTCGTAACCAATGTGAGCAAAACCGAAAGAGGACCTCGCCATTCGTTAATGGTATATTCAAGCTCTCCAAGAGTGATTATCTCATCGGAGCTGTCAATTTGCTCCTGAAGCTGTTTTTCTTCCATTTTTTACCTCAAAAGATAAGTGAAAATAGTGACATCATAGCATTGAACACGAAATTTACAACGCTTGAAAGTCCGTAGCTGATGTAACCGCCGAGAAATCTTGAATCCGCAAACAGTAGCAAAATAAAAACTATTGAGATCTCCCTTTCGTATCTCATTACCTTGAAATAAAGCCTGTCGGGTAAGAATACGAGAAAAATTCGTGAGCCGTCAAGTGGCGGTAGTGGTATTAGGTTGAACACCGCAAGAGATAAATTCAACCACGCAAAGTTCCTGATAAAGAGAAGCCAGGCGGAGCAAAGCTTGTAGGCGAAGTTCATAGACTCAAACCAAACATCTGCAAGAAGGCTAAGTGACAGTGAGTATAAAAAGCAACCCACGAGCGCAAGCAGAACATTAGCAACAGGACCCGCAAGCGCAGAAAGAGCCATATCACGCTTTGGCTTTTTAAAGTTATAGGTGTTTATCGGCACGGGCTTTGCCCAACCAAATTTAAAGAATAAAAACGATAAAGCACCAAGTATATCAATGTGGTGTAGCGGATTTAGCGAAAGCCTGCCCTGAGCCTTAGCAGTGTAGTCGCCAAGCTTGTATGCGATGAATCCGTGCGCAACCTCATGAAAAATAATAGCTATAATAACCGTTGGAACGGTTAATAAAAGTTCAATAAAATAATTCATATTATTTCTCGGCGTACGCCAAAATTTCCTTCCATAGGTCATCCTTGCCCTCACGGGTTTCGGATGAAAAGAGAATAATTGTAGTTCCTTCCCTAAGCACAGGGTTGGTAATGAGCTTTTCTACGGATTTTTGCCTTTCCGTCTTGTTAAGCTTGTCAGTCTTTGTAGCCACGATTACATAAGGAACGTCCATTTCATTCATAAACGAAATCATATCAATATCGTCCTTAGTATAACCGATTCTTGAGTCCACAAGCTGAACAACGAGCTTCAACAGGTCAAAATTCGGATTTTTAGTAAAATATCCGTCAACAAGATTTGACCAAATGAGCTGCTCCTGAGCAGTACGCTTTGCGTAGCCATACCCGGGCAAATCAACAAGAAATAGCTTTGAATCAATGTCGTAGAAGTTTATTGTTATTGTCTTTCCGGGAGAGCTACTAACCCTTGCGAGAGATTTTCTGCCCAAAAGGGTATTTATAAGCGAGCTTTTTCCAACATTTGACCTGCCCGAAAAGGCAATTTGCGGTATAGGATTCCTTAAAAATTGAGAGGGCTTTCCCGCGCTCATTCTCAAGGAAGCGTTATTTACATTGATTTTCATAAAAATTTACCTTAAGCCTTGTAGGAAGTGCATTTGCTGATAAATGCGGTTACAATTTCACCGTCGGTAGAGGAGAGAGAAGCGTTTAAAACATCATCAATCGTTTCGCAGGCTATAAATTCTACATTTTCTCTTACAACAGGATCAATTTCCTCAAGGTCCTTTACATTTTTCTTTGGAATAAGAATGGTGGAAACACCGGCGGAGTAGCCCGCGATAGTCTTTTCCTTAAGTCCGCCAATAGGGAGGACATTTCCGCGGAGCGTAATCTCTCCTGTCATAGCAACATCGCGCCTTACAGGGCGGGAGGAAAGCACGCTTATGAGCGCAGTAGCAAGCGTAACACCCGCGCTTGGTCCGTCCTTTGGAACTGCACCCTCGGGCACATGAATGTGTATATCGTTCTTTGAATGGAACTCGGGGTCAATACCAAGCCTTACCGCATTTTCGCGAATGTAGCTTATGGCAATCTCCGCAGACTCCTTCATAACATCGCCAAGCTGACCGGTAAGCTTTACCTTACCGCTACCGTTCATTACCGATGCCTCAATCTTCAAAAGATCTCCGCCGATAGAGGTATAAGCAAGACCGTTTACAACGCCTATCTGATCGCGTGAGTCGATTTTCTCCGTGTCAAATTTGCGCGCACCCAAAAAGCCTGAAAGATTTTTGTCAGTGATGCTGACGCTCTTTACCCCGTCCTCAATTATCTTCTTTGCTGCTTTTCTGCAAAGAGAAGCGATTTCGCGCTCAAGATTTCTGACACCCGCCTCGGCAGTATATGAGTCTATAATATCCCTTAGCGCAGAGTCTGATATTTTTAGATTCTTAGCCGATAAGCCGTGACGCTTCAATTGCTTTGCGACAAGGTGATTTTTAGCAATATTCAGCTTTTCGTTCTTTGTATAAGAGGAAAGCTCAATAATCTCCATTCTGTCAATAAGAGGCTTTGGAATGTTTTCAAGAGAGTTTGCAGTAGCAATAAACATGCACCTTGAAAGGTCCACGCTCATCTCCACAAAGTGATCTCTGAATGCCTTATTTTGCTCGCCGTCAAGCACCTCAAGCATGGCGGACGCAGGATCTCCCTTGAAGTCCGAGGACATTTTATCAATCTCATCAAATACCATAACAGGATTAGCAGTCTTGCATTCAATAAGAGCATTTATAATTCTTCCGGGCATAGCGCCAACATAGGTCTTTCTGTGTCCGCGGATTTCTGCCTCATCTCTTACACCGCCAAGCGAAACTCTTACATATTTTCTCTTGAGCGCGCGTGCAATAGATGAGCATAGAGAGGTCTTACCCACACCGGGAGGGCCAACAAGACAAAGAATTTGATTTCCGAGGTCATTATTCAACTGCTTAACAGCGATAAATTCAAGAATACGCTCCTTGACCCTTTGCAAGCCGTAATGGTCCTTGTCAAGGATTTTCCTTGCTAAGGCAACATCGGTGCAGTCCTTTGAAAATGTGTTGAACGGAATTTCAAGACATGTTTCAATGTATGTGCGAAGAATAGTTGATTCAGGCGTGCCAAAGGGTGCCTTGTTGAACTTGTAAAGCTCCTTTAATAGCTTATCCTCAACATCCTTGGGGAACTTTTTTGCAACGATTTCATCATATAGCTCATCGCTTTCGCTTTGAATATCGTTTCCAAGCTCTCCTTGAAGCACCTTTATCTGCTCTCTGATATAGTATTCCTTTTGACCCTCGTCAATCTTATCCTTGGTTTTTCTTTGTATATCAGCCTCAAAGTGGATAATCTTAGACTCGCGAGTAAGGATTTTTATAAGGCGCTCGGCACGCTTATATTCGTTAAATTCAGCAAGAATTTTTTGCTTATCCTCAAGCTTGACTAAAAGATTAGAGGCAACAAAATCGCAAAGGAAAGCAAGAGAGTGAATAGTGCTAAGCGTTGACTCAAGCTCCTTTGACTGTACGGGAAGATAGGAAATTATATCATTTATCTTCTCCTTAACAGTACGGCGTAGCGCCTCTTCCTTCAGTACAGGATAACCGTTTACTACGAGCGACTTCGCAGTTACGCTTGCGCTGTAATAGCCTGAAAGAGTAGTAATCTCGCCTGTTTCTCCGCGGTAAACGCCCTCAACAATAGCCTTTATGCTACCACTCGGGTCGGTGATAATCTTTTTTATCTTTGCAATAGTTCCGACGCTCTCAAGGTTAGAAGCAATCAGTCTTTCCTCATCCTGATCCTTTTGAGCAACAAGGTAGACATAAGAGCCGGTCTTTTGCGCTGCCTCAATGGCGTTTTTTGAAAATTGACGAACAACCTCAATGCTTACAGGAATGGACGGAAACACCACCATACCGCGCATTGCTAAGACGGGTAAATTATATTGTTCACATATTTCGTTATATGTAATCATCGTAAATCCTTTCGTATTATGCGAGAATTTGCCAATATGCATAATTTGTTATCTTATAGTATAGCACAAATAAAACCGAATTTCTATATTTTTATAAAATAATATAAAAAATATTTAAAAATATTTAAAAACTGTTTGACTTAAACTGCATTGTGTAGTAAAATATACATTAAGACAGCGCTTATCGAAGGGAGAGATACTTATGGCATATGATGCTGGAATACTTCGTTATATTGTTAACGAAATAAACTCATATGGCGCTTGTAGGGTTGATAAGGTCTATCAGCCTGCAAACGATGAAATAATACTCCTGCTTCACGCAGGAAGGGAAAATTTGAAGCTATTGATAAACGCGGGCTCAAATTACCCAAGGATGAACTTCACATCATCAAAATCCGAAAACCCGATAAAGGCACCGATGCTTTGTATGCTTTTAAGAAAGCACCTTGGCGGAGCAAGGCTGATTTGCGCAAGGCAATACGGTTATGAAAGAGCGTGTGAGCTTGAGTTTGAGGCGTATGATGAAATGGGCTTCAAATCAAAGAAATATCTTATTTGCGAGATCATGGGTAAATACAGCAATATAATTCTTGCCGATAAGGATAAAAGGATAATATCAGCCCTTAAGGCTATTGATTTTTCAACAAGCACACAAAGGCAAATCTTGACGGGTATGACCTATGAGCTTCCGCCGAAGCAGGATAAGGTAAATATCCTTGAGCTAACAGGGGAGGAGTTTGATAATATCTATCAAGGCGCAAGCCCCGAGATGAAAATTGATAAATTCATAACTGCACATTTTCAAGGAATTGCAATGCCGGTAGCAAGACAAATTGCGTATGAATGCACAGGAAGCATTGATGCGATTCTTGATAGCGTCAGTCGTGACTCTCTTAAAACAGCGTTTTTCTATGTTGTAGATCGCATAAAAAATCTTGATGCTGAGCCATATTTGACCTTTGTTCAAGGCTCACCAACCGAATATTCGTATATAAGGCTTGATTTTTACGGCAGAGAGTCGCAAAACGAAAAATTCAATACATTTTCCGAAATGATTGACGCCTTCTATTCAAAAAAGAGTCAAAACGAAAGGATAAGGCAAAAATCAGCTGATATAACAAGGCTTATAACAAACGCAAGAGCGAGGATTTTAAAAAAGATTGCGTTGCAGGGTGAGGAGCTTGCAAGCTCGGAAAAGAGCGAGGAGCTAAAGCAAATGGGCGACCTCATCACCGCGAATATATACCAAATCAAGCGCGGACAGGAGCGAGTTAGCGTAATCAACTATTATGACCCCGAGTGCCCAACCGTTGAAATTGAGCTTGACGGAAGGCTCACACCTGCGCAGAATGCGCAAAGATACTATAAAAAGTATAATAAGGCAAAGACCGCAAGAATAGAGCTTACAAGGCAAATTGAGCTTTCAAGGGCGGAGCTTGAGTATATTGAAACGGTTTTTGACGCACTTGAAAAGGCAGAAACGGAAAGCGATCTCGTTGAAATAAGAGATGAGCTTTATCATAGCGGATATGCGTCGCGAATGAAGAATTATAGCGCCGCAAAGACTCCTGCTCCCTCACCGTTAAAATTTGTCACAAGTGGCGGTTATACTGTTCTGTGCGGAAAAAACAACAAGCAAAATGATTATATAACAACCAAGCTCGCGACAAAGAAGGACTGGTGGTTCCATGTAAAAAATCTTCCCGGCTCGCATGTTCTCATGCAATGCGACGGAGAAGAGCCGTCAGAGAGGGATTTTACCGAGGCTTGTGAGATCGCTGCCTTTTACTCTAAGGCAAAGGGAAATAATATCGCCGTTGACTATACCCACGCAAAAGAGGTAAAAAAGCCCGTTGGCTCAAAGCCCGGATATGTCATATATCATGTAAACTGGACAGCATATGTTACCCCCGATGAAAAAAGAATAAACGAAATGCTAAAAAGGTGAGAATATGAAAATTACATTTTTAGACAGTGTAGAGGATTCGCTTATAAAATTCGGAGTTATCATAGCAATCCATAACGGAAAATATATCTTTTGCAAGCATAAGGAAAGAAACACCTTGGAAATTCCGGGCGGACACCGTGAGGTGGGAGAAAGCGTTGATGACACTGCGAAAAGGGAGCTTTTTGAGGAAACAGGAGCAACTGATTTTGATATTTCTCCAATTTGTGTTTATTGCGTTACAAAGGACGGCGAGCATACCTACGGCAAGCTCTATTTTGCGAATGTCAGAGCGTTAAACGATACGCTTGACAGCGAAATGGAATGTATATTTTTCTACGATGAATTGCCACCGCTTGATAGGTGGACTTACCCCGCCTTACAGGGCGAAATGATTGAGGAGTGGAAGCGCAGAGGCGCGAAATAATGAATTTTAAAATTTAATAATTCAAAATATTTTAAAAACAAAAATTCAAAAAATCAAAAAAGCGCTGCATTGCAACGCTTTTTTCTTTTGTTTATTACTGCTTTAGCTTTCCTCTGTATTCTAATAGCGACATTAAAATTCGTGCCGTTTGTGAACGGGTTAGTGTAGAATTAGGACTTATTTTTCCGTTTTCTGTTTCTAATATTCCAACCTCTAAGAGTGAAATTATATCATTCTTAGCCCATGCGGGAATATCGCCTTCATCAGCAAATACACCAAGGAAAGCACCCTTGCTCGCGCCGATAATTTTGTTGATTATTACAGCCCCCTCAGCAAGCGTAATTTCCTTTTTGGGATTTACATAAACTCCGTCGGTTCTTCGCTCTCCACAGATAATTCCCAAGGCAAAGGCGCTTTCAAAATATCCCTTGTATTCGGGCGAAATATCCTTGTCATCTGCAAATCGGGTAGTGGTAATTTCCGGCACATTCTCAGCACCCATAGCCCTCATAACAAGCGACAAAAATTCCTCGGTCGTAACCGTTTTTTCGGGATTGAAGATGTATTTTCCGTCCTCACCCTTTTCACATTCCATCAGACCGTCACCGACAACCAAAACCGCATTTTGAGCTCTATCCCCATCAATGTCGGAAAATACAAGCGTCGTTTTAAGTTTCTTTACCCGTATGCTTACCGTTGTCTCAGCGGAGTAATTTCCGTATTCATCTCTTACTCTGTAAGAAAAGGAGTCAACCCCTGTTACATTTTCATACGGCGTGTATTTGTAATCACCGCTTGTAGCGTTTGTTAGCTCTATAAGTCCCTTTTTAGGATAAGAGGTAATTTCAAATTTTATATTGTCACCGTCAGGATCATATCCGTCAAGCACTCCAAAGGTTGAAATGTCCTTGCCGGTCCAGGTGGAAATTGCTTTTCCGTTTGTAGCGATTGGAGAATAGTTTACTTCATCAAGAACCTTTATAACACATTCAATCTCATAGCTTCCTGAGCTTGGAATAAAGGAAAAGCTACATTCCTTAGAGGTAGATTTCGGAACAAACTTTAATAACGAAAAATCTTCTCGGTCAATCACTTGATTTTTTACAACATATAAATTTTCAAGCATCAGCCTTCCGCTTTCCTCTGATGGTAGAGAGGTGATTTTTATTGAACGGATGTTCGCACCGATTGACTCATCAAAATCATAAGGGTCAAAGCTTAGCTCCCCCTCGCATACAATTCCTGCCTTTACCATTGAGCTTTCGCTTGCGATTACATCAATAGCAGGGGATAGCCTTTCACTCGCATAGACGACGCTTGACAGTGAAAAGAGAAAAATAAAACAGAAAAATATGAATTTTTTCATAAAAACACTCCTTTTTGCTTGCTTCTTATTAAATCATATATCCCGAGGAGTAAAAAAATGCCTTTCTTTCCATATTTGCTTTGAAAAGCACGTGAAAAAGCATAAAAATCCATAAAAGTAAAAATGTTTTCATTGAACAAAAAGAATTTTTCAGTGTAAAATGAATACAAAGAGCTTTTGTAAAGGGGAAAATATGGAGATAATCAAGCTTGGAAAAGACGCAATCAAGGTAATGCTTGATAAAAACGAAACAAACGAATATAATTTTTCGTCAGATGAGCAGGCGGGGAAGAAAAGCCTGAAAAATTTAATAGAGATACTAAGGGCTGATGAGATTCTCGGCACGGAAGGAGCAAGGCTTTGTACGGAAATATATGTATCAAATGATGGATGTAGCGAGATTTTTATAAGTAAAGGGGAAGAGCGCGCCATCAAGCGCCACGGCACCGCAAGATTAGATGGAGAGATGTATAAATTTGACTCGCTGAGTAATCTTGCACAGGCATGCGCAAGATTGAAGATGATAAACCATAAGGGTAAATCCTTCGTTTATTACGATAAGGAAGCGAAAAAGTATTATTTAAGGCTCACACATATAGCGCATAAGGAGCTAAAATACGCCTTCTTATCTGAATATGCCTTAAAGCAAAAGCCGTCGCTAACTCTCTACATAGTAGAAAACAGCAGGTGCATTTGCGAAAAAAATTCCATAGAAATTTTCGCAAGCCTATTGTAAAATCGTCTTAAAAGTAGTAAAATCTATAAGCAATATATAAAAAAACGGAGAAACAAAAAGTATGTGGCCCTTCTATTCAATGATTTTAGCGCTTTTTGTAATGCTGATTGTTGGCTTTGTCGCAAGAAAGACAGGAATAATAGATGATAAAGCCTCAAAGGCACTGTCAACGGCAGTTATAAAAATAGGTCAACCATTTATGATAATCGGCTCAATGGTAAATGTTGAGTTTTCAACCGAGCGCTTGAAAAACGGATTTATGGTGCTTGGCATTTCGCTCCTTCTTCACGGGCTGATTGCAGTAGTCGCATATTTCGCGGTATTTAAATATAAGAGCCTTGACGAGCGCAAAATATCGGAATTTGCGGTGGTGTTTGGCAACTGTGGCTTTATCGGCTTCCCACTCATACAATCCGTGCTTGGGGATGAGGGACTTTTCTATGCAAGCTTCTTTATAATTTCCTTCAACCTGTTTTTGTGGACATGGGGAATTGCGATTTTCGCAAGAAAGAGAAGCGATATAAAAATAACCCCAAAATCTATGATTTTGAATTTCGGTACAATTCCGTGTATTATCGGTATTTTGATTTATTCCCTTCAAATACCAATTCCCGATTTTTTAAAAATGTCGTTTGATTATCTTGGCGGAATTTGCACACCGCTTTCAATGCTGATAACAGGCGCGCTTCTTGGCACTGCTAAGATAAAAGAAATTTTTGCTGATCTAAAGGCATACTATGTGTCATTTTTAAAGCTTATTGTCGCTCCCGTCATTTCGGCAATCGTGTGCTATGCTTTCAGGCTCAATAGCTTTTATATCATTTTTATGGCTATTATGTTTGCTATGCCGACTGCAACCTCGGCTGTTATGTTTGGGGAGCTTTTTGAAACGGAAAAGCGTCGCGCTTCAATTCTTTGCGGTCTTACCTCGCTTTTATCTATGCTTACAATGCCACTTTTGATTAGTGCCTTAAATGCTATTTTTTCATAAACTAAAAGCACTCGTACGGGTGCTTTTATAATAGCCAAAGGAAGCGAAATTCATGATTTGCTGTCAAAAGATATAGAAAAATGAAAAATTCGGTTGATAAAGTCACAAAAATATGGTATCATATATCTACCAGAGAGAACAAACATAATAACAAACTGAACGGAGAGAAAAAATGGACATTCCAATTACGAGTAAGGACGAGATAAAAATTTTCATACTGTATTTGATGGATAGAATAGGCTATCCTGTTAGATTTTCTGATGTTTGCAGTATTTTGCATCAGGAAAATGTAGTCAGCTATTTTGACGGTGGCGACTGCTTTGGAGAGCTTGTTGATGACGGACATCTTATCGCGGTTGAGAAGGATGAGCTTGGCGATGAGCTTTACATAGTTACTAAAACAGGAAAAACAATCGCCGAGGAGCTTAGCGATACAATAGCTATGAGCATTCGTGAGTCAAGCTACAGAAGCGCAATAAGACACCTTTCCTTCCAAAAAAGAGGTGCGCAAATTGACTGTAATAAGACACTGAGAGAAAACGGTAAATACTTGGTTCATTGTCAAATTACCGAGTTCGGCAGAATAGTCCTTGATATAAATGTAGAGGTTGATACCGAGCTTGAGGCGGAAAAAATGATGATAAATTTCAGAAGAAAACCGGAAATTGTGTTCAGAGGAACACTCGCGCTCGTGTCAGGTGAAACGAATTATATCTTTGAGTGATTTTTGTAACTATTGTAGAAAATATACAAAAAAACAGCGAAAAATGACGATTTTTTGAAAAAAGTGTGAAAAAGTTCTTGACAAAGGCAATATTTATGCTATAATATTGTTATAAATGGAGTAAAAATGGACGAAATTTTAGATCTTGTTAACGAGGCAAAGGGCGGCAGTGATCCTGCATTTGAAAGATTGCTTGAAAAATATCAAGGAATGATTATTTCAACAACCCAAAAATATTACTCGAAATATCCCGACTCCATAAAGGAGTGGGAGGATTGGCTTCAAGATGCAAAAATTGCGTTTTATTATGCCGTAAAGACATATGATATTACTCACTCAAGGACTCTTGGAGCTTACGCAAAGATTTGCGTAAGAAACAAGCTCGTTTCTCGTATTCGATATGAGGCATCAAAGAAGAGAAAAAAGGTTGATGCTTTATCGCACGCTCAATTAAGCGAAGGCGATGTTCAAGGCTCACTTTTAAGTAGCTATGATGTTGACACGCTTAGAAAAAAAGCAAGAGAAACGCTTTCAAAATACGAATATCGCATTTTTGAAATGTACGCATCAGGAATGAAGGGAAGGGAAATTTCCCAACTCACAGGAAAAAGCGAAAAATCAATCAATAACGCTATTTACCGAATGAAGCGCAAATTAGTTAAAGGATCTTGAGTAAATTATGAATACTTTAGCGAAAGCTTAGTATAATTTTAAAACCTGAAGAGGAGAAGAGAGATGTTTCAGGACAAGACACTAACATGTAAGGACTGTGGACAAGAGTTTGTATTCACCGCGGGTGAGCAGGAGTTCTATCAGGAAAAGGGATTCCAAAACGAGCCTCAAAGATGCAAGGCTTGCAGAGATGCAAGAAAGGCTGCTGCAAAGGCGCCAAGAGAAATGTTCACAGCGGTATGTGCTGAATGCGGTGGAGAAGCGAAGCTTCCGTTCCAACCAAATAGCGATAGACCTGTATACTGCAGTGAATGCTTCGCTAAATTGAAAAATCAATGATTAGCATATGAAATAATTTGCGTATTTTATAAATTAATTAGAGATTTGCGAAAAGCAAGCCCTCAAAAGGGGCTTGTTTTTTAATATTTTTGAAAAAATACTGTACAAATAATAATATTTATGTTAAAATATAAATAACTATACACTTTTTCACTGCATAAGGAGGAGAAGATGGAAAATAAAAGCAAATTTCATTCAAGGGGCAAAAATCCCCGTCAAAATGATGCAAATAGAAAAAATAACACCTTTAAGCAAAGAGATGAGGTTGACAGCCTTGGCGTTATCATAGGCAGAAACGCTGTTTCCGAGCTTTTAAAATCAAACAGGAGCATTGATAAGATTTATGTAAAAAAGGGAGAGCATGAGGGCTCTCTCACTGTAATCGTCGCTCAAGCAATAGAGAGAAAAATTCCTGTTGTCGAGGTGGAAATATCTAAGCTTGATTTTATGAGCTCGGGTGCAAATCATCAGGGCGTTGTCGCAATGGCATCAATGAAGGAGTATGTTGATGTTGATGATATCCTTGAAATCGCGAGGGAGCGCGGAGAAAAGCCGTTTGTCGTTATCGCCGATAACATTGAGGACCCTCATAATCTTGGCGCACTGATTAGATGCGCGGAATGCGCAGGCGCGCACGGAATAATAATCCCAAAAAGACACGCCGTTGGAATCACCCCGGCAGTATATAAATCCTCGGCAGGCGCTATTGAGCATATGGCAATAGCGAAGGTTGCAAATATCGCGACAACAATTGAGGAGCTTAAGAAAAAGGGACTTTGGATCTTCGCGTGTGAGGCAGGCGGAGAGGCATACTACGATGCTGATTACGGTTGCCCCTTGGCAGTTGTTCTTGGCTCCGAGGGAAACGGAGTAGGACGCCTTATCAAGGAAAAGAGCGACTTTATTATTTCAATCCCTATGTATGGAAAGGTTAATTCACTTAATGTATCGACCGCCGCATCAGTCATTCTTTGCCATGTTGCAAGAATGCAGAGGGCGCTTAAATAGGAGAGACTATGGAAGAAAAGTTTGATCAAATAGAGATGGATGTCAGTGATATGATACAAAATATCACCGATGATAACGATGACAATAATGAGCTTCCGTCACAGCAGGGAGAGGAGCAGGCGGAGCAACAGATGCCTCAAATCAACAGCGCCGATGCAACTGATACCGAGAATAATGACGGTGATGACGACGATGACATTGAGCTTATCTCGCCTGATGAGGAAATCTTTAAAAGAGCCGAAAGCAGAATAAAAAATGCGGACGAATTCGGACAAAGCGATATGTACGAATGGACAAATCCAATAATCCGCAAGAAAAATAGGAAAAATAGAGAAGAAGCCTATGAGCAAGCAAGCATACAGGGCGATTCCTCTGCCAATGAGGCTGATAAGGTAAATGATTTCATAGACGGAGAATATCCCTCAATCACCGAAATGGAAACACTCCAAAGGGACATTCACTCCGATTACTATGAATATACCGACAGACAGCAGAGAAAAGAAATTATCGGTATGTATAAGTATGCAAAGAGAAGCATACGCACAAAGATAATAATATCAAGCATTTTCGCGCTGTTTATGCTTTTGATAGAGAATATTTCCCTGTTTACAAAAAATCCTACGGGAATATTCAATATAGTGGAGCATCCGTATCTGCATTTCTTTACGGATTTCATATTGCTCGCGCTTTGCGCTCTTTGCGCATATGAACAGCTGTATCACGGACTGAAATCTATAATTTCCAAGGAATATATACCGGAGGCAATCGCAGTATTTTCTCTTGGCGCATCAATAGTTTATTCGATATTTACCGTAATATTTATTCCGTTCGGTGAGGTGCCGAGGCTTTATAATTTGCCTGTTGCCGTTATTTGCGTGCTAACCATCGTTTTCTCTTATATCAATGTAATAAGAGAAAAATATAGCTTTGGAATTGTTTCCTCACGCGATACGAAATTTGTTTTGAATAAGATAGATTTAGAGGATGCCGAGGCGGAGGCAGAGGCGTTTTCTACAATCTCAAGGGATTTCGTCGGTGAGCTTGTAAGGGTTGATGAGGCGGAATTTGTTAAAAAGTATTTTGCAAGGACAAATAAGTCCGCAAGCACCGCAAGGCTTATGGCACCCTACTATGTGATTGCCATTTGTATACCCGTTATCTTCGCAATAATAGCGATTTTCAAGGATACAACCTTTATGAACGCTATGACAGGCTGGTTTGCAGGCGTTTCCTTGATTATGCCAATAGGCATACTGTTCTTGTACAGCGTTCCGTTCCTCGCGGGAAATAAGTACCTTTACGAGGAAGAAACATCTATTATCGGCGAGAAAACAATCGGTGAATTTGCAACGACAAAGGCTGTATCCGTAAACGATACAACCGCATTCCCGCCATATAATGTAAAAATGCAGGGCTTTAACATCTACAATAAGCATACATATGAGGAAATCCTATACTATGCTATGAACGGATTTAGCACCGTTGGCGGACCTCTTGCAGCAGTTTTTGAAATGACCGCGAACAATGCAATTCCAAGGAGCAAAAGGGCAAGATTTGTTTGCTCGGGCCGTAGCTATCTTTGCGTAAAGGTTGATAACGATACGATAATCTTTGCCGATAGATACGGAATTACCACGCAGGGAATTGAGGATGTCCCACCGGATCCCGAAAGGGGCGAGGGCGATGAGGAGCTTAGCGTTATGTATATGGCGTGTAACGGAAAGCTTTGCGCAAGAATGTTCTTTAATTATGTGATGGATGAGGACTTTGCGCAAACTGTACGCACGCTTAATAAGAAGGGCGTGTCCGTTGGAATAAGGACCTTTGACCCTAACCTAAATAACGACCTTATCAAGAACCAAAGCTTCAAAAAGGTTGACCTAAGAGTTATAAGACTCTCCAAGGAGGATGAAATTCCCACCGTGCTTGATAAGGCAGATAGCGGAATTGTCACCAAGGGACATTCAAGGTCGCTCATCAAGGCAATTCCTATATGTAAGAATATAGCAACAATAAGAAAGGTTGGAACAGCAATTAACATAATAGCATCATTAGGTGGCGCATTCTTACTCTTTATGGGTATGTTCGGCTTTATCCCGTTGCTCAGTCCCCTATTGATAGTTGGATATTATGTGGCATGGACGGCAATTATGACCGTTATGTCCTCGGTAATGCTACTACAATAAAATGCAAAATATAAGTTCAATATTAAAATCCGTGTCAAAGCCCGGAAGATATTCGGGCGGAGAATACGGTCAAATTATAAAGGATAAAAGGGATATAAAGTGCAGATTTGCATTTTGCTTCCCTGATACATACGAAATCGGCATGTCAAACCTCGGAGTTAGACTTCTTTACGGAGCACTGAATGAGCAAAGCGATATTTGGTGCGAAAGAGTCTATGCTCCGTGGACAGATATGGAAGAAAAAATGCGCGAGTATAATATCCCGCTATGGGCTCACGAAAGCCATGATAGCGTAAGGGACTTTGATATTATCGCCTTTTCACTCCAATACGAGCTTTGCTATACCACCGCTATCAATATGATAGACTTGATAGGCATTCCGCTTCTTGCAAGCGACAGGAGCGAGGATATGCCCGTAATTCTCGGCGGAGGCCCCTGCGCCTATAATGCCGAGCCTGTTGCTGATTTCTTTGATATTTTCAGCATCGGTGAGGGCGAGGAGGCTCTTGTTGAGCTATCTCGACTCTATATAAAGATGAAAGAGGACAAAACCTATACAAAAACCGCCTTTTTAAGAGAGGCATCTCATATTAAAGGCTTTTATGTCCCCTCTCTCTATAATGTTGAATATAATTCCGACGGAACAATAAAATCCTTTGAGCCAAAATACCCCGATGTTCCAAGGCGAGTTGAAAAGAGAATAATTAAGGACCTCAATAAATCTCATTTTCCGACGAAGCCAATAATGCCATTCGTTGAGGTAGTTCATGATAGAATAATGCTTGAAACCTTCCGTGGCTGTATAAGAGGATGTAGATTTTGCCAGGCAGGAATGGTATTTAGACCGGTAAGAGAAAAGAGTGCCGATGTGCTTGACTGTCAGGCAAGAGAAATATTTAAGAATACGGGATATACCGAAATTTCTCTAACATCGCTATCAATAAGCGATTATTCGTGCCTTCACGAGGCGACTGATAAGCTTCTTGAGTGGACAAACCCGAATAAAATCAACCTCTCGCTCCCGTCATTAAGGGCAGATAGCTTCACAAAGGAGCTTATGAATAAGGTTAGCTCAATAAGACAGTCAGGTCTTACCTTTGCGCCCGAGGCAGGAACACAGCGTTTAAGAGATGCTATAAATAAGAACCTTTATGAAAAGGACCTTATGAACGCCGTAAGGCTTGCATTTGAGGGTGGAAAGAGTCAGGTTAAGCTCTACTTTATGAACGGCTTGCCAACCGAAACATATGAGGATATAGAGGGAATTGCCCACCTTGCAAAAAGAGTGGTAGAGGAGTTTTATAGCCTGCCCTCAAGACCTAAAAAGGCAGTTACTGTCACAGTTAGCGTGTCGTGCTTTGTTCCAAAGGCGCACACCCCCTTCCAATGGGAGGCTCAAAATTCGCTTGAGGAGCTTTGTGATAAGCAAAAATTCCTTGGGGAAAAGATTACTGACCGCAAGATAAAATATAACTGGCATGAGGCTAAGGTTTCTCGGCTTGAGGCTATATTTGCCAAGGGCGACAGAAGGCTCTCCAAGGCGCTTGTATGCGCGCAGAAAAAGGGTATAAGATTTGACGCATGGGATGAATACTTTGACTACGATAAATGGATGGAGGTATTTGACGAGTGCGGAATTGACCCAAGCTTCTATGCGAATCGTAGAATAGGATATGATGAAATCCTTCCTTGGGATGTTATTGATATCGGCGTTTCCAAATCGTTTATGATATCCGAAAATAAAAAAGCATACCAAAGCGTAACAACGCCAAATTGCAAGGAAAAATGCTCGGGATGCGGAGCAAATAAGCTTGGAGGTGAGCTCACATGGTGCCCCAAAATGAAGCAAGACAAGTAAGAATAAGGTTTACTAAGACAGGCTCTCTTATGTATATTTCCCATCTTGACCTTTCCCGTACAATGCAAAGAATAATGGTAAGGGCAGGAATTGATATTTGGTATAGCGAGGGCTTTAACCCTCAGCCAAGGATAGTTTTTGCCGTTCCGTTGCCCGTTGGCGTTGAGAGCGAATGTGAGCTTATGGATATAAAAATAAACTCCTTTATGGAGTTTGATGAGATAAAGCGTAGGCTTAACTATAATTTTCCCACTGAAATGAGGGTAACCGAGGTATATGAGCCTGTGGAAAAGCCCAAAAATGTCGTATATATTCTGCACGAAATAAAAATTCATTCGGAGAAGATAACCGAAAATACAGCTACCGAGCTTGAAGGACTGTTTTCAAACGATGTATTCGTTACAAAAAAAGCGAAGGGAAGCGAAAAGGAGATAAATATAAAGGAATTTATCTCAAGCCTCAAGGTTGACTACGACGGAGAGGACATCGTTATAAACGCTGTTTTGTGCGCAGGAAACGATAAAAGCCTAAATCCCGAGCTTCTTGTAGAGGCAATAAGAAAAAATACGGATATTTTTGATACCGACCTTATAAGTAGCTTTTATTCTATAAAAAGATTGAAAATGCTAAGGGCGGACTTAAGTGAATTCCGCTAATAAAAAACCAAACCCCCGATTTTCTATCGGGGGTTTAATTTATGTACCGGACGGTATTCTTTTCCTCAGAAATGAGAGCTTTGATCTATCAAGCACCGAAATTTCGGACTCATCAAGCTCTAAATCCTTTAAAAACATCTCAAACGGAATAAACTGTATCTGTTGCTCTCGGCTTTCATTGAGCCTTAGTGCCTTTTTTAATCGGTAGCACTCATAGCTCTCACCGTTTTTATTTTTTAGGCTGTATGTTACGAAAATATCGCAGTTATATGGCTTAGTCGTATATTTTACGCCATGCTGCGCAAGGGTAGAAACAATGTTCATCATTTCCGCAAAATGGAAATCCTCATAAAGACTGCTTATACAAACCCGCTTTCCTGATAGCGGACCGCCGTGAGAGTAGTGAATAAAGACTCTTGAAATATACTTTAAGAATTCAGAGCTGTTATTCGTGTCGGAGTTCATCCAATTAGATCTCTTTGTGTTAGTTGCTTTTTCCATCTTTGAGAGCTTACTTGCACGAAGCTTTGCCTTGTAGACGGCATATTGATTGTCAAGCTCGCCGTTTTCGCACCAGCACTTGCAGTTTTCGTATCTGTCAATAAGCTCAAAAGCGGACATGGAGGCGTCCTCGCACAAGCCCTTCATAACCTGCATTGTAAACAGAGCATCATCATCGCTCTTATGCACATCCTGAGTTTGAGTAACTCCGTAGTGAGCCGCGCACTTGATCAATGACGGCGTATCGGTAAGCTCATGCATATCCGCATATATTCTTTGAACATCAATGAATTTATAGTCAAAAATTTCCTTGTTGTATCGCTGACATTCACTTTTTATGTATCCCGCATCGGACATAACAGAGAAGCCGAAGATAAGATTGTTAGGATCCTCAAGTAAAGAGCGAATTTTGGTGTAAAAAGAGGGGAATGAAGGCGACGACTTAAAGGTTTTCTCGTCATATGCCAAAACAATTCCGGGATGATTACCGTGCCCAATTAAATGGAACTTTGAGCGCGGATTTATAATAATATCCTCTTTCTTTAAAACATTGAAAAATTCATCGGTAATTACATATCCAAAGGAACATATTTTTCCTCGACCCTGAAAGCAATTTGCACATTCGATGTCGAAAAAAACATAATTCATTTTTTCACCTGTTTTTTAAATATTTCTTCTGCCCTGAAGCGCGCGATATAGGGTAACCTCATCGGCGTATTCAAGATCAGCGCCAACGGGAAGTCCGTTAGCAATTCTTGTCACATTTATATCAAAGGTCTTGAGTAGCCTTGAAAGATAAATTGCAGTAGCCTCGCCCTCAACGGTTGGGTTAGTCGCAATTATGACCTCTGATATTTTTTCATTTTGCACACGGGCAAGAAGCTCCTTTATCTTGAGCTGGTCGGGACCGATGCCCTTCATAGGAGATATTGTTCCGTGCAAAACATGATATGTGCCATTAAATTCCTTTACCTTTTCAAGCGCCATAACGCCCTGTGGGTCCTCAACCACACAAATAACGGAACGGTCACGGGTGCTTGAATTACAAATAGCACACAAATTGCCTGCTGAGATATTTTGACAGCATTCGCAAAGACCGATCTGAGTCTTTGCCTCGATTATGGCATCGGCAAACGCCTTTGCATCCTCCTCGCTCATATTAAGCACGGAAAAAGCCATTTTTACAGAGCTTTTTTTGCCTACACCGTCAAGAGAGCGAAATTTGTCCGCAAGGGCTTGTAGCGGCTTGAGTAAAAGCTCCATTAGAATATACCGGGAATTCCGCCGAGAGGACCTGTGATCTTCTTCATTTCCTCATCAGAATCGGAATTTACCTTCTTAATAGCTTCATTTACTCCCGCAACAATGCTATCGCAAAGCGTTTCAATATCGTCAGGATCGACAATATCGGGATCAAGCTCAATGCTAAGCACCTCGCGCTTGCCGTTGATTTTTATTTTTACAGCACCGCCCGCTGCCGAAACATCGTATTCCTTTGCTTCAAGCTCGGCTTGCTTTGCCTGCATGTCCTCTTGCATTTTTTGTGCCTGTCTAAGCATATCATTCATGCTTGGACCCTTTGGAACCATAGCCTTCATATTTATACCACCTTTTTAGAATTATTTTACGAAATTATTATACGAAATCATCAAGGTCCGATTTTGGGGATTTTGCGGTTTTTAAAATAACCTCGATTTGAGATGCTGATGTTATGTCGACATCACAGCAGACCATAGCATCAAATATATATTTTTTGTTTTTTTCACTGCCGAGCATTGTAGCCATTAGCCTATGCTCGCAAATAATGTAGTATTTTTTCTCTGACGGAGAGTATTCGCATTCGCAGTTTTTGAGAAAGCTCTCAACCGCTTGGTCGAAGGTGCCTACCTTAGCAATTACCTCGGGCCAGTTGTCAAGAGATCTGTTTCTGAGGCTTACCTGCTCATCATGCTTTTCGGTAAAGACAGCCTTTTTCTCCGTTCCTTGATTGAAATCGGAAATGTCATCAGCTCCGGCCATGCTCTGCGCTTGAACAGGGGCAACTCCCTTAGACATAAGTGTTACCTTGTCCTCAAGAGCGCTAAGCCTTGAAATAATTGCGTCATTTGAGCCCGATAGGCGAGAGTCGCACATCTTCATAAGCGTCATTTCCGCGCAAAGACGCTTGTTTGTTGGATTTCTTAGCATATTGTTATATGCGTCATCTAAAAGACGGGAATGATAGAGAAGCGTTGACATGCTAAATCTCGATGCAACATCCTCAAGCATCGCGTATTCCTGCGCGGCAAGGTCCAGATATTTTCTTGCCCCACAGGATTGCTGTACCATCATATCTCTGTAAAAGGCAGTTAAATCGGAGAAAAATACCAAAATATCCTTTGATGAAACGACAATTTCGTTAATCATATCAAATAACCTGTCGTATTTCTTCTCGGCAATATTTTTGGCAACCTCACACATCTTATCATACGGATTTGTTCCCAAAATATTATTGACAAGCTGAGCATCAATTAGCTTGTGAGAGCCTGCGCAAAGCTCCATAAGGCTGATAGCGTCGCGCATACCGCCCTGTGCGGTTTTGGCAATCAAAGAGGCTCCGTCCTCGCTAATGCCTATCCCCTCAGCCTCAGCAATATACATAAGCCTTGAGCAAAGCTCGGAATTTGAAATCCTTCTGAAATCAAAGCGCTGACATCTTGAAATTATTGTCGCGGGGATTTTGTGAGGCTCAGTAGTCGCAAAGATGTATAAAACATGCTCGGGTGGCTCCTCAATGGTTTTCAAAAGAGCATTAAAGGCACTGTCCGAAAGCATATGCGCCTCGTCAATGATATAAACACGCTTTTTAAGCATAGCAGGCGTGTAAACAACACTGTCACGAAGCTCCCTTATGTAGTCAACACCCGTGTTAGTCGCTGCGTCCATTTCGATAACATCAGTAGCAGTGCCGTTGTCAATGGAACGACAGCTTTCGCACTCGTTACAAGGATTTCCATCAATCGGATTCAGGCAGTTTACAACCTTTGCAAGTATTTTCGCGCAGGTGGTTTTACCCGTACCTCTTGAGCCCGAGAACAGGTAAGCGTGAGATACAGCATTATTTAGTGCTTCGTATCTCAAAATAGATGTAATATGATCTTGACCCGAAACATCGTCAAAAACGATAGGTCTGTATTTCCTGTATAAGGCTTGATGCATCTTATCTCTCCTTGTAAATTTAGTTAAAAACAAGCTGTCATGTAAGATCATACATCTAAAATTCGAAAAGCTCTTACATGCGCGTCCCATAGATCGATGCTCGGAACAAGCACCCTCACGGCACATCTCCAAAACTGCTTAGTGCTGCTTGGTCCCCCACCTGACACGGTTCACAGCCGAAAATTGCGCAAGACTCATCCGTCAACACACCTCAAAATGGCGCTGACCACACAAAAACAGTCCTCAGATTAGCATTCACCCCTGCATATAGCGGATTTCAGGTATAGGGCACCGCTAACGCCCCGGCTAGTATGACCTTACATCACAACTTGTTTTTTGGCATAATATTTTATTGTGAACGCGCGGCGAAATATATTACTTCACGCGAATTCTTATATAGTATAGCATAGTTATAAAATAAAGTCAAGGCAAGAATTGATTTTTCTTGCCTTAATTTTTTTCATATTTCGCTAAAAATTTTAAAAATTTACAAATTTGCTTCAATTTCAAGAAGCCTGTTGTACTTTGTAACCCTGTCCATACGGCAAGGAGCGCCGGATTTTATGAATTCCGTTCCCGCGCCAACACCAATGTCTGCTATTGAAAAATCATCCGTTTCTCCCGAGCGATGAGATATTATAGTGTAATAATGCTTTTCCTTAGCGAGGCGGATTACCTCTAATGCTTCGCTAAGAGTGCCGATTTGATTAGGCTTTATTAAAATTGCGTTGCCAATTCGGTTCTTAATTCCGTAGGATAGCCTTTTCTTGTTAGTCACAAATAAATCATCACCAACGAGTATTGTCTTATCCCCAAGCTCCTTTGTAGCCCTTTGCCACCCCGAAAAATCATCCTCACCGAGTCCGTCCTCAATTGATAAAATAGGATATGATGAAATAAGCCCCTTCCATTTTGCAATAAGCTCATCAGCCGAATATTTTTTCCCCGATTTAGGCATAGAATATTCGCCGTTATTTACCCATTCGCTTGAAGCAATATCAAGTGAAATTTTCACCTCATCTGTTGAGTAGCCTGCTGATTTTATCGCTGAAACAATAAGGTCAAGAGCTTCATTCTCGCTTGAAAGATCGGGAGCAAATCCGCCCTCATCTCCTATTGAAACAGAGTAAGAGTGAAGTGACAGTGTCTTCCTTAATGAGTGATAAATTTCACACCCCGCACGAAGCGCATCCTTAAATTTATCAAATCCAATCGGAGCAATCATAAATTCTTGAATGTCAAGATTGTTTGACGCATGCGCACCGCCGTTCAAAATATTCATTAAGGGGGCAGGAATACGCCTTGCGTTTTCTCCGCCTAAAAACCTGTAAAGAGGAAGGGAATAGTGATTTGCGCACGCCTTGGCGGTAGCGAGCGAAACAGACAGCGTTGCATTCGCTCCAAGCATAGATTTGTTTTCCGTTCCGTCAAGCTGAATAAGAAGCGAGTCAACCGTGTGAAGGTCGGCGCATGCACCGCATACCTCACGGGCTATGATATTGTTAATGTTACCAACCGCACCCAAAACTCCCTTGCCATTGTATCTTTTTCCCCCATCGCGAAGCTCGTGTGCCTCGTGCTTTCCCGTTGATGCCCCCGATGGCACAGATGCCCTGCCACAGCTTCCGTCACTTAAGAAAACAGTTGCCTCAACGGTTGGATTTCCTCTTGAATCTATTATTTCTCTTGCACTAATATTTGATATTTTTAAACTCATAAAAAACTCCTAAAAACTAATTTGTATTTAGTTTTTTTCATTTTTCAAAAAATATTCAAGATATGGATATCAAAAGAAAAATCAATACATTTTAAATTTATGAATTTTAAAATTCTTATATTTTAGAATTTAAAAAACAAAAAATCGGGAAATTTTCCCGATTTTTGCTTTTAAGATTAGTTTTTATCCTCGTCCTTAGGGGAGGAGCTCGCTTCATTTTCAACAGGAATTACGACCTGCTCCTTTTCACTTATGATACGCTCCTGCGCCTCGTGAATACCGATTTGGTGAAGCTCGAGATTTTCCTTAGCCTTTTCAACCGCTTCCTTCATGTTGATACGAGCCTGAGCCTCAACATCAAAGGATGCCTTGATAAATTCTTCATCCTCGAATAGATTTGGCTTCTCGTAAAGCTCGGTATTTGACGGAAGATTTTTCTTTGTAAGTCGGTGATTTACCATGTTTGTAACAATGTAGGTAAGCACCGCAGCAAACGGCACTCCGATTACCATTCCAAGCACTCCAAAGAAGTGAGAGCAAATTGTAACCGCCGCAATAACACCGATAGGAGTAAGACCGATAGATGCGCCGATTATATGAGGAGCAAACACATTTCCGTCAAGCTGTTGAACAACTATGATAACTACAACAAAGAATAATACCTTCCAAAAGCTTCCGCTTGCAATCAAAATAATTAGAGCAGAGGGGATAGCACCGATAAACGGACCGAAGAAAGGAATGATGTTAGTAATTCCAACGATAAATCCAATAAGCACAGCATGTGGCATTTGGAAAATACCCATAAGAAGACCAACAACCAAGCCTACAACCATTGAGTCGCAAATAGTTCCAACAAGGTATTTGCCAAAGGTTTTATCTGCATATTTTGCGAAGTCAATTACCTTTTCATATGTTTCCTTCTTAAATATGGCAACAAGACCCTTTTTAATTCTTGCAAAAATTCCGTTCGAGTGGATAAGGAAATATACTGAAAGAATAATACCGACAATAATAGAGAATATTTGGTCAATAAGTCCTATTGCAATATTCAAAACTATGTTAGCACCGGTTCCAAGAATTCCCGAAATATCAAACTTCAAGTTACCCTTATCATCAAAGAGATAGGACTGAATAACATTGAATATCGTGTTAGCATCAAATTCAAGCTCAGGAAACGCAGTCGAAATCTTGTCAACCAATGAATTAAACCAGTCTTGAATGTTTTGGAGTGAGAAATATCCAAAAAGCGTGTTGATATTTTCTATTATCGAAGGAACGATAGCAAAAAGAATAATTGTTATAATAGAAAAGAATACAATATAGGTCAAAATTAAGGAAAGAACCTTTCTTAACTTAGGTCTTGGCTTTTTCTTTTCTACGAATTTGAAAACATACTTGCTTATATTTTTGTATAACGGATTGCAAATATAAGCGATAGCAAAACCGTAAATAAACGCCGCGATTGCACCAAAGAAGCCACTGATAGCAGTATTTATCCTATCCAAATTGATGAATAGGAAGATAAGAGCAATCAAGAGAGCCACAACAACAAAGGCATAGAGCGCAATGGTGAAATACTTGTCGTTTTTCTTGAAATTTTTGAACATCGGCATACTCCTACTTCTAATTTATCATTATTATTTTATACTATTTTAGAAGTCAAGTCAATAAGAAATCAAAAATTTTCATCAAATCATCACAATAAAAAGGAATATAAGAATAAATTTATTGACAATATTGATTGAATATGGTAAAATTAAAATGTGAATAGGGGAAGAAACCCATAACAAAAAACGGAAATTCATAAATGCAAATCAAGCAAGGGGGCGACACCCATAGAAAAAAACATTATTGTTGTTGATGAGCAAGGAAATAAGTATGAGGCTACCTACCCTAAAAGGGCAAAGGGCTTAGTAAAAAGTGGCAGGGCACGCTTCATAGATGAAAATACAATATGCCTTGCGTGTCCGCCAAAGGAATATTTGGAGGATAATAAAATGGAAAATAAATCAGAAAACAAGCTAACCGAAAGAGAAATTTTTGAGCAAATCGTTGCTTTGCAAAAGCAAATTACCGAAAATAGCGCTAATTCCTTACATAGATTGGGCGATGTAATAGATAGCGTTTACTCTACAGAGAGTGAAACAGGAAACGAACAGGTTTCAGAGGTGTGCAATGTTTTTTCTCAGCGAGAGCATAACTTGAAAATTATGCTTGAATTTTACATAAAAATGTATGAAGATGTAAGAAAAAACGACGAGGAAAGAAAAGCCAACTTGATAAAAAATGTCGTTTCTGAGCTTTCGTCAAAAATTAAAGACTTGGAATTGCCTGATGATAAGCTACCAACTCTTGGGGAAATTACGGAAGCGACAAAAGAATTGCTTAAGCTTCTATAACTGAATAATTAAAAAGCGAGTGCTGATTTTTCGGCACTCGTTTTCTATTGACAGTTGAATTATTTAATCTAACAAGTTATTGCTTATTTCTCGTTTGTAGTGTATAATCAAATTGTAAGCTTACAAAAACAATTTTGGAGGATACTATGAATATAGGAAACAAAATAAAAGAGCTTAGAAAAAAGAAAGGTCTTACACAAGAGCAACTTGCTTCAAGTATAAATATATCTTTTCAAGCAATTAGTAAATGGGAAAATAATATCGCTTTGCCTGATATAACAATGATGCCTGTTTTAGCTACATTTTTCGGTGTTTCTATGGATGAATTATTTGATTTCAGCTTAAAGGAAATGGAAGAGAACATAGAAAGAATAGTTGACGAAGCATATAAATACAGGGAAACTGATTATAAAAAGGGTAGACAAATTCTCGAAGATGGCTTGAAAAAATACCCAAATAATGAAGTACTTTTAAACAATCTATTGTATGTAATCAACTGCCGAGAAAACCCAGACGAAACAATAAAAATTGCAAGCTATTTAATTGAACAGACAAAAGAAGCAGACATAAAATATGATGCTTTAAGGTTTTTGTCATATGCGTTAAAGGAAAAAGGCGATATGGAGGGAGCAAGAAAAGCATTAGAACAAATCCCCGAAATATATTTTACAAAGCTAAGTGAACTTGCATTTTTATTGACAGGTAAAGAAAAATTTGAGGTAGCAGATAAGCAAAAATGGATTTCATTTGAAAACCTAATTCAAATGATGTGGAAAATAGCAGAATGCTACGAGGCAGAGGGGGAAACAGAAAAAGCCATTAAAGAAACTCAAATAGCTCTTAAAATGATTGAGCTTTTAGGAAATATGGAGTGCTTTAATAACTATGTAGAATTTTTTAATAGGCAAATACAACGGATGAGCAATAAATAATGCAAAAGCGAGTGCTGATTTTTCGGCACTCGCTGATTTTTATATATTAAATCGTTTTTAAATACTGTTCAATAGCCCAATCCTGCATTTTTGTAAACATTTTACCGCGAATTTCATCTAAATCAATCCATAAAAACTCATGGTCGCTCTCGATAGGCGCTTGTATTTTTTCAAGTAGCTCGCCCGAGTAGTAGGCTTGTATAGGATGAAAATACCCAAGCGTAGGATGCTTTGCGTAAGTTTCGGCAGAGCAGATAAGCTCTCCAATCTTTACGCCATATCCCGCTTCCTCAAGACATTCGCGCTGAATAGCTTGCTCATGGCTCTCACCCTTGTCAATGCCACCGCCTAAAAGAAAATACCCCTTCGGCGTTTTAACTACTCCGATTTTTCCGTCTTTTATCGGAATAATATAAGCGCCCTCTCGGTCCAAATATTTAACATCTTCCTTAATCCCAAAGACCTTGTGCATTTTTAACTCCTTATTTGAGTATATATTTCCACTCTTTGTTGTTATCTAATTGCCAACTTAATTCGCTTAAGTCATCGTTAAGAAAAATATTAAGTAAATCTGACATTGTGTAAGCGAGCTCCATTGATTTCATTTTATCAATTGTTGTCCAAAAGCATTCTCCTTCATCAGAAGAACGAAGTTCGCCATTGAATTTATCTGTTTTATATAACAATATCATATAACGAGAGCCATCATCACACATCCAGCTATCAATACCACAAAGCCGAGGTGAAAATATGGTTAGTCCTGTTTCTTCATAGACTTCACGAATTACGGAATCGGTAAACGATTCACCGTATTCAACATGTCCGCCGGGAAAAGCAAGACCTGACCATTTTTTATTAACTCTGTTTTGAACGACAACATTGTCGCCGTCGTATATCATACACATATTAGTAAATATAACGTTTTCCATAAAACCTCAGAATTACCGATTTTCCTCAAAAACAACACCTGTGTTATATTTAGCATTGTTAATATTTTCTTTTTCCTTGATCACTGATTCAATGTCAATATCATAGCAATTTGCCAAAGCTAAAGCATAGTATATAACATCCCAAAGCTCTTCATCTATTGTTCCTTTTATATTTTCGCTGTCTTTTCGTAGTTGATTTTTGCCAATGGCGTTAGCAAGCTCCCCAACCTCTTCTGACAATTTCAAAAAATAATCTTTAATGAGCTCAGGCTTGAAATCCTTTGATTTTATGTAGCCTTGCAAATACTTTATGGTTGTTTTTCCATCCATTGTTTTCTCTCCCTAAATTGACTTTTTGATAATTATACCATATTTTATATTCTAAATCAAGAAATATGACAAAAAAGGAATAGAGAAGCAAATTCAAAACCGAGTGCTTTTGCACTCGGTTTTATGTGTTTATTAGTTGCCACTTGTGCTATAGTTAGGAGCTTCCTTAGTAATGCTTATATCATGAGGATGTGACTCACGAAGACCGGCACCGGAAATCTTAATGAATTGACCCTTAACCTTAAGCTCCTCAATAGTTTGGCTACCGCAATAGCCCATACCTGCACGAAGACCGCCCATAAGCTGATAAACTGTGTCAGCAAGAGGTCCCTTGTAAGGAACACGACCCTCAACTCCCTCAGGAACAAGCTTTTTGTTACCCTCTTGGAAATATCTGTCCTTTGAGCCCTTTTCCATAGAAGCGAGTGAGCCCATTCCACGATATACCTTGAATTGACGGCCTTGATAGATTTCGCTATCTCCGGGGCTTTCCTCACATCCTGCGAGAAGAGAACCAACCATGATTACATTAGCACCGGCCGCAATAGCCTTTGTAATATCTCCACTGTACTTGATACCACCGTCAGCAATTACAGGAATGCCGTATTCCTTAGCAACGCTGTAAGCATCAAAGATAGCGGTAATTTGAGGAACACCGATACCTGCAACGATACGGGTTGTGCAAATAGAACCAGGACCGATACCAACCTTAATTGCATCAGCGCCTGCTTCAATAAGGTCACGAGCCGCCTCGGCAGTAGCAATGTTACCTGCGATTATTTGAGCATCAGGATATGCACCCTTAATCTTCTTTAGACAGTCAACAATGTTCTTTGAATGACCGTGAGCAGAGTCAAGCACAAGGAAGTCAGCACCAACTGCCAAAAGCGCGCCTGCACGCTCAATAACATTATCAGTAACGCCAATAGCCGCACCGCAGAGAAGTCTACCAAACTCATCACGGGCAGTATTAGGATACTTTGTAGCCTTTTCAATATCCTTAGTTGTTATAAGTCCCTTGAGGTTGTAGTCATCGTCTACGATAGGGAGCTTTTCAATCTTATACTTGCAAAGAAGAGCCTTAGCGTCATCAAGTGAAGCGCCTTCCTTCAAGGTGATAAGGTTGTCCTTAGTCATGTAATCCTTAATAGGAACATTAAAATCAGTCAAAAATCTCATATCACGGTTAGTGATAATACCAACAAGCTTTCCGTCAACGCAAATCGGAACACCGGAAATGCGATACTTTGCCATAAGCGCATCAGCCTCGGCAACGGTGTTGTCAGGAGCTAAGCAAAATGGATTTCTGATAACTCCGTTTTCGCTTCTTTTAACTCTTTCTACCTCTTCAACCTGTTTTTGAATAGGCATATTTTTATGGATAACACCAACACCGCCCTCACGAGCAATCGCAATAGCAAGAGCAGACTCGGTAACCGTGTCCATAGCCGCACTCATAAGTGGAATGTTGAGCTTAATCTTTTTAGTAAGCTGTGTTTCAAGAGTAACCATCTTAGGAACGATTTCACTCTTAGCAGGAACGAGCAAAACATCATCAAATGTGATGCCCTCGCGTCCAAATTTGTAGTCGAAAAGATTTTCAGACATTTTAAATTCCTCCGTGTATAACAACTAAAAATACTTCAAAATATTTTTTCTATTATAAATCTAAATTAAGGATTTGTCAACAAAAAAATCAAAAAAAATCTAAAATCAAAGCGATTTACATAAAAAAGCTTGAATTTTTTCACTTTGCAAAGCAAAAAAGGCATTTTTTTGTGTGATTTCCGATGGAAAAATTCCGAAAACGGAAGGACCGCTTCCACTCATTAGCGTGCCGATAGCACCGCATTTAAGCATAATGTCCTTTATCTCGGTGATTTTTGGATTTTGTGCGATGATTACGCTTTCAAATTTGTTGTAAAGATTTGATGCAACACCGAGCACATCATTTTTTTCTATTGCAAGCATAATAGGCGAAATGTCACCCCTCTCGGAGCTGAAATCTCCGTATTTTTCGTCAAGCATTCTGTATGCGTGGGGAGTAGATATGCTTGAATCATCAATAGCGCAAAGCATATAAGCACCCGAAAATGAAGTAATCGGCGTAAGCACCTCTCCAATCCCCTCGCAAAGGCAAGTGCCGCCCTTTATGCAAAACGGAATGTCCGCACCTAATTTAGAGCCTAATTCGCATAGCTCATCGGTTGAAAGAGGAAAGCCAAGCGCTTGATTTAATAAAATCAGCGTTCCCGAGGCGTCCGCACTTCCGCCTGCCATTCCTGCACCTATGGGAATGTTCTTTTCAATGTGAATTTTTATGTGCGCATTACCGATTTTCAAATGAGATAGAAGTAGCGCACAGGCCTTGTAGGCAAGGTTGCTTTCGTCCCATTTTATAAGCTTGTTAGAACCGCTAAGCTCAATTTTTATATCCGAGCAGGGAAGCATTTCCAAGGAAATTTCATCATAAAGAGAAACTGATTGCATAACTGAACGAATTTCGTGATATCCGTCCTCTCGCTTGCCCAAAACATCAAGAAAAAGATTGATTTTAGCAGGAGCCTTAATAAAATATTTCATATCATTTTGCCTCAAGCCATGTTTTACCAATTCCAACATCGGCAGTAAGAGGAGCAAGCAGAGCAACTGCGCTCTCCATCTCCCTTTTAAGGATCTGCTTTGCTTGGTCGGCACAGGATTTATGCGCTTCAATTATAAGCTCATCGTGTACCTGAAGAATTAGTCTTGCATCGATTTTTGCTTCCTTAAGAGCGTTGTAAACCCTTACCATAGCAATTTTTATTATATCCGCCGCGCTTCCTTGAATAGGCGAGTTCATCGCCACTCTTTCTCCAAAGGAGCGAATGTTGAAGTTTTGCGATTGAAGCTCGGGTACATATCTGCGACGCCCAAACATCGTTTCCGCGTATCCCTTTTCCTTAGCATTAGAAATCAACGATTTTATAAAGCTGTGGACATCGGGATAGGTGAGAAAATAGCTATCAATATAGTTTTTTGCTTCCTTTTTTGTGATGTGCAAATCTTTGGCGAGAGAGAAGTCGCCAATTCCGTAAACGATTCCAAAGTTTACAGCCTTTGCGCGCTTTCTAAGCTCGGGAGTAACCTGGTCAGCAGGCAAGCCGAAAACCTGTGATGCGGTCATTGAGTGAATGTCAATCCCCGAATTGAACGCATATATCATATTTGCATCACCCGAAAGATGTGCAAGGACCTTTAATTCAATTTGTGAATAATCCGCGTCAACAAGCACATAATCATCGGATTTTGTGATGAAATATTTTCGTATTTGCTTGCCAAGCTCGGTTCTCACCGAAATATTTTGAAGATTAGGCTCGGAGGAGGACAGGCGCCCTGTAACCGTCACCGTTTGATTAAAGGTAGAGTGGATTCTTCCGTCATCACCCGCAACCTTTACAAGCCCCTCACAGTAAGTGCTTTTCAGCTTCATCAGCTGGCGATACTCCAAAATTTCATCAATTATAGGAGATTCATTTTTTAAATCCTCAAGCACATGCACATCGGTAGAATAACCGTTTCTGGTCTTTTTTCCGTGAGAAAGCCCCATTTTTTCAAAAAGAATAATACCAAGCTGCTTTGGAGAGTTGATATTAAATTCCTCTCCCGCAAGCATATAAATTCTTTCCTTATACGCTTCCGCCATAGAACTCAGCTTGTCGGAATACTCCTTAAGCCCGTCAACATCAACACGGAAGCCGATTTTTTCCATAGAGGCAAGCACCTTGGCAAGCGGAATCTCAATTTCATCAAGAATTTTTCTTTCATTTATCCTGTCAAGCTCATCATTAAGCACCTTGTAAAGCTGATAGACTTGATAAGCTCCGTGTGATGGAGAAAATTCCGCATTAAGATACTTTATGCACAAGCTCTCAAGCTCATACGAGGCGTCAGAGGGAGAGGCAAGATAGCCGGCGAGCATAACATCAAAATGACAGTTAATCTCAAAGCTTTTCGCCCAGCTTTTAACATCGTGACAAATAATCTTGTTTGATGTTAAAAAATCCTCTAAATCGTATCCGTCATAAGAAAAATGATATTTTTCGTTATAAAGATAAAGCTTATCCTCGTGGTAGAAGATAGCAAGCTCCTCACCCTTTATATCATCAAGCACACCGATAGGAAAGGCGTCCTTCACTTTAGCTGTTGGAGTGGCGGAAATGCTCTGCCTTTTTGATGGATCAAAGGTGATATTGAATTTTTTTAACAGTGACTCGAATTCAAGCCTTAGGAATAAATCCGAGGCAAGCTCCTCATTAATTCCGTGATATTCAAAGTCTGAAACGGTTCCTTCAATAGGCGCATCGCAAACAATAGTTGCAAGAAATTTCGATATATAAGCCATCTCCTTGCCAAGCTCAAGCTTTGTCCTTTGAGAATCGGACATTTTTGCATCCTTATACGATTCATATATACCGTCAAGTGAGCCAAAGTCGGAAATTAGCTTGAATGCACCCTTTTCGCCGATTCCGTTAATTCCGGGAATATTGTCGGAGGAGTCGCCCATAATCGCCTTCACATCAATGTATTGAGTAGGCGTAACACCAAAGTCTTCCTTGAACTTGTCCTCATTATACAGAACATCTTCCTTTGTCTTAACAAGAATAACAGAGCAGCTTGGATTGATAAGCTGTAATGAATCCTTGTCTCCTGTCAAAATATAAGAATGAATATCTTTGTCAGTCATAGCAATACGGGAGACGGTGCCGATTACATCATCAGCCTCATATCCCTCAAGCTCAACAACATTAAAGCCAAGTGCCCTTACAGCGTCCTTAGCGTAGGGAAGCTGCATAGCAAGCTCCTCGGGCATAGGCTTTCTTGTCGCCTTGTAAAAGTCGTGTGCCTTGTGTCTGAAGGTTTTCGCCCTCAGATCAAACGCAACAACAGCATAATCTGGCTTTAGCGTGTCAAGATGCCTTTTTAAAATTGTGAGCATTCCGTAAACCGCATTTGTCGGAATTCCTTCCTTTGTGGAAAGCGGACGAATGCCGTAAAAGGCACGGTTTAAAATGCTGTTGCCGTCAACAATAAGTAGCTTTTTCATCAATTGTTACCTTCCAAAGTAGCCTTTTCGATAGCGATTGCAAATTGATCCGCACAGGATGTGCCACGACCGCCACAGTCATTTCCCTTAAGGATTTTGATAACTGTTTCACAATCCATTCCGTCAACAAGCTTAGAAATTGCTTTTAGATTTCCGTTACAGCCACCGATAAAGCTTACATTGTAAACCCTTCCGTCAAGTATTTCAAAGGATATGCTTCTTGCGCATACGCCTCTTGTTTGAAAAAAATGCTTCATAAAAAACTCCTTGTAGATTTTTTTGCAAATAATATACCATTTTACAAAAAAATGTGCTATTATATGTTTGTTTAAGATTATTTTAACAAAAAACGGAGTAAAATTCAATATGAGAATGAAAAAAAAGCGTCACGGTGGCGAAAGATTGTCATTGCTATCGGGACTTATCGTGCAAAACCACAAGGAGCTGTTTGAAAACGCTTCAGGGATCTACGGTCAAGAAAGACCATTGAGAGTAGAAATCGGCTGCGGAAAGGGCGATTTTATAAGAGGAAAATGTGAGCAGGAGAAGGATTATAACTATCTTGCCATTGAAAAAATAGCCGATGTTTGTACCTTGGCAGTTGAAAAATACGCAGGCTTTAAGGGGCTTGGCTCACTTGCTCCGAACGGAGGCTGGCAAACACCCGACGGAAAGATATATCCGCTTGGTGCTGACGGAATTGACTTTACAAACGAGCAAAAGGGAAATGTTCGCTTTTCGGTTGGAGATGCCTCAGAAAAGCTTAAGGATTTTCCCGATAATTCTGTTGATGCAATTTATGTAAACTTTTGCGACCCATGGGGAAAGAAGGGACATGCTAAGCGTCGCTTGACTCATATCGGCTTTTTAAATATGTATTCAAGAATACTTGTTGATGGCGGAAGGCTCTTTTTCAAGACTGATAACAGGGCGTTGTTTGACTTTTCTCTTGAGGAGCTTGAAAAATCAAGCCTTTCTCTTGAATATAAGACATATGACCTACACGCCTCGGATATGAATGATACAAATATTCAAACCGAATATGAAAGAAATTTCACCGAAAAGGGCTTCAAAATAAATATGCTGATCGCAAAAAACGAAAAGTAATGGCATAATTTTAAAAACCTCATACCATTGTTAGTGAGAACTAATTCTCAAATAAATAAAAAGGGAAGCAATATGGACAAAATCAGTATTATTTCTTCCGATGCAAGGTATGAGGCTCTTAACGAAATCCTTTTGAAAAACGGATTTGACAGCTGTATTTCCGATGTAAATACACTTAATAGCCCCAAAGCTTTAATATTACCGATAAAAAGTGCGCTTGCAGATGAGGATTTTTTTAAAATCTCCCAAAATCTAAGTAAGCGCACTATTGTTTTCAGCGGTGAGAGCGATAGACTTGCGCGGTTTTTTGACGGAAAAATCATAAATTATGCAAGAGATGAGGAGTTCTTAGACAAAAACGCATATATCACCGCCGAGTGTGCCTTAGGCTTTGCGATAATGGAAATTAAAAAATCCGTTAAGGACTCAAAATTCGCAATAATAGGCTACGGTCGCATAGGTAAGCATCTTTGCAAAATTCTTTTATCACTTGGCGCACGGGTAAGCGTCTGCGCAAGGCGTGACGAATCAAGGAAAACGGCAAGTGAGGCAGGTGCCGTTGCGCTTGACCCTGAAGCGATGAAAAGAACTCTTGAAAAATCCGATTTTGATGTGCTTTATAATACCGTACCGCAAAAAATCATTGAAAAAAGCATCAGCGACAGTCTATCCCCAAAAACGCGCGTCTATGACCTTGCATCACTGCCGGGTGGCTTTGAGGATACCGACTTCCCCAAAAGGCTTCTTGCCCTGCCGGGGAAAATAATGCCGTATGCCTCGGCTATGGCGATATTTGATTTTGTCAAGCCATATATTGTGTAGGTATATTTATGATAGGATATGCTTTTTGTGGGTCGTTTTGCACTCACGCACAAAGCCTTAAGGAGCTTGTGGGCTTAAAGGCGCAGGGCTATGATATTTTGCCAATAATGAGTGAAAATGTCTACTCAACAAGCACTCGCTTCGGTAGTGCTGACGAATTTATAAAAAGAGTAGAGCAAATAACAGAAAAAGAGGTAATCCACACAATAGTTGATGCCGAGCCCCTTGGACCTAAGGTGGAGCTTGATGCGCTTGTTATCGCTCCGTGTACGGGAAATACACTGGCAAAAATCGCAAGGGGAATTACCGACACTGCCGTTACAATGGCAGCCAAGGCTCATCTTCGCGCTGACCGCCCCCTCGTTATCGCGCTTTGCTCAAACGATGCCCTAAGCGCAAATTTGCAAAATATAAGCATCCTTCTTGAGCGTAAATGCGTTTATTTCGTGCCAATGAAGCAGGATGATCCAAAGGGAAAGCCCCATTCGCTAATCTCGGAGCTTGCTCTTGTATCTGACACGCTTGCCCATGCCCTTGAGGGAAAGCAAATTCGCCCATTGTTCATTTGATGATTAATGCTTGACAAGTGCTTGAATCTATGATAAAATGAAATCGTGATAAGGCAGACTTATTGCAGATCGCACAATTAAATATTCAGGGGTGCTGTCATGGCTGAGATGGAAATTTCCAAACCCTTTAACCTGATACGGATAATGCCGGCGTAGGAAGAAGCTTTTCATTGAAATTTTACCGCACGGATATTTTCTGTGCGGTAATTTTGATGAAAGGAGAGTATGTATGAGCGATATATTTGCAGGATCGCTTTTGATTTCCGGCGCTATGCTGCTTAACGGCGGAATAAGCTATGATGCCGCGCTTCTCGTTATCTTTGGCGCAGTGTTCTTGATTGTCGGCGCTTTTTTCGGATTTTCAAATGTGTTAAAAAGAAAGAATAACTCAAATAATAATGGCGAATAAGCAAGAGATCACCAAGGAGAAATTTCCAGTAATTTCTCCTTGGTGATTTTAGCTCAAAAAAACAATTAAAAAAATTTTGTTAAACCACTTGAAATATGAAAAAGTATGTGTTATACTATGCTCGTAAAAATTAATCTTATCAAGAGTAGTGGAGGGACAGGCCCTATGAAGCTACGGCAACCTATCGTGTGACAAGGTGCCAATTCCGTGAGATGAGACAGTGTGTCAATCCGCGGAGACTCCACGGATTTTTTGATTTTTTAGGAGGAAAATATGAAGAAGTTTTTCACATCTGAATCAGTAACCGAGGGACATCCCGATAAAATTTGTGACCAAATATCGGATGCGATTTTGGACGCAATGCTCGAGCAAGACCCAATGTCAAGAGTAGCGTGCGAAACAATGTGCACAACAGGACTTGTTATGGTAATGGGCGAAATTACCACTAAGGCAAGCGTTGATGTTCAGGAAATCGTTCGCAGAACAGTTAGGGAAATCGGCTACGATAGAGCAAAATACGGCTTTGATAGCGAAACCTGCGCGGTAATCAGCTCAATCCATGAGCAAAGCGCCGATATCGCTCTTGGAGTTGATAATTCCGCCGAGGCAAAGAGTGGAGAAAATGAAAATGAAAACGGAGCAGGTGACCAAGGACTTATGTTCGGCTATGCCTGCAATGAAACAAAGGAGCTTATGCCTCTTCCGATTTCTCTTGCTCATAAGCTTGCAATTCAGCTTACAAGAGTTAGAAAGGATAGCATTCTTTCATACCTCAGACCTGACGGAAAAACACAGGTAACGGTTGAATATGAGGACGGAAGACCGATTAGAATTGATGCAATAGTTATTTCATCTCAGCATAGCCCTGATGTTACTCTTGAGAATATCAGAAAGGACATAATTGAGCATGTTATTATGCCAACCGTTCCTGCTGATATGATAGATGAAAATACCAAAATTTATGTAAACCCAACGGGAAGATTTGTAATCGGCGGACCAAACGGCGACACAGGACTTACAGGCAGAAAGATAATCGTTGATACATACGGCGGTTATTCTCGTCACGGTGGCGGAGCATTCTCCGGTAAGGACCCAACAAAGGTTGACAGAAGCGCGTCATACGCCGCAAGATATGTTGCTAAAAACATTGTAGCATCGGGCGTTGCCGATAAGTGCGAGGTTCAAATTGCATATGCAATCGGCGTTGCAAAGCCCGTGTCGGTTATGATTGATACCTTCGGCACTGCAAGGGTTGATGAGGAAAAAATCGCTGAATTTGTAAGCAATAATGTTGACCTAAGACCAAGTGCGATTATTGAAAGATTCGGGCTTCGCAGACCGATCTACCGCCAAATCGCAGCCTATGGACATGTTGGTAGGGAGGACCTTGACATTCCGTGGGAAAAGACTGATCTTGCGCCAAAAATCAAAAGAGAATTGCTATAATAAAAAAATAGACCGTAATTTGAAAATTGCGGTCTTTTTTACTTGAAAAATATATTTACTTGTGATAGAATATAAATGATATTTTCAAATGCTTGGAAAGGGGGATTTTTATGAACAGCGAAACGGAAAGCATTCGTATTTTCGGTAAGGTTGAAAGCGTTTTGTATCAAAATAATGAAAACGGCTACTCGGTTTGCTCGGTAGAGAGCGATGATGGCGATTTTTTCAACGCGTCGGGAAATATGCCGTATATTTCAGTTGGCGAAAGGCTCGAAATGCTTGGAAAATGGGTAAACCATAAAGTCTACGGAAAGCAATTCGCGGTTGAATCGTTTCAAAAAATTCTCCCAACACAAAAAAATGATATTTTGAGATACCTTTCCTCGGGCGCGGTAAAGGGAATAGGCCCTAAAATAGCGCAAAAAATAGTTGAGATTTTTGCTGAGGATACCTTCGATGTTATTTCTAAGCACCCCGACTGGCTCGTACAAATAAAGGGTATTTCCGCATCTAAGGCTCAGGAAATGAGCAAGGACTTTAACGAAAAGGCGGGAATACGCGAGATTATTATGTTTGGCAGGGATAAATTCTCTCCGACCGTCGCTCTGAAGATTTACAAGGCTTGGGGCACAAACAGCTTGGAAATTATAAAAAGTAATCCGTATATAATGTGTGAAAGCATCAACGGAATTACCTTTACCTTAGCTGATGAAATCGCTTTGCAAAGCGGAGTTGCCAAGGATGACGGAAACAGAATAAAAAGCGCGCTTATTTTTGTTTTGAGGACATTTGCTACAAGGGACGGTCATACCTATGTCACAAGGGAAAGACTGCTTCAATCAACCGCAAAATTCATTGAGCTTGATGAGGATAGAATATATCCTTATATAGATGCGCTCATTTTTGAGGATAAGATAAAATCCGTGTCCTATCAGTCGGAAACGCATATTTATTTAAAGGAAAACTATTTAGCCGAGGAATATATAGCCCAAAAGCTATTGCTTCTTAAAAAGACGGTTATGTCAATGGATTATAGAAATTCAAGGGCATTTATTGAGCAAATTGAGGAGCGAAACGGCATTTCATATGCGAAAATGCAAAAAAGAGCCATTGAGGAGTCCCTTATGAACGGCGTAACCGTTATTACAGGCGGACCGGGAACAGGAAAAACAACAATTATCAAGGCGCTTATACAAATATTCGGTCAAATAGGTCTGAGATGCGCTCTTTGCGCCCCAACTGGCAGAGCATCGCAGAGAATGAGCGAGGCAACCTCTCACGAGGCAACCACTGTTCATAAGCTCTTGGAGGCAAATTCTGGGACGGAGCTTGATGAGGGAATTGTATTTGACAGAAATGAGAAGAATCTTCTTGAAAAGGAAGTAATAATAGTTGATGAATCCTCTATGCTCGATATTCATCTTGCATGCGCTCTTTTAAAGGCTGTAAAGCCCGGAGCAAGAGTTGTTCTTATAGGCGATGTTTATCAGCTCCCGTCGGTTGGAGAGGGAGATGTGCTTAATGATGTCATTTTTTCGGGATGCTTTCCTGTAATTGAGCTAAATGAGATATTTAGACAGGCGGAGCAAAGCGGAATTGTAATGAATGCGCATGAGATAAATAACGGAATTGTTCCCGACCTTACAAAAAGGTATGAGGATTTCTTCTTCATATCAATTCCTAACGAGTCGCAAATTCCTGCGTATATAGCCGAGCTTTGTACCGTAAGACTTCCAAAAACATACGGAATTGACCCGTATAAGGATATTCAGGTTATCACTCCGACCAAAAGAGGACCGAATGGAACGCAAAGCTTGAACCTTGCTATGCAAAATGCTCTGAACCCTCAAAAAAACGGCAAGCAGGAGAGGCAAATTTCTACCTCAAAGCTGTTTCGTGAGGGAGATAAGGTAATGCAAATCCGCAATAACTATACTCACGAGTGGCAAAGAGGGGCAGAGACGGGAACAGGAATTTTTAACGGTGATGTAGGTACTATAAAATCTATCAATTCCGTTGAAAAAAGCATGGTAGTTGACTTTGACGGTAAGGTTATCACCCTTGAGGTTAATGAGGCTGATGAGATTGAGCATGCTTACGCCATAACCGTGCATAAGAGTCAGGGTAGCGAATATCCGTTTGTAATAATTCCTATGACAAAATCCGCGCCGATGCTTTTAACAAGAAATCTTATATATACCGCAATAACAAGAGCATCAAGAATGGTAATTTTGCTCGGAGAGAAAAAGGTTTTTGAGCAGATGGTTGAAAATGACAGTCAAATTGTCAGAAATACAGGGCTTTTCAAGCTTTTAAGGTCGTTTGCTGATGAAAATTAAGGAATTTTTCGCAAGAATATTTTCGGTGCGCACATGCTTCTTGTGTGATGAGCCGATAAGCTATGATGACCCGATTCCGTTTTGTGACGAGTGTGAGTCAAGCTGGCATGACGCGATGGATATTTTATGCTCAAGCTGCGGTATGACCGCGCAAAATTGCACATGCCTGCCCGAAAGGGTAAGAGAAATAAATCACTCAATAGCAGGCTTTGCTTATTTTTATACTCCAAGCCATTTCACACCGGTAAATAAAATGGTGTATACATTAAAGGAAAGCCGTGATTACGATATTTTAACCTTTTGTATAAGGGCAATTCACAAGGTAGCTATCAGGCTATGTATAAAGCATAAGCTAAACTATAAAAAATTTGTTGTCACCTATCCGCCAAGGAGAGAGGAGTCAATAGAGAAGTACGGTCATGACCATGCAAAAATGCTCGCAAAGGGACTTGCTAAGGAGCTTGGCATAGGCTTAGAGGAATATTTTTATAATGAGGGAAGCGATGCGCAAAAGAGCCTTACGAAATCGGGTAGATTTGAAAACGCAATGCGCTCGTATACCCTTAGAGAAAATATAGATGTAAAGGGTAAAAATATTTTCTTGATAGATGATGTAATGACAAGCGGAGCGACGCTTTGCGCTTGCGCAAGGCTTTTGAAAAAGGCGGGAGCAAATCAGGTCGTTCCCATCACTCTTGCAAGAGATATGAGAAGAAATTAAAATAAATTTTAAAGGAGAATAAAAAATGTTAAAAGGAATTCCAAGTATTATTTCACCGGAGCTTTTGAAGGTGCTGTGCGAGATGGGTCATAGCGATAGAATTGTTATCGCCGACGGAAACTTCCCGGCTGAATCAATGGGCAAAAATGCAAAGGTCATAAGATGTGACGGTCATGGCGTGCCTGAAATTCTTGATGCGATTTTACAGCTTTTCCCACTTGATACCTATGTTGATACCCCCGTTTCTCTTATGGCGGTAATGAAGGGCGATAACGCTAAGACGCCTATTTGGGACGAATACAAGAAAATCATTTCAAAATATGATGAAAGAGGCGCGGACGCGGTTGGAACCGTTGAAAGATTTGCATTCTATGAGGAAGCAAAAAAGGCGTATGCAATCATCGCAACAAGCGAGAAGGCAATCTACGCAAATGTTATGCTTCAAAAGGGCGTAATTTAGTTTCAAAAAATTTAATAAAGCTCTTGACATTATTTGGGTTTTTGGTGTATAATCCAGCCGAGGGAGTAGTTAACACGGTTCCGTGTTTACATTGCCGTCAGTACGATCGAAAATCAGATTTTGTAATTAGGTGGCAAGACTCTTGGCATTTATATGCTATTGAGCTTTGCCATTTTTTTATGGCAATCCCCAAGGAAAATATAAAAAGGAGAAATTATGGAAATACTTTTAGGTATTTTGTCCCTTCTCACAGGCGTTGGCGTATTTATCGCAGGAATGAATATGATGGGTGAGGGACTTGAGAAAAGCGCAGGAGGAGGACTAAAAAGACTTCTTGCGAAAATCAGTAACAATCGCTTTGCAGGCGTCGGAATCGGTGCGGGAGTTACAGGAATTGTTCAAAGCTCCTCTGCAACAAGCGTAATGGTAATCGGTCTTGTTAACGCAGGCGTTATGACTCTGTTTCAAGCAACCGCTATCATTATGGGTGCAAACATAGGAACAACCGTTACAGGTCTTATAGTAGCTCTGTCAGGCTCCTCGGGCGGCGGTGTTAGCATCGGCTTTTCCGAAATTGCTATGCTTTTTGCATTTATCGGAATTATGATGACTTTCCTTAAAAATGAAAAGGCAAAGCTAATCGGTACAATTCTTGGCGGACTCGGTCTTATATTTGTCGGTCTTGACATTATGGGCGGAGCGCTTAAGGGAAATGAGTCACTTAACAGCTTCTTCACAAAGATGTTTGAGGCTATTGATTTTCCGTTGCTTCTTATTATTGTAGGCGCAATCTTCACCGCGCTTATTCAGTCATCGTCGGCAGCAACAGGTATTGTAATTACTATGGCAGGTGAGGGAGTAATAAGCGTTGAGTCAGCACTGTTCATCGTTCTTGGCTCAAACATCGGTACCTGTGTAACAGCTCTTATCGCCTGTATCGGCGCTTCTACTAACTCAAAGAGAACTGCGTTTGTTCACTTCAGCTTCAATGTTATAGGAACTGTGGCATTTACATCCTTCCTGTGGCCAACAAGCGGTTGGTTCGCATCATTTCTTGCAACATCGTTTGGAGCGACAAATTACAGACTCCAAATTGCAATGTTCCATGTAATCTTTAATGTTATCACAACAGTTTTACTAATTCCGTTTATAAAACAGCTTGTTAGCCTTGCAACTGCGGTAATTAAGGATAAAAAATCCAAGGAAGATGAGCAACATCTCAGATTCGTTGATGAAAGACTTCTTAAAACTCCTGCAATCGCAGTTATGCAGGTAAAGAGAGAGGTTGAGTATATGGCGAGCCTCGCTAAGGAAAACCTTAGCAGAGCATTTGAGGAGATTAAGAACAAGGACGGAAAAAACAAGGAACAGCTTTATAAGGTGGAGTCAACAATTAACTTTACAAACAATGCAATGACAAAATACCTGATTCAGCTTTCTCCGCTTCTTGACAGAGCAGATGAGCAGGTTATAGGCTCGTATTTTCATGTTCTTAATGACCTTGAAAGAATAGGCGACCACGCGGAAAACTTCTTTGAAATCGGCTCACAAATGGGACAGGAAAATCTCTCGTTCTCCGAAATGGCATTTAACGAAATTATGGAAATGTACCATAAGGTAGATAAAATGTTTGAAATTGCGCTTCAAGCATTTAACAGTGTTTCATCTGAGCATCTTAAGGAGCTTACCGACCTTGAAAATGAGGTAGACGCTCTTAAGAAAAAGCTATCATCACAGCACTTTACACGCCTTGCAACAGGTAGCTGTAAGGTTGAGCAAAGCGCATATTTCTTCTCAACCGTTTCGGGTCTTGAAAGAGTTGCCGACCACTTAATCAATATCGGATACAGTATTTTAACTCCAACGGGCGACCAAAAATACGCATCTAAAATCTAAAATAAAAAATGCTTGAATTTTCATATTCAAGCATTTTTTATTTATTAAATTGATGAATTTATGAATTTAAAAATTTGAAATTTTCAAAAAATATCAAAAATCCGTAAAACAAAAGCGCCTTGAGGTTTTCAAGACGCTTTATTTTTTAATTATTTTTTTGAAACAATAGCCTCAGTATCTCTTGCAATCATAAGCTCCTCGTTGGTAGGAAGTACATATACCTTTACCTTTGATTTAGGAGTAGAAAGCTCAACAATGTTAGGCTGTCTGAGAGTCTTTGCGTTAAGCTCAAAGTCAATGTCGATTCCGTAGAATTCCATATCACGGCAAACTCTTTCACGAAGCTCAGGATTGTTTTCGCCCATTCCGGCGGTAAATACGATAGCGTCAAGTCCGTTCATAATAGCGGAGTAAGAGCCGATGTATTTCTTTACTTGGAACGCAAGAATGTCAGCAGCGAGCTGAGCGTGGCGAGTAGTAGCTTCCTTTTCAGCATCTGTCTTAGGACATGTGCTGATGTTTTCGTCAAACTTTCCAAGGATAGCAGCCTCAATATCACGGCTGTCAGAGGAATATCCGCTAACGCCGAGGAATCCGCATTTCTTGTTCATAAAGTCAGTAATTTCATCAACGCTGATGTTGTACTTCTTCATGATGTAAGGAACGATAGCAGGGTCAATAGAACCGCATCTTGTGCCCATCTCAACACCGTCAAGTGGAGTAAAGCCCATTGATGTGTCAACAACCTTTCCGTCACGAACCGCGGAGATTGAGGATCCGTTTCCGATATGGCAGGTAATAATCTTTGAGTCAGGCTTGCCACCGAGAATTTTAATCATTTCGTTAGCAACAAAGCGGTGTGAAGTTCCGTGTGCGCCGTATCTTCTGATATGATCCTCCTCAACCATCTTAATAGGAAGAGCATATGTGTAAGCCTTTGGCTCCATTGTCTGATGGAATGCTGTGTCAAATACAACAACCTGTGGAGTATTCGGCATTACCTTTTGACAGCCCTTAATTCCCATGATGTGAGCAGGGTTGTGAAGAGGAGCAAACTCAACACATTTTTCAATGATTTCCAAAACCTCATCAGTTACAAGACAGCTCTCGGAAACATATGGTCCACCATGAACAACTCTGTGTCCAACTGCCTCAATTTCATCCATGCTTGAAATGCAACCGTCATTTTTATCGGTAAGCATTGCAACAACAATTTCAGTAGCGATAGAGTGGTCAGGCATCGCAACCTCTTTCTTAATCTTTGTTCCGTCAGCCTTCTTATGCTCAATCAAGCTTCCGGACATACCAATTCTTTCACAAATACCCTTTCCCAAAACCTCTTCGGTTGCGGTATCCATCAGCTGATATTTGAGTGATGAGCTACCGGCGTTTACTACAAGTACCTTCATTTTTCATTCCTCCTGAAATATTTCTTGACAAATTATAAATTATCGTATATTATTATATATCATAGGACTTGCAATTTCAAGACTAAAATACAAATTTAGGAAAAAATATTTTGAGGAGAAAAAATGGCTGAAATTATTGCGATTATATGTGAATATAACCCGTTTCATTGCGGTCATAAATACCAAATAGATAAAATAAGAGAGCGCTTTCCAGGCTCAACAATAGTTGCTATTATGTCAGGTAATATAACACAGCGAGCATCCTTTGCCATGCTTGATAAGTATACTCGGGCTAAGGCGGCTGTTTCGCTTGGGGTCAATGCGGTTTTTGAGCTTCCATATCCGTTTTCGTCATCAAATGCGGAGATTTTTGCATCATCTGCTGTTAAAATCGCTACCGAAATAGGTGCAAATTACCTATGCTTCGGCTCCGAAAGCGGAAATTTAGATTATTTAAGCAGTATTGCCGATGCAATAGATTCGGAAATCTTTGAAAATGAAATCAAGGACCAACTAAATGTAAGAAGCGAAAGCTATATATCAGCAAAAGAAAAAGCACTTTCAAAAATGGGTAAAAGCCTTCCAAAATCTCCAAACGATATTTTGGGCGTTGAATATGTGCGTGCTATTAAAAAGCATGGCTCAAAAATGACCCCGTTTGTAATAAAGAGAGAGGGCGCAGGATATAGCGATCTTTCCGTGCAGGGCGTTATGTCTGCTTCCGCGATTAGAAATGAATTTTATAAATCTGCAACCTTTTTATCAGTTCCCGATATAGCCAAGGAAATTTATGAGGCTGATATAAGCGCAGGGGCATATCTTGATGAATCGTGCGCCTCGGATTTTCTTTTTAGATTTGCGCTGATGCAAGAGCCCGAAGGCTATAAGACCACATTTGACACGCCCGACGGATGCGGTTATTTTATTTCCAAAATCGCCAATGACTGTTCTGACTCAAACGAGTTTTTCCTTCGTCTAAGCTCTAAGGTTTGGACCTCATCAAGACTTAAGAGAATACTTATGTATAAGCTTTTTGGTGTTGAGAGCGCTGATGAGAGCCAAATATTTACAACTCTTTTGGCGTGTGATAAGACGGGAAGAGAGCTTGTTAAGGAGGCGAAAAGGAAAACAAGCCTTTCGATTCTAACAAAGCACTCTGACGCAAAGAGCTTTGATGGCGAAATGCTAAAAAATCTTGAAATTTCAAGACGCTCGGATGCGCTTTACTATACCTTTCTTAATAAGCCTCAAATACCAAGCGACGCTTACCGAAAAAAAACGGTTATACTGTAATAAAATCATACTAAAAAATACCATAACAAAATCTCCGCCTGTGCGGAGATTTTGTTTGTTATTCAATTTCCGCTGTATCGGTATCGCGTTCTCTGAACAGTAACGAAATGCACCAAAGCGCGCAAAGAGCAATTACAACATAAACAATTCTTGAAATAATTGCGTCAGAGCCACCAAACATCCATGCTACAATGTCAAATTGAAATAGGCCAACGCTACCCCAGTTTAGTCCACCGATAATGAGTAGAAAAAGCGCGATTCTATCAATAATCATCATAACTTGATCCTCCAGTTGAACTTGCGTTCAATGATATTTTCTCACAAAAAGATGTATTTATTCAAGTTTGAGAAATGAATATTTTTCCTGACAAGCAATTTTCAAAAATAAGGAAATATAAATTATTGTGAGGTGATGAGTATGAATGTTTTTTCAATGATTTTAAATTTCACTTATATGATTTTGGGAGTAGAGCCAATTCAACGCTTTCCCGAGGCACTGTCAAGCGAGGAGGAGAAAAAATGCTTTGATGAATACAGGGCAGGGAGTGAAAGCGCAAGAGATAAGCTAATAGAGCATAATTTAAGGCTTGTTGTTCATGTTATTAAGAAATATCAATCATCGGGCTTTGACAAGGAGGATTTACAATCTATAGGAACAATAGGACTTGTAAAGGCGGTTGATTCGTACAATAGCTCAAGTGGAACGAGATTTGCTACATATGCGGTAAAATGTATTCAAAACGAAATATTTATGTTTTTCAGAAATCAAAAGAAGTATGGCTGTGAGGTTTCACTAAACGATGTTGTTGATGTTGATAAGGACGGAAATTCTCTTACATATATGGATATAATATTTCTTGAGGATACAATCGCTGATGACTTAGATAAGAAGATAAAAATAAACAAGGCTCTTGAGTATATAAAAGCCGAGCTTGATGAGCGAGAGCGCCAAATTCTTGTAATGAGATATGGGCTTGGGAATACAAAGGCATACACTCAAAGAGAGGTAGCAAAAATGCTTGGGATTTCACGCTCATATGTGTCAAGAATAGAAAAGGCATCGCTTGAAAAAATAAATAAATATTTGCATAGCAGTTGACTTTTCGCGCTTTATATAATATAATATATAATTGATTAAGTCTTGAAAAACAGGAGACGAAAATGGTAAGGATAATTACAGTAGCACAGGAATCCCTCGCATATGCTTGCGGTATAAGAGAGAATGATGTGCTAATTAGCATAAACGGCAAAGAGATAAATGATGTTATTGATTATAGATTTTATCTTGCCGAGGAAGCACTTGAAATTATTATTGACAGAGATGGCGTTAAATACAGTTTTTCTATTGAAAAGGAAATGTATGATGACATCGGACTTGATTTTGAAACACCGTTGATGGATAAAAAGCGCAGATGCTCAAATAAATGTATATTTTGCTTTATTGACCAGCTTCCAAAGGGATTAAGAGAAACGCTTTATTTCAAGGATGATGATTCAAGACTGTCCTTTCTGCACGGAAATTATGTTACCTTGACTAATATTGACAAAAAAGAGGTAGATAGAATTATTGAAATGCGCCTTCCTGTAAATGTATCTATACATACAACTAACCCTGAGCTAAGATGCAAAATGATGCATAATAAGCGCGCGGGTGAGGTGCTTTCGTATCTTGATGATTTTGCAAATGCGGAAATTAATATGAGTGGTCAAATCGTTCTTTGTAGGGGAGTAAATGATGGAGCCGAGCTTGAAAGGACTCTTAACGACCTTGCAAAGTATTACCCTCATATGAATAGCGTTTCCGTCGTTCCATCAGGACTTACAAAATTCCGAGAGGGGCTTTATCCCTTGCAGGGCTTTGATAAGGAGTCTGCAATAGAGGTTATAGATGCGGTTGAAGGGATAAACGAAATATACGCAAAGAAATACGGTGCAAACATCTTCTTTTGCTCGGATGAGTTTTATCTCTTGGCTGAAAAAAAGCTCCCTAATTTTGATTATTATGAGGAGTTTGACCAGCTTGAAAACGGTGTAGGAATGTTAAGCTCGTTTGAAGCGGAGCTTAATGCGTTTTTAAAGCGCCTTTCAAGAAAAGAAAGAAAAATCAAAAGAAGCATTTCTATTGCCACGGGTGTTTCAGCATATGATTTCATTTGCAAGATGGTAAAGAAAATACAAAGGAAATGCAAGAGAATTTCCTGTGATGTCTATAAGATAGAGAATGACTTTTTCGGTCATTCAATAACTGTTGCAGGATTAATTACAGGTAAGGATCTTGTAAATCAATTAAAGGACAAGCCCCTTGGAGACGAGCTTCTTATTTCCCGTAGCATGCTAAGGAGCGAGGGGGATTTGTTCCTTTGCGGAATGTCACTTGATGAGTTAAGTAATAATTTGAATGTAGCTGTGCAACCTACCGATTGCGACGGATTTAGCTTCGGTATGGCTGTGCTTGGTATAAAGGAGGGATAATATGTCTAAGCCTATAATTGCCATTGTTGGCAGACCTAATGTTGGAAAAAGCACGCTTTTTAATAAGCTAATCGGCGAAAGGCGTTCTATTGTAGAGGATACACCGGGCGTTACTCGTGACAGAATATATGGAGAGAGCGAATGGTGCGGAAGAAAGTTTATTATCATTGATACAGGAGGAATAGAGCCAAAGACCGATAGCATGATTTTGCAAAAGATGAGAGAGCAGGCTCAAATTGCGATTGATACTGCCGATGCAATCATCTTTATGTGCGATATAAACGCAGGACTTGTTGCTGATGACCGTGATATCGCGCTTATGCTCAAAAAGAGTGGTAAGCCCGTTGTAATATGCGTTAATAAGGCGGATAAAATCGGCGAGGTTGACCCCGCATTTTATGAGTTCTATGAGCTTGGCTTTGAAATTGACCCTATTCCTGTTTCTTCAATTCACGGAACGGGAAGCGGTGACCTTCTTGAGACTGTTTTGTCAACAATTCCCGAGAGGGATAATGAGGAGGATGATAGTGATCGCATAAATGTCGCTGTTATCGGAAAGCCAAATGCAGGAAAATCCTCAATAATCAATAAAATTCTTGGAACAGACCGTCTTATTGTATCATCGATGGCGGGAACAACTCGCGATGCGATTGACTCCGAGTTTGACAATGAATATGGAAAGTATAATTTTATTGATACCGCGGGAATAAGAAGACAAAGCAAGGTTGAGGACAGAATTGAAAAATTCAGTGTTCTACGAGCTCATATGGCAGTAGAAAGGGCGGATGTTTGCCTTGTTGTCATAGATGCCAACGAGGGTGTTACCGATCAAGATGAAAAGATCGCAGGAATAGCGCACGAGGCAGGAAAGGCTGTTATCATTATTGTAAATAAATGGGATACGCTAAAGGCAGAGGATAAGGACACCGTTAAATATAGCAAAAAGGTGTATGAGGCGCTTTCTTATATGACCTACGCGCCTATAATCTATGTTTCCGCACTTACAGGACAAAGAATAGTAAAAATATTTGAAATGATAAACTATGTCTTTAACCAGTCCAAAACAAGAATTTCAACAGGAATGCTCAACGATGTTTTGAACGAGGCAATTACCCGTGTTCAGCCACCGTCTGACAAGGGAAGAAGGCTCAAGGTTTATTACATGACCCAAACAAGCGTAGCACCGCCTACCTTCGTTCTTTTCTGTAATAGCGCAGCGCTTTTCCATTTTTCATATCAAAGATATATCGAAAACTGTCTAAGAGATACATTTGGATTTAGAGGAACACCTATAAAGCTCGTTATAAGACAACGAGGGGAAGATGAGGAAACAAGAGTATGACCTTTAAACAGCTTATGGACTATGGCATGCTTGCCTTTAAAAACGCAACAGTACAGGACGACGGTAAAATGACCTATCCAATAGGAGTAATGGTTCTTTGCGTCGGTCTTTGTATGGTAATTGGATATTTGCTTGGAAGCTTGAACTTTGGCGTAATCATTTCACGAATTTACGGTGAGGATATTCGCAAAAAGGGAAGCGGAAACGCAGGCGCAACTAATATGATGCGCGTTTACGGTAAAAAGGCGTCAATTCTTACACTAACCTGTGATGCACTTAAAACCATTGTGGCAGTTTATATAGGTAGACTTCTTATTATGGGCTACCTTGGCGCATATATTACAGGACTTTTCGCAATTATAGGTCACGCATGGCCGATTTACTTTGGATTTAAGGGCGGAAAGGGCGTTGCCGCAATATCAGCCTTTTGCCTTGTTACCGAGCCTATTATTTTCCTCATAGAGCTTGTTATTTTCATAATAATTCTATTTGGATTTAAGATGGTTTCGCTCGGCTCGGTTATGATTGCGCTGATATACCCTTTCATTCTTGCAAAGATTACCGGCTTTGGACCTCATGTCCTTGTTGGAATGCTTTGTGCAGCGCTTGTAATCTTCTTGCATAGAAAGAATATCGTTAGAATTTATAACCACACGGAAAATAAATTCAAGCTTGATTTCAAGAAGAAAAAGAAGAATACCGAGGAAGAGAGCGCGATAGATGAAGTGTCTAAATCAACCGAAGAAAGCGAAGATAAGGTTGAGGAAAAGATAGATGAAGAAGATAAAAAGTGAAAAGCTTGATAGCTTGATGGAGCTTCTTGTGGAGCTATTTGAGAAAAAACAGCTAAAAAAGGCTATTTTCTCAAAGCCCGATTCAAGCGATGAAATAAAATCAGTGCTTACGCCGAAAACCATTTCGGGCGCAAATGTCCTTCAGCTTGAGGTTTTTTCAAGGGATAATAAGGCGTACCATTTGAATTTTAAGGAAAATCTTTTAAGTGAGCTTGAGGGGGTATTTTATTCCCATGCTCAAATAAATATAATTTCCACAGTAGGCGACGCTCAATTTATGAGGGCGAAAAGCGGTAAGGAAACGCTTATCGGCTATAATAAAATAAGAAAATTGTCAGGCGTAGAGGGTAATGCAACGCTTACTTATAGCGGAAATAACAACGAAAAGAAATACATTTTAAGCGGAAGTGAGGATTTCCTTAAAAAGCTCGGTATTAGTGATGAAAACGGGCGTATCCGTGATAAAATGCAGGCAAAATTCCGTCAAATCAATAAGTTTTTGGAGCATATAAAAAGCATAGAGGCACATATTCCAAGCGATAAAATCAATGTATACGATCTATGCTGTGGAAAGAGCTATCTTAGCTTTGCGGTGTACCACTATTTTAAAAACATCAAAAAAAAGGACATTTCAATGAAATGTGTTGATTTAAAGGCAGATGTTATTGAATATTGTGCTTCCGTTGGCGCTCGCCTTGGCTTTGACGGAATGGAATTTATATGTGCCAACATTGATGATTACGAAATGGCACAGCCTGTTGACCTTGTAATTTCCCTGCATGCCTGCGATATCGCTACTGATATTGTGCTTAATAAAGGAAGCTCAAATGGAGCAAGTGTAATTTTATCAACTCCTTGCTGTCATCATGAGCTAAATTCAAAGATAAATTGCAGTGCACTTAGCTTTATTACAAGGCATTCAATGCTACGCCAAAAGCTTTGCGACTCCGCAACTGATGCTTTGAGATTATTAAAGCTTGAGAGTGAGGGCTATGAGGTTCAAGCCATGGAGCTTATTGACCCCGAGGATACACCAAAGAATATAATTTTAAAGGCTATAAAAAAGGATAAATTTGATTCTAAAAGGGCAGAACAGCTAAAGGCTGAATACTGTGCAATTAAAAAATTTTTACTTGGAGAAGAATGATATGGGACTTGAAATAATTGCCGAAATTTCGCATAAATACGGTGCTGACCCAAGATATGTTTTGGCAGGCGGTGGCAACACCTCTTATAAAACCGATGAACATTTGTTTATAAAAGGCTCAGGTCACGCTCTTGCCACAATTTCAAACGAAGGCTTTGTAAAGATGTCAAGAGAAAGTCTTGCGAAAATTTGGCAAAAAACATATTCCGAAAGCAAGGACGAGCGAGAGGCTCAGGTGCTATCAGATATGATGGCGTCAAGGTGCGTAGGCGAGGAAAGCAAGCGCCCCTCGGTTGAAACGCTTTTACATAATCTTTTTAAGCAAACATATGTTTTGCATGTTCACCCAACTATGGTAAACGGTCTTACATGCGCTATTGACGGTGAAAAAATCGTAAAAGAGCTATTTTCAGAGGCAATTTGGATACCCGAAACCGAGCCCGGATATATCCTTGCATCAAAATGCCGTAAAATGATTGAGGAATACGAAACCGCTACGGGTAAGGATGCAAGACTCCTATTTTTGCAAAACCACGGAATTTTCTTTGCTGGAAATACAAAGGAAGAAATTGATGCGTTAGTTAGCGAGGTTATGGGGAAAATCGAGAAAATTACAAAAATTTTGCCTGATTTGACCGAGGTTAGCGCAAATAGTGAGCAAATATCGGCTTTTGAGCTTGCTCTTAAAACTGCATACGCTAAGCATAGCGAAATTTTCACTAAGTTTACACTTAATAAGGAAATTGAAAGGCTTTGTAGCTCAGAGAGCGAGTTTGAAGTTTTGAAAAGCCCAATGTCACCTGACCATATAGTTTACTGTAAGGCTGTACCTATGTTTATTGACACGCTTGATGCGGGCGTGATAGAGGCTCAGCTTGATAGCTTCCTTGCGGAGCATAAATATTTACCAAAGATTATTTTCGCAAAGGGAATAGGTATGATGGCGGTAGGCAGCTCCGAAAAGGATGCCTCAACAGTTACCGAGGTTTGGCTTGATGCAGTTAAAATTTCAGTATACGCTAAAAACTTTGGCGGAGTACGCCCAATGGCGCCCGATATGGTTGATTTTATCGTAAACTGGGAGGTTGAGAGCTATCGCAGTAAGGTCGCTCTAAAATAATCTGAAAAATGATTTGGATACCAATTTTAATATCGGCAATTTTGCTCGTTATCATAATTGTTTTTTGGTATTTTTTCAATACGGCGTTTGTTAGAAGGAAGGAAACAGATCCTCTTGCCGACATTCAAAAGGATGAAAAAATGCGCAGATACTCGGACGAAATTGACGCAGGGCTTTTGTGGTACGAAAATGCGCCTAAGACCGATGTCTACATAGAAAGCTATGACGGACTAAAGCTACATGGCATAATCATTAAGTCGGAAAGCGAAAGCGATAGAACGATAATTTTATTTCATGGCTATCGCTCAACCGCAAGAAGGGACTTTTCCTGCGCTATACCGTATTACCATTCGCTCGGTCTTAATATCATTCTTATTGACCAACGCTCACACGGAAAGAGTGAGGGCAGGCTTATTACCTATGGCGTCAAGGAAAGATATGATGCCGTTTCTTGGGTTGAATTTGCCAAAAAGACATTCCCTGACAATCGCATTTATTTAAGCGGTCTATCAATGGGCTCATCAACGGTTATGATGGCATCTAATATCGTTGAGGGAGTTAGCGGAATTATAGCCGATTGTGGCTTTACCTCTCCCAAGGAAATTATTCAGCTCGTAGCTAAAAAGCATTTTGGATTGCCAAGGTGGTTTTGCGCTCCTGTTGGGTTTTTGGCGAAAATTTTCGGTAAATTTGATTATTCATATAGCGCAAAGCAGTCGCTAAAGGACTCTAAAGTGCCAATTTTATTTATTCACGGTGAGGCTGATGACTTTGTACCGTGCTATATGACCGAGGAAAATTTTGAAGCATGTACATCACCTAAGGAAAAGGTAATAGTTGCGGGCGCACCGCACGGCTTTTCATTTTTGTATGAGCCTGAGGTAGTAAAGTGCGCTCTTGAAAAATTTATGTCTGACGGGAGTGGGACAAATCAGCCTTAAACCGTATATTTACATCATTAAAAGTGGTTTTAAATAATTGTTGATTGTCCTTTAATATATCGGGTTAAGGTGCTCCCGCATTTTAGAACGAGCCAAAAGGCTTGTATTCAAGGCGAAATTTTGCCGACATATAAAAATATTTCAAAAAATTTCAACGCATAAGACGGGGCTTTTGTCCGTTCCAAAACTGGTTCGTTCTGTTCCCGTCAGGCATACTAAAAGAGGAATAAAAATGCAAAAAATAGCAAGCTTTACCGTAAATCATGATAAAATCAGCGAAGGACTTTATATTTCGCGCATAGACGGAGATATAACCACCTATGATATGAGGACAAGAAAGCCTAATATGGGTGATTATATGGACAATATCACAATGCACTCGTTTGAGCATATGTTTGCAACCTATGTAAGAAATAGTGATAAGGGTGATAAAATTATCTATTTTGGTCCTATGGGATGCCAAACAGGATTTTATCTTCTTGTAAGAGATGTAGAGCCAAGTCAGGTCCTTGATCTAATAAAATCCGTGTTAAAGAAAATTATAGAGCATAAGGGCGAAATTTTTGGAAATAAGAGAGAGGAGTGCGGAAACTATCGCAATCTTAATCTTGAATGTGCCCAAATGGAAGCGCAAAGATACCTAAATGTGCTAAATAGCTCGGAGGTAACCTTTAAATATGAGTAAAATTATAGGAATTATCGGCGCAATGGACATTGAGGTGGACGGAATTATCGCCGATATGAAAAATACTGCCTGTGATGAATTTTCAGGAATGAAATTCGTAAGGGGCGAGCTTTTTGGAAAGAGCGTGGTTGTTTGTAAATGCGGAATAGGCAAGGTTTTTGCAGGAATTTGCGCACAAACAATGATTTTAAAATATCAACCCTGTATGATTATAAATTCAGGAGTTGCGGGAGCGCTTAGTAAGGACTTATCCGTGCTTGATGCAGTTGTAGCGACTGATGTTGTTCAGCACGATGTGGATACAAGCCCACTTGGTGACCCTGTTGGTCTTATTTCGGGAATAAATCTTGTAAATATACACGCCGACAAGGCTATATCGGGTCTTATTGCCGATAGCGCGAGTGCTTGCGGTGTAAGCGTAAAGCGCGGAGTTATCGCATCGGGCGACCAGTTTATAACAGGAAAAGAAAAAAAGGACTCTATTGCAAATACCTTTAACGCTGTAGCATGCGAAATGGAGGGAGCTTCAATAGGTCAGGTATGCTATGTTAATAATGTGCCGTTTGCCATCTTGCGCACAATTTCCGATGGCGAGGGTGAGGCACTTGATTATTTCACGTTTTCAAGGCTTGCCGGCGAGCAAGCCATAAAAATAATTAAAAAATTCATAGAAAGCTACGAGGTAAAATGAAATGAAGCTTGGATTTCAACTTTATTCAGTAAGAGATGAGCTTGAAAAGGACTTTTTCGGCACTCTTAAAAAAATCAAGGAAATGGGCTATGAGGGCGGAGAGCTTGCGGGCTTTTATGGCAATAGCGCATCCGAGGTTAAATCAATGTTTGAAGAGGTAGGCCTTACTCCTATTTCCGCGCATGTCGCTTATCAGGAGTTTATGGAAAACGGCATTGAGAATGTTGTAAAAATGTATAAGGAAATCGGCTGCAAATATATGGTAATTCCTTATCTTCCACAGGATTTAAGATATGGTAGCGAAAAATATCCTAAGCTACTTGAGGATATGAAGGAAATCGGTAAGGCTTGCAAGGGAAACGGTATTACACTTCTATATCACAACCACGATTTTGAGTTTGATAAGACCGAGGACGGAGAATATGTTCTCGACGCTCTTTATAATGAAATTAGCGAGGATTTGCTAAAGACCGAGCTTGATACCTGTTGGGTAAATGTAGGCGGAGAAAATCCTGCTGATTATGTAAGAAAGTATACAGGCAGAGCGCCTGTTGTTCACCTTAAGGACTTCGTTGGAACAAGAAGCAAGAATATGTATAAGCTCATCGGCATTGATAGTAGCGAGGAGCAAAGCAATACCTTTGAATTTAGACCTCTCGGATATGGTGTGCAGGATGTTCAAGCTATTGTTGACGCAGCAAGGGACGCAGGTGCATCTTGGGTAATCGCTGAGCAGGATGAGCCATCAATGGGTAAATCCCGTCTTGAATGCGCTCAAATGAGCATTGATTATATGAAGAAAAATATCAATTACAAATAAATTCAAAGTAAAAGCCTGTCTTAGACAGGCTTTTATCTATTGACAAAAATTAAGCGTTGTGATATAATTGAATTGCCAAACAATTTCATAATTTAATACTCTCAGGGAAAAACTATATCGGTAAAAGGTGTTTCTCTCTTTTCTATATGCTCCTTGAGGGTTATGGAATTGTTTGGCGACAATGAGGGACGGCGCTTTTTCGGTGCGTTCCTCGTGGGCGCACTTTTTTGTTATTTGAGGGAGAATTTGTGATGGAAGAAAAAATGAAAAAAGAAAAAGGAATAGTAAAAGTTAAGAATTCAATCGTAAGTGCTATTGATGAGAACGGTAATGGCGAAATCGATGTTGAAGATGTTGTTATCAAGGGACTGAAAATCCCGGGCATAAGGATAAAAAGAGATGATTTTTTGCAAAAATCTTTATTTAAAAAATATCCGCAAGAAACAATAGATATTGCAATCACGGAAAATCCAATGAAAGCGAATATTCCAGTAGAAGAAATTGATAAAATTGCAGAAGATGTTATAAAATTTGAAAGAAACTGTGTGTCTGGTATTTCTACTGCATTAGGGATTCCTGGAGGCGTTGCTATGGTTGCTACAATTCCGGCAGATATTGCACAGTATTACGGTTATTTATTAAGAGCTACTCAAAAATTACTATATTTATATGGATTTCTAGAAATTGATACAACCGAGAATGGTGGCAAGTTTGATGACGGAACAATGAATACCTTAATAATATGTTTTGGAATTATGTATGGAACGCTCGGCGCTAACAATGCAATAAAAGCAATGGCAAAGGCGTTGGGGACTGGCGTTGAGAAAAAACTATTGAAAAAAGCGCTGACGAAAGGGGTATTTTTTCCGTTAGTTAAATCGGTAGCATCTTGGTTTGGTGTAAATATAACAAAAAAAGTATTTGCAGGATTTTTCAAAAATGCGATACCTGTTGCGGGAGGAATAATAGGTGGAGGTATAACATATATTGCGTTCAAACCGTGTTGCGATAAACTCAAAAACAGTTTAAGAGATACGATTTTGAGCAATCCTGACTATAAACCCGCATTTGATGAAGAAAAAATTTATAAGGATATTGTTGAAGATGTAGAAGAGTAATAAATAAATTTTAAATTTTTAAAATTCAACATTTTATAAATTCAAAAATTCTAAAATTAAAAAACCGCTTATAAATCCTTTGTATAAAAGGAAATAAGTGGTTTTGTTTTTATTTTTTATTTTGCTTAAAAACCTCAAATGCAAGAATAGTTGAAGCGGATGCAGCCGATAGCGCAGCATTAAATTCACGCCCGTAATCAATGCGCACAATTTGGTCAGCCTGCGATAAAATAGAGGAGGAAATTCCTCTTTTTTCACCGCCCACAATTAGGAATATAGGCTTAGTCAAATCGGCATCATAAACGCTAATAGAATTTTTAATATCAGCACAAATGACCTTGTAATTTTTCGCCTTAAACAGAGCAATAAAATCATCATCAGCAATGTAAATATCGGCACGCTCGCTTGCTCCAGCCGAGGAGCGACAAACAACTCCCGAGGCGCTTAGCCAGTTCCTTTTTGAAAGGATAAATCCGTCAACCCCCGAGGCGTAAATTGAGCGCATAGCATAGCCAAAATTGTAAGGGTCCTCAATGCCCTCAATCATTACATAAAATCCGTTGTTCTTTATATCATCAAGGGTAAGAGTGGGGTACTGCCTTTCTTCACAAAGTGCAATAATTCCACCATGAGAAGCACCAATAGATAGAGAATTAATCTCGTTTTCATCGCTCTCAATAACATCAAAGCCGAAAATCTCGCTCATTTTTTTGAGATAACCGATTTCCTTCGCTTTTTTTGAGGCTCTTTCCTTGTCGTAAAGAATTTTCGTGATTTTACGGGCATTTGGCTTTTCGTCCTTTAAATTATCAATCAAGGCACGAATTGATGTCATACCCTCAAATACAGTTGATGAGATAAAACGATTTTCTTCCTTTATCATTTCTTTGCATTTTCCTTAAGATAAGCATTGATAAATCCGTCAATATCGCCGTCCATAACTGCTTGAATATTTCCGTTTTCGTAGCCTGTGCGTGTATCCTTCGCAAGAGTATATGGCATAAATACATAGGAACGAATTTGTGAGCCCCATTCAATATTTGTCTTGTTGCCCTTAATATCCTCAATTCTATCAAGCTTTTCGCGTTCCTTAATCTCCATAAGCTTGGATTTTAGCATTTTCATAGCTGTTTCCTTGTTTTGGAGTTGGCTACGCTCGGTTTGACAGCCAACAACAATTCCGGTAGGGATATGGACAATTCTAATAGCGGAGTCAGTTTTATTTACATGCTGTCCCCCCGCACCCGATGAACGGTGAGCAGTGATTTCAAGGTCCGCTTCGTTAATTTCAAATGAGTTGTCATCATCAAATTCGGGCATTACCTCAACGGAAGCAAATGATGTATGGCGTCTTCCCGAGGAGTCAAATGGAGAAACCCTTACAAGACGGTGCACGCCATTTTCACTCTTTAAATATCCGTAAGCATTAAGCCCCTCAATAAGGATAGTAGCACTCTTAAGTCCTGCTTCCTCACCGTCAAGCCAGTCTATAAGCTTTACATTATATCCGTGCTTTTCACCCCAACGAGTGTAAAGACGGTAGAGCATAAGCGCCCAGTCCTGCGCCTCAGTTCCGCCAGCACCTGGGTGGAATGAAATAATAGCATTATTTTTATCGTATTCGCCATTCAAGAGGACCTCAATGCGTTGCTTTTCCTCCTCGGCAATAATCGCCTGCTGATCGGCAAGAATTTCCTCAGTAAGGCTCTCGTCATTTTCCTCAATAGCCATTTCGGTCATCATAATTGTGTCCTCAAGCTTGGATACAAGCGCCTCATATCTTTCAATTTTGTCCTTCATTTGCTTGATTTTTTGCAAAACCTTAGTAGAATTTTCTTGATTTGACCAAAAGTCAGGCTCAAAGGTTTGCTTTTCAAGCTCATTAACATCAGCCTTTAATTCTTCAATTCGTAGTGCGTTTCCAAGCTCCTCAATATTGCTTCTGAAATTTTGAAGCTCGTGCTTGGCATTTTCAAGTGCGATAATCAATTTATCTTCCTCCAATAAATACTAAACATAATTATACATTTTAAGTATAGCATAATCAAAGAGAAAAAACAAACATTTTTTCTAATTTTATCAAAAATATGCGCTTATTTTTAAAATCTAAGGCAAATATAATTGATTTTTTGAAAAAGCTATGCTAAAATAATAAAAAATGCAACTAAAAACGGAGAAGAATATGAGAATAGTAGTCGATAGAATAGAAGAAAATCAAAATGGAGAAAAAATAGTAGCTTTTGAAATTGATGATAAAATTGTATTTTTGGATAAAAACGACCTTCCCGAGGGGCTTATCGATACGCTTTCGGTGGGGAATATTCTTGAAGCCGAGTACGAAAATGGCAAAGTCCTCAGCGCAAAAATTCTAAAGGATGAGGAGGAAGCAAAAAGAAAGGAAATGAAATCCCGCCTTTTCGCCCTCAAAAATAGAAATAAAAAATAAAAAACAAAGGCTCTTGCAAAATGCAAGAGTCTTTATTTTATAATTAAAGCTTTTGAACGGAAAGAGTAACCTTTTCACCGTTGATATCCCATTCCTTAGAATGCTCGGCAACGGTATTGTAGCCGAATTCATCGCCAAGAACGATTTTTGCAATCTCGCCCTCGTTAGCCTTTACATATCCGGCAATCTTATCGTTGTCGCTTACGCATACCTTAATATGGTCAGTTACATCAAAGCCGGAATCCTTTCTCATTGTTTGGATTTTGCTTATGATTTCATTTACATAGCCTTCCTCAATAAGCTCGTCGGTAAGAGTTGTATCAAGAGCGACTGCAAGGTATTTATCGCTAATAGAGCAGTAGTTTTCCTTTTGTTTTGTTTCAATAAGGAGGTCTTCCTCGCTAAGAGCGATTTCAAATCCGTCAACATCAAGCTTGATAGCTCCCTTTTCGGTAAGCTCAGCCATTGCCTTGTTTCCGTCAAGTCCGCTAAGCCATGTTCTGATAGCGCCAAGATATTTTCCGTACTTAGGACCAACAGTTTTAAGCTGTGGCTTGAATGTGTATGATGAAAATTCCGACATATCATCAACAAACTTAACGCTCTTTATATTAAGCTCATCCTCAATAATTTCAAGGTAGAAATCGGAAAGAGTATGAGTTGTCTTAACATACATTGTAGAAAGTGGCTGACGGTTTTTAAGTGAGGAGTTGTTTCTCGCTGCACGACCCATAACAACGATGTCAAGCAGAGCCTTCATATCTTCCTCAAGGCTTGTATCAATTCTTGCCTCATCTACAACAGGGAAGTCACAAAGATGAACGCTCTCGGGTGCGCTCTTATCAAGATTGCAAACAAGATTTCTGTAAATGTCCTCAGCCATAAACGGGATCATAGGAGCGCTTGTCTTAGCAGTAGTTACAAGAGCTGTGTAAAGGGTCATATATGCTGCGATCTTATCATCGGTCATTTCCTGCGCCCAGTATCTTTCTCTACCACGGCGCACATACCAGTTAGACATGTCATCAACGAATGATTCGAGTGCCTTGCATGCTTCAGGAATCTTGTAATTTTCAAGGCAAGAGTCAACCTCTTTAATCATGGAATTCATTCTTGAAAGGAGCCACTTGTCCATAACGGAAAGCTTAGCATCCTCAAGCTTGTAATCCATAGGATTAAATTTGTCAATATTTGCATAGAGAACATAGAATGCATAGGTATTCCAAAGCGTACCCATAAACTTTCTTTGTCCCTCAATAACTGCCTTTCCGTGGAAACGGTTAGGAAGCCAAGGTGCAGAGTTTGTGTAGAAGTACCAACGAATAGCGTCAGCACCGTAGGACTCAAGCGCCTCAAATGGGTCAACTGCATTTCCCTTGGATTTTGACATCTTTTGTCCGTTCTCATCTTGAACATGTCCGAGAACGATTACATTTTTGTAAGGAGCCTTATCAAAGATAAGAGTAGAAATAGCAAGGAGAGAGTAGAACCAGCCTCTTGTTTGGTCAACCGCCTCGGAAATGAAGTCCGCAGGGAATTGTGCTTCAAAAAGCTCCTTGTTTTCAAATGGATAGTGGTGCTGAGCAAATGGCATAGCTCCTGAGTCAAACCAACAGTCAATTACCTCAGGCACACGGTGCATTTGTCCACCGCACTTTTCGCACTTGATTGTTACTGCATCAATGTATGGACGGTGCAACTCAATGTTTTCAGGGCAGTTGTCGGACATTGATTTGAGCTCCTCAATAGAGCCGATAGAATGCTTATGTCCGCATTCGCACTCCCAAATGTTAAGAGGAGTTCCCCAATATCTATTACGGCTAATTCCCCAGTCCTGAACATTCTCAATCCAAGCACCGAAGCGTCCCTTACCGATAGACTCGGGAATCCAGTTTATGGTGTTGTTATTTTTGATAAGGTTATCTCTAACTGCGCTCATCTTGATAAACCAAGATTCACGAGCATAGTAGATAAGAGGTGTATCGCATCTCCAGCAGAATGGATAATCATGCTCGAATTTTGGAGCATCAAAAAGCTTGCCCTCGGCATCAAGATCCTTAAGGATTACAGGGTCAGCCTTCTTGACAAACATTCCTGCATAAGGAGTATCATCGGTCATTTCGCCCTTACCGTTTACGAATTGAACAAACGGAAGGTCGTAGTTTCTACCAATTCTTGAGTCGTCCTCACCAAAGGCGGGAGCAATGTGAACAATACCTGTACCGTCACCCATAGTAACATAGCTATCGCAGGTTACAAAGTGAGCCTTCTTGTTTTGCTTTTTAGCAGTAACACCGGCACAAGCGAAAAGCGGCTCATACTCGGCAAATTCAAGATCCTTACCAACAAATTTTTCAAGTATTTCGTAGGCAGGGGCATCATCGGTAGCAAGAGGGGATAGTACCTTGTCAAGAAGCGCCTCAGCCATATAGTAAACCTTGCCATCGTTCGCCTTAACCTTGCAGTATGACTCGTTTGGATTTACACAAAGCGCAACGTTTGACGGAAGTGTCCAAGGGGTAGTTGTCCAAGCGAGAAAGTAAGCGTCCTCGTCAGCCTTTTTAAATCTTACAACTGCGGAGCGCTCCTTTACGGACTTGTAGCCCTGCGCAACCTCGTGAGAGGAAAGCGGTGTGCCACAGCGAGGGCAGTAGGGAACAATCTTAAATCCCTTATAGAGAAGACCCTTGTTCCAAATTTGCTTTAGAGCCCACCATTCTGACTCAATAAAGCTATCGTGATAGGTAACATATGGATCATCCATATCAGCCCAAAATCCAACGGTAGAGGAGAAGTCCTCCCACATTCCCTTGTATTTCCAAACGCTTTCCTTGCATTTTCCGATAAACGGATCAAGACCGTATTTTTCAATTTGCTCCTTACCGTCAAGACCGAGAAGCTTTTCAACCTCAAGCTCAACGGGAAGACCGTGTGTATCCCAACCGGCTTTACGGGGAACCATATAGCCCTTCATGGTTCTGTAACGGGGAATCATATCCTTAATAACACGGGTCAAAACGTGGCCAATGTGTGGCTTTCCGTTTGCGGTTGGAGGACCGTCATAAAATGTGTAGGAAGGCGCATTTTCACGCATTTTTATGCTTTTTTCAAAAATCTTGTTATCCTTCCAAAATTGTTCAGTTGCTTTTTCTCTTTCAACGAAATTGAGATTAGTAGAGACCTTTTCGTACATCTTTTTGTTCCTTTCTTAATCTTCAAAAATAAAACTCGTCCTGTGTGAACAGGACGAGAAAAATACCGTAACCACCTATTCTACATACATGCAATATGCGTCCAATGTAACGGTTGGATCCCGTCGTAGGCTACTAAATTCGCTACGAGGCTCAGGAGTGATATTCGTCTAAATTTAATAGCATCGGGCTTGCACCGTCCCCGACTCGCTTAGGCGTTGGATTTAGATTACTGTCTCCGTCACAGCGTTTATATGATTTTAACACTATTTTATTAATTTGTCAACATTAAAAATACAATTTTTCTTGAATATATTCTTTAAGCTCGCTAATAGGAAGGCGAATTTGCTCCATTGTATCTCTGTCACGAACAGTAACACAGCCGTCGTTTTCTGTGTCAAAGTCGTAGGTAATGCAGAATGGAGTTCCAATTTCGTCTTGACGGCGATATCTCTTACCGATAGAGCCTGTTTCGTCAAATTCAACATTGAAATACTTAGAAAGCTCAGCATAAACCTCTCCGGCCTTGTCAGAAAGCTTCTTGGAAAGAGGAAGTACCGCTGCCTTTACAGGAGCAAGAGCAGGATGGAAGCGCATAACAGTTCTTACATCGTTTTCGCCAACAGTTTCCTCATCGTATGCCTCAACAAGGAATGCAAGAGTAACACGGTCAGCACCAAGTGATGGTTCAATAACATAAGGAATGTACTTTTCGTTTGTTTCGGGGTCAAAATATTCCATATTTTCACCGGAAAGATTTGCGTGCTGTGTAAGGTCATAATCAGTACGGTCGGCGATTCCCCAAAGCTCGCCCCAACCAAACGGGAATAGGTATTCAAAGTCAGTTGTAGCCTTGGAGTAGAAGCAAAGCTCCTCGGGATCATGATCACGGAGTCTGAGGTTTTCCTTTTTCATGCCAAGGTTGTAGAGGAAATTAGCGCAGTAATCCTTCCAAAAAGCAAACCATTCAAGGTCAGTGCCGGGCTTGCAGAAGAATTCAAGCTCCATTTGCTCAAATTCACGAATACGGAAGATGAAGTTGCCGGGGGTGATTTCGTTTCTGAAGGATTTTCCTATTTGACCAACACCAAATGGGAGCTTCTTTCTTGTAGTTCTTGCGATGTTCTTGAAGTTTACAAAAATACCCTGTGCTGTTTCAGGACGAAGGTAAAGCTCGGAGGTTGAATCCTCGGTTACACCTTGGAATGTCTTGAACATAAGGTTGAACTTTCTAATATCGGTGAAGTCACCGCTACCGCAGGAAGGGCATACAATCTTGTTTTCCTTGATAAAGGAGAACATTTCGTCATTTGACATTCCGGCAGGATTAATGCTTGAGCCGGTTTGGAATGCGAAATCCTCGATAAGCTTGTCAGCACGATGTCTTGTCTTGCATTGCTTGCAGTCCATAAGAGGGTCAGAGAAGCCACCAACATGTCCTGATGCAACCCAAACCTGTGGATTCATGAGAATAGCACTGTCAAGTCCTACATTGTACTTTGACTCGCGTACAAACTTTTGCCACCAAGCCTGCTTAATATTATTTTTGAATTCAACACCAAGAGGGCCGAAATCCCAAGAGTTGGCAAGACCGCCATATATTTCGGAGCCGGGATAAACGAAGCCTCTGTTTTTGCAAAGGGCAACAACCTTTTCCATTGTCTTTTCGGAGTTAATCATAGTTATAAAATTCCTTTCAAAATTATATTCCCAATTATTATATAATAAAAAAGTTTTTATTTCAAGTGGGAAACAAAAAATAAGGGTCATTATTTGAATTTTTGTCTAAGAATAACAAATTTTAATGTAAATTTCGTAGGCTTTTTTACACATAAATAAAAATAAATAAAAAATATAAAAAACTATTGATTTTTGAAAAACTTTTTGGTATAATGAAGTTCAGTATTTTAAGAGTGCCCAAAATAGAGGAGATTTTTTATGATATCAAGAGACGTTGTGATAGTAAATGATGTTGGCTTGCATGCAAGACCGGCTACATTTTTTATTCAAAAGGCGAACTCGTTTAACGCGTCTATTTGGATAGAGAAGGAAGATCGCAGAGTGAATGCTAAGAGCTTGCTTGGAGTTCTTTCTATGGGAATAGTAAAAGGATCGGTTGTTACAATTATTGCCGACGGTGATGATGAGCAGCTTGCGGTTGAAGGGCTTGAAACCTTAATATTGTCAGGTCTTAATTAAAATTCAATAGACATTAAGGCGATAGTGAAAACTGTCGCCTGTTTGTTTAATTACTGTTGAAGGGAGGAAATGCTATGGCTAACGAGAGATTAAAATATTTAAGAGAAAAGTCCGCAGGGCTACCGCGCACACCGGGTGTGTATATGATGAAGAATAAAAACGGTAAAATCATATATGTTGGAAAATCTCGCTCCTTAAAGGATAGAGTGTCGCAGTATTTTCACCTTTCCGCGGATGCAAATTTGAAAACATTTAAAATGGTATCGCAGGTTGATGACTTTGATGTAATATTTTGCGATACCGAGATTGAGGCGCTCACTCTTGAAAACACAAAAATAAAGCAATACACGCCGAAATACAACATATTGCTAAAGGACTCTAAATCCTATCCTTATATAAAGGTTACGATGAATGAGCAATATCCAAGGCTTTCGCAAAGCCGTAAAAGGGCAAATGACGGTGCAAGGTATTTTGGACCGTATTCGGGAATGTCGGTTGTATACAGTGTTATGGGCACACTTGAGCGTACGCTCGGTATTCCAACCTGCAAAAGGCAATTTCCAAGAGATATAGGAAAAGAGAAGCCTTGCATATATAAGCAAATTGGAAGATGTGTTTCTCCGTGTGATAACAGCATTAGTGCACAGGATTATTATAAAGTGATGCAATGCGCGGTGAACATTTTAAGAGGAAATAATAAGGAAGCAATAGCAATGCTTACCGAGCAAATGTATAATCATGCGGAAAATGAGCGTTTCGAGGACGCAGCACGGTGCAGAGATGGAATAGAAGCAATGAAGCGACTTCGTGACGGTCAGAAGGTTGTAGGCGCTCCCGATGATGAATACGATATTATCTCGGTATATAGCGACGATGTTTGCGTTTCAATTTCGGTGTTCTATGTAAGAAGCGGAATCATTTCTGACAGTGAGACATTTAATTTTGGCGCAAATGATTTAATAACCGATGATGAATATGAATATATGACCTCTTTTATTTGTGACCTATATTCAAAGAGAGAGTATATCCCGAGTGAAATTTTACTTGGCTTTGATCTTTTGGAAACAGAAAGAGAGCTTGTGCAGGGATATCTTAGAAAAATCGCAAACAGAGCGATAAATTTAAAAATTCCTAAGCGTGGAGACAGTAAAAAGCTTTGTGATATGGTGGCTATGAACGCAAAGGAAAAGGCGAATCAATATAAGAGTGAGATTGAGCGAGATACGAAAATTTTAGCTAAGCTTGCTCAACTGATTGGTCTTGATGCAATTCCCGAACGAATAGAGGCGTACGATATTTCAAACATTGGCAATGAGCATATAACAGCAGGAATGATTGTTAGTGAAAACGGAAAGCTAAAAAAGAGTGATTACCGTGTCCTGAAAATGAAAAATCAAGAAGGTGCCGATGATTATTCTGCCATGAGAGAGGCTTTGAAAAGAAGATTAGATCATCTAAAGGATGAGCGCGGTAGTTATTCAAATCTTCCCGATTTAATACTACTTGACGGTGGAATGTCGCATGTTAGCGTTGCAAAGGCTCTTTTTGGCGAAATGGGAATAAATATTCCTGTTTTTGGAATGGTTAAGGATGAGCATCATAAAACGAGAACGCTCGTTACCGAAAGCGATGAAATAAGCATAGCCAAGGAGCAGTCGGTGTTTGTTTTTATCTATAAGCTACAGGAGGAGGTCCATAGATTTACCGTGTCAAAAATGGATTCCTCCAAGCGTAAGACCCTAAAGACCTCGTCGCTTGAAAAAATAGACGGAATAGGTCCGAGCAAGGCGAAGAGGCTTCTTGCTCACTTCAAAACAATAAATGCACTAAAGGACGCCAGTGCTGAAGAGATAAGTGAGGTCAAGGGCATTAGCAAGACTGATGCTAAGACAATATACGAGTATTTTAGAAATTGATGGCAATCGTGCTATTACGATTGCTAAATAAGGAGAGTTATGAAGATAATCACAGGAAAAGCAAAGGGAATGAATCTTGAAACGCTTGAGGGCGAGGCAACAAGACCGACATCTCAAAGGGTTAAGGAAGCGGTTTTTTCAATGATACAGTTTGAAATTGAAAATTCAGCGGTATTAGATGTTTTTGCGGGCTGTGGTCAAATGGGGCTTGAGGCGCTAAGCAGAGGCGCAAAAAAGGCAACGTTTTGTGATGCTTCAAGAGATGCAACCGATATAGTAATTGCGAATGCTAAAAAAACAAGAATGTTTGATAAATGTAGAGTTAGCTGTTGCGATTATAAGCAGTTAATATCGGGATTTAAGGGTAAAGAGCAGTTTGATATTATATTTATCGATCCGCCATATAAGGATAAGGTAATTCCCGATGTTTTGAAAAGGCTTTTAGATGCTGATGCAATATCACCAAACGCCAAAATAATATGTGAAAGCGGTTGCGAGGACATCTTTGATCAAGAGCCTGAGCTTAAGGATAAGTTTGATATATTAAAAATCTCAAAATATTCAATAAGCTATATTACAGTGCTTTCTCTAAAGGAGAGCGAGTGATATGAAGGCGATAGTTACAGGTAGCTTTGATCCCTTTACATTGGGACATCTTGAAATTGTAAAATATGCAGTAGATAAATATGATACTGTTTATGTAGTTGCTTTGAATAATTCTGAAAAAAGCTATATGTTTTCACAAGAAGAAAGAAAGCATATAATTTCACTCTCGCTAAGTGGAATTGATAATGTAGTAGCCGATGCGTACTCAGGATTTACCGCGGATTATATGAATGAAAATGGTATTACACACATTGTGCGCGGAGTGCGTGATGAGCAGGATGAGCAATATGAAATAATTCTTGCTGAAAAAATGAAAGAGTTTAATCCTGATTTTGAAACTGAGCTTGTTCATTGCAATAGTGATTTTAAGGATATAAGCTCTACTGAGGCAAGAAGAAGGATAATTAACAACGAGCCTCTAACGGGTATTCTACACGAAAGCGTTATAAAATTTATAAGCAAGAAATAATGCCTTTATAGACCAAGCCTTTATTGTGCCATCTTTGAATTTCAAAGCGTCTCTATACCTTCACTCAATAAAAAATACATGGATTTTATATCCTTTGTGTCGTATAATAAAATCACAAAAGCGCTTTTGAATATTTTTGGGAGGACTAAAATGTCTGTTGGCTCTACAATTAAACAATTACGCAAAAGAGAAGGAATTACGCAGGAACAGCTTGCGGAATATCTTGGAATCACCTCTCGCGCAATTTCACAATGGGAATGCGAAAGGACTACGCCCGATATAACTTTAATACCAGCACTGTGTCATATATTTGGAGTTTCCTCTGATGAGCTTTTGGAAATTGACATTCACAAAAGTAATGAAGAAATTAAGAGATATTTAGACAAAGCAGCTGAGCTTTGTCATCAAGGCAAATGGGAGGATTACAGCAATATTCTTCGTGAGGCAAACAAAAAGTTTCCTCGTGATTATAAAATAATGCTGCGGCTCGCTAATGCTCTTGTAAACGAACATTCTCGCAAGAAAGACAAGAAATACAACGAGGTGTTTGATCTTTGCAATAGAATTCTTGCAGAATGTACCGACAGTAATACCAGGTACGAAGCAATTGACATTCTTGCAACTGCGTATGGATATGCTGGCAAAAATGAAGAAATGCTAAAGCTTGCAAATGAAATGCCTAAATCTCATTTGTCATACGAAAATTTTATGCTTTATCATTGGAAGGGGAATGATGGCTTTGCAGAAATGCAAGCATATATTCACTTTCTAATTGATTCGCTATTAGCAGTTATTGATTGTGCCTATTTATATCGCCATGACAACGGAAAGCTTATTTACTCAATAGAGGAGAATATAGAGCTTTGTAAGCTCCAGCTTAATCTTCTTGAGTTATTGTTCCCAAACAAAGATTATCAGCGTTTTGCTCAAATCGGCGAAATCGCTTGCAGTCGCATATTGATGGTATGTATTAGAAATGGCGATATTGATGGCGCTTGGCGTTGGCTTGAAAAATCGGTTGAGTTTGCTATTCATATGGATACATATAATTTTGATGAGCAACATACCTCGCTCATTCTTCGCGGATATTCAAGCGGTGGCTGGATTGTGGAATCGTGCGGAAATACTTCCTGCGCCCTGCTTGAATGGTTAACTAATGATGAAGAAATATCCGTATTGCGCTCGGATTCTCGTTTTGAATCGGTTATAAGCCGACTTAAAACGGTTGCAAAAAATAATAGATAAAAATCACCCCGTTGGTAAATCCACCGGGGTGATTTTTTGCTGTTTTGAAAAGGCATAATTTAATTTCTAAAAGCATATAATTTTTGGCAAAAAATGAAAAAAATTAAAAAAATCAAAAAAATTTTGAAAAAACTATTGCAATTTTGCTACTCATAGGTTATAATTAGGACATAAAAGTGGCGGAAAGTGGAGAATTTACGGAGAATTGTGGAGTGAAAGGAGGAAAAACCATGCTTTATGGTAGATTCGAGCATACTGTTGATGCTAAAAATAGAATGTTTGTGCCTGCCAAGTTTAAGGAAGCAATGGGTACATCCTTTAAAGTAACCTACAATGAGTTCACAAAGTGTATTATGGCTTATTCCGAAGAGGAATGGGAAAAATACGAAAAAAAGCTTTCCGAGCTTCCATCACTTCAATTTGAAGATTTCATAAGAACCGTATATTCAAATACAGTTGATGTGGCGGTTGATTCTCAAGGAAGAATAATAATTCCTCAGTTTTTAAAGGACAAGGTTGGAATTCAAAAAAATGTTCTTGTAGTCGGTGTTCAAAACCGTATGGAGATTTGGGCAAGCGATGAATTTGAGGAAAATCACAAAACTGTTGACCTAAAGAAGATGAGAGCTCTTATGGAGCAGGTAGGATTTTAAGGAGCTTTTATGGAATTTTCACATTATTCGGTAATGTTGAATGAATGTATAGAGGCGCTTAACATAAATCCGAATGGAATATATGTAGATTGCACAGCCGGCGGCGGAGGTCACTCCGAGGCTATCCTTGAAAAACTTGACAAGGGAACTCTAATTTCTCTTGATCAGGATGATGAGGCTATTGAGGCGTGCAAAAAGAGATTAGCGAGATTTAACGAGCGTTCAATAATCGTAAAAAGTAATTTTAGCGAGCTTGAGCGTGTGCTTAATGATTTAGAAATTGTTCATGTAGACGGTGTCATTATGGACCTTGGTGTCTCGTCCCATCAGCTTGACACGCCGTCGCGTGGGTTCTCGTATAACAGTGACGCAGAGCTTGATATGCGTATGAACCCACGCTCTCCTTTCTCTGCATATGATGTAGTTAATACATATAGCGAGCAGGAGCTGAAGAAAATTATTTTTGAGTATGGCGAAGAAAGATTTGCCCCCATCATTGCTCGAAAAATAGTTCAATGTAGAGAAGAAAAGCCTATAAAAACAACTCTTGAGCTTGCTTCTATTATTAAAAGTGCTATTCCTGTTGCATCGGCTAAGAAAGAGTCTCAGCATCCCGCAAAAAGGACCTTTCAAGCGATAAGAATAGAGGTAAATCACGAGCTTGATGTTATCACTCCTGCCATTGATGGAGCCGTTTCAAGGCTTAGCGAGGGCGGAAGAATAGTGATTATGACCTTTCACTCACTCGAGGATAGGATAGTAAAGACAAAATTTAATGATTACGCAAGAGGTTGTACTTGTCCAAGCGACTTTCCTGTATGCGTTTGTGGAAACAAGGCAAAGCTAAAGGTAATCACCAAAAAACCGATTGTAGCAAATAATAAGGAATTAAAGGAAAATGCCAGATCAAGAAGCGCAAAGCTTAGAGTGGCGGAAAAAATATAGAGAGAAAAAACGGAGGATGTTACTATGTACGGTTCGATAAGAAAAAGCTATGGTGCAAAAGCATCCAACAATAGCGAAAAGAAGGAACGCAAATCAATTTTTTCAAAAAAGACAAGCCATAAGGAGCTAAAAAACGGAGAATATCAGGATACATCTTACATCAATGTTGATAATCGCAGGAACAACAAAAATGTAAGACCGAGCATTGAAAGACCCGTTCAAAATGTTGAAAACAACACGGGAAAGAGCGAATTTCCAATAGCTTCAGTTATCCTTACAATAGTTTTCACAATGATGGCTATGGTTCTTGCCTTTGGATTTGGCGGTTAATAATAATTGTACCGATGCGAAAGCATCGGTATTTTTTTATTTATTGTCCTTACACACAATTAACATCGCTGTATGTATTGTATGGTATTTAACAAAGAGAAAAAGATATAAAGCAGAATGAAATAAGCCCCTGTGCAAAAAGCACAGGGGCTATTTTAACGAAAAGCTCAAAGGGGTACATTAAGGTGATCAATATAAGTCGGCAAATTTAAAGTACGACTATTTTATCAGTGATTTTTAATTACTATGATTAACTAAGGTAATAGATTTTTCAATTGTAAATATAATTATTACAAGAGTATGGCTCTTTTTAAGTAATTTAGTTAAATTCAAGGTGACAAAAATCATGAAAAGACATTTTCTTCCATCAAAGAATATTAAAAGAAGCATTTTGCTTCTAACAGTGTTTTTATGTATAGCATTGCTTGTGATAATAAAGCTATTCAAGCTGCAAATATTAGGATATGAGAGCTTTCAGCAAAGTGTGATTGACCAGCTAACCGTGGAAACGAATGTAAATCCGTCAAGAGGAATAATTTATGATATAAACGGTAACATTTTGGCATCTAATAAGACTGTTTGGATACTTTATATATGTCCAAAAAATATAAAGGACGCAGATTTTATAGCGTCAGAGCTATCCAAAATAGTAAATGTTAGCAAGGAAGCAATTCTTGAAAAGGCAAAAAAGCGCGGATACAAATACCAAATACTTCATAATTCCTTAACAAAGGATGAGTCCGATAAGGTTAGAGCGCTCATAGAAAAATATGGATTAAATGATCAAATAAAGCTAAAGGCAAGCTCAAAAAGATATTATCCTTACGAGGACCTTGCTTCACATGCGCTTGGCTTTGTAAACTCTGACGGAATAGGCATTTATGGGCTTGAAAAGGTATATAACAACATATTAGAGGGAACAAGCGGAAAATATATAACCGCGCAAAACGCCCAAAGCGGAGATATGCCGTTTCAATATGAAAAATATATTGAGGATGAGAATGGATATAACCTTGTAACAACCATTGATATGTATATACAAAGACAGCTTGAGGCGGTGTTAAAGACCGCATCAATAGAGTCGGGCGCAAGAAACAGGGCGACAGGTATAGTTATGAACCCAAAAACAGGCGATGTTTATGCAATGGCAACATATCCATCGTTTGATTTGAATGAGCCATATACGCTTGATGATTTGTCACAATCAATTCTTGATAAATCATACACAAAAAACACATCAGAGTACAAAAAGGAATATTTAAATTTACTTTTTTCAATGTGGAACAATAAGGCCGTAACAGAGCTTTACGAGCCGGGCTCAACCTTTAAAATTGTAACAACATCAGTTGCACAGCAGGTGGGAGTGGCAAGTAATGCAACAAGATTTCATTGTAGTGGCTCATTAAAAATAGATGGATATTACCGCGCTATTAGTTGCCATAAAAGAACTGGACATGGAAGTATAAATTTCGCGCAAGCGCTTCAGCAATCCTGCAACCCTGCAATGATGACCCTCGGAATGAGAATAGGAAGAGAAAAATTTTATCTATATTTTCAAAAATTCGGCTATTCTCAGCGAACGGGAATTGATTTGCCCTCGGAAAGTGCGGGATATTATCATTCGTTTGATGATTTTTCGGGCGTTTCCTTAGCAGTTTATTCCTTCGGTCAAACCTTTAAAACAACTGCAATTCAACAGCTGTGTGCGATAAATACCGTTGCAAATGGCGGATATAGAGTAACTCCGCATTTTTTAAAGCAAATCGTTGATGATGAGGGAAATATTATATATGAATACGATGAAAAGGAGAATGAGCAAATAATCAGCACGGATATTTGCTTAAATATTTCCCAAATATTAAAGGAAGGCGTTGACGGCGAGGGCGGAGCAAAAAATGCCTATGTTGCAGGGTATAGAGTCGCTGCAAAAACAGGAACATCAGAAAAAAAGGATAAATACGATGAAAACGGAAATACCTCGTATAGAGTTTCCTCGTGTGTCGCATACGCACCTGCCGAGGATGCAAGCGTTTCAGTCATTATGATAGTTGATGAGCCGAGCATAGGTACTGCGTACGGAAGCGTTGTAGTAGCGCCATATATTTCACAGCTTCTTGAGCTAATCTTGCCATATATGGGAAGCGAGCCACAGTATAGCGATACCGATGCGGAGCATATGCAAATAACGGTTGATGATTATACCTCGAAAAGCCTTGGCGAGGCAATTTCAATGCTAAAGGAAAGTAAAATTAACTATGAAATTATCGGTAACGGAGATACAGTAATTGCACAGCTTCCGCAAAAAAACAGTAAAATTTATCAAAAAAGCGGAACTATAATGCTTTATACCACTCAAAAAAGCGAGGATATTCCACAAGCTACTGTTCCTTCGGTAATCGGAAAAACACCCGAGGAGGCAAATTTAATTTTGGTGAATTCGGGCTTGAATATAAAAATCGAGGGTGCGACAAGCGGATTTGAAAATAACGGTGCCAAGGTTGTGGCGCAATCACACCCGGTAGGCACGATTTTAGCCCGCGGAGAGGTCGTTACCATAAGAATCATGTATACGGATGAAAAGGAGTAAAAATGTATCTTTATGAGCTTTTAGACGGAGTCAATGTCATATCAAGCGATATTGATTTCAAAACCAACATATCACGCCCGTTTTCCGATTCAAGAAGGGCTGTTTTAGGCGGACTGTTCGTTGCGATAAAGGGAGAACACCGAAACGGAAACGAATACATAGAAATGGCTTTTTCTAACGGCGCAGCTTGTGTTGTTACAGACGATACTGAGGTGCGCGGTAAATATGGAAATTCTATACTTGTGGACAATGCAAGAGAGTCGCTTTCAAATATTTGGCATAACTTTTATAAAAAGCCAACAAAAGCCCTTGAAATAATTGCGATAACAGGAACAAACGGAAAAACCTCATGCGCATACTATTTATACAATATTTTAAGAAAGGCAGGCAAGAATTGCGGGCTTATTTCAACTATTGAATGTCTTATAAACGGTGTGCCGTTATCAACAAACGGCGGAAGCGAGGTTTGTGATATAGCCTCGGCAATGACGACGCCTGATCCGGAAATACTATATTATATATTTAATGAAATGAAAGAAAAGGGCGTTAAATATGTAGTGATGGAGGCATCGTCACATTCCTTATCGCAGTCAAAATTAGCGCCGATTAGCTTTTCTTACGGTATTTTTACCAATTTGAGCCCCGAGCATATGGATTACCACAAGGATATGGAGTCGTATTACCTTGCAAAGAAAAGCTTGTTTAGCAAAACAAGGCGCGCAATAGTCAATGCTGATGACAGCTACGGTAATAGACTATCAAGAGAAATAGAGGCAGTTAAATGCTCAATAAAAGGTAATGGCGATTTTAACGCTATTGATATTTATCTTGATGAGAAAGGATGCGACTATATATTAAAGCACGAAAGGGCGCAAATAAATATCAAGGGCAGGATTTGTGGAGAGTTTTCGGTATATAACACAATGCTTGCGTCAGCCTGTGCGCTTGATATGGGGTTGGAAATTGACAAGGTAAGAGAAGGCATTTTTATAACTGATAGAATTTCCGGCAGGCTTGAAAGGGTAAGGAATAATATCTTTATTGACTATGCCCATACTCCGCAAGCAATGAAAAGCGTGCTTGAAACGCTCAGAAAAATCGCGCCAAATAAGCGCATAATTTCACTTTTTGGATGCGGAGGGGATAGAGATAGGGAAAAAAGACCTAAAATGGGAAAAATTGCCACACTGCTGTCTGATTACACTATTATAACAGAGGATAATTCAAGAAGCGAGCCTCGGGTAAATATATTCAGAGATATTTTATGTGGAGTAGAGGAGTTAAGCGCGTTTTGTCTTATTCCCGATAGAAGGGAAGCGATAAAATACGCAATAAGCGCTCTTGGTGAAAATGATATATTTGTTCTTTTTGGCAAGGGACACGAAAATTATGAAATAAACAAAAATGGGAAAGCCTACTTTTGTGAAAGAGACATTATAAATAGTATTTTAAAAGAAAATCAGCAATCGTAAAAATCTTCTAAAAAGGTATTTTAAAATGATAAAAACTAAAAAATATTCGGCGGATCAAATTGCAAAAATAGTGGATGGAAGACTGATTGGCAAGGATTTGATCATAGACAAAATTTCAACTGATACAAGAGAAGAATCGCTTGAAGGTGCATGCTTTTTTGCCTTGAAGGGGAAAAATTATAACGCAGAGGATTTTATTGATACTGCAATAGAAAAGGGCGCAAATGTAATTATCTCAACTAAAGATTGCCCGAAAAGCATAGCAAGCATAATTGTCAACGATACAACCGAGGCGCTTTTGGCTCTTGCAAGGCACAACAAAGGAAAAACAAGGATTATCGGCATTACCGGAAGCAATGGAAAAACAACGGTAAAGGAAATGCTTTACTCAATTTTCTCAAAGCAATATAAAACCTCTTGCACATTTGATAATCATAATAATGAGCTTGGCGTTGCCGAAGCGCTCTTATCTATAACAGATGAGGAGTTTTGCATAGTAGAGATGGGCATGAGGGCACTTGGTGAAATATCTCTGCTTTCAAGCCTTACAAGCCCATATATTTCTGTCATTACAAGCATAGGAGCATCACATATCGGCAGGCTCGGAAGCTATGAGGGCATCTTTAAGGCGAAAACGGAAATCTTAGATTTTGCAAGTGGCTTCGCGGTTGTTCCGGCAGAAGAAAAATTCAAAGGAATATGCTATAAGGACACGCTTCCGATATTCGTAGGAAGTGGCGGAGATTTTGAAGCAAGAGGTATTTCTTATACTCAAAACGGCATAAAATTTTTAGTTAGGGACAATAATTTAAGTAAAGAATATTTAATAGAGGTTCCGTCTGCTTTTGAGCATGATTGCCATAATGCTACAATGGCATTTTCAGTAGCTAAAATTTGCGATATAAAGACTGAATTTATAAAATCGGGAATTTTAGAATTTAAAAATTGTAAAAATAGAGGTGAAATAACAAAAAAACAAGGTATTACAATAATAAATGACACATATAATGCTTCGTTTGATAGTGTAAAAAGCGCAATTTTATCACTGAAAAAGTACGCAATAAATAACAAGATAACACACACCTTTGCAATACTTGGAGCTATGCTCGAAAATGGCGAAAGAGCTGAAGAGTTTCACTTAAAAATAGGGCAAATTGCAAAGGAAAATTCTATTGAAAATATATACACCTATGGCGAGCTTGGGAAAGATATTTGCCGTGGCTTTGGGGGTGGAGCTTGTTTTGATACAAAAGAGGATTTAGAAAATTATATATTAGAAAATATGATGCCGAATTCCCTCTATCTTGTAAAAGCGAGCCGAAAAGAGGGCTTTGAGACAATAGCCGAAAAAATGAAAGAGAGATTAAATGAATATTGAAGGAACAATTTTAATTACAGCACTCCTCGTTATGGGAATTACCGTTACGAGTCTAAGAGTGCTTATTCCCGTTCTTGCATCAAGAAAAATGGGTCAAAAAATCTTAGAAATAGGTCCAAGATGGCACAAAATCAAGGAGGGCACGCCTACAATGGGCGGGCTAAGCTTTATTTTTGCAATAATTATTGCATTTATCGTTTTTATAGGAATGTCGTATGAAAAAATTGAAATAGAGCGAATGGTTGGGGCACTGAATGTTCTTGTATTTGCCGTGCTAAATGCCATGATAGGAATAATTGATGATTTTGCTAAGCTCAGAAGGGCGCGTAACGAGGGCTTGACTCCTAAAACGAAATTCCTGCTTCAATCAATAGTCTCGGTGCTGTTTTTGATCTCAATGAGATTTACCGTCGGAATCGATACACTTTTGCATATTCCTTTTTTCAATGTATCAATAGACATAGGATTCTTCTACTATGTAATAGCATTTTTAGCGCTGTGCGGTATTGTAAACAGCGTGAATTTAACAGATGGAATAGACGGTCTTGCCTCGGGTGTTGTTTTAAGTGTGGGCGTGTTTTTTTGCATTGCAAGCATTTTAATTTTTAAGGATTTTACCATTTCCTTCTTTGGCTCAGCATTAGTAGGGGCTTCACTCGGCTTTTTGATATATAATTTTTATCCCGCAAGAGTATTTATGGGTGACACAGGCTCTTTATTTTTAGGAGCCCTGGTAATCGGCGTAGCATTTTTATTTGATAATGTTTTACTTGTGCTACTGTATGGATTTGTATTTTTATGTGAGGCTCTTTCGGACATACTGCAGGTGGTGTATTTCAAATTGACAAAAGGGAAGAGGCTCTTTAAAATGGCACCGTTGCATCATCATTTTGAAAAAATAGGTTTTTCGGAGGTTCAAATAACACTTATGTTTACCGCAGTTAATGCCTTGTTTTGTACGCTCGCATATTTAGGAATTAGATAGATATGAAAAGGGTTCTTTTTGCAACCTCAAGCGAGGGCTTTATTGATGAAAAAGAGGTAGCGCACCGTGAAAAACATAAAATAGGGGCTAAAACGGACAGAGTGCTTCTTACCGCTTTATTTGCGCTATTAATGCTCGGAACAATAATGATAGCAAGCGCAAGCTATCCCTACGCAAGCTCTCACTACGGAGATGGGAGCTATTACATAAAGCGACAAGCCATTTTTCTTTGTATAGGAATTGCTACAATGCTTTTTGCAAGCAATGTTTCAATGAGCTTTTATAAAAAAATATCACCGTATTTTTATGCAACATGTGCTGTCCTGCTTGTGGTTGTTTTATTCGGTGGATTTTCCGAGGGAGTTGCTAAAAGATGGCTTGGAATACCGGGCACACCCTTGTCGTTTCAGCCCTCGGAGCTTATGAAGCTTGGAATAATTCTCGCTCTTGCTTGGTATATTGACAAAAAATTAACACAAGAAAGCAACATTGTGAGCGAAATTATTCTGCCTGGCGTGATTTTGTTTGGAGCCTGCGGTCTTGTTTTGCTTGAAAAGCATCTGTCAGGAACGGTAATTATCGCATTAATAGGTATATCAGTGCTTTTTATAGGCGGAATTAACGCAAGAAAAATGGCGTTAGTATACGGAATGACGGCGCTTGCGGGCGGAATTGTATTTTTACTCACGAATAGCTATGCGATGAAAAGAATACAGTCATTTCTAAACCCCAATGCAGATGTTTTGAGTGATAAATGGCAAACTACACAGGGACTTTTTGCAATAGGCTCGGGTGGGCTTTTCGGCTTGGGACTTGGAAATAGCAGACAAAAATATAGCTATGTGTCCGAGCCTCAAAATGATTTTATTTTTACAATATGGTGTGAGGAAACGGGCTTTTTCGGCGCGGTTTTAGTGATAATTCTGTTTTTGATTCTCATTTGGCGAGGTTACATCATAGCGATGAGAGCGCCCGATACATTTTCCTCGCTTGTGGCATTTGGAATAACAAGTCAAATAGGAATACAGTCGTTTTTGAATATGCTTGTTGTAACGGATTTAATTCCAAATACAGGAATTTCTCTCCCGTTTTTTTCGTACGGCGGAAGCTCGCTTGTAATATTACTTGCCGAAATGGGAATACTGTTGTCAATTTCAAAAAAATCAAGACTAAAGGGAGGATAGGCATGAGAGTGCTAATGTGCGGAGGAGGAACCGCAGGGCATGTAAATCCTGCGCTTGCAATAGCTCAGACAATACTGAAAAATTCACCGTCCTCGGAAATTGCGTATGTAGTAACCGAAAACGGAATAGAAAACAAGCTTGTTCCGTTCAAAAAATATAAAATAAAGATCGTTGGACTTAAAAGATCTTTCTCGTTATCAAACTTGAAAACTGTATTTTTAACCCTTGGCGCAATAAGGGAAAGCAAGCGCATAATAAAGGATTTTAATCCCGATATTATTGTAGGCACGGGCGGATATGCTTGCTATCCTGTTATATACGCAGGCTCATCTATGGGAATAAAATGCGTTGTTCACGAATCAAATGCAGTCCCCGGCAAGGCTTTGAAGATGCTTGAAAATAAGGTTGATAAAATTTTTATAAATTTCAAGGAAAGCGAAAGGTATTTTTCGTGCAAGGATAAAATAATCCACAGCGGGAATCCATTAAGAGAGCAGTTTGGCACGCTAAGCAAGGAGGAGGCACGAAAAAGGTGCGGAATAACGGAAAAGGCAGTGGTGCTATGCTACGGTGGCTCGCTTGGCGCGAAAACGATAAATGAAGGCGCGTTAGAGATTATAGAGGATCTTATAAAGGATGATAAAAGCATACGGCTTATATGGGCAAGTGGGAAGGGCGAATATAAGGATATGTACTACGCAGTAAAGGAAAGAGACTTTGATAAGCTAAAAAACCTTGATTTTAACGAGTATATTTATGATATGCCCGAAAAAATTGCGTGTGCCGATATAGTGATATGTAGGGCAGGTGCAATGAGCATTTCGGAAATGGCATTTAGCGGGAAATGCACGGTTCTTATTCCGTCTCCAAATGTTGTTGACAACCATCAGTATAAAAATGCCCACGCAATCAGTGAAACCTCGGGAGCAATAATGCTTTTGGAGAGTGAAATTTTTAAGCTCAGCGAAATAGTAAGAGAGTTAATTTATGATTCTCAAAAAAGAAATGGATATGAAAGACGGATAAAAAGCTTCGCCGTTTTAGACGCAAATAAGATAATTTACACCGAAATTAAACGCCTTTTGAAAAACAAATGAACAATAGATAAGAAATTCTACTTGACTAAAGCACGCGGATATGGTATTATATAATAAAATATTACTTTATTTTTGAAAGAGTGTGTTTTATGAATTGGATTAAAAAAATAGCTGTTTTAGTTCTTATAGCCTTGATGGCTGTATCGTTAGTAGCTTGTGGCGATGAGGAAACAAGCGCAAATCTTTCGCTCGTTGGCGGAATTGAGGAAAATGGTATTCATACGCTTTATGTACCGTCAAGCACCGATAGCATTGATTTGAAAAATTATCTCACGATATCCGAGGATGCAAAGTGGAAGCTTTATACCTCAACTGAAATGAAGGACGATATTGATTCTGTTGTTTCCCTGCAATCAGGAGATAACTTTTTCTATGTAAGGGTTAAGGAAAACGGCGTTAAAAAGGATTATTCAATTAGGATAGTCAAAAGAAAGGCTATTACAATTACCTTCGATTCAAGCGGTGGAAGCGCTTGTGAGCCAATCGTTGTTGATGAGGGCTCAATTTTGACGCCTCCGACAACAATCAAGGCAGGCTACGACTTTGCTGGCTGGGGCTACGATTTTTCAAATCCTGTAACATCGGATATGTCCTGCACTGCGCAATGGTCCGCTAAAAAATTCTATATAAAAGCAGATGGCACTAATATTGAGACTGTATTTGGCACTCAGTATTCAATCCCGGCGCCACAGGCAAGGGCTGGATATAAGTTTATCGGCTGGCAGGATGCAAGCGGTAAGGATTTTCCTGCAAGCGGTACATGGAATAAGACCGAAAATGTAGAGGTAGTTGCGGTTTTTGCTAAGGAAACCTATAAGCTATCCTACAATTACAATGCAAGTATAGCAGGTAAGAGCGTTAACTTCACAGTAGAGGACGAGCTAATTCTTGAAACCCCCGTTCACCCTGATGGCTTGGAGTTTGAGGGCTGGTATACTGATGCTAAGCTAACAAATAGGATAACCAAGATAGACAAGGGAAGTGTTGGAGACAAAACCGTATACGCAAAGTGGAAGGTAGTTGTAATTCCAGAGCCTGAGATTTATAAGGTTACCATTGATGCCGATGGCTTTGAGGAGCTTGATGGCACTGTAATCGATGTTCAGTATGGCGAAATGTATTATCTCCCCGATGCCCCCGAGAAGGCTGGCTATGCGTTCGTAGCATGGATGAATGGAGAGGATGTTATAGCAACTGCGGGCATTTGGACTATCAAAAGCGATGTTACTCTCACAATAAAATGGCAGCCTAAGACATTTGGCATTACATATATTATAGACGGAAAAACTACAAATCCAAACACAATCGTTGAGTTTACTCCCGAAACCGATACAATTGTTCTTCAAAATCCACAAAGACCGAATGCAACCTTTTTGGGCTGGTACACTGATCCTTCATTTAGCGAGGAAAGCAAAATCACCGAGATTGCAAAGGGAACAAAGGATAACATTACGCTTTACGCAAGCTTCCAAATCACCGTTTATACATTAACATACGATCCCAACAACGGAACTGTATCTAAGGACTCAGAAACCTACGAAATGGGTGACGAATACACTCTTCTAATACCTGAACACCACGGTTACGAATTCCTTGGCTGGTATGATGGAGAAACGCTTGTTGAGAACGGTGTGTGGAGCTACGATAGAGATGTAACCCTTGTTGCAAGCTGGAAGAAGGTTCAATATCTTGTAACATATGACCTTTCGGGCGGAAATACATCGGAAACTCTAAAGGTTGCTTATACGGTAGATGATAGCTTTACACTGCCCGTGCCTACAAGAGAAGGATATTATTTCCTTGGCTGGTGCGAGGAAGGAACAGGCAAGAATTATCAATCAATGACCGTACAAAAGGGAAGCACAGGCAATAAAAAATTTGTTGCTATGTGGTCTGAATTCTCATATTCATTTAGCGGAAGCAATGCAATAGTAACAAACTATAGGTTCATAAATACAAGACCGAGAGTTAAAATTCCAAAGGTAGTAAACTATAATGGAATCGATTATACCGTTACCGAGATCGGTGCATCTGTATTTGAAGGAATGGGAACAATAATCAAGAACAAACAGCTCTATGGATATAACAGCAATGGACAGTTGGTTGTTCAAACTAAATTTGAGGTTGACATTCCTATAACTCTTCAAAAAATCGGCACAAACGCATTTAACGATTGTAACGATGTATGTATAAGAGTTGCTCTTGGAGATAGCGGACTTGACCTTTGGGAATGGGCTGACACTATCGCAATTTCTGAAGGAAATAAGCATGTTCTTGATGTAATAAAGGGTCGCAGACCTGCGATTGGCTGGAGTATTTACGGATAATGAAGAAGCTTAGTTTAATAGCCCTGTCCATTATTCTTTTACTTTCCGTTTGCTCGTGTAATGATGAGACTGAAACAAGCGAATACAGCGAGCAAAGCTATACAACCTATTATGCCACACTCATTTGTCCCGAGGACGAAGGTGTAAACGGCAGAGTTATAGATGTTTACTGGCGCAAGGGATACCATTTTCCTATCCCCGTAAGAGAAGCGTATTCGTTTGTTGGTTGGCAATATGGTGATGATATTTTATCATCGGTTGATATTTGGCGATACGCCAAAAGTGCCGAGCTTACGGCAATTTGGGAGCCAACTGTTTATGAAATAAATTATGAGATGTCTCCGCATTTTTCGCAGGCTGTATCAACCTACACCGTTGAAAGCGAGGACTTTACACTCCCTATTCCCAATCATGTTAAGGATCATATGTTTTTAGGCTGGAAAAGGGCTGGAAGTGATGAAATAAAAAAGGTCATAACTGTTCCAAAGGGAAGCTACGGAAGCATTGATTTAGTTGCAAGCTGGGTAAGTGCTGACGATATTGAATGCCAAAAGGACGGCTTTGCCATTGAAATTGTTGATGATTATGCGGTAGTCGTTGGGTATTTTGGCGAATGGAAAAACGAGCTTTATATTCCAAACGAGTATAACGGATATCCTGTCAAGGCTCTTGGCGAGGGTGCATTATATGAATTCGACTGGTATATTTCAAAAAACGAGTATACAATACTCAACATTCCGGCATCAATAGAGCGCATAGAGGATTATGCTCTCGGTGGTTGGAGTGGAGCGCCGATGAAAATATACGACGGAGAATATGAGAATTGGAGAAAAACAGTATCAGTCGGAGTGGGCAACGGCTCTCTTAGTGAACAATAAAAAAATGGGCTTAACGCCCATTTTTTTAGTCCATTTTGAACATTGTAGAAACATTTTCGGCAGTATTTTGCGCAAATTTTTTTACCTTTTGTGTGCTTGCCTTGCTTGTGATTACCATTGCGATTGTAGCAAGAGTAGCACCGGCAACCATACCCTTTAAGATGTTTGAAAGTGGTTTAGAATTCATATTTTTCTCCTTTGAATTTTATTTTCAAATTGATTATTTGCATTTTTATCATAAAAAATACATTTAATGAAATATTTTTTAGGGTTATATGCGCTTTTTTGCACAAATAATAATTAATGCAAAAGCGAGGTGAATGACAAAAGATGAAAAAAGCTCTTAAAATCATAGCTTTAATTTGTATCGCGTCTTTTTTGTCAATTCAAGCAAATGCTATTGAGAATAACGGCTGGTATTGTGTAAGAAACAAAAATCACAATCAACCAACCTTAGCAAAGGAATGGCATATGGTTGAAAAATACGATGTTTTTTGGGTTGACAAAGAGCATACAGATATGAATAGTGACGATAAGATTATTTATCTAACCTTTGACGCGGGATATGAAAATGGAAATGTTGAAAAAATTGTTGATATCTTAAACGAGGAAGATGTAAAGGGTGTATTTTTCGTTCTTGATAATATTCTTTTAAAGAACAAGGATCTTATAAGAAAAATGATTGATGGCGGTCACACCGTAGCAAATCATACCATGAAGCATAAGGATATGACCAAAATCAAAAGCAAGGAGGATTTTTCAAGAGAGCTTAATGCTCTTGAGGAGCTTTACGAAAGAGAATATGGAGAAAAAATGGTAAAGCTTTACCGCCCGCCTGAGGGCAAGCTAAATGAGCAAAATCTCAAATGGCTTAAGGAGCTTGGCTATAAGACAGTGATGTGGTCCTTTGCGTATGCCGACTGGGACAACGATAGGCAAATGTCATCTGAAAAAGCCAAGGAAAAGATATTTGAAAATCTTCATAACGGAGAGGTAATGCTCCTTCATCCAACCTCATCAACTAACGCGGAAATTATTCGGGATTTGATAAAGACGCTTAAAGGTCAGGGATTTCGCTTCGGTACGATAGAGGAGCCTTGTAAGTAAATTGAAAAGGAAGCTTTTATCCTTGATTCTTGTTGGCGCAATGATGCTTTGCATGAGCGCTAAAATAAGCGCTGAAAGCGTCGTTTATAATTCAAATGTGCATGCGGGTAAAAAAATAGCGTTAACCTTTGATGATGGCCCACATCCTAAAATTACTCCAAAAATTTTAGATATTCTTGATAAATATTCGGTTAAAGCCACATTTTTTGTAATAGGCGTAAATGTAAAAAACTATCCGAATCAGCTTAAAAATATATTGGAACGGGGTCACGAAATAGGAAATCATACCTATTCGCATAGAATCTTAAAATCAATGCCAAAAGGGGAAATAGAGAAGGAAATTTTTGATACTCAAAAGGAAATCGGCTTGATTTATGACTACAATCCAGCTCTTATAAGACCACCGTGCGGACTATATGATGAATCACTTGAAATGATAGCAAGAGATCTTAAAAGTAAAATCGTGCTATGGGCAATAGATACCCACGACTGGGCGCACACCTCAACAAGTAATATGGTAAAGAATGTTCTTAAGAATATAAAGGATGGAGATATAATACTCTTTCATGATTATGTAAGCGGAGAATATAACACTCCGAGCGCTCTTGAAATTTTGATTCCGATATTGCTTGAAAGAGGCTATGAATTTGTCACTGTGAGTGAGCTTTTGCAATAATAAAAATCCCCGATTTTCGGGGATTTTTTCTTAATACATTTGTCTTCTGATATGATCAAGCGCGCTTTTTTCAAGGCGAGACACCTGTGCTTGTGAAATGCCTATTTCGCTTGCAATTTCGCTTTGAGTTTTGCCAGCATAAAATCGAAGATTGATAATTCTTTTTTCTCGCTCATTTAAGGTTTTTATCGCCTCTCGTAGAGCGAAATTTTCTATCCAAGCCTCAGAGCTTGTTGAATTATCGCTAATTTGATCCATAATATATACCGAATCACCCGAATCATTAAAAACAGGCTCGTATAATGATATAGGCTCGGCTATGGCTTCCATAGCACACACAACATGCTCCTTCTTTTCTCCAAGAGTGCTTGCAATAAGCTCTATGCTGGGCTCTTGGGAAAGGCTTTTTGTAAGCTCTTCCTTCACCTGCAATGCCTTGTAAGCTAAATCTCTTACCGAGCGACTTACTCTTATAGCATTATTATCTCTTAAATATCTCCTGATTTCACCTATTATCATAGGGACAGCGTAGGTTGAAAATTTTACATCTAAATCAATGTTAAAATTGTCTATCGCTTTTATAAGACCTATACAGCCTACTTGAAAAAGGTCGTCCATATTTTCGTTTCGTGTTGCAAATCGTTGAACTATTGATAAAACAAGACGCAAATTTCCATCAATCAAAGCCTCGCGCGCCTTTTCATCACCGTTGCGCGTCTTAATTAGCAGTGTTCTTTTTTCATCATCTGAAAGTGTTTTTAAGCTTGAGGTATTTACCCCACATATTTCTACCTTGTTAAAGTGCATTTTTATCTCCTATTCTTACTAAAATTATTGACCTTAAAGCCATAATTTTATGCAAAAATAAAAATGGCAAAATATGAGATTTGTTAAATTATTTTGATTGAGAAAAGAAATTTATAAACAAATTTTGAAAGAAATTTGTCAAATATAGTTGACAAGTCTGAACGGATGTGTCATAATAAGATTGTCAAATATAATTGACAAGGAGGCTCGAATGAACGAAAAGATGAAGCAAGCGCGAATTCAAAATAATTTGTCTCAAACAGATCTTGCAAAGAACATAGGAGTTTCAAGGCAGACAATAAATATGATTGAAAATGAGGCATATAATCCAACAATAGAATTGTGTATTCGAATATGCAAGGAGCTTGGAGTTACACTCAATGATTTGTTTTGGAGGGACTGATATGTTTTATGATGAGCGAATAGAGAACATAAAAGGTAAAATAGCACACAATTCTATTTTTATATCATTTTTATTATCATTAGTGCTTGGCAGCGTGCATTTGATAAATATAATCAAAAATGCTCCGAGTAATAAATATTTATGGCTTGTAAGCTTAGAATTTGTTATTTGTATTGCAACATTAACAGTGTTGATTATTGGATTTATTAAAAGCAAATTACAAGTTGAAGATGAGCGAACAAAGGCAGAGAAAAATTTGTTTTACAATAGCTGTGTGAAATATTTGATAGGAACAATTTTGATTGCTTTTGCTTGCCTTTTTGGATTGATTATCAGTCTTGAAATGCCTCATAATTTTGCCGATCAAGGCTTTGGCAGTATTTTATATGTTTTGCTTTTTGTAATAGGAATATATGTTGTTTATAGCTTCAAAAGCAATGATATATATTTTAATTATTCCATTATGGATAGTGGTCATTATTACAAAGGGGTTTTTAAAAATATTGGCAAAATGGGGCTTTACACATTAAGCCTATTCCTTCTTGCTATGACATCTTTTATCATAGTCATGCTATTTGGAAATGCTAATTCTAATTTAAATGTCAAAAATCTTACATATATAGTAATCTATTTTGTTATATCTTTTTTGGAGCTTGCAGTTATTTATTTGCTTTATTCATTCCTTGAAAAATGTAGCTACAATACTGAAAGGTCTATATCAAAATCTACAATTATTTCCTTGGCAATTACGGTTTTTATATATGTTGTATATACAGCAGGAGTGATTTTTGTGGACTCAACGGGAATATCGCAGACAACTATAGTACAGATCGTTTCTATAATCTCTACGCTTGATACTTACATTAAGTTTGCGTTTTTGCTTTTCCTTACATATTTTGAATATGAATATCAACGAATATGTAAAAATAAGCTCGTATCAGCTGCTTGTATAACAATTATTTTAGGGGAAATCCTTTCCATTGTCATGGGTCAAGTTTCTAACAGCTTGGTTTTCGTGTTCATGCCGGAAATAATGAGTCAAGATGCGTATGCTATCAGTCGTATTTTATCGGTGTTGAATTTGTCAATTGAAAACATATCAAACATCGCTAATTCAATCGGTTTAGTTTTCGTCGTATTTGCACTTGTAAAAGACAAGGCGATTCATCAAATTCATCGTTTTGTTGCATGTGCAAGTGTAGTTGTATTAGTGGGGCTTGAATTGTTTTTACGCACACAAATCGATGTTCTGAGTGTAAGTATATATCGTTTTATTGCGGAAATAGCTGCGCTTTGCTATTTATGTGTCATTGTATGGCGTGTCAAGGGAAAGGCACAAAAAGAAACGGATAAAATCCCTCGGAAGGCTTAAAAATAATTGAGTTCAAAGGCATTAAATATGCCTGTTGGGCATAGAGAATTTTAAAAACCTGTATTTTGATTTGGTTCAAAATACAGGCTTTTATTTGTTGAAAAATGAATTCTTTACGGTTGTAGCATGCTTGGCATCGAGGATATCATATTCTCAATGAAAATTCCGTATCCTTGGGTGGGGTCGTTGATTAAAACATGCGTTACAGCGCCAATAATTCGCCCATTTTGGATGATAGGGCTTCCACTCATGCCTTGAACGATACCACCGGTTTTAAGAAGCAATTTAGGGTCGGTAACCTTGACTCTGAAATTTTTTACGCTTGATGAGGTAAGATCAATATCCGATATTGAAACGGCATATTTTTGAGGTCCGCTTTCATCAAGAGTACACCAAATATATGCTTCACCCTCGCAAATTTCCTCCTTAGGGCATACATGCATCTTGGCTTCGGGAGAGCGAACGGAATTTAATGAAATAATTCCAAAAACACCGTTTGATGAATTTCTTGAAAGAGAGCCTATCTTTTTAGCATTAAAAACGCCTTTTAACTCGCCGGCATCTCCGCATTTGCCCTTTAATACGCCGTTTATGGTAACATCCATTACAACACCGCGGGCAAGCGAAACAAGCCTGCCTGAGGCAGAGTCGCAAATCCCGTGTCCAAGACCGCCAAATGCACCCGTAACAGGATTTATAAATGTTACCGTACCTATTCCCGAGGTTGAGTCCTTTACGAAAATTCCCGTCTTATAGCTTCCGTCATCGGGGGAATACATAGGCTTGAAGGAGAAGTCCATTTCGTTGCTTCCCCGTAGCACGGTTAAGGTTATTTCTTTATCAGCGCTTGCGGAAACGATAGAAACAAATTCATCAATGGTAGTTATGTCGCTATTATTGATTTTAGTAATTAAATCTCCGATTCTTATACCGGATTTAAAGGCAGGAGAAACGCTTTTTCCGTTAGTTGCGGAAAAGCCTACAACCATAAGTCCCTTAGACATGATTTTTACGCCAAATGGCATTCCTCCTGCATATAATTCGATTTTTGATAAATCGGTGGCTTTGTCGCTTTGTACCTGACTTACAAATGTATCAATGCTCTCGGTTGCACCGTTGCTTGCCCATGTTTGTGTATATCCTAAAGCAAATGATGGCAGGCTAAGGGCAAATACCACTAAAATTATCAGCAAAAATCGAATTAAAGCATTCGATTTTTTCATATTTTTGTCCTTTCGTATTTGTAATGACGATTTTAAATTCAATCATCACAATTAATTTGTGTAGCAAAAGGAGTTTTATGAATAACAAAATTATATGAAAAGATAATTAACTTCCAAGAAAAAAGTAAAATTTTACATATCTATTGATTTTCAAACAAAAAAACCGTATAATTGATTAGTAAACTAACGAATGAGGTGGAATATGAAAAAACAGGATTTAGAAGCTATAAGGGAAAATTCAGATAGAACCGTTTTAATGATGATAAATGAAATTTCAAAAATTTTTGAAAATGAAATGATGAAAAATAAGGAATTTGTAATGCTAAAGGATAAGACCGTGAGGCACATACTCCTATATCTTTCGCAACACGACGGTGCAACACAGCAGGATCTTGTCATTTCAAGCCAAATGAAGGGCTCGACAGTCAGCGTTGCCGTGCGGAAGCTTGAAGGCGAGGGATATTTGCAAAGGGAAACAAATCAGCATGATATGCGTTCCGTAAGGGTATATACAACAAGAAAGGGAAGAGAGTTGTCCGAAAAAATAAAAAATCACCTTGATAGCAAGGATGAAATAATTATGCACGGAATTTCTCAAAGGGATATAAGGACAACCAAATATGTCCTTGAAAAAATGCTTGATAATATGATAGATTAAAAAAACCGCCATATGGCGGTTTTCTTAGCTCAATGCCTTCTTGATTTCGTGAGACAGCCATTCGCCACCAATGTCAAGAGCTTCGTAAAGTCCTTGCTTTTGGAGCTGCTTTATAGGCTTGTTTACATCGTTGGTAGGGCAAATTCCGCCGAAAACGATGGCGGGATTTCCGTCCTTGTCCCTCATAACAATGTCAAGTCTTAAAATAAATGGGTCATTTATAAATCCGTAATATAATACCTCACCCTCTCTTACGAGTGGCTTTCCCTTGTATTCTATATAATTTTCATGCTTAAGCTTCATAAAATATACCGCCTTTCAAATAATCATTTTGTATATTTTACTATATTTTTGCATATTTGTCAATAATAAATTGATATTAAGTCTAACAAAGCGGCGCATTTGCCAAGAATAATTAAAAAACCGCCTATAAATCCTTAAGAAAATAAGCGGTTTTGTGATTTTAAGTCTCAAATTGTCTGCCAAGAAACGATGATGCGGTTTGAATTAGCTTTATTTCAGTTTCTCTGTCAAGCGTTTCGTTGCCACCGCTAACAGAGGCGACGCATCCAACAATATCACCGTCGGAAACGATAGGCATAGCGTGTCTTATATAGGTGCTTCCACCGCTTACAACGCTTATTTCGCCAGATCCCTGCTTGTGGGAATAGAGCGAGCGCTTTTCAAGCAAGCTCTCAAATTCCTCGCTGATTCGCCTGTCAAGAAATTCCTTTTTCGGCACTCCCGCACTTGCAATAACACTATCTCTATCAGTAACAATAACTGCCATTTGAGAGGTTTTTTGCAGTGTTTCAACATATTGGGAGGCAAATATTGCAAGCTCTCCAATAGGTGAGTACTTTTTGAAAATAACCTCACCGTCCTTGCCGGTATAAATTTCAAGAGGCGCACCCTCATATATTCGCATAGTCCTTCGTATTTCCTTAGGTATTACGACTCTGCCAAGGTCGTCAATTCTTCTTACAATTCCAGTTGCTTTCATTAAAAAACTCCTTTTTGATTTGATTACCTTGTTATTGTTTGTACTTTTTGGGCATTTATGCGATAATTTCAAAAAAACGCAATATTTCCTATAAATTTGATTTTTCGTATTGAAAAAAGCTCTAATATATGTTAAAATAACTATGTATTACTATCTATATACCTACCGAAAGGAGAAAATATGGAATCAGTTGGAATGGCGATATATATTGCTTTTGCGGTTGTTGCGTTATATGGCGCATTGTGCGGAGCAAGAAAAGGTCTTTATAAGTCACTGATTGATGCAGGTGTTACCGTGGTTACTGCATTGCTTTCTGTCTGGCTTGCAAAGCTTATTTCAAAATCTCTTGTAAATGTTGATTCTCTTATTGAGGGACTTGATACATTGAGTGTCAATATGCCTGATATGGCTGAAATTGCAAATATGATAAAGGATGTTATTCTTGATTTATCCGAAAGCTCAAATGCAGTTGGAATGCTAATGGCACTGCCCGTTGTTATTCTTACACCGTTTATCTTTATGATTTTGTATCTTGTGATAGGTGCTATAATTAGAATTCCAAAGGTAATTCTTACCCGTTCGATTTTTGGCAAAAACGGAGGAGAGGAATATCACGGCGGAAGCCGTATTTTCGGTGGAGCAGTTGGACTTGTAGTTAAGGCCGTTTCATTTGCTATATTTATTATTCCGCTTGTTGGATATCTTAATATTGCTGGCGACACAATGCTGAAAATCGGCACAGCACAGGAAACGCCGATTGAGCAGGTTGAGGTTGTTCAAATGGCTGATGATGAGCTTGACAGTGAGGAAGAAGAGGACAGTGCCCAAGAGCAAGCCGGCTCAACTATTGTCAATCTCGCGCAAAGTTGTAATGACCTTCATGCACAGTTTATTGCACCAATTATTGATAATGTAGCGATTAAGTCAATTCATATTTGTGGCGGAAGATGGATCTTTAACTCGCTATCAAGCGCAAGAGTTGAGGATCAAAGAGTTCAGCTAAAGGACGAGGTTGATGTTATCGCGTCAATTTTCGTTGATATTACACCGCTTCTTAGTGCGCCTATTGACCAATATGGCGAGGATCAAACGACTGCCGTTACGAATTTGGTAAACACTCTTGATAGAGCAAATGTTGTTCCTTGCGTTGTTTCGGGTGTAATCTCCTATGCTTCACAGGCTTGGCTTGACGGAGAAGAGGTGCTTGGCTATCCTAAGGTAATTGTTGGAGAGTATTATGAGCCTACGCTTGATAAAATTTTGACAATGCTGTCAACAACCACCGAGGATACAATAAAGCAGGATATTCATACCCTTGGAAACATTGTTAACATTTGCATATCAAACGATATGCTTGCTGAAATTTTTGGTGGCGGAAATGTTATCAATGTAGTTGCAAAGGAAGAATTTATGGGAGAAATTTTTGTGGAGCTTCACAAAAACCATCTTACTCGTCCGCTTGCACAGGATATGCTAAATGCTCTTAAAAACTATATCTATAGAATTTACAATGATGTAAACGGCACAAATGTACCGTATCCTGTTCAAATAGATATGGAAAGATTTACCGAGCTTATGGTTTATAACGAAGGTGCGTTGGTAGCAAGCATTATCGGCGATTTTATGGCATTCTATGAAACCTTTGATATGACCGAATCAAACAATACAAAGCTTCTTATTCAAACCGATCTTCGCTCGCTTGGAAAAGCTCTTGATAAGCTTGAAACAAGCCTGCTTCTTGGCGACTCATATGATTTCTTGCTAAAAGCGGTGTTAAAATCAAAGGGCGCTAACGAGTTCAAGTTCCTTACCCCCGACTTTGTAGATTTGATTATAAATACTGATACGAGCATGGAGACAATCTTGGTTGCCCGTCAGCAAATCGCAATTATAATGTCTGCAACAGATAAAGAGGACAGAACAGTTGCAATAGAACATCTTTTGAGTAATGTTGATGAGGATACTGCCACACTTATCCTTGAAACGCTTACACCAAATGTCCTTGAGGACACTGGAATGAACGATCATAAGTCAGAGGCACTTTCAAGCACGGTTGGATCGCTTATTACTCAAATCGCGATAAATAAGGATGAAATGTCCGCCGAGCAAATTCAAAAAGAGGTTGAGGCGATTGATACTGTAATTTCAACCGTACACTCCGCAACCGATGAGCATAGTGCAGGCTCAAATCTCTTTACAACACCTGACGATGATGACGCATTGACTGAAATGTCTGCATCTGACATTGTTGGAACTCTTATGGACTCTAATATCGTTACCGATGCTATAATTTCCGCATCTAAGGATGAACAAGGAAATGTGGTTGAGGACCCATATAAGATTTCCGATAAATTGACCGATAGCGATAAAGCATCAGCAAAGGATGCTATTGAAAGCTATTACGCACAAAACGCATCACCCGACGGAAGCAATGAGGAGCTTGCAAATAAGCTAAGTTCCTTGGCAAATGTCTTTGGAGTTGATGTTGCTCTCGGAGAATAAAATAAAAACGCTACTGTATGAAGTGAACCCTGTTTTGTTCACAAAAAACAAAAAACGGCATAACGAAGAACAGGAAGAGGAAATCACCTTTTCCTGTTTTTCAATCTCGTAGTATTGTAAAAAATCAACCAATCTTCAACAAGTAGTAGATATTCTTGA
>JAFTUD010000019.1 GCA_017466455.1 Clostridia bacterium
CCTGTCATAAACCTCTCAGATGCGAGATGTGACGGATTTACCATGAAAATACCGAACTGAACATCCTTTTCGTTATAGTCGTTAAAGAGTGTAACGAGGTCAGTATCAACTGTCCAACCGCCTGCAAGACCGCCATTTCCGTTCACGGAATAGCCACCGCTTGTGGAAATCATAGCGCCGAGTGTAATTTCATTATCAAGTGCTTTACAGCCCTCGTTGTCGCACCAAACGGTGTGAAGTCCGTTCTTTGCAAAGCCGTCTGCATAAGCAACTGCGTGCTTTTCAATGTGTTCAAGTGCCTCTGCGTCAAGGAATTTATCGCACTTGCCCTCGCCAAAGTTTTCACAATAGTTAGGCGTTGTGCAATTGAAGTCATCAATGTAATTATGCTCGGTGAGCATTGTGCCGGGCACCTCACCCTCGCTAAGCACCTTATTGCAGAAGCAACGGGTTACGCCCTTTTCGTTTGAGTAGCAGGTTGCCTCCTCAATGCTTGAATGCTTGGGGCTTGCAAGGTGCTTTGCTGTGTCGCTTTCACTTGCGCAGAATGTAACCGATTTTGTGCTTGAAATGTTATAGGTTGTAAAATCAGAGCCTGACTTGTCGTTTGGATTTGCAAAGATGAGGGTCTTATTATAACTATTGTCCTTTATCCATTGGGATGTGTTTATTTCAACCATATCTCCAAGGAATACTATTGTGGAGGTGGACTTGTTTTGCATGAAGTATTTTTCGGTAATAGAGGTTATGCCTGTGCCGAATACCAGCACATCATTTAACGCATCGCAATCTCTAAATGCGCATGTGTTAGTTGGGAATGTCGAAAGATTTTCAGGGAAGTAGTAAACAGCTGGTTTTGCAGGTGCTGTGTTACTTGTTGAAAATGGCTCGCTTGTGAAATACATCTTTCCACAATAGTCAAACACAGCATAGTTTCTTGTAGCTACAACGCTTTGAAGATTTTCGGGAAGATGAACAGCGGTAAGGTTTGAACACTTCCAGAAAATATATCCCTCACCTGACAAAGTTGTAACGCTATCAGGAAAGCTGAACGCCCTTAAGTTTGTGCATCCGTAGAACATGTAGTTTGCACCTATTGTAATAGGGTCGGTTTTTCCGTGTTCAAAAACGCATTCTTTGAGCCCCGTTGCATTTTGGAATGCAACATTGCCGAAACTTGTAACAGTGCTCGGGAATGTGATTTTTTCCAAGGTATTAAGTGCGTATGCAACAAAGTCGCAAACGGTAGTAATTCCCTGCGGAACATCAAGCTCTACAATGTTGTTAACGGTGTAGCTCTTTCCTTTTTCTTGAAGGAAGGAAAAGTCGAGTGCGTTTGCCAAGTTGACACGGTGTGTGCCTGTGCTTGGGATTTCCGTATTATCCTTAAAAATATAAGAGCTTGGGCAAACAAATCCGTCATCAAACACAACATAGTCATTAGTTGAGTTGACAAATGTTGATTTTGCGGGCGCATCGGGGTAGGTTGTAACCTCTAAAACCTCACCGTCAACGGTCGTTACTGTCGTTGCACTGACGCTAAGCGCAAAAAGCGAGCATGCGATAAGCGCAAGAGCGAGGACTAAAAATAATTTCTTTTTCATAATCTTCTCCTTGCAGGGAGCCCCTGCGGGCATATAAATTTTGCATCATATATCTGCGAAAATTCACATCATATATTTACAAGTAAATTATACCATATATCACATTTATTTGTCAATATGCACAATTAACAAATCCCCCCCCCCCGATTTTTGTATATTTTGCACAAAAATCATAAAAAATCACGCCTTTTTAGAAGGGCGTGTATATTTTCAGCTGAGGGTTGCGTTTACTCTGTCAGAATAATTCCGTACCGATGGAGTCGGATTACATACGCGCTTTATGCAATTTCATACAACTGCAAGCGGTTGGTTTAATAGTCTGATGAGCGCAATTTTACCGAAAATGCAAAAAAGCTATCCGTCTTGATAGCGGATAGCTTTTTTGAGAATAATTAATCAATTACATAATTTATGGCTTGAGGGATTACGCGAAGGTCTATTGTGTCCATTTCAAAAAGCTCACCGTCGGCGCAAACGCTCTTACAGCCCTCAATTTTGACTGCGACGCATTTTCTGTAATAAACGAGGTCCTTAAATTTAGGCTTCACATCGCCTGTTTCCATATCAACATGCGTACCCTTTTTATAGTCGCCTACGAGCCCGATAAACTTTGTACGACTGATATCACGAACGATTTCAACATTTAAAAGTCCGTCGCCTGTATCGGCATCGGGAGCGAGCTGGAAGCCACCGCCGTACCATTTTCCGTTTGCAACGGCGCAAAGAAGAATTTTTTCCTCAATTATTTCCTGAGTTCCGTCGGGGTATGTAAGGGTAATTGTCGCATCAATAGGCTTTTTGGTTGTGATTTCGCCAACAACGCCGAGAATGTATGCCATTTTGCCCGAAACCATGGGCTTCTTTTTAAGGGTTTGCGCCCTGCGGACAACCTCACAGTCAAAGCCGATATTCACTACATTTACAGCATATTTTCCGTTAAATTCCATAACATCGACGCCAAATTCGCCCTTCCTGCCGTCAAAGGAGCGAACGAAGTCATTTCCGCTTCCTACGGGGACAATTTTGAGCGATGCCCTGTCTGCACATCCGCTATTCATAAGAGCATTTACCGCCCTAAAGACGGTTCCGTCACCGCCGTAGACGGTGAAGCATGTATCGGGGGTTTCCTGACATGCTTTTATGATAAATTCAGACGCATCGTCGCTTGACTCGGACATATATACGCTATTATTTTCACCAAGCTTTTCCCTGATTTCGTTTGCCTTTCCCTTGCCTGCAAGAGGATTCAGAACATGCATAACGCGCTTTATTGTTCTTTTTGCCTTTTCAATTGTTTCCATTGTTTTCTCTCCTTGGCTCTCTTATTTTTTTCTTGCACTCGCAAGCCAGCTTATAATGTCAGTTTGCTCATACGCTCTATCCCAACAGCAGTGACCGAGGTCATCATAAACGGTAAATTCTACATTTCCGCCCTGAGCGCGAATTGCGTTTACCATCATTTCAGTATGAGCAAACGGAACGACATCGTCAAGCGCACCGTGGAAGGTGCGAATCGGAAGATTTCTAAGATACCATGCACGCCATTCCATTCCGCCACCGCAAATCGGCGCGATTGCGCTGAATTTTTCGGGAACCTGAAGCGCGATTTCCCATGTACCGAAGCCACCCATGCTAATTCCCGTAAGGGCAATACTGTCGTCGCTTACATTGTATTCCCTCGCTACCTCATCAATTAAGGAGATAACCTCCCATTTATAGTCATACCATGTACGCTCGCTTGGGCATTGGGGGGAAAGAGTTATCGCCCTTATGCCAAGGTGGTCCTGATTTTTTGAAAAGTATTTTGGAATTCCGTGAGTCTTAACAAGCTCAAGATCATCACCGCGCTCACCTGCGCCGTGAAGAAACACGATAAGCGGAAGCGACTCACCCTTTTTGTAGTCTGTGGGAGCTGTGAGAATATATTTCAAGCCTTTTTCGTTTTGCTTGAAGGATTTTTCAAGATAATTTATCATAGTGTTCTCCGCAAAAATAATGGATTTTAATCAAAAATTAACCGATTATATTTTAGCATAATATCGCAGAGATGTCAAGAGCGCATTTAAAAAACCTCGGCAAGCCGAGGTTTTAATTTTTATGTATTAAGATTATTTCTTAATGATTTCTCCGTAGATTTGTCCGAATGCGCATGCAGCATTTGACTCATCGGTATCAATGTGCATAGCTGCGCTGAAGTTAGGATGAACTCTTACAACTACATCGTCAAAAATTGTTGTTCTTTCAGAAGCAATTTTAACTTGAACAATTTCTTTATCCGAAACATTTGCGGCAGCAGCCTCTTCGGGAGTGAAGTGAATGTGTCTTTTTGCAACGATAACTCCCTCGCTAAGCTCAACCTCTCCGCAGGGGCCAACGAGCTTGCAAGCGCCTGAGAGCGCTACATCTCCGCTTTCGCGAACGGGGGCGGTAATACCAAGGTTACGAGCGTCGGTAAGGGAAACCTCAACCTGTGATGCCTTTCTTTCAGGACCGAGAACGATTACTCTTTCAATCTTATTCTTTGGTCCTACAACTGTTACTCTTTCCTCGCAAGCGAACTGACCGGGCTGGCTAAGATCCTTCTTGAATGTGAGGTTGTGGCCTGCGCCGAAAAGGATTTCAACATGCTCTCTTGTAAGATGAACATGGCGCGCGCTTGTTTCAACGATTACTTTGTTTTCCATGATATATCTCCTTTGATTTTTTAATACTCCTTGGGTTTTAGATAAATTTTCCTTATCCGCTACATATTGTAGCACACTTTACATAGAATGTAAATATAAAAATCAAATTTTTTCGTTTTTTTCTGTCGAAAGGTTGACATAATCGGGTGCTTGGATATATAATTAGATATCGCTAAGATTATTATCTTTGCCCTTTGGGGCTACATAGGGGGATTTGATGAAAAAGCTCGTTACTATACAGGATGCTTCATGCTTTGGAAAATGCTCAATTACTGTTGCGCTACCGATAATTTCGGCAATGGGCGTTGAGTGCGCTATTATCCCTACCTCTATTTTATCAACACATACAGGGGGATTTAAGGACTTCACCTTCAGGGATTTGAGTGAGGACATTCCAAAAATCAAGGAGCATTGGAAGAAATACAATTTAAAATTTGACACGATATACACGGGCTATCTCGGCTCACACTCGCAAATTGATTATGTTATGGACTTTGCGAGAGATTTCAAAGGTGATGACACACTTCTCTTTGTTGACCCTGCTATGGGTGACAAGGGCAGGCTTTATACCGGCTTTGATGCGGAGTTTCCCGCGCACATGGCTAAGCTTTGCGCTATGGCGGATATTATTGTGCCTAATATGACAGAGGCATCGTTTATGCTCGGTATTGAATACCGTGAGGAATATGATGAGGAGCATGTAAAAAATGTACTTCGCTCTCTTTGCGCGCTTGGCGCAAAAAAGGCGGTGCTTACGGGCGTTTCGTTTGAAAAAACGACACAGGGGGCTATGCTTTACGATAGCAATACGGACACATTCTACTCCCATTTTCAAAAAAATATACCTATGAGCTTTCACGGAACGGGTGACACATTCGCAAGCACATTTGCAGGGGCGCTCACTCACGGGATTGATGAAAAAGAGGCACTCGCCCTTGCGGTTGACTTCACGGTTGAGTGCATACATTCCACTGTTCCCGATGTTCAAGATCACTGGTACGGAACGAAATTTGAGGAGTGCTTACCGTCCTTGATTTTAAAGATGAGGGAGCTTGAAAAATAAAAAAATCTCGACACAGGTCGAGATTTTTTGTTTTATCCAAGGGTGTTTATGAGGCTCGGCTTTGCGGAATAGAAGCTTCCTGTCCTTGCGTAATCGCCGAGCTTTGATATTTCAAGGCTTGACAAATACGAGCCTATATTGCTCGGTGCTTCGCCGTAGATTGCGCGGTAAATCATATGCGCTCCGACATAGCCTGCGAGGGGGGTGCTATGAGAATACGAGTCGTTTATGCACAGGGCAAGCTTATCAACTCCGCTACTAAGAAGCTCATCAAGCTCCGATTTCCAGTTTATTATTGGGATATTTAGCGCGCTTGCGGACCTTTCCGCGCTTGCTTGGTTTTCGTTATGGGCGGGAAGGACAATTACTGAAATTCCGTTTTCATCGCACACATTTTTGATGACCTCAAGGGAATATGTATCGTCGTTTGTGTAAAATCCGCTGATAAAGAGGACATCGTATGCTCCGCTTCTCAAGGCGCTGAGAATTTGCTCATCAACTGCGTATTTTCCGATATTTCCCATACCTATTGATATAGAATGAACGGTGCTTGATTTACCGTTTACCGTAAAGAGGTTTTGAAGTATATCGCCGATGTCAGATGTGCCTACAAAGCTATTACCAACGACAAGCATGCTTTTTCCGTCAAGCTCAGCGGGGAGAGCTCCAAAATTCGGGTCGGTCCTTCTTGGCTTGATTGTGACAAGTGACATGAGATTATAGCCTATGAGGGTTGGGGTTTCGGCGCAGGTGACATATAGGTTAAGCTCGTGATTTTTGCCGTTTTCGGCATAAGAATAGCGCCACCTGTATCTAAATTCAAGGGTATTTTTCGTTCCGCGCTTCTCTACGCTTTCGGTAGCGGTCATTTGGTCTATTTGCTTTTCACGGCTTGTTACCTCGCTCCACTCCGCACTGTCTGTCGGCTCGGAAATTGTGATAAAGCCGATTTCGTTTCCTGCTCTTTTGATTTTATAAAGCGTATCGCTATCCTTTGAAAGTGACCATTCCTGTGGCAATTCAAGGGTTATGACATACTCGGAGTCCTTTATTGCGAAGTGATTTCTTTTATAGCCTGTTGGTCTAAAGCGTGGGATAGAGAGATACGCCTTATCCTCATCCTCGGTTGAGGGTGCGGTTGACGATTCGCTCTCAGGGTCTTTGCTTGACTCTTCGCTTTGGGCTTGTGATGTGTCCATGCTTTGCTCCTCACTGCTTGATTGGGAGCCTTTTTCATCACAGGATATTAGGCTAAGACACATGATAATTACAAGAATTAGTGACAGTATTTTTTTCATTTTATTTCCTTTCGGTGGCAGGTTATCTTATGTGTTTATTGTAGCATTTAGAGAGGCTCTTGTCTACTAACCTTGGGTTGCAGTTGTCAGCTATGGGTTGCATTTTCCGCAGTTTGAACAGCCTGAGCATAGCATTTTATTGCCACAGGTATCGCAGTTTTTGCGGAATTTGGGCTTCAGGTGCGGAACGGGGTTGCCCATTTTATCAAAGAGCTTGACCTCTCTTACTCCGGGCTCGTAATTCATACCCGATTTATGTGCCATTTGGCTTTGGATTGGCTTTGAGGGGATATAGTAGCGCTTTTTGTCCTTTATGAAGCTTGTTCCTGTTTCAAAGAAGCAAAAGGCGACATTATTTTTCTCACATTCGGAGCGCAGGATTTTCACCCATTCATAGTCACAGGGGCGTGCGCCCTCATAGTTTTCGCCACCGCAGGAGACGACCTCAATTTGTCCGCTTTTCAGGTATTTATCAAGATGGACCTCGCCGATGAAGGGGGATACAGCGACGCCCTTATGCTTCATTGGAATGGTCAGGAAAATTGGAAGGCGCTCATCTGCTCTTTTTTGGTTTTCGCAGGTGATATTTATTTCAACATTTTCGTATCCGTCGCCCCAGTCATCGGGGAGTGTGTCCTTTATTCGGTGGACACGCTTGGTAATGATAAAGAACCTTACATCGCTACGCTCTCTTATCATTTGCCACGCCTCTTTTCGCCACTCATCGGCTTCCTCTAAAAAGAAATCAGAGGACATACACACGCTAAGGGTTGAGCCTGCGGGAACGACATATTCGCCACGGCGATTTCGCTCTATTGGGAGATAGAAGCTTTTTGTTTTATAAATCACGCTTCCGTCGCGGTCGCGAATTTTGTCAAGGTAATACATATAGCAGTTGTCGCATCCCTCGGATATTTTTCGGCATCCGTGCCAAGGACTCCACATTTGCATAGCATTACCCCCTTCGCTTTTTATTACCTTAATTATACTATTTTTTGAATTATTTGTCAATGATATAGGGTAAGGAATGGAATGTGCTTGGGGGGATTTTATAAATTTTTTTATTATTTTCAAAAAAATATTGACAAGTGGTAATTTTTGTGATAGAATACTAACGCACATAAGATATTGGGATGTAGCCAAGCGGTAAGGCACCAGACTTTGACTCTGGCATTTCGATGGTTCGAACCCATCCATCCCAGCCAACAAAAAAGGAACTTTTGGTAGACAAAAGTTCCTTTTTTGTTTATCCAAGCCGCAGCTTGGCATATCATCACGACTTGTCGTGCATCTCATCACCAAAGGTGTATATCATCACGCTTTTGCGTGTATTTCTTCAGCTTGATGATAATATACAATGTCAAGACGTTGATTAAGGTTAAATGCTCATTTCAATGATAAGACTCAAAAGACCTCACCTATGGCTAAAGCCTTCTAATTGTCGTAACTTTTGAACATCGTAGCATTGACTTTTGATTAAAAATAGAATAAACTTACGATATAGATAGTAAAATTATTTTCTTGTCTCGTGGGAGCTTTTTGGTTGAGTATTTAGTTTTTTCGGTTCGCTTCGTTTTACAGGGCGTGTGCTTGTCTGCCGAGCGAAGCGAGGCACTTGTATAATACAAGCACACGCCCTGTTTACACGTTTCACACAAACATTGACTTGATTTTTAACAACTATATTAAACCTATTCATAACCTCACCAAATTCTTTAATTTTTGGATAATTATTTCAAAAATATAGTTGACTTTGTTGAAATATTATGATACAATATAATTGCTTCAAGGCGATTTTGCTCTTGTAAGTAACCAGTATCAGTTAGATGTGGATTTATATTTTATATTAGCGTACGGAGTATAGGTATAGTTCTGCATTTAATTAGGTGCAGAATTTTTTTATTTATAAGGAGGATTTTCGCATGGAAAATCAAAAGTTTACAGTTAATGTAAAAGAATTTAAGAAAATGTCTAGCCCCAATTATGCTCATTCTGATGTGGTAAAGTATGTTTGTTATGTTCAATGTAGCAGTATTGATCCACAATTATCAGAATGGATGGGAACAAATCCAAGAGAACAAAAAATGACAACTAATGTTGCCAAAAAAATTAGTGATAGTTTAAAAACTTGTGCTAATTTTCACGAACTAAATCGTGGATTGGTGCTTTCTGTAGAAGACATTTCTTATGACAACAAAAGTAACACAGCTACATTCAGTTTATCCAATCCAGAACTTCACGGTGATATAGACGGCGGTCATACACTAAAAGCCATTTTTGACTTGCAAGAAAAAAACTCGTTAAGTGATGATAGGTATGTATTTGTAGAGTTTTTCACAGGTTTAACTTCTACAGTTGAACTTGCAGAAGCAAGAAACACTTCCGTTCAAGTGGATTTAAAATCGATAGAAGAACTGAAAAATAGCTTTAATGTTCTTAAAGAGGCTTTTAAGGGGCTTCCTTTTGAAAATAGAATTCAGTATAAAATGAATGAGTATTATAATGATGACGTTGATGTTATTGATATTAGAGAAATAATAGCTATTCTCTTAATGTTTAGCCAAGAAGTATATCCAATTACTGATGGTGGAGTTTTATCCGAACAACAACCGATACAATGCTATTCGGGAAAAGAAGCAAGCTTAAGAAAGTTTCTTAATTTAGGAAAAGATGAAAGAGAAAAAATGATAAAAAATATGACTCCCATCATTCCTCAAATATTCAGTTTGTGGGAAACGATAGAAGTTAATTTTGCAAATAAGACTGCAGATGCTAATAAGCGCTATGGAACGAGAAAGTACTCTAAATTTGATGGTGGAAAAGTTATAGGTAAATCTTTTTTTGAAGAAAAGGATCTTATCTACTACATTCCTAAGGGGCTTATGTACCCTCTTGTTGGAGCCTTTAGGTCTTTAGTGAGAACTCAAAAAGACCACACCTATGAATGGAAGGTTAATCCATTTGAAGTTTGGGATAAATTAGGTTCTAAACTAACAGGAATAATTCTTGATGAAAAAATGGCTAACCCAGATGTCATCGCTAAAAACGCAAATTTATGGAGTAACCTTTTTAAAGAAATTTATATTTACGCATATGTAACTAGTAGCATTTCATAATACACTTAACTAACTGCACAATTAAAGCAAAAATATCAATTAACTACTTGTTGTTTTTGTCCGTACGGCTTTAATGTTTCGTTTGCTTATAAGTGAAAATAATTGGGTGAGGTTAACCTCACCCATATTCTTTTACTATTTTTAATTTGGATCTTGATTTTATTCTAGAAATAGAATATAATAGAATTATCAAATATAAGGAGATAGTTTTATGCTTCAATATATGTCTTGCCGAGATGCTGCGGAAAGGTGGAACATTTCACAACGCAGAGTTTCTGTTTTATGTGCTGAAAATCGAATTCCCAACGCTGCTATGCTTGGCAATATGTGGATAATTCCTATAAATGCCGAAAAGCCTACCGATGCTCGCAAAAACAACGGTGCAAAGCCAACTATTGAAAAAGCTCATCCGTTTGTAAAATGGGCAGGTGGCAAAACACAGCTTTTAGACGTACTTAAAAGCAATTTGCCCAGTGGTGTTGGCACAACCATTACAAAATACGCAGAACCTTTTGTAGGTGGCGGTGCATTTTTGTTTTCTTTGCTTGAAGAGTATAGCTTTGAGAAAATTTACATTAGCGATAATAACAAAGAGCTTATGAACGTTTATATCGCTATTAGAGATACCTGCAATGAGCTTTTAAGCGCTCTCAATAATATGCAAAACGAATATAACGGACTTAGTATAGATTTGCAAGAAAAGTTTTATTATGAAAAACGTGAAGAATTTAATACTGTTGAGTTGAACGACAAAACAAGTGTTCAAAAGGCTTCTCTGTTTATTTTCTTAAATAAATCTTGTTTTAATGGCTTATTTAGAGTAAACAAAAAAGGCAAATATAATGTTCCTTTTGGCAAGCACAAGTCTGTTTTCATTTGCGACAGCGATAATTTAACTAAAATTTCTGCCATGCTGCAAAACGTTATAATTAAATCTTGCGATTATCAAGAGGTTATGAGCTTTGCTGACAGCTCTACTCTTGTGTATTTCGATCCACCATATAGACCTTTGAACGTTACATCAGGCTTTACCTCATATACAGAGGATGATTTTTCTGATAAAAATCAAATAGAACTTGCTGATTGCTTCAAGGCACTTTCAAGCAAAGGTGTTAAAGTAATGCTTAGCAACTCCGATCCTAAAAACATAAACGAAAATGATAGTTTCTTTGATGATTTGTATGCTGACTTTAATATTTTGCGTGTTGAAGCCTCTCGAATGATAAACAGCAAGGGTTCATCAAGAGGAAAAATAAAAGAGCTTTTAATTAAAAACTATTAAGGAGTAAATTATGAAAAGGAATTTTAACGAATGGCTCTCTAATTTTAGAGAAAGCATAGCTGACTATAAGTATTATATTGATTTTGACAAAGCACATAGAAATGTTGACAGCATAAAGGTTGAGTTGAATATATTAAATTCGCTTGTAGGTTCTAAAAATATTGAAGTTGATTTTATAAACTTAATAAAGAAATATCCCGAAGTATTAAAGGTTATTCCTATTTTGCTTGCTAAGAGAGAAAGCGAAATATATTGCCAAGACCAAAACCTTGCTCGTATATTTGAATTTAATTACAAAGATTGTACGCCTAATAGCCACAAGTTTTTTAACGATTATTGTTACTTTATGAAAGAAACAGGACTTTTTGACCTGTTGCAAAATCGTATCATAAGCAACTTGGTTGATTACGTGACAGGCGTTGAAACAGGCTTGGATTCTAACGGCAGAAAAAACCGTGGTGGTCATTTAATGGAAAATTTAGTTGAAGGCTATATTCAAAAGGCTGGATTTGTAAAAAACGAAACCTATTTCAAAGAAATGAATCTTTCAGATATAGAACATCGTTGGGGAATTGACTTGTCTGCAATTTCTAACACAGGCAAAACAGAAAAACGATTTGACTTTGTTGTAAAAACTGACAATAAAATTTACGGAATTGAAGCTAACTTTTATTCAAGTGGCGGTTCGAAATTAAATGAAACTGCACGAAGCTATAAGAACATAGCTATTGAATCAAAAGAAATAGGCGGTTTTGTGTTTGTATGGTTTACTGACGGAAACGGATGGAAGTCCGCCAAGCACAATTTAGAAGAAACATTTGATGTTTTAGAAAACATTTACTCTATTGCCGATTTAGAAAATGGCATAGCAAACGAATTATTTAACTGATATGGCAAAAAAAATATCTTTACAACCAGAAAATTTTGAGCTTGAAACAAATACCGTTTGGAGCTTTCCAAATAGGGGAAAATGGGCAACTCACGACGCTAAATATCGTGGTAATTGGTCGCCATACATTCCAAGAAATGTAATTTTAAGATATTCAAGCGAGGGCGATACTGTTCTTGATCAATTTGTTGGTGGTGGTACAACTATGGTTGAAGCAAAGCTGACAGGCAGAAACGCCATCGGAATTGATATAAACCCAAACGCCGTTGAATTATCTTTGAAAAAATGTGATTTTGAATGTGAGTCAAGCTCACAAATTAAAATAATGCAAGGCGATGCAAGATACCTTGACTTAGAGAACGAAAGCATTGATCTTATCTGCACACATCCACCCTATGCCGATATAATCAAATATAGTGAAGATATAAAGGGCGATTTGTCGCACCTGAAAATCAAAGATTTTTTAACTGAAATTGACAAGGTAGCACAGGAATGCTATCGTGTTTTGAAAAAGGGCAAGTTTTGTGCAATTTTAATGGGTGATACTCGTAAAAACGGTATGGTTCAACCTCTCGCTTTTGAAACAATGCGACTATTTGAGCTTGCAGGCTTCAAAGCAAAAGAAATTATAATCAAGGAACAGCACAACTGTCAAGCAACAGGTTTTTGGAAAACAAATAGTATGAAACATAACTTTTTGTTGCTTGCACACGAATATTTATTTATTTTTAAAAAGTAATATTTCTTATTAGCAAAAAGCAAAGGTAAAATTATGGATTTAGAAAGAGATTTCAACAATGTAATAAAATGCTTAAGCAACGACTCAAGAGGTATTCTTTGTAATGAATACGACCTTGCCTTTTTAGAAAATGTTAATTTTTATTTTCCAAATCTCAAGCCTACAATAAAGCGTCCTGATGCGTATTCAATTCAAGGCGACTCTATTTTGCTATTAGAGCATTTTCAGTTTGATAATAGTAAAACAACAAAAAAGGGTAGCTTGCAGAAAATCACTTCTGCTGAAACTAATCGTTCTTTTGAAAAGAAGTTCATTGACGGTAGTGATTTTGCCATTTTGAGCGAAAATGTAGTCAAAAATGGAAAATGTTATGTAGAAAATTTTACAAAACAATTTTTAAATCATGCACAAAACATTGAAAATTATAAAGATGATATACAAAATGAGTTAGGACTTTCTTTTAATTCATTTATTGTTGGTTTTGTTATAGAGGATTCAAGCCCATTAGGAAGCATATATCTTGATAAATTTATTCAAAAATCAATTGATTTAACATTTGCCAAAGAATTTTTAGACTTATTCGAAACTATCTCTAATTTAGATTTTGTAATATTTGCTATGACTGGAAATCAAAATAACAAGCTACTTTCTTTTATATCTCGCAGAAATATTGAAGAACACAGAAAAAAGCAAATAGAAATTTCCAACATCGATCACTTCCTTTTCGAAAACAGTTTTTGTGCAAGTGGCATTATAAAATTCGACACGAATTAAATGTATATATACTAAACTAGCACTTTATATGGCTCAAACTACAAACAAAATGCTCAGCCAAAAAATCCAACTCGCAAGGGTTGGATTTTTTTATTTATGTCCGCAGGGCACAACATCTTTTGCCCGTGAGGGCAACATCTTTCCGCCAAAAGGCGGACACAAATGAACGAGGTTGCAACATGTTGCAAACGATGTGCTTCGCAATGATGTGATGCTCCGCATCAATGAGGTTGCGCTTTGCGCAAGAGGTAAGTGATGATATTTTTAGAAATACTTTTCTAAATTGTATTGACATTTATGTTTTGGTGGTGGTAAAATGGTTATGGTTATAGAAATAAATGGAGGATTTTTTATGGCTAAAAAAGATAGTATGAGCATTATGAATGAATACAAGAATGCTCCTCAAAAGGAAAAGATTGAATCATCAAGGAAGCTTAAGGTTGCGATTATCGGTACGGGTTGGATTGCTGATGCGCACGCAAACAGGTACAAGGAGATGAGCGATGTTGAAATTGTTGCTCTTGCTGACCTTGTTCCCGGCAAGGCTGAAAAGTTTGCTGAGAAATGGGATATTAAGGGTGCAAGATGCTACCTTTCTCACAAGGACCTTCTTGATGCTGAGACGGACCTTGATGCGGTTTCTATTTGTACATACAACAGGACTCACGCAGAATGCACAATTTACGCTCTTAAGAAGGGTGTAAATGTTCTTTGCGAGAAGCCTATGTCAGTAACGCTTGAGGAAGCGGTTGAAATGCGCCGTGCCGAAAAGGAAAGCGGAAAAATTCTTTCTATCGGCTTCCAGCCAAGAATGGACCCTAACATGAAGAAGATTAAGGAAATTGTAGAGTCCGGTGTGCTTGGTGACATTTATTACATTCAAACAGGAGGTGGACGCAGAAGGGGTATTCCTACACCGTTTGGAACAACATTTATTGAGGACAAGACCGCAGGAATCGGCGCGATGGGTGACATTGGCTGTTACTCTCTTGATATGGTACTCAATGCTATCGGTTATCCAAAGCCACTTACTGTAAGCGGATACAAATCTGATTTCTTTGGCAAGGACCCAAAGACATATCCTTGGCACCCCGAATATGCGGAGCTTTTCGGTGTTGAGGACTTTGCGGCGGGCTTTATCCGTCTTGAGGGTGGAATTATTCTTGACTTCCGTATTGCGTGGGCTATGAACCTTGACACACCCGGTGACACAATCATTATGGGTAAGAAGGGCTCGCTTCGTATTCCATCAACCGAGTGCTGGAACGGTTCAGTTGGCGGACCCATGAAGGTATACAGTGAAATGGCAGGCTCTCAGGTTTGCACGGAAATTCCTATTATTCCCTCTCCCGACATTTTCCACGAGAAAATTCGTTCCTTCCTTGATGCTATAATCACGGGTGGAAGTGCACCTGTTCCAAGTGAGCAAATCATTATAAATCAAGCTATTATTGACGGCATTATTAAGTCTGCTGAGCTTGGCAAGGAAATTGAGGTTGTAATTCCTGAGGTTTAATTCAGGCTACAGGCATTCAAGCCCTCTCAACTCAAAGGCGAGGGGGTTTGTGCTTTTAGAAATTCAATTCATCTGTATATTCGGCAATGGTGAGCAGGACTGCTACTCCGAGGCATAAGAGTGATGAATAAATTCATCAATTTAATCACACATACTTGAAATGCGTGTTATTGTATGATAAAGTAAGAATATAAATATTTGAAATCTAAGGTGTACTATGAAAAGATTATTTGACGAGCATTTAAAAAGAAATGTAATTACGCTTAGCGGTGCTTGGCGCTTTGCCACTGACCCCGAAGACAAGGGTGAGGAAAACGGCTGGCAAAACGGGCTTGCAAATGCGCAGGCGGTAACTGTTCCCTCTCTTTGGAACAATGAGCTTGGCTTGCTCAATTATGAGGGCTGTGCTTGGTATGAAAAGAAATTTTTCTCAAACGGCTCAACGCTTATGCTTGAGTTTGAGAGTATTATGACTCTTGCGACTGTATGGCTTGACGGAAAGAAAATCGGCGAGCATTACGGTGCGTTTACTCCGTTTGAATTTATCGTTACTGACCTTGAGTGCGGTGAGCATACGCTCGTTGTTCGCGCGGACAGCCGACTTGATGACAAGTCCTTCCCTCAAAGATATTGCGACTGGTTTAACTACGGCGGTATTGCAAGAGATGTATTTGCGCACGAGCTAAGGGGCATTTCGGTACTTACAAATCATATTGCATATGAGCTTTCAGACAAGCTTGACTCAGCAAGCGTGCATGCCAAGCTTGAGCTTTACAATGCCTGCGCGGACAAGCTTTCCTCTAAGGTATTAGTAAGGGTTGATGACACGGTAATTTACGACGGTGTTATTACGCTTGACGGATATGAGCGCGTAACGATTGATACGCCGACGACAGTGATTAGCAATATTGAGCCTTGGGACATTGGCACGCCAAGGCTATACACTGTTACTGCGTCAACTGACACTGATGACTTGATTGACAAGATTGGCTTCAGAAAAATCGAGGTCAAAAACGGCGATATTGTTTTGAACGGAAAATCTATAGAGCTTCTTGGAGTCAACAGGCATGAGGAGCATCCCGAATGGGGCTTTGCCTTCCCTGCCAAGCTGATGAAGAAGGATATTGACCTGATTTTGGATATGAATTGCAATACTATCCGTGGCTCTCACTACCCTAACTCAAAAATCTTCGTTGATATGCTTGATGAAAGAGGAATTTTATTTTGGAGCGAGATCCCTATGTGGGGCTGTGGCTTTAGCGAGCAAGCACTGCAGGACCCTGTAATTGCTGAGCGTGGCTTTAACATGCATAAGGAGATGGTAAAATACTATTACAATCATCCCTGTATCGTTATTTGGGGTATGCACAACGAGATTGCTACATACTCTCCATACACATATCCGCTTTCCGAGAAATGGAGTAGTTATCTAAGAGAGAATGGCGGAAATCGCCTTATTACTCACGCATCTAATCATCCGTTAAAGGACAATGACATGGACCTTGATGATATTATCTGTATCAACATATACCATGGCTGGTATAGATATGGTGGCTACGATGGAACTCTTGCTGACTGGGACAAGATGATTGAGCAATTTGGTGTGCGTCGTAAGGAAAAGGGCTGGGACGACAAGCCTGTTATAATGAGCGAGTTTGGAGCTGCGGCGCTTGCGGGCTACCATTCACACTTTGACACAGTCCGTTGGAGTGAGGAGTATCAAAGAGATTTGCTTGAATACACTCTTGAGCTGTTCCACAAGACCGATTATATGAGGGGCACTTATATTTGGCAATTCTGCAACATAAGGACCTCTGCTTCTATGGATATTAACCGTGTAAGATATTTCAACAACAAGGGTATTCTTGATGAGTATCGCAACCCCAAAGCGGCCTACTTTAAGGTTAAGGAGCTTTACGGTCGCTACGCTAAGGAAGGCAAATAAATAAGGCGCTATTATCGCAACAAAAGCAAAACCGATTGAACATTTTCAGTCGGTTTTTTGTTATATAGTTAACATATATTATTGATTTTTGCGCGGGGGTATGATATACTTATTTTAAGAAAGGCGGTGTATTATGGAAAAGTACGCTTGGAAGGCAAAAATCGTTGACGGGACTATTGATGAATATATCCGTCGCCACGATGAAATATGGGATGAAATGAAAGAGGTTTTGGCAAATGCGGGAATTGTCAACTACACTATTTGGAATGTTGGCAACGAGCTTTTTGGCTATTACGAATGTGAAAGGGGCATTGAGTACGCTACAAGGGTACAGGCGCAAAGCCCTGTTGTTGATAAATGGAATGAATATATGAAGGATATTCTGATTATGGAGCTTGATCCTATAACGGGCGCACAGCCACAGCTTACAAAGGTGTTTTCGTTTAAGGAAAGGAACTGAAATGAAGGACAATGTGACATCATTTATATACTACGGCTCTCAAAACTACATATCTCTTGAAAGTCTTAGGCTCATGGTGCCCTGTGCGTTTTTATTTATGAGCTTCTGCTCGCTTGTAGTAAGCATTGTTTCACAACGCCTTATTATTGGAATAGTCTTTTTATCGCTTGTTGCTATATACGCAGTTATTGTTTACACCTTTCATTTGTGGTGTCCGAAGCCATCGTTTGCATGTCGCTTTGCAATGAGTGCGTTTAGCTCATTTTCGATTAGTATCATTTTTCAAGTGTGGGCTTATTCCTTTTTGCTTGCCTCGGGGCTTATTGACATATGGGATATTTTGATAGCTATTGTGATTCAGGCAGTGCCTGCGGTGGCTTGCATTTTAATAGCGAATGCAAAAATAAAAAGTGGCGCATATCTAAAAAAGATATCGGTAAAGACTACGGTTTGCATGGGCGGTATATCCGCTGCCTCGGTTGCGGGAATACATCTTGCAAGAAGGCTTGGTGAGATTAGCCAGCATACTGCATCTATCATTGTTATGGCGTGCGTAACCTTGCTTGGCGTAATTTTCGCGAGTGCGGGCACTATGCACATAATGAAGCTTTATCTTTGCAAAAAATACGAAATTAAGTGTGACAAGGACGGAAGCACGGTTTCCGAGCTACTTATTTTGCCAAAAAAGCCAAAAAAAGGCTTGATAAGAAGAATATGGTCGGTTGCATGGAAGGTGCTTGTCTTAATACTTGCTATTGCTATTCTTTTCGGAATTTACGAGTCGGTCAATGCTTGAGCGCTCGTTACAATTTAGTTGATTTTAATTTTATACATAAGGAGATATTATGAGAATTTTATTTCAAGGTGATTCAATCACGGATGCGGGTAGGAGCTACTCTGACAACAAGAATTTAGGCTTTGGCTATGCAAGGCTTGTTGAAGCCTCGCTTGGCTTTGATGAGCCAAATCACGAGTTTTTCAACAGAGGCATAAGCGGTAACAGGATTGTCGATGTTTACGCAAGAATCAAGAGCGACATTATCAATCTTAAGCCCGATTTAATGAGCATTTTGATCGGTGTAAACGATGTATGGCACGAAATCGGCGACTCGCCAAACGGCGTTGATGCAGACAAGTTTTACAAGATTTACTCAATGCTTATTACCGAGATTAAGGAAGCGCTTCCTGACATTAAGATTATGATTTTAGAGCCATTTGTGCTAAGGGCTTGCTCTACTGACGCTAACTGGGAATTGTTTTCAAGTGAGGTGCCTAAGCGCGCAGAAATGGCAAGAAGGATTGCCAAGGACTTCTCTCTCCCCTTTGTCGCGCTTCAAGAGGGCTTTGACAAGCTTGCTACGGTAAGGGAAAATGACTACTGGCTTGGCGACGGAGTGCATCCTACCGCTAAGGGTCATGAGTTTATTAAGCGCGAATGGCTAAAGGCATACAAGGATATGGTAAAATAATGGATACAGTAAAATTCAGCAAGGGAAACACTCGCGTTATCGCACACAGGGGGCTTTCCGGACTTGAGGTTGAGAACACCTACTCCTCGTTCGTGGCGGGGGCAAATCGCTCCTACTACGGGATTGAGACGGATATTCACCTCTCTTGCGACGGACATTTTGTAATAAGCCATGATGACAATTTTTCAAGGCTTGCGGGTGATGAGCGCAAAATTGCGGATATGACGCTTGATGAGATACAAAAAATCGTTCTTACAAGTAAGGACGGGAACAGGGACAACTGCGCGATCCGCCCTGCGACCTTAGAGGATTATTTAAGCGTTATAAGAAGGTATTCAAAGCATGCGGTGATTGAGCTGAAGGCTAACTTTTCGCTTGACGATGTATCTCGCATTATTGAGATTGTAAAATCATACGCTTCGCTTGATGATGTGACTTTTATTTCCTTTGAGCTTGAAAATCTTATCAAGGTCAGAGAGCTTTTGCCGCAGCAAAGCGTACAGTATTTGATTTGGCATTTGACTGATGAGCAAATTGACATGCTCGCTACACGCAAGATGGACGCTGATGTATGGTGTGTCGAGCTAACTAAGGAGCAAATTGATAAGGCGCACGCCCGTGGCATTAAGGTGAACTGCTGGACTGTTAACGAGGCTTGTGACGGCGAAAGGCTTGCTTCCTGGGGGATTGATTTTATTACAACAAATATTCTTGAATAACAAAAAGCACCTTACGGTGCTTTTTTTGTTTATTGAGTGATGTTATTTTTGAACGATTACGGACACGCCGTCGGGGATAGCGACGATTTCAAGGGTGTCTTTATTGAGAATTTTACGGGCAATATCAAGCGCCTCTCTGATTGAGTGGGCGGGGGTCATGTGCATTTTTTCAACCACATCATCGGGTGCGTCGGAGATATAGATAACCTTAGCACGCATAAGGACACGGAGCATTACCTGTGTTTGCCATTGGTCGGGGATTGTTTCGTTTCTTCCGCGAGAGAGGAAGATATCCATTGTCTTATTTATATCGCTTTCATCGGCAAGCTGATGATAAAAATGGTCACCGCCTATGCCGTCATTTGATTTTGCAAGCATTATAATAACTCCGCCCTGCTTAACGGTTGCCTCGCCTGCGGTCATTCCCTTTACTGCTTGGTAGATATTTTGGTCAAGGGGATATCCGCCGTTTGTGGTGATTACGACATCGGCTTCTCTTGCCTTTACGCCACACAGGGTTGACAAAAATGATGTGCCTGCCTTATGTGCCATCTCAATATCGCCTGCCACTGCGTGGATTACCTCTTTCTTAGTATTCAGAATTACATTTACGATAAATGCAAGCCTTGCCCTTTTGCCTGCCCAGAGCATATCCTCGTGCATGGGGTTGCCATCGAGAATTCCTGTCCTTGAATTAGGGTGGGCGATAAATTCGGAGCAATGGTTGGCAAGGACTGTGCTTCTGCCACAGATGCCCGGAAGAACGCTTTTTCTTCCGCCCGAATAGCCTGCAAAGAAATGTGGCTCAATAAAGCCCTCGGATACGAGAAGGTCGGCATCAAGGGCGATTTTATTCACCTCACATGCTCCGCCTGAGGGGAGTGTGCCGATATTTACGAGCTTTTCTCTTTCATCGCAGTCGTGAATGTAGATTTCAACGCTATTTACAATGTCCTCGCCGAATTTATCAACAAGCTCCTGCTTTGTTGTGCCTCGGTGGCACCCTGTGGCTATTAAAATAGTGATTTTGGCATCGGGGCTTGCTTTTCTTATCTCCCTTAGCATTGGGGGGATAATCACCTTACTTGGCACAGGACGGGTATGGTCACTTGCTATTATTACGATGTTTTTCTTGCCCTTAGCAAGCTCGCAAAGCGGTGCGCTACCGATGGGGTTATTAAGTGCGTTTTCTACTAACTGCTCCGCACTCAGGCTTGGCTTATATTCCTTGATTTCAAGGGTTGCGACAAGCTCGTTTTCATTAAAATCATGGGTAAGATGCTCCTTACCGTATGGGAATGCTACTGTCTTCATATTTTCTCCTTTAGCAATACATCAAGCGCCCCTTTGGGGCTATTATCTCAAAAATCAATAATCACGCATTGGAAGCTTTTCATCGGGGTCAATTATATAAAGAAAATCAAAGAAGTTATAGGGGTATTCAAAGCTACCGCCAGTGGTCTTTTGCTCCCCGTCCTCAAAGATGAAGGTGACGCTCCACGCATCGCTTATGAGGAAGTATATACTGTAGGCATCGCAGGTATAGTCCTTCTTCCACTCGCCGATATATAGCTCGGAAATTGCCTCTAATATTTGATATTTATCAAGAGTATAAAGCTCCTCGTTTTCAATCGCCCTCAGGTCCTTTGCGACCATTTTATCGCCTGTGAAGTCAAATTCATACTCATATTCGTTTGCTGCCTCTTTATTCTTTAAGAGGATTTTTTGAAGGGTTGTGAGCTTTGATTGGAAGCGTGCGCTATCAACATCGGTGCGTGAGGGGGTATAGGTAAGCCCTCTTTTTTCAAGCTCGGCAGCTGCGGCATTTATTGACTCTCTTAAGAAGCCGATTTCAAGAAGCGTCCTTTCAATGTCAACATCGTGGTCCTCATCATCAGTATATGGCTTTAGCTCTATTGCTCTTTTACACAGACCGATTCGCACCTTATCGCCCCTTATTGAGCTTCTTATTTCCTCCTCGGTCATATTTTGAAAATCCTTACCTACGAATATCATTTATTTTCTCCTTTTCACGGTAATTCATCTTGATGTATTTATTTTATCACTAATCAAAGGAAAGGTCAAGGGGATAATCGTTTTTTTAGGCGCGGGGGTTGAAAATCCGTTTGCGGTTTTTGAGGTCAAATGGTTGATTTTTATTGACTTATACGGTGCGTGGTGGTATAATTTAGGTGTAATTTAGCAAAAATATGCCTTTTTATCGGCACAGGGGGGCGTTTATGAGAGATTTTTCAACCTTTAAGAGAGGAATGGGAATTGGCGGTTGGCTAACGAATTACAAGCGCTTTAATGTTTTACCGCTTGACAAGCGTCTTGAGCTTACTGTTGGTGATTACGAGCATTTTGAGTCGTACATTACCGAATGGGATATTATCAATATCAAAAATATGGGCTTTGACCATATTCGCCTTGGGTTTGACCAAATTGTGGTTGAGGAAGCGCCCTACAAATACAGGGAGCGCACTATGGCGATTATAGAGGACTTTGTTTCTCTTTGCGAAAAGCACGGGCTTGGTGTTGTGCTGAATTTACACAAGTGTATTGGAAATTACTGCGACATTGAGGAGAGTGTGACGCTTTTTGAGTCCGAGGAGCTTCGGGACAGGTTTATTGCGCTTTGGTTGGAGCTTGAAAGGCGCTTTTCGGGGAATGATGATGTTGTCTTTGAGCTACTTAATGAGGTAAGGGATATTGAGCCCGATTTATGGAATGATTTAGCCGAGAAAACGATAAATGCGCTTAGATGTGTCAATAAAAAGAGAAAAATTATAGTTGGCTCTATTTGCTGGAACAATCCGAACAAGCTACATCTACTAAGGGTTTTTGATGATGAAAATGTAATTTACACATTTCATATGTATGACCCATCGGAGTTTACGCATCAGAGGGGTGTTTTGCAGTGGGCGCAGTTATATTACAATCGCAAGCTTTCGTATCCGTGTGATGATATTGAGAGGTATCGTGAATTTTACCGTTTGCTTTTTGGTAACGACAAGGCATACTCTCACATTGAGAGAATGGACATAAATTATATGCGTGAAATGCTTGAGCCTGCGATTAGGTTTAAGAGGGAGCATCCTAACAAGGTGCTTTGGTGTGGGGAGTTTGGCACGATACGCCATGCGGACATTACGAGCCGTGAGAATTGGATGGGTGATGTGATTAAAATTCTTAAGGAAAACGACATTGCCTACTCTGTTTGGAATTATCTTAGCACACCGAATGACGGAAACAGGTTTAGCCTTGTTGATGATGATACAAGAATGATTTTGAGCGAAAGGCTACTAAAAGCGATACAGGGAGAGGAAATATGAAAAAGAAGGCTGAAAAGATTAAGAAGGAAAATAAGAAATTTTGGGGCGATTTTAAGAAGTTTATAGCGAAGGGTAATGTGCTTGACCTTGCGGTGGCGGTTGTTATTGCGACTGCGTTTAATGCCATTGTAAATGGGCTTGTGGATTACATAATTACTCCGTTTATCACATTTATGACAAGCGGTGTCAGTATTCACGAATGGGAGTATATTTTGCGCCCCGAGGTGATTGATGAAAACGGTGTTGTAACGGTTGCAAAGATTTCTATTCAGTACGGTCTTTGGCTACAAACTATTGTTGATTTTGCAATAATTGCGCTTTCAATCTTTGTAGCGGTACGAATTATTAAGGGCATACAAAGAAAGATTCACGAGGACGAGCTACGGGCTAAAGAGGAAAAGGCTAAGCGCGAAAAGGAAGAGGCTGACGCAAAGGCTAAGGCAGAGGCTGAGGCTAAGGCGCTTGAGCTTGAAATTCGCGAAAGGGAAAGACAGGAAATGCTTGATGACATCAATGCGCAGGCGGAGATTTTAAAGGATATTCGTGATATCTTAAAGGCTAAGCAATAACTATAAAACGCTTGACACAGGGTCAAGCGTTTTGTTATTTTATTTCCTGCTCTAAGGATTTGAAATCCTTTGTGTCAAAAAACTCTATCAGTGTAATTCCAAGTCCGTCGCATAGCATTTTTATTGTGACAATTCCCGGATTTTGGCTTTTTCCGTATAGAATGTTTTTTATTGTTGACGGTGCTACTGCAGACTCTATTGCAAGCTTGTGAATTGACATGTTTTTCTCGTCAAGAAGTTTTAAAAGTCTATTTTTTACTGTTGTGTAAGTATCCATAGCCTTCTCCTATCATTTACAATTACAAGATAATTATATCCAATTCATCTTGACAAAACGGGCTATATATGATACAATTAGGCTATAAATAGCCCATAAGGAGGAAATATTATGAACAACGCTGAAAAAGGTGGCATTGCAGGAGTCATAACGGGACTTATTGCAGGAGCAAAAATAGGTGCAGGAATAGAAATTGCTGCAGGTCCTTTGGGTGCTATCGCCGGAACTGTTCCCTGTGCTGTTGTTGGCGCTATCATAGGTGGACTTAGCGGAAACAAAATAGGCACCGAAATTGACAAAAATAACAAAAATTAAGAAAGGAGCTTCATATGGGAATCTTTGGAATACTTCTTATTGTTTTCTTAGTGGCATTTATCTCAAAAACAGTATCAGATGGAAATGCTTTTAGAGATAATTCTCAAAAAATACATGTAGGAATGACGACCGAACAAGTCCTAAACATTATGGGTGAGCCAAGCTTTGTAAAGCGTCATCAAGACGGAAACTTTGAAGTTATTTACGAAAGAAGCGAATGGAAAGGTGTTTGGCGAGGCGGAACTAAAACAAGAAGAATGGAGCTTCTATTTTCTGCTGACGGAATTTTAACCTCAATAGGAAAAAACAAAAATTGTGACATGTCGGGGTGGTAAATATCAAAAAAACGAAAGCGTTAAGAAGCTTTCGTTTTTTTGTTTAGGATTTCAAACATTACTGCCATTAGGATTGTTAAGGCTCCTATATAGACGGGGAAAAGGGCGACGGAGATATGATTTGCGATTAGTCCGAAAAGTGGGGGCATTAAGCATGTGCCTGTATATGCGCTTGCCATTTGGACTCCAATTATTGCCTGTGATTTATCAGCGCCGAAGCGCGCAGGGGTTGAGTGAATTATGCACGGATAGATAGGTGCGCTACCTATACCGAGGGTAACAAGACCGATAAGAGCGAAAATATCGGGCAGAGGCAGGACAATCAGGACAACGCCGAGAATCATTATTCCCTCTCCAAGACGGGTCATTTGCGTGTCATTAAGCTTCATTGTTATAAATCCGCCAACTGCTCTTCCTACGGTGATACCGAGGACATAGAGGCTACCCCACAAAGCACTTGTTTCGGCATCTATGCCTTTATGAAGATTTAGGTATGAACTTGCCCACAAAGTTACAGTTACTTCAAGTGCGCAGTAGCAAAAGAATGTAATCATCACGGCTTTTGCGCCCTTTAGGGACACGATTTGCTTTAGGGTAAGGGGCTTGTCGGTTTTAGGGGCTTCATCCTCGCTTTGTTGCTTTTTAAACGCTTTTTTCCATATTGGAAGGGAAAGGATCAAAACTGCGGAGATGATTACTTGAATTATTGACACGATTATGTAGCCTGCATGCCAGCTTGCGCCGTGGGTAAGCACTGTTCCCATAATTGCAGGACCGATTGCCGAGCCGACGCCCCACATGCAGTGTAGCCAGCTCATATGGCGAGATGCGAAATGAAGTGACACATAGTTATTAAGGGCGGCATCAACGCTTCCTGCTCCGAGTCCGTAGGGGATTGCAAAGATGCACACCATCCAAAACTCCGTGCTAAATGCGAAGCCGAGGAGTGCAAGGGCGGTTGTTAGGGAACTTATTGCGGTTGTTTTTGATGCTCCAAGTTTTCTTGTGATGCGGTCGCTTGCGAGGCTTGAAATTACTGTGCCGAGGGCGATGATTGCGGAGACAATTCCTGCGTAGGATACGGGAACTCCGAAGTTTACGAACATTGATGGCCACGCCGAGCCGAGCATTGAATCGGGTAAGCCAAGGCTTATGAATGCAAGATATATAAGTGAAAGTAATAGATTTAGCATAATAGCCTCCGAGATTTTTTACAAATTGTATTTTAACATATATATCGGCGATTTGCAAGGAATTTCGGGACTTTTTTAATATTGATATATGTTCATATGATAATATGTTTGCGTTTTAAAGTTGGTGATGAGATGATTTTTGGACTAACGATGCGTTTTTTTGAGAAAATAGTCGATATGCCCCCCCTTTTGGTCAAACAAAAATCTCCTTGCAAAATACAAGGAGATTTTTATTTTGATCATTTGACACTGAATAGAAGGTCACCATATGTCGGAACGGGCCAGTATTCCTTTGCGGTCATTGTTTCCATTTCATCAACGATTGCCCTTAGCTCTGCCATTTTGGTAAGAACCTTGCTTGCATACGCCTTTGCTATTGTTTCGGCACCGCTTAGCGCCTTGACATCAGCAATTGCTCTTTCAAGCTCCTTTGTCCTTTCATATGCCTTGGTGTTAAGCTCAGAGAGCTTTGTTGCCACCTTGATTTCGTAAAGGGCATCAATACGAAGCTCGTTTTTAACCTTGATGGACTCAGAAAGCTCCTTTACATATTTAGCAACGGCGGGCATAAACATTTGATTTGACATATCAACCGCGGTGAGCGCCTCAATGTTTATCAGCTTGGAATATGCGCCAAGAAGGATTTCGCATCTTGCCCTAAGCTCCTTTTCGCTGAATACCTTATTATCCGAGAAAAGCTTGATGTTTTTGGGGTCAAGAAGGTGCGGAATCGCCTCGGGAGTTGTCGGGATGTTGGAAAGTCCTCTCCTTTCCGCTTCCTTTGTCCAGCTTTCATCGTAGCCATTACCGTTAAAGAGGATACGCTTATGATTTTTAATTGTATCTCTTACAAGGTTATTAAGGGCGGTTGTAAAGTCGGGGGCGGTGGAAAGGATTTCATAGAACTCGTTCAGCACCTGCGTTACTGCGGTGTTTATTGCGGTGTTGGTATCCGCTATGGAGTCTGACGAGCCAACCATTCTGAATTCAAACTTATTTCCTGTGAAGGCAAACGGCGATGTTCTGTTTCTATCGGTTGTATCCTTAGGGAATTTCGGAAGGATATGAACGCCGATACGCATTTGCTCCTTTTGCTTTGCGTCGTATCTTGCGCCACGCTCAATAGCCTCAAGAATTGACATAAGCTCATCACCGAGGAAGATTGAAACGATTGCGGGCGGTGCCTCAGATGCACCAAGACGGTGGTCGTTTCCTGCACTGGCAATGCTTATTCTAAGGACATCCTGATATTCATCAACTGCCTTTATAACTGCGCTCAGGAACAAGAGGAACTGCGCGTTTTCGTATGGGGTTTCACCAGGCTCAAAGAGGTTTACGCCTGTGTTTGTAGAGATTGACCAGTTATTATGCTTACCGCTTCCGCTAACGCCCGCAAATGGCTTTTCGTGAAGCAGGCACACAAGTCCGTGCTTCTTTGCTATCTTCTGCATTAGCTCCATTGTAAGCTGGTTATGGTCGGTTGCGAGGTTAGTCGTTGTGAACACGGGTGCAAGCTCGTGCTGGGCGGGGGCAGCCTCGTTATGCTCGGTCTTTGCGAGCACGCCGAGCTTCCAAAGCTCCTTATCAAGCTCCTTCATATACGCCAAAACTCTTGGCTTGATTGAGCCGAAGTAGTGGTCATCAAGCTCCTGTCCCTTGGGAGGTCTTGCGCCAAAAAGCGTTCTTCCTGTATAAACGAGGTCGGGGCGCTTTTCCCAAATTGTCTTATCTACAAGAAAATATTCCTGCTCTGCGCCGACGGTGGTACGAACCGAGGTCACATTTTCGTTGCCGAAGAGCTTAAGAATTTTCATTGTCGCCTTGCCAAGCGCCTCCATTGAGCGAAGAAGCGGTGTCTTTTTATCAAGCGCCTCACCGCCATAGGAGCAAAACGCGGTTGGGATGCAAAGCGTTTCATCCTTTATAAATGCGTAGGAGCTGGGGTCCCATGCGGTGTAGCCTCTTGCCTCAAAGGTGGCTCTAAGTCCGCCTGAGGGGAATGACGACGCATCGCTTTCACCCTTTACAAGCTCCTTGCCACGGAACTCCATAATAACTCCGTTGCCCTTTGGGGAAACAAAGCTATCGTGCTTTTCCGCGGTTATTCCTGTCATTGGCTGGAACCAGTGGGTATAGTGGGTAGCGCCCTTTTCAATCGCCCATTCCATCATTGCCTTAGCAACGACATTTGCAACGGCGAGGTCAAGGTGCTTTCCGTTTTTTATAGTATTTTGGATAGAGCTATAAATATCCTCGGGCAAGCGCTTTTTCATTTCATTATCATCAAAAACCATCGTGCCGAAGATTTCGGATATTGTACTCATATTTTCCTCCTTGCGTGTGCGCACTTATCTATTTTAGAATTATACTCCGTTTTTTAAGGAATGTCAACACTTTTTCTTTATTTTAAGCTTTTATCTTGATTTATTTTTTAAAGTGTGGTAAAATGTTTTTGCGCAAAATTTTATGCGGAATTCTATTTTTTGAAATTGAGAAATTTAAGAGAGTATTATGGAAAAGAAAAAGTATTTCTTAAGCTTATTTTTGATGCTTACCGTTGGGGCGCTTGACGCATACTGCTATATGCTTCACGGCGGTATGTTTGCATCAATGCAAACGGGCAATCTTATCAAGATTGCAATAAAGCTTGCTACGGGTGATTACAGTGGGCTTTATGCGTATTTTTTGACGATTATTTCGTTCACATTAGGCATTTTAGTGGCGTTTTTTGTAATGGCTAAGGTTAAGAAGGGCTCTCATATTTTGATCGGCTCTGCTTACGCGCTATACATAATTGGAATTCTAATCCCTCTCGGCAATTTGAATTTCCTTGCTAATCTGATTATGGCATTTGGCGTTGGCTTACAGCTTCAGGCTATACGCTCGATAAACGGCTTTGCGGTTGCGACAACGATGTGCACGGGAAATTTAAGAAGCATGACGGAGTGCATTGGAAATTTGATTGTGAAAAAGGACAAGCATCAGGCTCTTGGTGTGCTTATCTACTCAACTATGATTATCGCATTTACGCTTGGAGTTTTCCTTGGTGGTGTGATTATAAGAGCAATTATTTTTTAATAACATTAAAAGAACCTACTTTCGTAGGTTCTTTTTTATTGTTGATTATTCCTCGTCTTTTTTAGGAAGAGCGATTATATTATCGAAAATGCCGTCTTCATTTGTTAGCTCGGCAATCTTGCGCACGCTGATTGTATTGAATGCGCCATCGAGAATTTGAGATACATATGCATCGCTTTGTTCAAGGGTTGTTTCACCGTCGATAGTTATGAACATACCCATTACAAACTCGGCATCGACAAGGGATAGGTCGCTTGGCATTGAAGAAACTGTCACGCTCATTGTTTCGTATTTTTCATCCATTTCACTCATTGTGAACTTTTCAGATGTGAGCGCACCGTTTTCATCAAGGAGTCCGCCTGCGCTGGCAAGCATTTTTGCTCCTGTTATGAAAATACCAAACTCAACCTTCTTTTCTGTTAATGCCTCATACTGATTAAGGATTTCAACCTTAATATCAAAGTCGCAAGTGATTGCTGTGCCGTCGTTCTTAATTGAATATCCATCAATCACGATGAGTGCAGGCATTATGGTTTTTTCTTCGGCAACGCAAACCTCACACTTATAAACCTTTTCTCCGTCCTTTGAATAACCGTCTTTATAAGTTATCTCAACGAATACGGTGAACTTATGCTCGCCTGTTGGGTCAATATCAAGAGTTACTGTGCCGTCACAGGTTTCGCATTTATAAACGCCTGTTCCCTTATCTCCGCAGGTTGGAGCAAGTGTTGTTTCTTTGAGGATTGTGTAAGAGTGGTTACCTGTTGCAACTTGGTAAGTTTCTCTTTCTCTACCGCACTCGCACTTATATATTGATTTACCTGTTACTGCACAAGTTTGTTCAACAAGAACCTTGACAAGTTCGGTATAGTTATGACGGTGGATACCTGTTGCACCCTTTGCAGTTCCGTAAAGGTGAAGCTCACAAATTCTAAGTTGGCTATCGCCTTTTAGGTGGATTTTTACCATTGTGGTTGAAATTCCCGCAAGGTCAACTTCCATTCTAAATGCGGCTTCGTTTTCAATAAATTCATTATAGGCTTGAACACTTCTTACAAGGACAAAGTCGTTTTGTTCTCTATCATATACATAGATTTCAAGTGTTTGAGGAACATTGAACACCGCAATGTCAAGCATTGTAAGGTCGATTTCGGTTCCCATTTCAAATAGGATATACTCGGCAACATCATCGTTTGTTGCGGGATACCAGTAGTCACCCCAAGCGGTAGTCCAACCACCGTCCCACATATTACCCGGGTTTTGTCCCCAGTCAACATTACCTGTTGATGTAACACTAACATTAACGAATTGAAGCACGCCCTCACGCTTTTCACCGCCAAGGGTCATTAGGTCAACCTCACCGTTTATAACGAGCTCATAATCACAATCGTCACAAGAGATAAGTCCTTTACCTTGTTCGATGATTTCGGAAACATACGCGTGTCCTGTGGGCAAGATTGTTGTTGATTCTCTATAAATCTTTTCTCCGCAGTCCATACATTCTTGAACATCCTTACCTCTTTCGGTGCAGGTTGCACTGCCCGCAATGGGAGTCCAGTCGGTAAGGTTTTTATGGAAACAATCAATCTCGGCAGGGTCAATACCTTTAACTTCGATTTCTTTAAGAGACTGTGTCCAACCGATTGTAGTATCGAATACATATTTTACATGTGTTACAACCTCGTTAACAGTATACGAAACTGTTCCAGCGGTGGTAACACCATCGGCAATTGTAACATAGGACTCGCCACCACTTGTCGAATAGGAAAGTGTATACTTTGTATTTCCTACATGTCCTATTCTAATTGTTGTTACATAGTAACCGCCCTCAAGCGCACTATTAAGATCAACGATGATGTATGAGCCACCTGTGTTCATATAAAGACCGTCGTCAAAGTTTCCGTCGAAAACATTGTGCATTCCGCTTCCGCCGTTGAAGCTACCGTCGGTTCCGTCGCCCTTATAAATCTTCGCAATATCCGCCGAGGATACAACGATTTCGCCTTTTGGTTCGGGTTTTTCAGGCTCGGTATTATCTCCGCCTTCTCCGCCTTCTCCACCTTCTCCGCCTTGCTCGGGCTCGGTTGCTTCTCCACCTTCGGTTGCAGGTGGGTCAGTTGATTCTTCCGCAAGGGAGGTAAGTGCCATTGTAAACACAAGAAGTAAAACTATTAAAAGTGATACAAATTTTTTCATAATTTTCTCCTTCCTTTTGCTTGATTATATTTACTACAATTATATTTTACCATAGTATTACATATGTTTCAAGCATTTTGCACAAAAAACGGACAAAAAAAAAGCATTTTTGTGCAATTTGAACAAAAATGCTTTTATTTGTTTTTTAAGAAATCGCTTTCAAAAAGCAACTAATATTCTCCAAAACGGGCAAACAAACGACATATTATTCGTTGTTATTTGTAATTTCGTTTGAAGATGTGTTTGTTTTTTGCTCTTTTTTAAAGATTTTAGCAACTATTCCTTGACTCGTAAGCTTGCTCCAAAGTCCTTTTACGGTTTTGGGTAGTTTTTTGACATCTTGCACAAATGCCTTGTGGTCCTGTGTCATGCTTACAAGGAACGCAAGCGGTGTAACAAGGATATAGGCGGGAATTACAATCCAGAACCAAGGCCAGTATTTAAGCTCGCCCTTATGCGGTCCTACGGGAACTGTTTTGAAAAATTCGGGAGTAAAGAAGGCGAATATTCCGCCGATTGGGTCAAGGCTTCCGTCCTGATTAAGCGGTCCCCAAATATATGAGGTGTTCTTATAGTTAGGGATTGGGAAGCGATCTCCTCTTAGCGGGACAAAGCCGAGCTCTGATTGGAAAAGCTGATTGAGCATTATAAAGAGCATCAAAAGAAGCAATCCTGTCGGTGCGCTCCACACTCTCTTATACGAAAGCTTATGATGCTTGAACATAAGCATAAGCATTGGAACTGCAACGAGCATCCAGTGGTGGAAGTAAAATCTTAAGATATCAAGCTGTTCGCCAAGCTGATTTGCCTTATCCATTGGCTCTTGCGGGTAGAATATAGCGATAAGACCGCTGATTATTCCTATGTAAACCATGTAGTCCTTTACATATTTATTCTTTACAAAGAACAAAAATGGGAAAAGGGCGATGTTTGCTGCACAAATGTTTACGAACCACGAGTCACGAAGCAGTCTTGCCTCGTCTGTTGAATACGGTGGGTAATACACCTTTAGGAAGTGCATTAGAAATCCTATTACAAGGATTGAAAATAAAACTGCCTTTTGAGTCTTTTCACTTTTGTTTCTGAGCAAGAAATACAGTCCCGCTATCAGTCCTGCACTCAGAGCGATAAAGAAGAAATACCAAAAATTAAACCATTCTATTACCATATTTTTACCTCTTTGCTTTTACAAATCGGTGGGGCTTTTATTCGTCGTCCTCGCCGTCTTCCTTTTTGCTTTTTTCTACATTGTCAAGTATTTGGTTATAGGTCGCAAAAACTGCGTTGATAATCTCGTCATCAAGAACGATTTCGTATCTGTCCTGACCCTCGTCATCGGTATATGAGTGGAAAACGAGCGCCTCATCCTCCTGCATTCCGGGAATAAGCTCTACGGGCTGCATAATTACATAATACTTTCCCGCATGCGCAACTCCCATAATCATAAGGAAGTCAATCTCCTCGCCGTCGGCACTGAGAAGAGTGATAATGTCATCGTCAGGATCGCCACTTGCAAGCTCATCCTCGCTTATTTCGGACAGGTAATTTTCAAGCTCATCATTGTTGTTTTTGATTTCGTCACACATTACAAAAATCTCCTTTCATTCTATGAACCTACATATTATTATACAACATAATATGCCATTTTGCAATAGTTATGTGAAAATTTGGGATTTCGGGGACGGTGCGCTTACTTTCTGAGGTCGGCAATATCGAGAATAAGTCTTTCGGTCTTTTCCCATCCGAGGCATGGGTCGGTGATTGATTTTCCGTAAATTCCTTCCTCTGCCTTTTGGCATCCGTCCTCAATGTAGCTCTCAATCATAAGACCCTTAACGAGCTTGAATACATCGGGATTTACTCTTGTGCTATGAAGGATTTCCTTTGAAATTCTAACCTGCTCAGCCCACTTCTTTCCCGAGTTTGCGTGGTTTGTATCAACTACAACGCCCGGATTTTGAAGATTTGTTTTTCCGTAAAGCTCAAGAAGGTGAACAAGGTCCTCATAGTGGTAGTTTGGAAGAGATTGACCGTGCTTATTTACATAGCCTCTTAAAATTGCGTGGGTCATTGGGTTTCCGCTACTCTCAACCTCCCAACCGCGGTAGATGAAGGTGTGTGAGTGCTGTCCTGCGGTTATTGAGTTCATCATTACGCTAAGGTCACCGCTTGTCGGGTTTTTCATTCCTACGGGAATATCAAGTCCGCTTGCGGTAAGGCGGTGCTGTTGGTTTTCAACTGAGCGTGCGCCTACTGCGACATATGAAAGAAGGTCGGAGAGGTATCTGTGGTTTTCAGGGTAAAGCATTTCATCAGCGCAGGAGAAGCCTGTTTCCTCCATAGCCTTCATATGAAGCTTACGGATTGCGATAACGCCCTTTAGCATATCGGGGCTTTCGTTAGGGTCGGGCTGGTGAAGCATTCCCTTATATCCGTCACCCGTTGTTCTTGGCTTATTGGTGTAGATACGGGGAATAATTACTATCTTATCCTGAACCTTATCCTGAACCTTACGAAGACGGCATATGTAATCAATTACCGCGTCCTCTCTGTCTGCCGAGCATGGTCCTATAACAAGCGCGAGCTTATTGCTCTTGCCTGTAAAGATGTCTTGAATTTCCTTATCATTCTTCGCCTTTATTTCGGAAAGCTCGTCAGTAACGGGGTACATTGCCTTTATTTCCTGCGGAGTTGGTAGCTTTCTTTTGAAGTTCATGTTCATAGTGTTTTTCCTTTGCTATTTTGCGGTACGCTGACCTGTATTTTATTTTTTATTTTTTATTTTTTGTCAAAGAATTTCCTGCGCTCGGTTGAAATGCGCATCATTTCCTTCATTTTATCTATGTCCTCGTTTTCAAGAGCGCTTTTAAGCTCGGTGAATTTGGACATAAAGAGATTCATTTGGTTTATCAGCTCATCCTTATTAAGAAGGAAAAGCTCGCTCCACATTTCATCGTTGATTTTCGCTATTCGTGTAAGGTCACGGAAGGAGTCTCCTGTATAGTCAACAAGATTTTCGCTCTCCTTACAGTCCATAAGCGAAACAGCGATACAGTGGGTAAGCTGTGATAGGAAGCCTATCATTTCATCGTGCTCCTCAGGGCTTAGCTCACACACGGTTTTGAAGCCGAGGAGTCTGCCGAGCTGTTTTACTGTATTTATCGCCTCGGGAGTGTTTTTTGAGGTTGGGGTTACTATGTAGTTTGCCTTATTGAAAATGCTTTTATCGGCATTTTCTACTCCGTATACCTCCTTACCTGCCATTGGGTGCGCGGGGACAAATTCAACATCGTCCCTTAGCATGCTTTGGATTTTATAGACTATTGCACACTTTACGCCCGTTACATCGGTGATGATTGCTCCCGATTTGAGCTTTGATTGGTGTTTTTCAATCCAGTCAATGAAAATCTTGGGATATAGTGCGAAAACGACTACATCAAATTGCTTTATATATTCCTCATTTATCTCGGTTGTGCCGTGGGCGATAATGCCCTTTTCCTTGGCGTAGGTAATTGAGCGCTCGGAGCGAGTGATTGCCCCTACCTCATAGCCGAGGTCGCTGAGTGCCTGCGCATAGCTACCGCCGATAAGTCCTAAGCCGACAATGAGAAATTTTATGTCGTTTATTACCTTCATTTTATCTTTTTACCTCATATTTTACGCCGTGACGCTTAACGGTATCGAAAAATGTCGGGAAGCTCTTATTCACCGCCTCAGCCCCCTCAAGGGTTGCTCCCGTAAGAGATGCAAGAACGCTGAGCGCCATAGCTATTCTATGGTCGTTATGCGAGCTAAGAGGCTCACTCGGCTTTTTAAGATCGCTTTTATGTATTTTTACCGCATTTTCGTACACATCAAGGCGTATTCCGAATTTAGAAAGCTCACTTGCCATTGCTGTGGCACGGTCACTTTCCTTGATAGCAAGGCGCTTTGTTCCCGTTATATACCCGCCATTTTTCGCTCCGCACAGGGCAAAGAGGATTGGGGCAAGGTCGGGGCATTCAGAGATATCCGCCTCAAAATATCCCTTCGCTATTTCCTTAAACATTGTTTTATAAATCATATCTCCCTGACGGGAGTAATAATTTAGTCCTTTTACAGACACATCTGCCCCTAAAACGCCATAGGCGTCAAGGAAGGCGGAGTTTGAAAAGTCGCCCTCTACAAATGTATTCCTCGGGGTGTAGCTTTGATTACCCCTTATGAAAAACTCGTTATTTTCTCTTTCCTCAATTTCAATTCCAAAGCGTGAAAGGCAATCAAGGGTTATATCAATATAGGGTCTGCTTTCAAGGGCGGTGGTGATTTTTACCACGCTATCGCCGTTTAGAGTTGGCAGGGCGAAGAAAAGACCGCTTATAAACTGGCTGCTTATATCTCCGCGCACGAGGAAGGTATCGGGCTTTAGCTGTCCGCTGAAGCGGATTGTATCCTCGCCGAGATATTCAAGACGGATATTTTGCTCCCTGCAAATATCCTCATACACGCTAATTCCTCTTGAAATTAAGCGCTTTGTGCCCTTAAACTCGCACACTCCCCCTCTTGCAAGGGCGATTGGAATGAAAAATCTCAGTGTGCTTCCGCTTTCGCGACAGTTGAATTGGCTTGTCGCGCTTTCGGGCTTATTATCCTCAAAAATGACCCTTGCGCCACGCACGGTATATGATGTGCCGAGCGTCCTTATGCAGTCAAGGGTGGCAAGCATATCCTCGCTTTTTGCGACACGGGATACACTGCACTCCTTACCCGAAAGGCATGACGCTATAAGAAGCCTATGCGCATAGCTCTTTGACGGGGGCGCTACAAATGTACCGCTTGGGAAGCCCTTTTTTATCGTTATTTCCATTTTTTATTTTTTATTCCTTCGATTAAGATGTCAATAGCCTCATTATAGCCCGCAAAGCCCTTTCCGCTTATTGTCGCCTTGGCTACCTGTCTTATATAGCTTATTTGTCTGAAATCCTCGCGAGAGGAAACATCTGAGATATGGACCTCAACGGTTGGGATATTTACCGCCTTTGCCGCATCGAGAATTGCGACGCTTGTATGGGTATATGCGCCCGGGTTGATGACAATTCCGTCAAGGTTATCAAAGTATGCTCTTTGAATTGCGTCAACGAGGTCGCCCTCGTGATTTGATTGATAAAACTGAACTCCTACGCCCCTTGTAACTGCATAGTCGGTGACCATTTGAACAAGGTCGGAGTAGGTGTTTCCACCGTATATTTCGGGCTCTCTTATGCCCAAAAGGTTCAGATTAGGTCCGTTGATTACAAGAATTTTCATTGAAAAAATTCTCCTTTTATTATTTCCGCGATTTGCGGTATTGTTCCGTTTGCCGGTATGATTTTGTCTGCTACCGATTTATAGATTTCGTGTCTTTTGAAATAGAGCTGTCTTAGCGCCTCAAAGTCCGATGCGGTTGGGCGGTCCGAGGTTGGGGTTAGAAGCTCCACCGAGCGATTGAGGAAATAGAGCCGTCCGTTTTGCTTTAGCGCCTTGACATTCTCATTTTTCAAAACTGCGCCTCCGCCTGTGGCTATAATTATGCCGTTTTGGGCGCTTACCTCTCTTATAACCTCGCTCTCAACCTCGCGGAATTTCTCCTCTCCGTAAAGCGCGAAATACTCGGATATTGGCATACCGATTTTTTTAATGATTTCATCATCGGTATCAACAACGCTTCTGCCCGTTATGCTTGAGAGGTACATTGCGGTTGTGGTTTTTCCCGACGAGGGCATACCGATTAGAACGATATTTTCCTTTTCCTTAAGGATTTGCTTGAATATTTTCTCACATTCGCTATCGCTGATTTGCGAACCTGTGAAGATTTTTGAGGCATATATTGCCTGCGATACGAGCATATAGAGTCCGCCCTCGCTCCTTATTCCTCTTTTCTTGGCTTCAAGAACAAGGCTTGTGCGAAGCGGGTTATATATAGCATCAACAACTCCATTAAGGGCTGGGAATTTGCTTATATCTATTATTGTTTCCCCGTTTTTCGGATACATTCCCACGGGTGTGGTATTTATTATAATTTGCGCATCAGTGTGATTTTCATACATTTCGCTGTACGAAATATCGGCGCCGTCGCTACGGCCGACAACGACAATTTCGCTTGCTCCCATATCCTTTAAAACCGCTTTTGCGGTCTTTGAGGTGCCACCTGTGCCGAGGATTAGCGCCTTTTTGCCCTCCGGTCTTATTTTTGCGTGATTAATGAGCGCGCGCATGCCCTCATAATCGGTATTATAGCCACAGAGGGTGCCATTTTCGTTTTTAACCGTATTTACTGCACCTATTTTTTGAGCGTTTTCCGAAACGGTGTCAAGGTATGGAATTACGCTTTCCTTATATGGGATTGTGACATTTATTCCAACAAACTCGGGGCTTTTGAAGAAGTTTCCAAGCTTGTCCTTGGCGATTGGGCAAATTTCGTAGGTATAGCTTGCGATTTTCTCGTGAATTTCCTTTGAGAAGCTATGCCCCAAGCGCTCACCTATTAGTCCGTATTTCATTTTGAAGTCCTTTTTAAAATCCTTTCAAGAATACATCCGTGCCATATTTTTGCGCCAAGAGATCGGCTATGGCAAGGGCACTTAGGCTTTCGACAACGACACAAGCGCGTCTTACAATAGCGGGGTCGTGTCTGCCCTTGATTTCAAGAGGGATATTTTCATTTTTTATAAAATCAACTGTATTCTGTGCCTTGGAAATTGACGGGGTGGGCTTTACCGCACAGTTAAATATAATTGGCATTGAATTTGTAATTCCGCCGTTTATTCCGCCATTATTATTCGTTTTTGTGACGATTTTTCCGTCTGCTATCTCGAAGGGGTCATTTGCCTCGCTTCCCTTCATATCGGCAAGGGCGAAGCCACTGCCGAACTCAACGCCCTTAACTCCGCCAACGGAGAAAAGCGCATGGGAAATAACGCTTTCAACGCTATCAAAGAACGGCTCGCCAACGCCTGCGGGAAGTCCGCAAATTGCGGTTTGAAGCACTCCGCCAACACTATCGCCTTCCCTTGATGCCTCAAGAATTTTCTCGGTCATTTTCCCCTCAGCGCCCTCATCAAGCACGGGGAAGGACAGGGAGTTAAGCGTTGATATTTCTTGGCTCAAGGCACTGACATCTTGGCTAAAGGGCTTGTCGGCTACGCCTGCGCATTTCAGGATATGTGTGCCGATTTTAATGCCGAGCGATTCAAGCGCGCTTGTAATTATTGCGCCTGCCGCAACAAGGGCTGCTGTAACTCTGCCCGAAAAGTGTCCGCCTCCGCGATAATCCTCAAAGCCGTGGTATTTTTGGCTTGCGGTATAATCTGCGTGAGATGGGCGGGCAATGCCGTAGGCATAGTCCTTGCTCCTTGTATTTTCGTTTGGAATGACAATGGCTATCGGTGTGCCTGTTGTTTTACCGTTGAACACACCGCTTAAAATCTTATATTCATCCTTTTCCTGACGGGGAGTATCGGTCCTGCCACTCGGGCGACGCTTGGACAGATAGGCATCTATACGCTCATAGCTTACTGGAAGTCCTGCGCAAAGCCCGTCTATTACTGCTCCGATTGCCTCACCGTGGCTCTCGCCAAAGACGGTTACGCTGACTGAGCTTCCGAATGTATTTTTCATATTAAAATACCTCTGTAATGAATTTTTTGATGTCGGCGATTTTGATTTTTATCATTTCATAGCTACCGATTTCTTCACAATACACGATTGTTACATCGTCGCCCGATGACTTTTTATCGTGAGCGACAAGTCCTACCATATCATCGGGATTTTCGCCTGTGCTTATGGGAAGGTTATATCTTTCAAGCACGGGAACAAGTCGCTCCCTTACGCTTTTACTGCTCATCGGTATCATACCGAGGGAAACGCACTCGCCGTGCAAAAGAGCGCCGTTTGACAAGCCCTCAATAGCATGTCCTACTGTATGTCCATAGTTAAGAACCCTTCTGAGTCCCTTCTCCGTAGGGTCGTTTTCAACCACATATCGCTTGATTTTGAGTGATTTTTCAATTATTTCATCAATGTCGTTTTCTATATTTTCGCTCTTTTCTATAAGCTCAAACAGCTCCTTATCAAGAGCTACGGACATTTTTATAGCCTCGCAAAGTCCTGCGCTGAATTGCCTTTTATCAAGAGTTTTCAGAACATTCGGGTCAATGATTACCGCCTTTGGCTGATAGAATGCGCCAACGATGTTTTTAACGCCCTTAAAATCTATCGCTACCTTGCCTCCGATTGATGAGTCAACCTGAGAAAGCAGGGTTGTCGGAACATTATAAAAATCTATTCCGCGCATATAGCTTGAGGCTACAAAGCCTGCAAGGTCACCGCAAACGCCACCGCCAACCGCAACGACACAGTCAGTACGGGTAAATGAATTTTCAACAAGGATGCTAAGAAGCCTTTCGTAATTTTCAAGGCACTTACTCGCCTCTCCCTGCTTAATAGTTGCAATTACAGGGGATTTGCACGAGCGTCCTACGATGTCGGAATATTCACTTGGCACGCCGTCATCGGTGACAATAAGCACCTTACGGTCAAGGCTTATATAATTTGCGATTTGATTTATTACGCCTCTTTCAAGCACGATATTATAGCTTTGCTCACCAAGGCTTACAGGAATAATCATTTTTTACCTCTTTTTTTATTTATGGTCCTTGGTTTGGTATATGCCCGCAAGCCTTAGGCGGTCACAAAGCGCGCCAAGCTCCTTTAGCATATCCTTACCGTTTGATGTTGTTATATCTCCGTCAGCCTCAATATAGAAATAGTAGCTCCACATAAGCTCCTTCATTGGGCGCGAGCGAAGATTTCTCATATTAAAGCCGTGCGCACCGATTATATCAAGCGTTGATGCAAGCGCGCCTGCCTCGTTCTTCGTTGTGAAGGTCAGGATAAAATGATTATTCATTTTACTGCTTGACATCGCCTTGCTTTGCGAGCGCGAGAATGCGCCAAATCTTGTAGTGTTATTTCGGCTTGTATTTATTCCGCTTTCGAGAATTTTGAGTCCGTATATATTAGCGGTTTCATCAGATGCGATAGCGCCGAGGGTAATATCGTTTTGCTCCTTGACAAGAGCTGCGCTGGCTGCGGTATTTGACTTTTCCTCGCTCTCATATCCGTGCTTTTTGATAAACTCCGCACATTGAGAAAGCGCCTGCGAATGGCTATACACCTTTTTTACAGTTTCAAGCGTTGCGCCCTCACAGCCCATAAGATTATGGACTACCGGAAGGTCCATTACCTGATTTACATAGAGTGTGCCTGCGAAAAGAAGGTCCATTACTGTGCCGACATCTCCCGCAAAGCTATTTTCAAGAGGTAAAACACAGCTATCACATTCACCGTTTTCAACCGCCCTATATGCACTTTCAAAATCGGGATAGGAAATCAGCTTTGCCTCTGGGAACATCTTCTTTGCCGAGATGTAGGCGTATGCGCCCGGCACTCCGCTATATGCTACCCTTGTGCCCTCGTTGAGCCTTGACTGATATGCGCGGGAAATCTTCATTTCCTCCTTCAAAAAGGTAACATAATATTCACAAATTGTCTTGTCCTGAATATATTCCGAGTTCTTTCTTATAACCTCTGCCTCTCTGCCCTCATCAAGAATTGATAAGCCGTTTTGCTTTTTATATTCAGCAACAAGGCGAGCTGCCTCCATTCTCTTTTCAAAGAGCCTTGCCATTTCGGCATCTACCTCATTTATTATTTTTCTTGCCCTTTCAAGATTGTTCATTTGCTTTCTCCGTTTCCTTTTGCGCACGAGATAATGTGCGTGTATATATAAATATAATTATATTACTCTATTTTCTAAATGTCAATAAATTATGGAATAAAATATTATGTTTTTTCAGGAGATTTACGAATAAAAACCAAAATAAATGAATAATTTTCATGATTTTATGAATATATACAAAAAAAGATACGCTACGATGTAGCGTATCTTTAGTTTTTTGATTATGGAGCAGGAGTAGCAGGTATAGCCTTTTCGCCGTAGAAGTGTACGGTTGCGCTATATTCGCCCTCGCCTACAGAAGCAACTGTCAAGCTGTTAATCTCGTCGGTGTATTCAATAAGGTCAATGTATCCTGCGCCTGTGATTTCGTATGTAGCCTCATTAGCCTCGCCTGCGTTTACAGTTACGGTAAATTTAACTGTTGCGCTTTCGGTGATTACTCTGATGATAGCAATCTTGGTTTCATCCGGGTTAGAGCCGTCAACCTGAGTGCCTGTTGTCACAGTATTTGTAAGCACCATTGGATCAGCGACCTCTTTACTTACTGTGATTGTTACATCAAGTGTTGCGCCGTCATCAAATTCCTTGTCCTCATGCTCCTCGTATACGCCCTCGGTATAGGTTGTATCGTAGAAGGACTTCTGGCAATATGTACATGTGATAACGCCTGTTGGCTCACCTGCTGCGAAGGAGTGGTCTGCATAGTCACTACCGACTACCTTTTCCTCGGTGTAATCGCAAGGATTGCCATCAAGGTCGGTATTTGTGCAGGCATGAACGCTATATTCATACTTAACGCATGTAGCGCCAACGGTTTCACCGCCCACGATTGTATCAAAATCTACATTATGAGCAGTTGGAACGATTGCTGTGTAGTTATCGTTATATTCCTTATTACATCCTGTGCAAAGGTATACAGAGTAGCCCCGTCTCATACATGTTGGAGCTACGGTCTTTTCAGGGATAAGTCCCTTACCTGTTGCAACATCGTAATCGTGAGCGCCTGTTGGAGCTGCGAATACATGGATCTTATTTGAGTCCTTACCGCATGGGCATACGCCGTTTGCATCGTTTACGCAAGCTTCGCCAAGTCCGTTTGCGTTAGGATTGTTAAGACATGTTGTGCATGTTTGTGCAGTGTCGCAGTCAGCTGCTGCGCCAGGTGTATGTGGAAGGAGTGAGTTTGCTGTTGCAATAACCTTTGTTACATCGCCTTGAGCTGTTGTCTTTACACAGCCCTCCTCGCCAAATCTTACGCACTTATAGGTTCTTGTTTCAAGTGAGTAGCAGGTAGCCTCAGCGAGAACGCCGGCGTCAACTGTCCAGTCATGTCCGAGGGGCTCGCCAACATCGGCTTCCTCGGTATAGTTACAACGAGAGCACTTCCATATATCGTGTTGCTTTGTTGTACATGTTGCGGGGATAGAGGTTGCGAGGTAATCAGCAGTTCTCTCTATATCGTGACCGAGTGCGGGGATAACCTCATCATTCTTCGGTGTGAAGTCCGGGTCGGGATCGCCACAGTATTCACAGTTCTTTGTACGAATACCCATTCCTGCTGTTGTACATGTTGGCTCATTAACGGGTGTAAGCTTTTCTACAAACTTATGAACGAGCTTTTCTACTGTGTTGCACTTGCGTTGGAAGTCACAGCCCTCGTTTGTACACTTTTGAAGCTCATATCCTGTTTCGTGACAGGTTGCCTCAACCTTTGAGTTTGGAACAAGCTCAAACTTATGCTCGCCTGTTGGTTGCTTGATGTCAAGCTTTGCGCCACCCTTATCATCGCCACATCTTGAGCATTTCTGAGTGGTGTAGCCCTGTTGGTTACAGGTTGGGGCAACAACAGTTGAAACATAATCATGTCCAAGTGCTGGAATAACCTCTGTTGATGTGCTTTCATCGCATCCCGTGCATCCGGTGATTTTGTATCCAGATTCGGTACAGGTTGGAGCCTTTTCATCCTTTACAACTATCTCGCACTCGTGTCCGCAGGAAGCGAATACAAATACAAGTGTCAAAAGGATAAAGAGCATTAAAGCAATTCTCTTTTTCATAATAAAATTTCCTTTCTCTCAAATACAAGTTATCTTGTATCTTTTTACATTTCTTATTTTACTATATATGAAGGATTTTGTCAAGCATTTTGAGCATTTTCGTTAGATAGCACAAAGTTTGCGACGCAAAACTGTGCAAATTGCACAACGGAGTAGTGCGAATGCTAATGCAAGTGCGGAATTCGGAATGCGGAATGCGGAGTTCGGATAAGTGACAGTTCAAGAACACGAGCCTCGGCGAAGTGCGATTGGCTGGTGGTAGCCATGCATGCGACCGTAGGGAGTCGCAGTGAGGAATTTGGAATGCGGAGTGGTGCTAACGCAAATTCGGAGTTCGGAGTTCGGAGTTCGGAATTCGGAGTGATAGGTTAGAATATTGCTCGGGGTGAGTGGAAACACCTCATACTGCACGATGTCGGATATTGCCACCCGAGGCACTCGGGCGGAATGGTGCTGACGCAAACTCGATTACGAGCTTGCGAGTAACAAGGTTCTAACCGTGAAAATGCTATTTGATTTTCACTTTTGCTTTAGCAAAACTGTTCGCAAGAACAGGTAGGTTAGGTTCTTATTACGAGCTTGCGAGTAACAAGGTTCTAACCGTGAAA
>JAFTUD010000020.1 GCA_017466455.1 Clostridia bacterium
AGCTGAATATGTAAGGAATCAGTTACAAACAGATATAGCCGAGGACCAAATAAGTATAAAAGAATACATTGACCCGTTTACGGGTAGCGAGAATAAATAGGCAAAAAAGACAGCCACTTTAGTGGCTGCCTGTAAAGATGATGCGATTGGCGAATCTTTCAATATGTCTTGAGACATCGCAAGTATTATGCCCTTATAGGGCTTGTGCATACCACTAGTTTACTAGTGGTTTTGATTTTTGTGGTGTATTCAAGATAAAGAAAAAACGCAGCCAAACCACTCTTTCGTAACGAAATAGTTCGGTTGCGTTTTTCTTGGTGACCCGTACGGGAATCGAACCCATGTTTCAACCTTGAGAGGGTCGCGTCTTAGCCGCTTGACCAACGGGCCATAGGTTGAATGCTTGATTATTATATCACACGATTTTTAAAATTGCAATAGTTTTTTGAAAATATTTTAACTTTTTTAATGAAATATAAAAACAAGCAGGAACGGGATGGCGTTCCTGCTTTAAAGCTATTCAATATCTTCTTCACCAAGTGCTGATTCGGAGCGATAATTTTCGTAAATTCCCATAACCCTTGTTTGATTTATGCCGATGTTTATAAGGAAAACAAGCGCAAGCACACTCAAAATACAAATAATTGCTTCTACTATGAACTGAGCAAAATAACTCTCTATAAATGTCGAAGCATTCCATGACATATGCAAAATCACAGGAATAAAATATCCAAAAATAACCTTCCATTGGAAAATATCTTCAACATCAAGGTTTACATTTTTCTTAAATAAGACATATATAGCGCCAAAAATCGCAGTCCAATAGTGATGACCTGTAAAGAAATCTTTAAGAGTTCTAATAATCAAGGTGAGAATAGATAATGCGTTTGCATCGATAATATCTCCCTCTAAAATTAGCCAATTCGAATACATATCAAAGGCATACACGAAATTTTCGAAAAGAGCAAAACCGGCACCGATACAAAATCCGATTAACAGTCCGGTAAGCATATTTTTGGGCTTGATTTTAGAAACAAAGTAAATAACTATAATCGCCTTTGCAAGTTCTTCCAAAAGCGGAGCGAGAAAAACGATGGAAGTAACTTCTCCTACATTCGAGAATGGATTGTATAAAATCATCGTAAGAACAAGTGAGCTAAGACCGCCAATTAAAAACAGCTTACCGACATCAAGTATCGTTAAATTCCTTGAAAAATTGGTTTCAAAAAGAAACACCATAAGAGGAACAACTGCGCAAAGTCCACCGATGACAATAAAAGGAATGATTGATGATCTGAAAATAGAGAAGACAATTGAAATTGCTGTGCACATAAGCATAAAGAAGAAAACCTTCATATAAAGCCAAGGCGCTTCAATTCCAATTTCCTTATGGTGCGCCCTGCCCTTGAACATGCCCTGAGTTATCGTAGCCTCAACCTCTTCCTTAGTGCGCTTTTTAAATACATCTTTAAAGAGAAACTTTTCATTATATGTATTCTCGTATTCGTAGCCAAAAATTCGTCCTATTGTATCTTTGATTTTCTTCTTATTTATAAAATCAAAGAGCGAGAATTTTTTCTTTTTATCCTCACTTAAAATTTCGACAAGAACGGGAAGATTTGTAGAATTCATTCCATTCTCCTCAACCTCTACAAGGTCCTCGCCCTCGTCGGTAGGCTCTAATATATCGGAAAGAGAGCAACCGAAAATTTCTTTTAATCTTTCTACATTGTCATAATCTGGAAGTCCAAGACCTCTTTCCCACTTGCTAATGGTTTGAGGCTCAACATAAAGCATTTCGGCGAGCTTTAATTGAGAAAGCCCCAGCTTTTTTCGTTGCTCCCGAATGAAGTGACCTGTTTTGATAGCGTCCATAAAAACTCCTTAAACTTGTGATACCTTAATTTTATCATCAAATCTCACCCCTGTCAAGCAACTGAGAGTTTAGTCTTGAAAAAAATTGTCGAAATAAAACTCAACTTAAAGTTTAGTCCAAAAAATGCTTATAAAATCAACACTTTTTGGTAATCTAATTGACAAATAAAAAACCATATGATAAAATAAAATTACAAACAAATTATCAAGTCGGGGCGACCCGCAAGGAGAAAAAACTATGTTATATTTAGGCGTTGCATATTATCCCGAGCTTTGGGATAAATCAGAAATCAAAAAGGATGTCCAAAGGATGAAGGACGCAGGCATCAACTGCGTGCGCGTTGGCGAATTTGCATGGGGTGAAATGGAAAGAAAAGAAGGCGAATACGACTTCTCCATATTCAAATATATGCTCGATGTAATGTACGAAAACGGAATCTATACCGTAATGTGCACACCGTCATGCACCCCACCCCGTTGGGCATTTGAAAAGTACCCTGATGCTATAAGAGTTAGGAGCCAAGGCTTTAGAAAGATAAGACTTGAGCATAACGCAAGAGTTCACTCCTGCAAGTCCCATAAGGGTATACGCGCGCTCAATGTCAAAATCGCTGAAAAAATGTCCGAGGCACTCGGCAATCATCCGGGCGTTATCGGTTGGCAAATAGATAACGAAATCTATCCATACGACTACGGATGCTACTGCGATAACTGTATAAAGGAATTTAGAGAATACCTCAAAAACAAATACGGCACAATCGAAAACCTCAACGAAAAATGGGGAATGCATCGTTGGTCGCTTGACTACGATAATTTCGAACAAATCCTTCCACCAAGCGATGACACATGGGAGCATCCAAGCCGTCAAACGGAATGGCTCTTCTTCCAAAACAATCTTATTTACTCATATGTTAAGGAGCAGGCAGATGCAGTAAGAAAGCATTCTGACGCGCCCGTTGGCACCGATATGATGAACATTGAGGGCTTGCTCAGCTATAGCAAAATGAATAAAGCCCTTGACATCGTTGAGCACAACCATTATAATGTCGCAAAGGATCTCTATAAATCCCTGTTCTTCTACGATTTCGCAAGAACGATAAAGGACCGTCCCTTCTGGGTTACCGAAACGCAATCAGGCTGGAACGGCTCGGTTGGCGCATATGGCGGATATAGATCAAGCGGTCATAACTATATGAACTCCGTAGCACCAATCGCCAAGGGCGCGGAAATGAACCTATACTGGCTATATCGTTCCCATAAGGCAGGACACGAGCTCGGTCACGGCGCAATCCTTTCATCCTCAGGCAGACCTAATAGCGCAGGACTCTCCACAAAGAGGCTTGCACAGGACCTTGAAAAGGCAAAGGACTTCCTCGAGGGAAGCAAGGTTAAATCGAAAATCGCCCTTACATACTCCTCAATATCGGTAGTCAACCTAAGATATGTACCAACCGTTGCCGACCTTGACAGAAATGTAGAGGAAAGGCTCATTGAAAACTTCTATGATGCGTTTAGACATCATAACATCGATGTAATCGAAACCGATAAATCGCTTGACGGCTACGATGTAGTAATCTCCCCAATGCTCACCTGTCTTGATGATGAGGGCTTTAAGGATAGAGTGATTGAATTTGTCAAGAACGGCGGAACATGGATTGTAGGACCGCTAAGCGATATTATGACCGAATACGCCGTAAAATACGAGCATGCACCGTATTCCATCTTAGAGGAGCTTTGCGGAGTCTATACAAAATATCAAATTCCCGTTGAGGAAAAGGAATACACCGCTAAGCTAAACGACGGCACGGAGTTTAATATCTTCCTCGGCTGTGATGCCTATGAGCTAAGAGGCGCAACAAGCCTTGCAACCTACGAAAATGTTCCCGATATAAAGGGACTTTGCGCAATAGCGCAAAATAAGGTAGGCAAGGGACAGGTAATACTCCTCGGCACTGCCCCCAATAAGGAAACACTCTTGAAGCTCGTTAATAAAGCTCCAAATGCCGAAGCATCAACAAATGTTTGCGTAGTAGAAAGAACAGGTAAGGAAAACGGACTTATCGCTCTTGAAATTGAAGATAAGGACGGATACATCGTTCTTGATAAGCCGTATTACGATATTCTGAACGGTAAAGAGGTTAGCGGAAGGGTTGAAATCGCACCGTATACCGCGCTTTTCCTCAAAAATATCTAGCTAACCCAAAAAAGGAAGCAAAATTGCTTCCTTTTTTTAAATATAACATTTAAAATACCTATGAATAATAAAATCTTGAAATACGAAAAATAGTATGCTAAAATAATATTATAAAATACTAAATAGCGAAGACCACCGCAAGGAGAAAACAATGGTTACATTTGATGAGGTTAAGAAAAACGATAAAATAAAGGCATATATAAAAAAGGCAGATGAGTCGCTTCTCGCCCTCGGCTATACCGAGCATAGCTTTGCCCATGTCGGACTCGTATCCGAGAGGGCAGGATATATCCTGAGGGAGCTTGGATATAGCGAAAGAGAGATAGAGCTCGTTAAAATCTCCGCCCACCTTCACGATATAGGAAATATAGTAAATCGTAAGGAGCATTCGCAAAGCGGAGCAGTAATGGCTTTCCGTATCCTTGATAATATGGATATGGACGCTGATGAGATTGCAACAATCGTCACCGCAATCGGAAATCATGATGAGGGCGACGGCGAGGCTGTAAACGCAGTAGCCGCCGCACTCATAATCGCCGATAAATCCGATGTACGGCGCTCTCGTGTCAGAAACATAGATATGACGACCTTTGATATCCACGATAGAGTAAACTATTCTGTTGAAAAATCAACCCTTGAATTTAACAAGGAAAAAACGCAAATAATTCTAAATCTGACAATAGATACCGAAATCAGCTCGGTAATGAGCTATTTTGAAATTTTCCTTAACAGAATGATTATGTGTAAAAAGTCTGCACAAAAGCTCGGACTTGAGTTCAAGCTCATAATAAACGAGCAAATTCTTATTTGATAAAAAAACAGAGTAAAATAGATGTAAGCCTATTAACCGCAGAAAAATTTTAAAAATCATCAAAACGCCTCAAAATGCCCCAAAATCAATAAAAATCAAAAAATAGCGTCAAAATCCTTGCGATTTGACGTTATTTTTGTACATTAACCCCTATTTTAAATATGAATATATGAATATATTTACATATAATAATTTGAAAATCACAAAATTTCCGCAAATTGCCAAGCTTGAAAACAACATTTTAGTTAGGATTTGTTGTTGTGTTCAACCATAAAAGGGGCTATAATTTTAGTAGCAACAGACAAAAGCGAGTTGCCGAAAAACTATTAAAATTTGAAAGGAGCTTTTAAAAATGGAAAATAAAGCTAAAACACAACAAGAAATCGAAAAGGAAATGATTGAGCTAAATGATAAGTTTAGCAAGTTTTTACACACAAAGGGAATAAAAGCAAAATTCAAGCTTGCCTTTAGTGACATGAAGGAGTCAACTAAAAAACAGCACGAGGCGGATGTAGCAAGCTTCAACGTTGTAAAGGCAAAATCCGCTGAGGATAATAAGGAATTTGTAGAATTTTTGCATACCAAGGGAATAAAGGCAAAGTTCCGTCTTGTTATTGAAAATATCAAAAATGGCGCTAAAAACGCATCAGCAAAGAGCGCTGAGCAAATAGCAAGGGTTAAGGCTCAAACACAAGCAAGCATCGCAGGCTCAAAAAATCCTGTTAAAGAATATACCCCAGAGCTTTTGTCAGCTGAATTCAACGCATTTTTGAAGCAAAACGGACTTGACTCAAAATATACAGTAGTAATAACCGAAAACGACGAGCAATAATAAATAAGCTATGAAGCGCTTGAATAAAATAGTAAGGGCTATTTTGTACCCTCATATTGCAATATTGATTTTACTTGTGCCAATATCAGCGGTTGCAACAATATTTTTAGCGATAAGGTATTCAAATAGTCCATTTATCTATATTTTATACGCCCTTGATTTTTATCTTCTTGTAACAACTTGTCTAAGAATACCAAATATAATAAAGGTAGTAAGGTCGTTAAATCAAACCGAGCTTGTAAGACGCTTAAAGGATGACGCCCATCTACGCATTAAAGCATCACTTTATTTTTCGCTCATATTTAATGGCTCATACGCGCTCATTCAGCTCGTGTTCGGCTTTTTATACTCATCATTTTGGTTTTATTCAATGGCGTTTTATTATATAATTCTTGCCCTTGTTCGTTTTTTTCTGCTCCACCATACAAGAATGCATAAGGCAGGAGAAAGAATGCGCTCAGAGCTTATAAAATATCGCTTTTGCGGATATATTTTGTTGGTTATGAACATGGCGCTCGCCATAATAGTATTCTTTATGGTTTACTGGAACAGAGCCCTTGCTTATAATGAAATAATGACAATTACACTCGCTACCTATACCTTTGCCTCGTTTTCATTTTCGATAGTAAGCCTTGTAAGGTATAAAAAATTCAAAAGCCCGATATATAGCGCAGTAAAGCTGATAGGCGTTGCATCAGCGTGTGTATCAATCCTAACTCTTGAAGCGACAATGCTAAGCTCGTTTGGTGGTAGTGATAGCATACACTTCAACCAAATAATGCTTGCATGCACAGGCGGAGCCGTGTCAGCAGTCTTGGTAGCGATGGCTATTTATATGATGGTTGATGCAACTAAAGGACTAAAAAAACTAAAAACAAAACCCAAGACATAAGCCTTGGGTTTTTTGTATATAAACTATTCCTTGAATTTTTACCAAATGAACGGAATTAAACGGTATTTTACTCGCTTCTTGTAGTCGCTATATCCCGCAAGCTCTTTTTCAAGCACCGCTTCCTCGTTTTTTATCCTTTTTACAATAATAAACGGATAAGCAAGAAAAACAATAAATGAATAAATAGAGCCGAGAATAAGAGGCATTGAAAGAAACAAAATCAATGTTGCACTGTACATAGGATGCCTAACAATACCGTAAAGCCCCGTATCGATGACCGTTTGACCGTCTTGCACCTCAATGGTACGACTTAAAAATGTATTTTCCCGTAGCACCTCGGCATAAATAATGTAAGCAAAAGCAAATAATCCGCTTGCCACAAGGCTAACCCAAAGAGGTAAGCGAAACCAATTAAACCTCACACCAAGCCCCGATACCACAAAGCCGATAATGAACATAAGCCCACTTAATTTTACTACAAGGCTTTGCTCTCGCTCCTTTTCCTTTGCATTTAACCGTTTAGCAAGCAAGGCAGGATTTTTAAATATCATTACAATTCCCGCAATGAACATCGGAATAAATAAAATTCCTAAAAGTAACCAAGCATTCTCAAAACGGAATGTCCCGGCAGGCAAAAATAGTAAAGCCCCCACCAAAACAACGCCTAATAAAAACTTCAAAATCGCTTGAATAAATAATTTCATATAAACCTCTTAACAAAATATTGACACTAAAAGTAGCAAAATACCTAAAATGAAGAAAATTATCGGCACTCCGTAAGCATCTGATTTTTTCACGATTTTCCAATCAATCTTGTCAGGAGTCATACGAGAGTGATAAGCGTTTTGATAAGAGCAAAATATGTGAGACCATCTGAATTTGTATCCAATAAATGACCAAACGGAATAGGCAATTAAAGCACTTGACAAAACATAGAAATATACCGAATGAAATATAAGCGCTAAAGCCAAGGCAATTAAGAAAAATCCATACCTGTGAAAATACGCCAATGCAATAACCAACTTGTGTTTTTTGCCTTTCAAATAAATCACTCCTTTGCAAATCATCACTCTAATTAAATTTTACCATATGCTTGCGAAAAAGTAAATAGAGAAGAGTAAAAAACAAAAAAGCCCTGCATAGCAGAGCTTTTTGTATATAAGATAACAAATTATCTTTTGCTGAACTGTGGCGCACGACGAGCAGCCTTGAGTCCGTACTTCTTTCTTTCCTTCATACGAGGGTCACGAGTGAGAAGACCTTCAGCCTTGAGAGCGCCGCGGAATGTGTCATCAGCGAGAAGCAAAGCTCTCGCAATACCGTGACGGATTGCGCCTGCTTGACCTGAAATACCACCACCGGTAACATTAGCTACAACATCAAACTTGCCCATGGTGTTGGTAGCTTCAAATGGTTGGTTCATAATGAGCTTGAGTGTTTCAAGACCGAAATAGTCGTCAACATCTCTGCCGTTGATTGTAATAGCACCTGTGCCTGGATAGAGACGAACTCTTGCAACAGATGACTTTCTTCTACCTGTTCCGTAGAAATAAGGCTTTGCACTTGTATACATATTATTCTATCTCCTTCCTATTATTTAACTTCGATTGGGCATTGTGCCTGTTGATTGTGGTTAGGACCAGCATAAACCTTAAGTCTTGTGATAGACTTTTCGCCGATTGCATTGTGTGGGAGCATTCCCTTAACTGCAAGCTTCATAGCAAGCTCAGGGCGAGTAGCCATAAGAGTCTTGTACTGAACCTCTTTAAGACCACCGATGTAGCCTGAATGACGGCGATAGTACTTTTGCTCAAGCTTCTTACCTGTAAGAACAGCCTTTGCAGCGTTGATAATGATTACGAACTCACCGCAGTCAGCATGAGGGGTGAATTCAGGACGGTGCTTTCCTCTGAGAATGTTAGCAGCAGCAACGGCTGTCTTACCAAGAGGCTTGTTAGCAGCGTCAATAACATACCATTTTCTTTCAATGGTGTTGTTAGCCATAAAAGTTGACATTTGTAATTCCTCCAAATAAATTTTTGATTTCGTGGTTGACCACATCTTTAATTGCCAACATATTATATCACCAAACCCAAACTGTGTCAATAGTTTTTTTAAAATTTTTTCGCTCAAATCAATAAACAAATATTAAATCTCTCGTTTTCTCATTTTATCTCGTTTTTTCTCTCGTTTCCTCAATAAAAATTTTATAATTTTTTCAACAAAAAAAGGCGCATTTTGCGCCTTTTTATCATTTTTCAGCCTTAACCTGTTTAATGCCCTTTTCAGTAAGCATTATATTACAGGGAATGTCAAATTTGCCCTTCGGCAGGGAAGGAGCGATAAGCTCCGTGTAGGTCACGCCAATAGTTCCACCCTTGTAAATATGCAAGAACTTGTCATAATAGCCCTTGCCATATCCAAGGCGATAGCCGTAAACATCAAACGCAAGTCCGGGAAGGAAGCATACCGCCACACCAGGAGTTGACTCGGGGTCGTAAATTTCAAGCTCCTCTTTTGGCTCTCTGATTCCGTAAGCCCCAATCTCAAAATCATCAAATGAGGTTATGAAATGGAACTTCATCGTGCGTGTTTCCTTGTCACATTTTGGGAAAGCCACACGCTTTCCGCGCTCAAGAGCTGAAATCGCAATTTGTAATACATCAATTTCGGACTTGATAGGCGCGTATAAAAGAATAATGTCTGCATGCTTAAAGCTTACAAGCCCTGTCGCAGTAGCGCATATCTTGGTACTGCGTTGCGCGCGCTCGTTCTCATCAAGCGCATCTCGGCGAGCTGAAAATTCAGCCCTGATAAGGTCCTTTGCCCGTTTAATAGGAGTAATAGACATATAGTTTCCTCTCAATCTTATAGTCAGTTAAGATAAAATGACTTTTTAATTCGTGTAGCCTCTGCCTCACCCTTGATTGCAGAAAGAATTTCAATAGCAAACTCGTGTGAAGCACCCATTGCCTTCGCAGTAATAATATTACCGTCACGCACACAGCCCGTGTCCGTAACAGTAGCTCCAATAAGCTCCTTTTCAAATCCGGGGAAGCAGGTTGCCCGCCTTCCGTTCAGAAGCCCGCGCTTTCCAAGAATAAACGGAGAAGCGCATATCGCACAAATGAATTTTCCTCTTTCATTCGCAAGAGAAATGAATTTGTCAACCGTTTTGTCACTGTCAAGATTAGTAGCTCCGGGAAGCCCGCCGGGAAGAATTATCATATCAAAGTCCGCATTTCCGTCAAGCTCGTCCTTGTAAATGTCACAAATTACAGGGATCTTGTGTGAGCCCATAGCGATTTTGTCGCTAACTCCAACAGTCTTAATTTCAACTCCCGCACGCCTTAGCACATCAACCGTGTAAAGCGCCTCAATTTCCTCAAAGCCATTTGCTAAAAACATATAAACCATAAAAAGCTCCTAAATTTCAAAAAGAATATCGCAAAGCAAGCAGTTAGGGCAGTCAAAGTCAGTAAGTGGCATTAAAAGCCCCTTCTTAGCCCCGCTGTAAAGCACACCCTTGCCACTTGCATAGACAAGAATATCGCCATCAAACAAAGCATAGCCAATCCTCTTTTCCGCCTGCGTAAGATATTTTATCTCAAAGTCATCAACACTCGCCTTGAAAATATCAAAGGTCTTGACAAGCGTGTCCGATTCAATATGAATGAAATATAAAGATTTAAAATCACCGTCAAAATCCTCAAGGCTTGCGCCCTGTGGCAAAATGATAGATGTTTCATCTCCCAAAAGGGAAATAACCCCGCTTGCCGTAGCCGTAAAGCCTAAGCCCTCATAAAGCGAGAATAGAGAAGCCTCGGCAGGTATAGTAAGCAGAAAATCATAAAACTCGTTTTCGTAAAATTCTCTTACATACCCGATCAAATGCTTAAATAATCCGCGCCCGCGCTCGCTCGGCAAAATAAACGCGCCATAAATATAAGCCCCGCTTTTAATTGAATATCCGTGCTTAAGGCTCACATCAAAGATACAAAGTCCACCGCAAAATCTTTCTCCGTCGTAAATTTCAAAAATCTCGCTTGCTGTACCCGTTATTTTATCAATAAAGTCGTAACCGTCACCAAAAACGGAGAAAAATCCGTTCCTGTAATTATCCGTTACACCCTGCCTTACCGAAATCAAAGCTCTGAAACCTTTCTGTAAATCTCGTCTGCAATATCATCAATGGTGCGAATTTCATCACCGTTGTAGCACTTGATTCGCTTCCAATTTAGTGCCTCACAGGAGAAAAGCGCCGCATCATAGCATTTTTCCATATAAGCCGTGTCAAGCTCGTGAATGTCCATTTTACGACCCGTCTCGGCGCTTCTCGATCTTACAAGAGATAGAGAAAGCTTCGGCGGAAGCTCAAGATAAATTGTTGCATCGGGCGTCGGAAGTCCAATCTTTGAAAATTCAAAATCCCAAAGCCACGAAAGAAACTCATCCCACTCCCCACGAGGTAGCTTTGATAGCTGATGCACCGCATTAGCCGAGGTGTACCTGTTGGCAATAACATATGTGTCGGGGTCCGAGATGTCGTTTATCCAATCTGTCTTGTAGCTTATGTATCTGTCGCACGCAAAGAACATAGAAGCGACATGCGCATTCGTGTCCGACGGATTTTTACCAAGCTTGCCGTCAAGATACATTCTGACAAAAAGCGAGCTGTCATTTTCATAAACAGGGAAGGAGAGCGTGCGTACACGCTTTCCCTCGCTCTTTAATTTTTCAACAAGTATATCGGTTTGCGTGCCCTTACCACTGCCGTCAAGACCGTCAATAACTATAAATTTTCCCATTATTCATCGTCCTCGTTTCTTCTCATCATAAGCTCAAGGAAATCCTGCTTGGTAATAAGCACATCTCTTGGCTTAGAGCCGTTTGGCTCACCAATGTAGCCAAGCTCCTCCATTGTGTCAATAATTCTTGCCGCGCGCTGGAAGCCGAGATTGAGCTTTCTTTGCAGGTAAGAGGAGGAAATCTTTCCGCTATCCACCGCAATTTCAAGCGCAGCATAAAACTTATCGTCAAGGTCGCTTCCGCCATCACCGTCGCCATCGTCGTTACGCTTTTCAGCCTTTTGAAGCTTGCTTGCATTTGATTCAATTTGACTTACAATGCTTTCATCGTAATTTTCGCTTGAATTTTCACGAAGGAATGAGGTAATTCTCTCACACTCATCCTCGGAAATGAACGCACCCTGAACTCTTGTCGGCTTTAGCGCGCCAACAGGCTTAAGTAGCATATCACCGCGCGCAACGAGCTTTTCAGCTCCTGCCTCATCAAGAATAGTGCGGGAGTCAACAAGCGCGGGCACACGGAACGCAATACGGGAAGGAATGTTAGATTTGATAACGCCCGTAATTACATCAACAGACGGACGCTGTGTACCGATAATAACATGGATACCCGCCGCACGCGCCTTCTGCGTAAGTCTTATAATATAATCATCTATTTCGGGCACCTGCATCTTAAGGTCGTAAAGCTCATCGATAACGATAACAATACGGTACATCTTTTCACCCTCAACAGCACCGCGCTCAACACGGTCATTGTATTCCTCAATCTTACGCGCACCGCACTCCTCATAAACCGCAAATCGCCTTTCCATCTCTGAAACGGACCATTGTAGCGTTCCGATTGACTTTTTAACATCGGTAACAACAGGAACAAGAAGATGAGGTATACCGTTGTAGGGAGCAAATTCAACTCTTTTAGGGTCAATGAGGATAAGCCTTACATCATCGGGGCTCGCCTTGTAGAGAAGGCTTGTCAAAAGTGAGTTAATGCACACGGATTTACCTTGACCCGTCGCACCCGCAACGAGCAGATGGACAAGCTTCGCAAGGTCAACATAAACATTCTCACCCGAAACGCTCTTACCAACCGCACATGTAACAGGACTCTTTGACTGCTTGAATTTTGGATCCTCTAACAGGGAGCGTAGGTAAACCATGCTCGTAATATTGTTAGGCACCTCAATGCCGACCGCCATCTTGCCGGGGATAGGACACTCAATTCTGACGCCTTCAGCCGCAAGATAAAGCGAAATGTCATCAATGTGCTTGGCAATAGAGCGCACCTGCACACCCGCATCGGGCATAAGCTCATAGCGAGTTATTGTCGGACCTCTTGCGATGTCAACTATTTTTGTACTGATATTAAAGCTCTTTAGTGTTTCAACAATAATTCTTGCCTTTTCCTGAAGCTCGGCATTAACTGCTTCCTCATCATCTGTATCAACACTTACATCAAAAAGGTCAAGAGAGGGGAAAATGTGCTTTTTCTTCTTTTTAGGTGGCTTCTTTTCTTCCTTCTTTTCTTCCTTTTTCTCCTGCTTTTCTGCCTTTTCACCCTTGCCGAAAAGCCCTACCTTAGCGGTCTTTTCAAATTTATCGCCCTCATTTTTCTCGCTCTCATTCTTTACATCGCCGTTATCCTTATCATCGCTGTCACGCTTGAACAGGGCAGAGAACAGTGAGCGCTTTTCCTTTTCCTCGCTCACAGGCTGAGCGTCATTGTCGCTATCATCGAAATCATCGTTTGACAAATCTGTATCAGTAGCTCTTGCAGGCTCAATAAACGGTAGGTCATCATCGCCCTCGCCGTCATTTGCATCAACCGCCTCATCATCATTCATCTCATAAGAGGAGTCGCTGTCATTATCTACATCATCTTGAGCCTTGTCATAATCAAGCTCATCGTAGTCATCGACGCCGTCATCGCTTTCCTCGGACTTAAATGTAGCACCGCCAAGGACAAAGCCCTCATTATCATCGTCATCGCTCTCATCGGAAACCTGAACAACAGGCTCGGAAACGAAGCGGTACGGAGAGGAGCTTCTTTGTATAGGCGCATTTACAGGCGCGCCTGCATCAAATACGGGCTGACGCTCAATTTCAAAATCATCATCGTCATCTGCCGAGCTGTCGGAATGCTCAATGGGGTCGTCCTCGTTCATAGCTTGAATAATTCTTGGGTCAACCGTTGGAACGAGTAGCTCATCATCGTCGTCGCCCTCGTCAACACAAAAATGGAACTTCTTGCGCTTCTTTTTTAACTCGGCACGGCGCTTTTGCTCCGCCTTTTTTGCCTGCTTTTGCTCAATTCTTTCTCTGAAAATACTCTTAACAATAGTCGCAGGAGTGATATTGAACATTTGAAGGAACATAAATGCGACCAAAATAAGAATTATCGCAATCGTAAAGCCCTGACCGAACAGTGAAAGCAGGCCACCGCAAAGCAGACCGCCGATAACACCTCCGCCAAGACCGTTTTTACCCTGTGCATAAAGCTCAAAAACAGTCGGCTTGTTGACCGCAATGCCCTCGGACGCCTTGTATACCCAGTCAATAGAGTCTGATACATTGACAGTAATTAAATGCTGAATCATAGATACCGCAATTACGATAATTACGGAGCAAATGACTCTCCTTGTGCAAATTTTCCTATGCGTGTCGTAATACCACATAAGTGAGTGGTAGAGAAGAAATGTCAAAATAAACACCGGTGCAAAGGTGGAAAAGAGTCCGTAAAGGACATTTGAAAAGGCAAGCTTACCGATAAGGGTAAATAGCATTACCACAAAAAGCACCGCCAAAATATAAGGCATCAGCTTGCTTATAATAGGGAGAACCCTCGATTTTCTTTTGTGTCTTTTAAGACCGCTTTTTTGCACTTTTTTATTTTTATTTTCTAAAGCCTGTCGCTTTTGATGCTTGTCCTTCATTGTGCTTCCTCCGATTTGATAAATTAAAAAATGTCAAGCCCACCGTTTCACCCGTTACTCCGGACATGGAATATAGTGACAGTATTTGAGGGCGAAAAAATTCGTATAATGATTATATAGCGTAAGGAGCTCGCTTTAATCGTGAAAAATCAAAAGCTCCAATATTTTTAATCATATATAATATATATTAACAAAAAGAAAAGAAAAAATCAACTGATTTTTGGCAAAAGTAGAAAAAAATTTTAAAAACCGCCAAATTTTTGGCAAAATTACGGGAAAAAATCAAAATTGTGAGCCACAATGGAAAGCGAAAGAGCAAAACGGGGGGATAGGATAAATGAAGGAAGAGCAAGATAGCTTAATGAATAGCACACCAAAGGGGAGAGGGCGCGCTCCTCATATTTTCCTCTTTTGCGCTCTGTCGTTTGTCGCAGGAGGAATAAATGGCTTTTTGGGCACAGGAGGCGGAATTATATTTGTCTATATGCTGAGCGCAATGACGGAAAATGAAAAAAAGGACACCTTCGCAACAACGCTGTGTGCAACAATTCCAATATCAATAATAAGCGCAATAGCATACGGAAATAGCGGAAATATAGACACATCACTTGTCAGAGCCCTGTTTTTGCCAAGCGCCCTTGGCGGAATTGCAGGAGCGTTTCTTGCCGATAAAATCAAGACAAAATACCTCAATATGTGCTTTTGCCTGCTCGTTATCTATTCGGGAGCTTGCATGGTGATGAAATGATGTGGAATATCGTAATAGCTTTTTTAATATCCGCCCTTATGGGAACGGGCATCGGCGGAGGCGGATTTTTAGTAATATACCTTACCCTGTGTCTGAATTATGAGCAAATAATAGCACAGGGCACCAATCTCGTGTTTTTCGCGATATGCGGTATATTTTCACTTCTTGTCCATATGATGAAAAGAAAGATTTCGCTAAGACAGGTAATCCCGATGAGCGTTTTCGGCTCACTCGGAGCAATTGTTCTTTCAAGGCTCGCAAATTTAATAGACCCCAAAATTCCCCGTATAGCCCTTGGAATTTTCCTTGTCGCAAGCGGTATATTAGGACTTATAAATTCTATTAAGAATAAAGAAAAATAAAAAATATCAAAAAATTTTTCAAAAAAGACTTTACAAACCCAAGTCATTATGATATAATCTTGCTCGATGGCACCGAATGCTCAGCTTGCGGACTAAGCAAAATGCACTCACCAACCGCTTACTTAGTGCTCGGAGTCAAAATAAATAAGAAAGGTGAAAGAAAAATGACAAAGCAGGAAATCATCTCTGCATATGCTATTCACGAGGGCGACACAGGATCACCTGAGGTACAAATCGCACTTCTTACAGATCGTATCAACGGCCTCAATGAGCATATGAAGAAGAACCCTAAGGACCACCACTCACACAGAGGACTTCTTAAGATGGTAGGTCACAGACGCAACCTTCTCGCTTACCTTGCAAAGACTGATATCGCAAGATATCGTGCGCTTATCGAGAAGCTCGGTCTTAGAAAATAAGAAAAAGCGATTTTCGCTATCTTAGGCTGTGCGAAAGCACAGCCTAAGTTTTTAACAAAAAAATGCGGGTGAGATAGCAATTAACCGTATATCGCAAATCACTGCGATGCACCGTTAAGTGCTATGTCCCCTCGCAAAAAATAAATAAAAACGGAGGAATTCTAAAATGGCACAAATGTTCCAAGAAAAAGTATTTGACAACTATAAGACCTATGAGTATGAGCTCGCAGGAAGAAAGCTTGTTGTTGAAAGCGGAAAAATGGCAGGACTTGCAAACGGTAGCGTTCTTGTTCGCTATGGCGAAACAGTTATCCTTGCCTGCGCAACTGCATCACCCGCACCAAGAGAAGGAATTGACTTCTTGCCTCTTTCAGTAGATTTTGAGGAGAGAATGTATTCCGTAGGTAAAATCCCGGGTGGATACCTCAAAAGAGAGGGTAAGCCCTCTGAAAAGGCGGTTCTTACATCAAGAGTTATTGACCGTCCTATCCGTCCTCTTTTCCCAAAGGATTTGAGAAACGATGTAAACATCTCACTAACAGTTCTTTCAGTTGACCCTGATTGCTCACCCGAAATCACCGCTATGATCGGTGCGTCAATCGCACTTTCAATCTCCGATATTCCGTGGAACGGTCCTATCGGCGGACTCTTTATGGGTATGGTAGACGGAAAGATCGTTATCAACCCTAACGCAGAGGAAAGAAAGGTAAGCACACTTGAGCTCACCGTTGCCGCAAGCGAAAAGAAGGTAGTTATGATTGAGGCAGGCGCAAAGGAAGTGTCCGATGAGGATATGTACAATGCTATCATGCTCGCTCATGATGAAATCAAAAAGCTCATTATGTTCATCAATAACATCGTAGCCGAAATCGGCAAGCCAAAGTTTGCATACCCATCATGCGAATTTGACCACGATATGTTTGATGAAATCTTTGCATTCTGCGAAAAGGATGTAATGTTCGCGCTTGATACCGATGACAAGACCGTAAGAGATGCAAGAATGCAGCCTATTATGGAAAGCATCGTAGCAAACTTTGAAGAAAAGTATGGCGTTTCCGCAATCATCGGAGAGCTTATTTATAAGATTCAAAAGAAGATTGTTCGCCGTTGGCTTCTCGAGGATGGAAAGCGTGTTGACGGCCGTCGCCTCGATGAAATCAGACCCCTTACCGCTGAGGTAGGTATGTTCAAGAGAGTTCACGGTAGCGGTATGTTCACCCGTGGACAAACACAGGTAATGACTCTTGCAACCCTCGGACCTATCTCCGAGTGCCAAATGCTCGACGGTATTGATGACGAAACCGAAAAGAGATACATGCACCACTACAATATGCCCGGCTACTCCACAGGAGAGGCGAAGGCTTCAAGAACTCCCGGTAGAAGAGAAATCGGACACGGCGCACTTGCTGAGCGCTCACTCGTTCCCGTTCTTCCAAGCGTAGAGGAGTTCCCATACGCAATCCGCCTTGTATCCGAGGTTATTTCCTCTAACGGCTCAACCTCACAGGCATCAGTTTGTGGCTCAACACTTGCGCTTATGGACGCAGGCGTTCCGATCAAGGCACCTGTTGCAGGTATTTCCTGCGGTCTTATCACCGAGGGTGAGAGATGGATGACTATGATCGATATCCAAGGCCTTGAGGACTTCTATGGCGACATGGACTTTAAGGTTGCAGGTACACATAAGGGAATTACATCAATCCAAATGGACCTCAAGATTGACGGCTTGACTCCTGAAATTATTAAGGAAGCACTTCGTATCACTCATGTAGGCCGTGACCAAATCATTGATGAGGTTATCTTAAAGGCAATCCCTGCTCCAAGAGAAGAGGTTTCCGAGTTTGCTCCTAAGATGATTAGCATGAAGATTCATCCCGATAAGATCAGAGAGGTTATCGGTAGCGGTGGAAAGGTTATCCAAAAGATCGTTGCTGATACAGGCGCTAAGATTGATATTGAGGATGACGGTAGCGTATTTATCTCCGCAGTAGATAAGAAGGCTATTGAGGCTGCCCGTGAAATCATCGCAGGCATCGTATTTGAGCCCGAGGTAGGCGCAATCTATAACGCAAAGGTTACAAGAATTATCCCAATCGGCGCATTCGTTGAGTATGCTCCTAACAGAGAGGGACTCGTTCACATCAGCAAGCTTGCAAAGACAAGAACCGAAAAGGTTGAGGATGTTTGCAATGTTGGCGATGAGGTAAGAGTTAAGTTCCTCGGCATCGATGAAAAGGGAAGAGCAAATCTTTCAATCAAGGATGCTGAGTAATCTAAGCAATTCATAACATAAATAAGGCTATTGCAATCGCAATAGCCTTTATTTTTTGCCATATTCATTTCTTGCCAAATTTGCCTTTTAATTAAGCGCCCTATTATCCCCTTTCCGTCAGGCATGCCTGACGGCTTTTTTAATCCCCTTGTCATAAAAATAATTCCACTGAATAATATGTAACATATAGTAAAAAGAAAGGAAGCATATATGACAGAGCCAAAAAAGGGACTTAGTGCCGAGCAGGTTGTGAAATCCCGCGAAAAAAACGGAAAAAATGTAATTAGCACAGCAAGGAAGGCGAGCTTCTTTAAATCCTTTATCTCTAATTTATCCGACCCGATAATAAGAGTGCTTATAATAGCTATGACCCTTAGTGTTATATTCAAATTTCCGAATGTAAACTGGATAGAAACGGGCGGAATTGCACTTTCCGTGCTAATCGCAACCCTCGTTTCTACAATCTCCGAGTATTCAAGCTCGGGGGCATTTGAACGCCTGAAGGCGGAGAGCGAAAATGTAATTTCCCGTGTCCGCAGGAGCTCGGCAGTGTGCGAAATCCCCGCCGAGGAGCTTGTGGTCGGAGACATAGTGATTTTGACCTCGGGAGAGCGAGTAAGTGCGGATATGTGCCTGTTAAACGGAGAAATCCGTGTTGATGAAAGCGCGCTTACAGGCGAGAGCAAGGAAATAAAAAAGAGTGCCGAAAGCGGTAAAAGCACCGTCTTGAAGGGAAGCCTTGTTACCGCAGGCTATTGTGAGTGCGAGGTTGTGGCAGTCGGAAATAGCACATACTACGGAAATGTCGCTCAGGACCTTACCAAAAGCACCCGTCCCAGTCCCTTAAAGCATAGACTTAGCGTGCTTGCCAAAAGCGTCAGCGCCCTTGGCTATATAGCCTCTGCTCTTATCGCATTTGCATACCTGTTCAATGTGTTCTTTATAGATAGCGCAATGGTTCTAAGCGATGTGCTTTTAAAGCTAAAAACCCCCGCTTTTGTCCTGTCAAGCCTCTTGAATGCCCTCACCCTTGCCGTGTCGGTAATCGTAGTAGCCGTGCCCGAGGGACTCCCAATGATGATAACCGTCGTTTTGTCCTCAAATATGAAAAGAATGATGAACGATGGCGTAATCGTGCGTAAGCTCGTAGGAATTGAAACCTCGGGAAGCCTTAATTTGCTCTTTACCGATAAAACAGGCACACTCACCGAGGGCAGACTAAGCGCAAGGCAGGTCTATGACGCACAGGGGAACTCCTATTCAAGCGTAAAGGATATGTCAAGGCACGAAAAATTCAAAAAATACTTCACCCTGTGTGCGGGATTTTGTAATAATGCTACATATAACGGCAAAACTGCAGTAGGCTCCGACGCAACCGATAGGGCAGTTCGCAATTTCATAAAAAACGACCTTCCAAGGGCAAGCGTGCATAGCGTGACCCCATTCGATAGCACAAAAAAGCTTATGAGCGCCACCGTCACCGTAGATGGCGAGAGCCTTGTTCTTTTCAAGGGTGCGCCCGAAAAGCTGATTAGCGCATCAACCGCATATCTTGACAAAAACGGAATTGTATGCCCCTTAACCGATAAAAAGGAAATTTATAAACGCCTGAGCGCGCTTGCAAGCTCATGCTACCGTGTCGTCGCTCTCGGCTTGAAAGCAGGAAAAAACGATACAGCCCTCAACGAAATTACATTTATAGGGCTTGTCGCAATAAGAGATAAAATAAGAAAGGAGGTTCCCTCGGCAATAAGAGAGGTAACCTCGGCAGGCGTTGGAGTAGTTATGATAACAGGCGACAATAAGGACACAGCCGAGGCGTACGCCAAGGAATGTGGCATTATTTCCCCTCAAAGTCGCCGAAGCACCGTTTTAACCGCACAGGAGCTATCGCAAATGACCGATGATGAGATAGGCGCGCTAATTCCAACCCTTGCAGTCGTTGCAAGAGCCCTTCCGTCTGACAAAACACGGCTTGTGAAAATCGCTCAGGGGCTCGGACTTGTCGTGGGAATGACAGGCGACGGAATAAACGACTCCGCATCCTTAAAAACCGCAGATGTCGGCTTTTCAATGGGCTCTGGCACTGAGGTAGCAAAGGAAGCAAGCGATATAGTCATAGCCGATAATAACTTCGCCTCAATCGTAAAGGCAATTTTATACGGACGCACCATTTTTGAGTCGATTCGTAAATTCATCGTTTTTCAGCTGACAATGAACTTGGGCGCAGTCGGTATATCGCTGATAGGACCGTTTATCGGCATAGAAAACCCCGTAACCGTAAGCCAAATGCTATGGGTAAATATCATAATGGATACTCTCGGAGCTCTCGCCTTCGCTCAAGAGCCAAGCGAAAGAGCGCTCATGAAGCAAATGCCAAAATCAAGAGATGAAAAAATCATATCATCGCAAATGCTAAGGAAAATAGTCCTTAACGGAGCATATATTCTTGCCCTGTGCATATTTTTCTTAAAGAGCGATACAATACCAATGCTTTTACTAAGATGTGATGAAGGATATATCCTTAGCGCATTCTTTTGTATGTTCATCTTTATGGGCATATTCGTATGCTTTACCTCTCGCACCGAAAGGCTTAACCCATTTGCAAAAATCAGCAAAAATAAGTCCTTCATTACGATAATGCTTCTTATATCGGTAGTGCAAATATCATTTGTCTATTTTGGCGGTGAGGCATTACGCGCAATCCCCCTTAAATTCCACGACCTTGTGTGCGTAATTTGCATATCCTTTAGCGTAATAGTCTTTGATTTTATAAGAAAGCTAATATCAAAATACCTCAAAATCAAATCCTATACAAGGGCAAAAAAGAGCCCTGCATTAAAAATAAAACAGTAGTAAACGGAGAAAAGAAATGATATCTAATAAATACCTGCCCGAGGGCTCGCTCCTGCGGACCTATGAAAACAGAGAATATATATCAAGCCTGCAGGGGCTTGAAAGAGCAATGCGCGAGGGCAAAATCCTTGAAGCGGTGGCGCAGGTGTGCGATAATGACACACATACCCTTCATCTTGACCTTGGCGGAATAGACGGAATTATAGAGCGCGAGGAATCAATGCTTGATAGCGAAATAAAGGATGTGGCAATCATAACCAGAGTCGGTAAAAGCGTCTGCTTCAAGGTTCTTGAAATCGTAAAAACCGAAAATGCTAAGCCCCTTGTGCGTCTTTCACGAAAGGAAGCGCAAAGGGAGTGCCTAAGCTCATACCTTGGTGACCTCATCGCAGGCGATATAATTCCCGCAAGAGTCACACATCTTGAGCCCTTTGGCGCATTCGTTGATATAGGATGCGGAATAAGCTCGCTCCTCTCGGTTGATAATATCAGTATTTCGAGAATCCCCCACCCAAGCGAGCGCCTTAGCGTGCGTGAGGAAATAGATGTCATCATAAAGAGCATAGATTACGAAAGCGGAAGAGTCTATGCGACCATAAGAGAGCTGCTCGGCACATGGGAGGAAAACGCCTCAAGATTTTCAGCAGGTCAAACCGTGTCGGGAATAGTGCGTAGCGTAGAGGATTATGGCATTTTCGTTGAGCTTGCTCCAAACCTCGCAGGACTTGCCGAGCTGAAGGAAGGGGTAGTGGCAGGGCAGTCATGCGCAGTCTATATCAAAAGCATCATTCCCGAAAAAATGAAAATCAAGCTCGTGATAATAGACGCCTATGACCCGCCAAGCACCAAAAAACCGCTTGAATATTTCATAGACACAAGAAAAAACTCGCACCTTGACTACTGGAAATACTCCCCCGACTCCTCAAAAAGAGTAATTGAAACCGTCTTTGAATAGCAAAAAGAATAATAAAAAGCCCGTCTCGGGCTTTTTGCTTTAAGCGCCCACCTTGTGTAAACGGAATTTCCATTTACACAAGGTGTAGCATTATTTCACATTTTGATATCCTGATATCTTGATGTTAAAATCCAATTCAATCCTGCAGGTTAATGAGATACAACACTTGCATTTTGATGGATTTTTGTGTGTTTTTTGGTGAAAATGCACAAAAATAGGGGGGGGGGATTTGTTTATTGTGAATATTGACAAATATTACCGCACTGTGCTATAATATATATGGATCAAAATTATTTCATGTGCGGATCATTCCGCGAGGAGGAAAAATGAAAAGAAAAATTTTGATTCTCATGGCACTCGTGGTAGCAATCGTTTGTATGCTCGCCATAAGCGTCAGCGCAGCAGAGCCAAATAATGAGGGCAAGACGGTTACCCTTGCCGATGGCACAGTGTGCGCACTTTACGACACCGACGGTAATCCACTAATTTGGTATATCACCTCAACCGATGCTGATACAGGAGCAAAAACCTATGCGTATATCGCAGCAAACGATTCAGCAGTTGAATATTACAACGGCTGGAACGGCGGGGACCAGCTAAACTATATCAAAATTACGGTTGCCGATACGACATACGAAAAGGGTACATTTGTAGTTCTTAATCTCTACGGAGCTAAAATTACAAGCGGTCAAAGAATAGGAAACGAGATAACATATTTTTCAAAGACCTTTACAGATGCTCAAAACCTTGAATACGCCTTTCTTCCATTAGGAACAACGGGACTTGGATCTGAAGACTTTAAAAACTGCCCAAACCTTCAGTTTGTTAATATTGAAGAATTGACCGAGCTAACTAGAATCGGCTCTCAAAGCTTCAATGGTTGTCCAAAGCTTTTTGCAGGCAAAAAGGTTGATTTATCAAACACAAAGCTTGTTAGCACGGATACAAACGCCCTTGCAACAGTTGCCGCTACGGAATATATTTTCCCGACAACCTTTACAACAATAGGTCAAGAAACCTTCAAAGAAAACAAATATGTAACCAAAATCACCTTCCTTGGTGAGGTTACAACCATTGTCAACGGAGCATATGCTACATTTAAATACTGCGAAAACCTTGAAACAGTAACAGGCACAGCCAAAGCCTTTGAATCGGGAAACCTTACAAGCATCGGTAACGACGCATTTAGAGGCTGCAAAAAGCTCAAGCAATTTGACGGATTTATAGAAAATGGCATTTTGACTATTCCCGCGAGCGTTACTTCCATAGGACAGTATGCTTTTGAAAATTGTGATCTTATCAAGGCTATAAAATCCGAAGCATCTTCCTTGAAAATTTATCAGCAATCATTCCATTCACTGGATAATCTTGAGTTTATATCATTCCCAAGAAGCTCTAAGCTTGAGCTTCCAAGCTGTGAGGTATTTTCAAACAATGCAAATCTGAAAGCTGTTGCTTTCCCCGACGACTGTACATTGATTCCGGACCGTGGATTCAAAAACTGTACAGCATTGACAGCAGTATATCTACCGGCAAATCTTTACGAGCTTAAAACAAACGGCGGCGCACAGGGTCCCTTCGCAAATGACCCTAATCTGTATTTCGTACAAGACTGGTTTGATGTTCTTGATGAAAATGGCGAATTCTTGTTTGACGAATTCGTTCAACCCGAAAGACCGGATGTATACTATTTCCCCGACACTCTTACCGTTCTCTATGAAAAGACATTCGGTACAGGCTTCCACGGTAACTATGCAATCAATCCTGTTCTCGTATTTGGAACTAATGTTACAAGGTGTATAGTTCCCGATGGATTGCTTTACGAGTGCGGTAATCAAGGCGAGCTTAAAACCGCCGTGTTCCTTGGCGATATGACCCAGCTTAACTTCTCCTGCAGAGACAATAGAGTGAAAAATACTCGTTATATATTTGCGAATGCAAACGATAAGAGCATAGCCGATGTCAACATCATTGATAACTCGGATAGAAGCTTTTCAAAAGCAGGTAATGAGTATTTCTACTTCTGTAACGGTGGCATTAAATATCAATTGCAGTCTTATAGAGAGGCGTATAATGCAGTCAACGGCTCATATGTAAACGGCGGAACATATACCGCAGAGCTTTTGCCGTCAATTACTATGACAACTGCAGATCATGTAGTAAGCCCGAAGCTTACAAAAACAACCTTTGAAGCAACATGTATAAAGAATGCTATTGAAACACAATATTGCTTCTGCTCAGTTAAGGTTTATGAAGGCGAGGTTGCAAACACCGCAACAGGTATTCATATTTACGATGATGACCACGATTGCACAACCTCGGATAAATGCACAGCAGACCCCGATTGCACCGAGGTAACAGTAATCCTCAGCCACGAGCTTTATGAAACTCTCGTGTACGAAAGCTTCCTTGTAGGCGGAAAGTATAACTACGGCTGCTCAAACGATGGTTGTACAGCTATTGACATCGTTGATGAGGCTGCAAAGGCAATATTCTCAGCAGGTGCCGATAAGGGTTATTCAACAAACGGTGACGGAATTGCCTTCGGTGGATATACAATAAATATTGACGCCCTTAACGAATACAATAGAGTAAACGAGAACAGCAAGCTCAATTTCGGTATTATAATCGTAAATCCAAACTATGTTGGAGATACCTTTATGAAGGACGGAAAGGCAAACGCTGAAAAGGGCTTCTTGCAGGTTGATATGAGCGATGCCGAGTATTCAAATATCCAAATTATGGTAAACGGCTTTACAGGCAATGCGGCAAATCTGTCCCTCGTATTCACACTTTACGCATATACCGATGTAAACGATGTTGAGTTTATTCAAAGCGAGGATACCCTCAGCGCAAGCGCAAAGGTAACAAAGACCGATGCAACACTCTATACAGTAACCCTTGACTCCGTAAAGGCACAGGCAGGAACAGCAATTCCGGAGCTTCCCGAATACGTAGTTCCTTCTAAGGAGCAAGAATAACAAAAATATAAAAAGGTTGTCGCAAGACAACCTTTTTGTTTTTTATTGCTCATCATCGGAATCGGAGTCCTTAATAATAGGTGGCGTATCAAGCGAAAAGCTTGCAACATCAGGCACTCGGCGTACCGTTTCCACAACCTTAAACTCAAACCAAAATGTACTTCCGTACCCAATCTCACTTGAAACTCCAAAGCGCGAGCCGTGGAGAAGTAAAATGTTCTTTACAATAGAAAGACCGAGTCCCGTTCCAATCTTAGCGCGAGTATGTACCTTGTCAACCTTGTAATACCTATCCCAAATAAGAGGCAAATCCTCATCACCGATTCCCGCACCCGAGTCAATTACCGAAATTCTTACAACTCCGTCCTTAACCGTTTGCACAACCCTTACAAGCTTGTTAATGCCTGTATAGTTTATCGCATTGTTTATCAGATTGTAAACAACCTGTAAGAGCCTTACCTCATCAGCCATAATGTAAACATCATCTCTGTTTTCAAATGTTACCTTGTAGCCGTTGTGAGAAATAAGATGCTCATATCTCTCAATAGATTTTCTTACAACATCAGTAAGGTTAATTTTCTTAACCTCAAGCTTTTGTGTTCCCGATTGAAGCTTGGAAACATTAAGCAAATCATTTACAAGAGAGGAAAGACGCGCCGTTTCATCAATAATAACCTGCATATTCTCGGGCGTATTCTCTCCGGGAATATCACGCATTACCTCACTGTATCCCGAAATCATCGTAAGCGGAGTTCTAAGGTCGTGAGAAATGTTCGCAATAAGGTCCTTTTGCATTCTGTCAAGCTTAGAAAGCTCACTAACCGCAAAGTTCAATGTCCTTGCAAGCTCAATAGACTCAATCGTGCCCTTTTCCGCAAATCGCACATTGTAATTTCCCTTTGCAAGCTCCTTTGCCTTGTTATTTATATCAACAATAGGCGAGGACATGTGACGGGCAACGAAAAACGCTACGATAAATGTCGCGAATACCATAAACAGAGTAATAAACAGTAGCTGTGTACGGATAGTTCTGACAGTTGCGCGCACAGGCTCAATAGAGGAGTTGAAAATTATTAAAATTGTATCTCCATGCTCATTTGTCGTTGTGGCAACGCTTATAATACATTCATTGAGATTATCCTCAGTAGGAACTCTGCCGTTAAAATCATCGGGATTAAAATTAAAATCCTTGAACTTATCCCTTGATAAAATCTCAACGAAAAATCCGTCGTTCTCGTTTGCCTTGCTCACCCAGTTAAGATATAAATCCTTGCTCGGCTGAAGCTTATGTAAAATGCAGTCAAAATTGTCCGCATGCACATCACAACCGCCAAGCGCCGCATAGCCCTTTGTAATGTTCACTACCTTGATACACGCCTCATGCGATCCCGACAGCTCGTTTACAAGCGCGCTTAGCTTTTCATTGTCAACATTATCTGCAACACTGTTGCTTGCATCATATGTATCAAATTTTTTTACATACTCATAAATCGTAGGCAAGAACACCGTTTGCGATAGCCATAAAAAGATAAGCATAACAAGAATAAGCGCGAGCATAGCTAAAAATATCTTAGCACTCATGGAGCTGAAAAATTTTTTCTTTATCTTACTCATTCCTTACACTCAAGACGGTAGCCCACACCGCGTATGGTTACTATAATATCGGCATAAGCGCCAAGGCTTTTTCTCAAAATTTTAATATGTGTGTCAAGTGTTCTGTCATCGCCAAAGAAGTCATATCCCCAAACATCGGAAAGAAGCTTGTCACGGGTAAGGGCGATATTTTTGTTCTTCAGCATATAGAAAAACAGGTCATATTCCTTAGGAGACATATCACGCCTTTCGCCGTCAACCTTAACAACTCTTGCTGTAAAGTCAACCTCAATAGCACCGTTTGCAAGATAAACAATATCGTTTTTCTTTTCGCTCACAGCACCGCCTGTCCTTGCTCGGCGCTTAAGGATAGCATCAACGCGGAGCATAAGCTCCTTGGGTGAAAACGGCTTGATAACATAGTCGTCAATGCCTATTTCAAATCCGTTGATCTTATCGTATTCCTCACCGCGTGCCGAAAGCATAATAATAGGAATGTCAGACGATTTGCGAATTTCTCTGCAAGCAGAGAAGCCGTCAAGCTCAGGCATCATAATGTCCATAATAACAAGGTCAAATTCATTGTTTTTCAGTTGAATAAGCGCTTCCATTCCGTTTGAAGCCTCACTGACAGAGTGCCCCTCAAACTCCGCATATTTGCGTATGAGCTTTCTTATCATTTCCTCGTCATCAGTTACAAGTATGTTATACATAGTCATCACCTCATAAAAATCATATCATAAAAAACGAATTTTGTCAACAAAAATGAGTTAAAAACAAGGTGCGGCACATCATATATGTGTCGCACCCTGCGTCAGGCATGAACAAGACCCGACAAAATATAATAAAGGAGAAAGATTATGCTAAATCAAGAAACTCTTTCGTAAACCAAAATATCAACCGTCAAATATTCGTTACCGCGTCTGATACTTGCGGTAATTGTATCACCGGGCTTAGTCCTTGAAAGCACAGAACGGAAATCGCTAAGGTCAGAAATATCAACGCCGTTCATCTGAAGGATAATATCTTGGATTTGAAGATTTGTATCATTAAAGCCTTCCATCAGGTCGTGTACATATACATAAGATGAATATCTGTCAGACACCACAGAAACAGTAATTCCAAGGAACGGACTGCTCTTGTAGTAGCCGAATTCAATAATATCCTCAACAATAATTCTTGCATCGTTTGAAGGAATAGCAAAGCCAATGCCCTCAACGCCAAGACCTGATGATTTAGCATTTACAATACCGATAAGCTCACCCTTCATATTGAACAGACCGCCACCCGAATTTCCCGAGTTGATTGCCGCGTTCGTTTGAAGCAGATTGAAGTAATTTCCGTCAATTTCAATCTCACGGTCAAGCGCGCTTATAATTCCGTTGGAAACGCTTCCGCCAAGCTCACCGAGAGGATTACCGATAGCAATTACCTCTTGTCCCAGCGCAATAGCATTTGAATCGCCAAACTTAGCGCCAAAGAGCGTGTCAGTCGTCTCAACCATAAGCACCGCAATGTCGCCATAGCTATCTGTACCGCGTACAGCCTTTACCGCGTATTCCTTGCCGTCGGTTGTTCTTATCGTTATTTTATTTGATGTATTTCCGTTCTCATCTTGAATAACATGAGCGTTAGTTACAATATAGTAGCCCGAGTCAACGCCATCAAGCTTGTATTTTCCAATAATTACACCGCTGCCCGCACTTGCGCTAACGGTAATTGAGTTCACAACAAACTCCGTTTTTATTTCAACAACACTGTCCTTAACCGCATATATAACCTCGGAGTAGGACGAGTATTCCTTGCTCGTGTTAGCTGAGCTGGCCGACTCACTGCTCACATCATTTCCATTCATCGCGCCGTTTTGATCATCAACGCTTGGAGATGTGAAAATAAGACTGTCAACATTCTTTCCCGTGCTTGGGGAGGATAGCTTGTTTACGATTATAATGCCGAAAACAAGCATTAAAATAAGCATTAGCGCAAAAAATCCGGAAACAATAACGAGCATAAGATTGCTCTTGCTCACCCTTCTTCCGCTATCGTAAGAGGCGGAGCTAATAGATTCTTGATTTTCGCCCTGCTCATCTGAAAAATCATTATATATAAAGTCTGCCATGTGACACACTCCTTTCGCTTTAGTAACCCCATTATACACCATGAATGTGACGGTTGTGTGATGATTTTGAGAAAAATATCTAAAAATTTCAAATTTTTTGCTAAAAAATCAAAAAAAATCAAAAAAAACTTGCAATTTCAAAATTATTATGCTAATATTATACTCGTAAAATACAAAAAAGTAAAAATGCGTTGAAAAAGCTTGCGTTTGCAACGGGTCAATACAAAGAGATGGACCTCACGGCTGAAAGGGTTCTTATTGATTTGCAAATTGCGTTTCACTTTGGAGCATGCTTGTTGAAATCAGTAGGCAGGCACGGTATGTCCCGTTATCGACATAAGGAGTGTAGGCTTCTGAGGGTCATTGACCGAAAAAGGGTGGTACCGCGATAATTCGCCCCTGTCATTTTTGATAGGGGGCGATTTTTTTGTTTTCACCGCCGAAAAATCAACGAGAATTTACTTTTAAAAAACCGTAAGGAGAAATAATATGAAAGAAAAGTTAGAGGCGCTACTCAAGGAAGGAGTAGAAAAAATCAACTCGGCAGGAAGCGAAAATGAGCTTCAAGAGGTAAAGGCGTTGCTCCTTGGCAAGCAGGGAAGCATTACAGCCCTTCTTAAGGAAATCCCAAAGCTTGATGTTGCCCTTCGCCCCGAAATGGGAAAGGCAGTAAATGAGGTAAAGGCAAAACTTAGTGAGCAAATTGATGCCCGCAGAGAGGAGCTAACCCTCAAGGCAAGCGCAATTTCCCCCGATTTCGACTGCACAATCCCTGGAATTGAGCCTAAAATCGGCGGACTTCATCCAATCACTCAAATGTGCTACGATTTAAACGACGCATTTCGCTCAATGGGCTTTGAGGTGTTCTCAGGTCCCGAAATCACAAGCGAATATTATGCGTTTGATAACCTGAACTTCCCGCCAAACCATCCCGCAAGAGAGAGCATGGATACCTACTGGCTTGAAGGACACGATAGCGGAGAGGCGAATGATAAGCTTTGCCTTCGTCCTCACCTAACAGGAGATAGCGTGCGCTATATGCAAACACACAAGCCACCCTATCGCTTCGTTTACCCGGGTAGAGTATATAGAAACGAAACAACCGATGCCCGTCACGAGCGTGCGTTCTTCCAATACGAGGCTCTTATCGTAGATAAGGACTTCACCTATACCGCAGGAAAGGTAATGATAAAGAGTATTCTTTCCAAGGTATTCGGCAAGGATGTACCTGTAAGAATGCGTGCAGGCTTCTTCCCATTTGTTGAGCCGGGCTTTGAAATTGATATGGGATGCCTTGTTTGCAACGGAAAGGGCTGTAGCGTTTGTAAGCATGTTGGCTGGATTGAAATTATGCCGGGCGGAACACCGCATCCAAATGTTCTTCGCGCCGCAGGACTTGATCCCGATGAATATACAGGCTTCTATGTAAACATAGGACTTGACCGTCTTGTAATGATGCGTTACGGCGTTGACGATGTCCGTCTTTTCCATAGCGCAGACCTTCGCTTCTTAAAGCAGTTCCATTAATGAGTATTTAAGGAGAATAAAGAGATGAAATTATCACTTAACTGGATAAAGGATTATGTAAAGCTTCCCGAGGATATGGACCTTACCCGTCTTGCCTATGACCTTACAATGTCAACCGTTGAGGTTGAGGGAGCAGAGCGCTTGGCTGACCGCTTTGATAAAATAATAGTCGGCGAAATTAAGGAGGTTTTGCCTCACCCCAACGCCGACAAGCTCCGTGTTTGCAAAGTAGATATCGGAAATGGCGAAATCAAGGACATCGTTTGCGGTGGCAGTAACCTTGATGCGGGAATGAAGGTAGTAGTTGCCTGCCCGGGTTCATTTGTTCGTTGGCACGGAGAGGGAGAGCCCGTAGAAATTAAAAACGCTAAGCTTCGCGGAGTGCCGAGCTTCGGTATGATTTGCGCCTCGGTTGAGGTAGGGCTTGATGCGCTTTTCCCCGTAAATGATGAGCATGAGATTATGGACCTTACCTCATTTAATGCAGAGGCAGGAACTCCGCTTGCAGTAGCGCTCAATCTTGATGACATCATTCTTGAAATCGATAATAAATCAATGACCAACCGCCCCGACCTTTGGGGTCACTATGGCATAGCAAGAGAAATTGCCGCACTTTACGACCTTGAGCTTGTGCCGTTTGAAAAATACATTCCAACAACAACCGAAAAATATAAGGTTGAAATAAAGGACACCGAAAGATGCCCGCGCTATATCGGAACACGCATCGAGGGACTTGGCGTTATGCCGTCGCCGTTTGAAATGCAAAGCCGTATTTGGCGTGTAGGCATGCGCCCAATCAACGCCCTTGTTGATATTACAAACTATGTAATGCTCGCAACAGGTCAGCCTACTCATGTGTTTGATTCTAACCATATAATCGACCACATCGAGGTGCGCAAAGCAAATAAGGATGAAAAGCTCCTTCTTCTGAACGATAAGGAAATCGCCCTTTCCGAGGACGACCTCGTTATTGCCGATGCCGAGGGCGCGGTAGGACTTGCAGGCGTTATGGGCGGAGCAAAGGATTCAGTCCTTCCCGAAACAAACAGTGTAATCTTAGAGGTTGCAAACTTTGAAAGCAAGGGAATAAGAAGAACTGCGCTCAGATACGATAACCGTACTGAGTCCTCAGCCCGCTATGAAAAGGCAATAGACCCCGAGCGCTGTGACCAAGCCCTCTCACTTGCAATGAAGCTGTTTAGCGAGCTTTATCCCGATATGAGAGTTACCGCATTTAGCGACCAATATCCAAACAAGCTTGAAAGAAAAGAAATAGATGTTGAGCTTGAATGGCTTGACAGAAGACTCGGAAAGCGTATTCCGCAGGATGTAGTGGCGAAAAAGCTCGGTACAATGGGCTATGAGGTTACCTTCACCGACGATTCAATGCACATTGTCGTTCCGACATGGCGTTCAACGGGTGATGTATCTATAAAAGCCGATATTATGGAAGAGGTAGCCCGTATGTATGGCTACGAAAACTTTGAGGCAACCTCTATCACCACAACCTTTGACGGAGCAATAAATCAGCTTAATGTTGACCTTGTCCGTAAGATAAAGGAATATCTTGCCTTCCGTTGCAATATGTGGGAAATCTTCACATATCCTTGGATGAGCGATGAGTGCGTAAGCGCGATTATGCCGTCAACCGACGGAATTTTAGCTCTTGCAACACCTCCGTCACCAACCGAAAAATATGTAAAATGCTCACTCCTTCCAAACATTTGTAAGGCAATCGTTAAAAACGAGCGTAATTTTGAGGAATTTGACATCTTTGAGGAGGCTCAAATCTTCCTTGATAAGGACTATACTTCAAATTATAAGGGAGAGAAGCTTCCTTGCCAAAGAAAGCACCTCGGCTGTGCATTTGTAGGCTCATCTGACAAAATTGCGGATCTTTTCCGTCACGCCAAGGGAGTAATTGCATCAATGCCAACATACACACATATGGAGGCATTCACCTTTGAAAAGACCGAAAAGCCATACTGGGCTGATGAGGTTGTATGGCAAAATATCTACCATAACGGAAAGAAAATCGGTGACATCGCCCTTCTTTCAAAGAAATCTGCCCTTGCTTGCGGAATTAAGGTTCTTTCCGCTATCTTGGTAGAGCTTGATATGGATGAGCTTGTTCCGTTCAAGTCAAGGACAAACCGCTTCACAAGACTTAGCGAGCTTCAGTCAAACGAGTATGATGTTTCTCTTATCATTGATTCAATGACAAAATGGCAGGATATTTACACCGCGGTTTTGAAGGGTAATGATGAGCTTCCGATGACCGTTCAGGTTACCGAGCAGGGACAAACCAAGGCAGTAAATGTAACTCTCGGTCTTAAATTCGTAGATGAATATAAGGGCAAGCAAATTCCCGAGGGCAAAAAGTCCCTTACAATTCGCCTTGTTATCTCATCAAGCGAAAAGACACTTACAAGCACGGAAATTGAGGCGGTTGCCAATACCGTTCTTAAGAAGCTTTCCAAGCTGTTCGGCGCAGACATTCGCGCATAATTCAAATAAAACCGAAAAAGAGCAATTTTAAAATTGCTCTTTTTGCATTTTAATTGACACATCACTAAATATATGATAAAATATGAATGGAATTATCAAAAAACTACCCTTAACGAAATAAGGAGATAAAAATGAGAAAAACCGATTATATTGACCCCATAATAGGCACAGTTGGAGATGAGCAGGACAGTAGCTTCCACGGTGGAGGAAAAACTCATCCCGGAGCATGTCTGCCGGGCGGAATGGTACAGCTCAGTCCGGATACAACAACAAGCGGAGATAATGGCACAGGCTATAACTATTGCCAAAGCACAATAGAGGGCTTCAGCTTTAACCATATGAGTGGTATAGGCTGGTACGGCGACCTTGGAAATATCCAAATAATGCCGGTAGTAGGGGCGTGCGACCTTCGTAGCGGAAGTAATGATGAAGCACCGCTTAAAAAGGGAAAGGATGGATGGAAATCCCCATTCTCTCACGAAAAGGAATGTGCCAAGGCAGGCTATTACTCCGTAATGCTTGAAAAATATGGCATTTTTGCCGAGGCAAGCGCAACCCAAAGAACGGGAATTTTGCGCCTTACCTATCCTAAGAGCAGTGAGTCGGGGCTGATTTTCAATCTTAGCAGAAGAATAGCGGGAAAGGCTGATTATCAAAGTGTAAAAATCGTTGATAACAGATACATATCGGGACATATCCATTGCACACCAAAGGGCGGTGGCTTCGGCAGAGGCGGTGGAAATATCGGCTATGAGCTTTACTTTTACGCCGAGATTTCAAAACCTGCAAAAAGCGTAAAATTCTTTGAAAACGAGGAGCTTGTCGCGCCAAACGCCACTGAGTATGAGGGCGAGGATGTCGGAGCTCTGCTTACCTTTGATACCGAAAAGAGCGAGAGCGTGTGCGTAAAATGCGCGATTTCATATACCGATGAGGCAGGCGCAAGGCTAAACTTTGATGCCGAGTGCAGGGATAAGAGCTTTGATATCATTCGCGAGAATGCTGTTGCCGAATGGGAAAGCTCCATGGAGTGCGTAAGCGTTGAGGGAAGCGATGAAATTGATAAAACAATATTCTATACCTGCCTTTACCATACACTTCTTGACCCCCGTATAATGGCGGACTGTGACGGACGCTTCCGCACCGCTGAGGGAAGGATAAAAAGGGTAGACTATACTCACCGCACAATGCTTAGCGGATGGGATGTGTATCGTAGCGAGTTTCCCTTGCTCACCCTGATTTCCCCCGAAACGGTAAATGATGAAATCAACTCCCTTATAAATATAGCGTCGGAGAAGAATTCCTCACTCCCAAGATGGGAGCTTATGGGAATTGACTCAAAATGTATGGTTGGCGACCCCGCGCTTCTTATTTTTGCCGATGCCTATGTAAAGGGAATAAGGAATTACGATAGTGAGCGCGCATACGAGCTTTGCTATGCGTCAGCCCTTGCCAAGACCGAGCTAAACGGCAAACCGTTTGACTCAATCAGACGAAGCACATTGAATTACCTGTATGGCGCGTATGTCACGGGTAATATAAGCGAAACCTTGGAACTGCTTCTTGCCGACTACGCAATGGAAAATGTCGCTCGTGAAATGGAAAAGAGCGATGATGTGTCGTATTTTAACTCCCGTCGCAACCGATATAAGGAAAATTACGACCCCAAAATCGGCTATATGAACGCAAGAGATGAAAGGGGTAATTTCGCCCCCGTCACCGATAAATATTCCTGTAACGGATGCGTGGAAAGCAATATTTATCAGCAGTCTTGGTTCGTTCCGTACGATGTTGAGGGCGTCTGCGAGCTTTTTGGCAAGCAAAGGTCAATTACTGAGCTAAACGAGCTTTTTGAAAAGGCTGACCTCGGCGCGCTTTGGAACGAAAACTATAACCATTCAAATGAGCCATGCCATAACCTCACCCACTATTTTAATATCCTTGGCGTGCCACACCTCACCCAATACTGGACAAGGCGTGTGCAAAAGGAAGCATACCGCACAGGCGCATTCGGCTTCTGCGGAAACGAGGATGTAGGACAGCTCTCGGCATGGTATGTGCTTAGCGCCCTTGGACTTGCTCAAATATGCCCAAGTGAAAAGACCTTCCAGCTAAATACTCCTCTTTTCAAATCGGCAACCTTAAAGCTTGACCCCAAATATCACTCCTGTAAGCGCTCAACCACTGTAAAAATAGAGTGCGATAAGGACCCCTTGGAATATCCGTATATTGATAAAATTCTCCTTAATGGAAACGAAATAAAGGGTCACTCCGTCTCCTACGATGACCTCACAAACGGAGCAGAGCTAACCTTTATCCTAACAAAAAATTCAAAATAAAGATAAAATCACGAAAGACTTAGCCTTTCGTGATTTCGTTTTTAAAAATTATTCTTCGTGTGACCGCAGTTTTCGCATTTGTAATTGTGCACCGTGTATTTTCCACTTGTTTTGTATGTGCTTGAATAGCCCTCAAAATGCCCCTTTTGCCCCGTTTCAAGCTTATACTGATTGCCATTTGAATCGGTAAGCGTGCCTATATCCTTGCGAGTTGATGAAACCCAGCGAGTTCCGTTTACGGTGTACTCTCTTTGTAGCCCTTGGCGTTCCTGTTTATCAATAGCAATCCAACAAAACAGCCTGCCACAATTCGGACAATTTTCATAGTATTTGGCAAAGGAAACAGCAAAGGATAGCGCACGAATGCTAAGAGTAATAAAGCCTACATTAGATAAGGTAGTTAAAAATGCAACCGCAAAAACTCCTTTTCTTACCGTATCGGGATTAGGCGTTAAAAAATATCCGCCATTTATGACATATACCGAAGCAATTACTGAACCAACACTTAATGTTAAAAACATCAAAAAAATAAGCCAAAGATTTAAAATCAAAAGAGAAGGTCTTGTCCAACCGATTCGTTTGCCTATTTTTTTGTGTTTCGCCCAATTCCTATTATCAAAAATTTCTTCTATCCAGTCCGTAAAATAGTGCATATCAATACCACCGTTTACATATATAGCAATAATTGCAATTATTATTGATAAAACAATTCCAATAGCAAAAGAAATTATGTAAGGATTTAATGGATTAGCATAAGAATAGCCCGGGATAAATATTAAGCTTGCCAAAATAGCATAAATTAACCCAATCGGCACTCCAAAAGCCAAGGGATTCCACCAAGTGACCGCCAAAAAATGATATAAAGCCTTCAAAAATACGAATTTATCCGCAGGATGTCGACTTTTTTTACTATTGTCAAGATTTGTTGAATTTTCATGTTTTTTCATAAAATAACTCCTTAGGAATTCTATTTTAAAGTTGAATTTTGCAACAAAATTTCGCAAAAGCACAAATTAGCCTGCTTTGAAACCTATGCTGTAATCATCAAAGCAAATAGAAGTACTCAATTATTCACCTTAAAAAACTAAATAAAAAAGCGTTTTGTCCTATCATAGGACAATATTTTCGTGAATATAGTATATCATAATAATTGTCCTATGTCAAGACAAAAAGGAGAATTTTATGGCAAGAATTATAGATAGCGAAAAGGTTAATTTGATAGGCAATAATGTCAAAAAATACAGAAAAAAGAGACACATTAGTCAACAAACCTTGTCAAATCTCTTAGAGCTGATGGGCGTTTATGTTTGTAGGGGCTCTATTTCAAGAATAGAGGATCGCTCACGCACAGTTACGGATATTGAGCTTTTTGCGATAGCGAAGGCTCTGAGGGTCGAAATATCAGACCTTATTGAAAATGATATAATTGATGTATAAAAGGCGGATGCAGGCACATCCGCCTTTGAATTTAAAGAAAGTTAAAAACCCCTTGATTTTTTCGTTTAAATATGATAAAGTATAAGATAGGAAATTATGTATAACCAAAACAAGGAGAAAAAATGGCAAAATTTAAATGTATAAAATGCTCCGCATCCTTTGACGATGATGTGCGTGGCATAGTTTATTGTCCTTATTGCTTTGAAATTCAACCCCTTCCGCCCACCCTTACCTATGAGCAGAGGGAAAGCGTGTATCAAAATGCTTTGCAAATTGCCGAGCGTGCAAGGACTGTTGAAAACCTTGAGGATGTAGCGAAAATCTTTGAACAGCTTGGCGACTACGGCGATTCAAGAGCCGAGGCGGAAAGATGCAGAAAAAAGCTTCGCGAGATGAAAAACGACGAGGTCTATACCAAGGCGCTCGACCTGCTCGGTAAGGAAAGCGTTCGTAATTATAAGGAGGCAATCGCCCTTCTTGAAACAATTCCCGAGTGGCGTAATGCCTCATTTAAGCTTGATGAAGCAAGAAAAAAGCTTGAAATTCTTATTGAAAAGCGCCAAAAGCAACGCGATAAGGCGTTTAAAATAGCAATGATTATTTCCGCAATCCTAATCGTTGTGGCAATCGCAACCTACCTAATTATTGAGTTCGCCGTGCCCGCAATCAGATATTCAAGCGCGCTCAATCAAATTGAGGATGGCGAATACGATAAGGCGTACGCAACGCTTGAGGACCTCGGAAATTATAAAAACGCTGTTGAGGAGCTTAAAAAGAGCAAATATACCCGCGCTATTGAATATGAGGCGCAGGGAGATATCCTTACCGCATGTAAGCTTTACGGTCAAGCAGTTGGCTATGGAGATGCCGAGGCAAGGCAAATCGCAATTTGTAAGACCCTCACAATAGCGGAGCAAATTTCCTTGCTTGGAAAGGGCAATACAGTCGTTCTTGGAAGATACGAGCAAAACCCAGCACAGGAAGGAACGGAAACGCTTGAATGGATAATTGCCGAGAAGGACGGCGATAAGGCGTTGCTAATCAGTAAATACGCAATAGAGGCATCGGTTTTCTCTGTAAAGCCAACCACATGGAGCAAATCCGAGCTTAGAGCATGGCTCAATAGCGATATAAGTAGCGGATTTTTCGGTCAGGTTTTCTATAAGAACGAAAGAAATAGCATTTTAAGAAATAGCACAGTTACAGTCTATAAGGACTTGGCAGGCGAAGAGAAGGTTGATATTTGCGAGGACCGTGTATTTATTCTCAGCGAAAACGAGGCAAGTAAATACTTCACCGATAACGATGCAAGATGCGCCCTTGCAACCGAATTTCTTAAAACGAGAAATAATACCTCATTCCTACCCGATAACGGAATGGCTCGTTACTGGCTACGCTCTAATACCCCCGACGGTAAAATTATGTATGTAAACGCAGGCGGCGGCTTTAGCGAAAGCGAGCATAACGCAATAAGGGCTCTGCGTCCGGCAATTTGGGTAAGCACAAATCAATAAAAAATAAAACGGACTGATTGAATGAACTTTTTGGGGTTCACTTCAGATTTCAGTCCGTTTTGCTTTTGTAAATTATTATAAATCCTTTACTAAATCCTGTAAAAGTGCAATTTCCTTGGCGTATCCGTCAAGCTCGTTTGGCGTTTCAAGGCAAATCGGCAGAGAAGCGATGATAGGATTTGAAACAATTCGCTTAATTCCGTCAAGCGAAAGCGAGCCAAGCCCGATTTTCTCATGCCTGTCTTTTTTTGCGCCAAGCGGATTTTTACTATCGTTTAAGTGGATAGCCTTCAGTCTGTCAATTCCAATAACCCTGTCAAACTCGTCAAGCACTGCTTGAGGGTCAGACGCAATGTCATATCCCGCATCGCTGACATGGCATGTGTCAAGGCAAACACCAAGATGCGATGAGTCCTCAACGAGGTCAATAATCCTTCGTATTTCCTCAAAGCTTTTTCCAATCTCCGTACCCTTGCCCGCCATCGTTTCAATAAGAACGGTGGTGTTTTTTGCATGCTTTAAAATCGCGTTCAGCGTGTCCGCAGTCTTTGCAATTCCAACATCAACCCCCTGCGAAACATGATTTCCGGGGTGAAAATTGTAAAGCGCATTCGGTAGCTTTTCGAGAAGGCAAACCTCTTTAACCATCGTTTCCTTCGTGTATTCGCGAATACTCTCGTCGCTTGCGCAGGGATTGAAGGTGTATGGCGCATGCGCAATAATCGGCGCAAAATCATTTTCCCTCAAAATAGAGCATAGCGCGTTAATGTCCGCATCCGTAGGCTCCTTGTGCGACCCGCCTCGAGGATTTCTTGTAAAAAACTGAAAGGTCCTTGCCCCTACTGAAAGAGCATCAAGCCCCATTTTCTCCCATCCGCCCGAAACGGAAAGATGGCAACCTAATTTAAGCCTCATAATAAACCTCTGTTAGTTAACAAAATCAAATTCAAAATCATACATGGAAACCGTGTCGCCGTCTTGACAGCCAGCCTCTCTTAACTTGTCAATCACACCGCTTTTAAGAAGCACGCGTTGGAAAAATCCAAGCGATTCTCGGTTTTCAAAGTTGACCTGACCGACAAGATTGAATAGCCATTCGCCCTCAACAACATAAACACCCTTGGAATCCCTTGTGATTGTGACCTCATGGTCGTCCTCGCTAAGGATTTTATCCTCAGGGGAGTAGTCGGCCTCATAAATTGTAAGTGGAGGTAGCTCCTCAAGCCTTTTCGCAATGTAGGAAACAAGCTCGTCAGTGTTTTCTCCCGTGTAAGCGGAAATATACATAAGCTCCCAGCCACGGCTCTTGACATAATTTTCAAACTCATCAACATCAAACGCATCTCTGTCAATAGAGTCTACCTTGTTTGCAACAATTATTCTCGGTCTTGTCGCAAGCTCGGGAGAGAACTTTTCAAGCTCCGTATCAATCGTTATAATATCATCAATAGGCGCTCTGCCCTCAATGCAAGAAACATCAACAAGCTGTAAAAGAAGCCTGCAACGCTCAATGTGCCTTAAAAACTCGTGTCCAAGTCCTGCACCGTCGCTTGCGCCCTCAATAAGTCCGGGAATATCCGCCATAACAAAGCCGTGACCCTCACTCACCCTTACAACACCAAGATTTGGAGAAAGAGTAGTGAAGTGATAGTCCGCAATCTTAGGACGCGCGTCGCTTACCGCCGCAAGAAGCGAGGATTTACCCGCACTCGGCAGACCGACAAGACCGACATCGGCAAGCATCTTTAATTCAAGAGTAAGCTCCCATTCCTCACCCTTAGTTCCGCTTTTCGCAAACATAGGGATTTGGCGTGTAGGCGTTGCAAAATGCCTGTTACCCCAACCGCCACGGCCACCCTTGGCGCAAATCCAGTCCTCACAGCTTGACATGTCCTTTAAAATCTTGCCACTTGCCGAGTCCCTGATGAGCGTACCCTCGGGAACCTTGATAATAACACCTTCACCGTTCTTGCCGTGAAACTTTGCGCCGGCACCGTCGCCACCGTTTTCGGCGATGAATTTTCTTTTGTATCTGAAGGAGAGAAGCGTGTTCGTGCCCTTGTCAATCGTAAAAATTATATTACCGCCGTGACCGCCGTCACCGCCATCGGGACCGCCCTTGGCAACATACTTTTCACGCCTGAACGAAACACATCCGTTTCCGCCGTTTCCTGCCTTTACATATATTTTTACCTTATCAATAAACATTTTTAACCTTCCGTATTTAGCTTAAGTGTAGTTAGGCACATCGTTGAAACCACGCTCTTGTCAGCAAGACGCAAGCAAAAGCTCTCGTTTTGTGCCAGCCTTTGTCCGTTTATGAATAAATCTCCGTCGGCAAAATACCCGTCGGCAGATACAAACAGAATGTACCCACCGTCAAGCGCACCGATTTTACCCGTAATAACGCCACAGCCCTTTCCCTTAGCGGTGAAAATTTCATCACCGACATTAAAGGACTCCGACAGCTCGTTACTTATGGATAAGGAGTAGCTTATTTGCACTTTATCTGCGGTGATGCTTAAAATATCGTTGCCAAGCATTACAAAAATCAACACACCAATGACGAATGCTAAGACTAAAATAATTAAAAGATCCACAACATTAAAGCGATGCTCACCGTGTTCCCTCTTAGCCATACAACCCCCTTAACTTAGTCAAAAGCCCAAGACTTAAATTTCATCATCTGAAATAACGGGCTCAAATTCCTTGCTCTTCATTGCATCTAACGGATCGCGCGTCTTTTTCGCATTTCGTTTGATTTTGCGCTTTGGAGCGCGCACATACTTTCTCTTTGAAAAATGCTCCCTGTATTCACCTCTGTCAAGCTCAATATCAACGCTCGCCCTCAAAACATCAACAGATGACATTCTGAGCCTGCCGTAGCTATTGCGCTCAATTTTGATGTAGGCAAGAGTGAGCGACAGAGAAATGAAAAAGACTGCAATTATTGACTTATCAGCCCATACATATCCGTAAAAGCCCGAAATCAAAATGCCGATAGCACCGCAAAAGCCCGCAAGCGCGTTAATCCTTCGCGCCGAGCTTGCAACGCTTGAGGCATAGGAGAAGCCAAGCCTGCAAAACGCAATAAAGCCTGAAATAACAAGCAAAAGTCCTAAAATTCCGCTTTCAAGCGCAATTTGTAAATATAGATTTCCGCAATTTGTAAACGCGCTTGAAATTCCAAGCTCGCTTGCAAGCGCAGAGAACGCACCGTCACTGAGTCCTATTCCAAACGGACGGGCGATTATCATCTTAAGCGAAGCATCAAAAAGCTCTAATCTATAAGCGTGAGTGTTCGTTGGAAGCGCAACGATTTGCGCCAATGCGTCAAGTGCGCTTTGCGGTAACGCATATCTTAAAATTACCGCTGTTGCAATTCCGATAAGAACCAGATAAATAGTATTTCTGTGGAAGAAAAGCAAAAGAAGCACAAGCATTGCTATAGCGCCGATATATCCGATTTTTGAATAGGTTAAAACAAGCGCCGCTATGCTTATCGCACTGCATATAAGACCGATAACTATTGAATGTGCATTTTTTCCCGAAAGAATAAAGAGAAGCAAAAAGGGAAGAGATGCCACAAGATAAAGCGCAAACGCCTCGGGATCGAGAAATGTTGACGATGCCCTTTCGTGTAAAGAGCTGAACGCGAAAAATCCGTCCCATACTATTTCAAGCTTGAAAAGGATAGACTGCGTAATAGCAATAGCCGAGGATAGCGTTGTAGCAATACATGTCGCAATTATGCACCTTGTGTACCATTCCTTCGAGCATATAAGATTTGAGATTACAAAAAATCCCGAAATAAGACAGATGGTTAGTAGCATATTATTCAGTGATGAAAGGTCAAAGGATATAAATCCGCCTAAAACCACCGCCAAAAGCATAAGCAATACCCAAATGTCAATGTACTCAAATTTAAAGACTCTTTTTCCAACTACACATTTAATAATGTAGCAAATCGAAACATATAAAACAATCAGTCCGAGCGCCAACGGAGAAATAAACGGAAGCACCGTAAGCACAATAATAATTCCCGACTCAGGGGATAAAAGCACCTGATACGCAAGAAATATAATTCCCGCGACAGCAATCACCCAAAGCGGACCTGTAAGGTATGAAACCGCGCTTAGCGCAAGACCGACCAAGAGCGCAATGCTCGCCGAGCGATGCGATTCGTTTTCACATGCCTCATCATAGCTTTCGGAATGTAGCTGTAAAAATGAAAATAAAATCGTCTTGAAAATAGCCCCCTTGAATAGCAACAGGGCAATCGGCTTTTTAGAAAAGAGCATAGGCAAGGAAACAACGCCTATAACAATAGCCGAAATGAACTTGAAAAGAGAAAATGGCAACGAAAGATAATTGAGAATTAAAAACAGTCCGCAATTAAAAAGTGCCATAGTAAGCAGAATAATTCCGTAATCCCTTATCGCAACGCCAAGCAAAAATCGCTGTAGCCTCGGGATAGTATTCATGAAAATGTTTCTCTCAATTGCCCTTGCAAGAGTTCTTTTTGTGCGATTTTCCTTTGAGCTGGATTTGCTCGTGGACTTTAAAAAGCGTTGATTTTTTTGCTCATATCCCGTAAAAAAGCGCCCAAAAACGCCTGATTTCAGACTTGAAAAAAACCATCTGCTTATCTTGCTGAGGACAGATATACTCTCGTGAGTGCTTTTTCCTTGCTTGTTTTCCAAAATATCACATCCAATAACTAAAATTTATGCTTGGCACATCATTCAACCGATCGCTTTTTTCTTGTCGGCTTTGGCGGATGTGCCTTAATGTACGCCTCATATAGGTCGGGGCGACGCTCCTTAGTCAGCTCAAGTGAGCGCTCCAATCGCCATGCGTCAATATTTGCGTGATGCCCCGAGAGCAAAACCTCAGGCACCTCTTTGCCGTTAAAAACAGGAGGACGAGTGTATTGAGGGTATTCAAGAAGTCCGGAGGCAATACTCTCGTCAGTATGGCAAACCTCATCTGAAAGCACCCCGTCAATAAGCCTTGAAACCGCATCAACCACAATGCAGGCGGGAATTTCCCCACCCGTCAGGACATAATCGCCTATTGAAACCTCTTCGTCAACAATTTCATCAATAACCCGTTGGTCAACGCCCTCATAGTGACCGCAGAGAATGGTAAGACATTCATACTGCGAAAGCTCCCTTGCCATATCGTGATTAAAGAGCCTGCCCCTTGGCGACATATAAATCACCTTGCTTTTGCATTCACCCTGCATAGAGCGTACCGCCTCAAAGCAGTCGCAAATCGGCTGTGTAGCCATAAGCATGCCCTTGCCCCCGCCGTAAGGCGTATCATCAACCTTTTTGTGCTTGTTTAAGGTGTAATCCCTTATGTTGTGCGCATTTACCGAAATTATTCCGTTTTTTTGCGCACGCCCAATCACACTCTCACTAAGCACCGCATTTATTTGCTCGGGGAAGAGCGTTAAAATATCAAATCTCATTCTATCATTCCCTCAATAGGCTTAATCAAAATTCCCTTTTCAAGAGAAATTTCCTTTACAAACTCCTCAACAACAGGAATGTAGGATAGCGATCCGCTATCCGACTCAACAACATAAATGTCCTGCGCTCCGCTGTTGATAACATCCTTTAATTTGCCGTATCTTACACCGCTGTCAATGTCGAAAACACCAAGCCCGATAAGGTCAACAATGAAAAAGCTTCCTTCCTCGCATTTCAGCTCGTCCCTGCTTGCAAATACCGTCTTGCCGCGCAGCGCAGTAGCCTTATCCGCATCTGTAACCGTGTCAAGAAGCACGAGCGCACCGCCCTTGTAGGGGGAGCATTTTCTTATTTTCAGACCCTCGTACGATGAGCCGTTTTTGAAATAAAGAGTCTTTAACGAAGCAAACACCTCGTAAGAATCACACTCATGATTTATAACAACACCGCCGTTAAGACCGTGTATTTTAACAATATATCCACACTCAAGATACTGTTCCATAAAAACACCTCTATAATAGTAATCAATCAGTAAGTCAAGCTATAAAATAGCTACAAATTTTCATTCTATATTCTATCACATCAAAGGTAAAATATCAAGAGATATTATTAAATAAAAAATATAAAAAATAATTTTTTTTAAAAAAGATACAAAAAGCACTTGACAAGCTCCGATTATTGTGCTAAAATGCTTATACCTCAAGTAGAGAGGTTCTTTTTTTGCGCGCAAAATCGCAAAAAGGCAATCGCAGGGCTTGACTCTCTTTACAGCGAGGGAGGTACTGCACGGCTCGTGCAAAGAAATGGGGTAAACCCCAAATAATAATGGGAGGTGCCGAAACATGGCTAATGAAGCAAGAGTCAAAATCACATTGGCATGCACTGAGTGCAAGCAGCGTAATTACGACACAAAGAAGAACAAGAAGAACACTGCGGATAGACTTGAGATGAACAAGTACTGCCGTTTCTGTCGTAAGCACACCTTGCACAAGGAAACAAAGTAAGGAGGACATTATGGCTGAGAACGAAAACAAAAAGGCAAAAAAGCCGGGCTTTTTCGCAAGACTCGGACAAAAGCTCAAAAACCTCAGAAGTGAATCCAAGAAGGTTACATGGGCTTCACCAAAATCTGTTTTCAAGAGCTTTTTCGTTGTAGTAATTTCAGTTGGAATTATTGCACTTGTGCTCGGATTACTTGACTTAGGTCTTATGTCACTCTTTAGATTGCTCGCAACAGTTATTCCCGCATTCGGGGGCTAAGAGGTGCTGAGATGAGTGATTTTAACGAATTGACCGCCGGTCAAAAATGGTATGTTATCCACACATACACCGGACACGAAAACAAAGTAAAAAGCACAATAGAGAGAACAGTTGAATCAAGAGGTCTTCAAGATCTTATATTCGATGTAAAGGTTCCTACACAAACGGTTGTAACAACCGATGCAAAGGGAAACGAAAAAATCGTTGAAGAAAAGCTATTTCCTGGATATGTATTCATCAAAATGATAATGAATGATGATACATGGCACATCGTACGCTATATGAATGGCGTTACAGGCTTCGTAGGTCCGGGATCTAAGCCCGTTCCGCTTTCTGATGAGGAAGCCCTTGCAATCAGCGGAGAGGAAAGGGTAACAGTAGACGCATTTACCGTTGGCGACGAGGTAGAAATCATTGACGGTCTTCTTATAGGACATCATGGTAAAATCAGTGACATCTCTGAGGAAACAGGCGATGTTACAGTGCTCGTATCCTTGGGCGGAAGAGAAATGCCTGCTATTCTTGATGCAAAGAGCATCAAAAAGATTTAATAAAGCGCACGGCTTGCTTGGAAAAGTCGTAAATAAGTGGGAGAGAGTAAATATTTATGCTCTCGTACAGTACCACATAGGAGGATATAATAATGGCTAAAAAGATTCAGGGCTACATTAAGCTTCAAATCCCTGCTGGAAAAGCAACACCACAACCACCTATCGGACCTGCTCTTGGTCAGTACGGTGTATCAATTCCTAACTTCACAAAGGAATTTAACGAAAGAACAAAGAACGATATCGGCTACATCATTCCTGTTGTAATCACAGTTTATGCTGACCGTTCATTCACATTCATTACAAAGACCCCACCTGCACCTGTTCTTATTAAGAAGGCAGCAGGCATTGAAACTGCATCTGCTACACCTAACAAGACAAAGGTAGCAAAGCTCACAAGAGAGCAGGTTCAAAAGATCGCTGAAACAAAGATGCCCGACCTCAATGCTGGCTCACTCGAGGCTGCAATGAAGATGATCGCTGGAACAGCTCGTTCCATGGGTATTACTGTTGAGGACTAAGATAAGGAGGTAATTTGAGATGAAAAAGGGAAAGAAATATATCGCAAGTGCTGAACTTATCGAAGCAGCAAAGGTTTATGATCCGGCAGAGGCAATGAAGCTCGTATGCGAAACATCAAAGGCAAAGTTCGATGAAACAATCGAGGTTCATGTTCGTCTTGGAGTTGACTCCCGTCACGCTGACCAACAGGTTAGAGGCGCAGTAGTTCTTCCTCACGGAACAGGTAAGAAGGTTCGTACACTCGTATTCGCTCGTGGCGACAAGGCTAAGGCAGCTGAAGAGGCAGGAGCAGATTATGTAGGTGCAGAGGACTATGTTGAAAAGATCACTAAGGAAAACTGGTTTGAGTTTGATGTAGTTATCGCAACTCCCGACATGATGGGCGTAATCGGTCGTCTTGGTAAGGTTCTCGGTCCTAAGGGACTTATGCCTAACCCTAAGGCAGGTACCGTAACAATGGATACTGCAAGAGCAGTAGCAGAGGCTAAGGCAGGTAAGATTGAATATCGTCTTGATAAGACAAACATCATTCACTGCCCAATCGGAAAGGCTTCCTTCGGAGCTGAAAAGATCGGTGAAAACTTTGAGACCTTGCTCGGCGCAATCATCAAGGCTAAGCCGGCAGCTGCAAAGGGTCAGTACATTAAGAGCTGCACAGTAGCTTCAACAATGGGCCCTGGCATTAAGGTAAACGCTCTTAAGCTTAACTAATAAACATAAAAAGAGGCTTGCAAAAGCCTCTTTTTTGTATTTAAACAACAGCAAACTGATATTAGCTATACATCTTGTAGTGTAGTCTGATATTGTCGGCAATCATAGCGATAAATTCCGAATTTGTCGGTTTGCCACGACTATTGTGAATAGTGTATCCGAAATATGAATTCAAAACATCTACATCGCCCCTGTCCCAAGCAACCTCAATAGCGTGGCGAATGGCCCTTTCAACTCTTGATGTAGTGGTTGAATACTTTTTCGCAACCGAAGGATAGAGGATTTTTGTAACGGAATTGATAATCTCATTGTCCGAAACGGTCATCAAAATCGCAGTCCTTAAATATTGATACCCCTTTATATGTGCAGGCACTCCGATTTGATGAATAATTTTCGTAACCTGACTCTCGATATCATCACTTCTTACCTCATTTTTCTTATCTACACTCGGCTGTCTTGATGCAACAAGCGTCTTTATATGCTCGGCAAGGCTTGAATAGTCAAACGGCTTAAGCAGACACATTGACGCACCGGCATTAGTAGCCTCGATGAAAACCGATTGATTTGAAACGAGAGAGGCGATAATGAATATCGGCGGAGCATCTGAGCCGAAATTTATGCCCTTGCAATTTCGCATAAGACCGATTCCGTCAAGCTTGGATAGCCATAAATCGGCAACCACAACATCGGGATGCGTGCGGTTAATCTTGATCAGAGCATCCTCTCCGTTTGACGCGTCGGTAATATATTTGAAGCCCCTTCTTGTAAGAGCTTCCTTTGTTGCATGTCTTGTTTGTAGGTTCTCATCAGCGATAAGAATTTTTACGGTATTTTCCATTATAATAATCACTTTATAAGAAACGATTATTTTTTGCGCGGTAACGATAAAATTTTACCATATATTACAAGATAAATCAAGATGGAATAATTGACAAAATTTAGACGCAAATTTTGTATACTTTTAATAAAAAAGATGAAATAATTGTCGTAAAAGCCTTTAAAAAATATTTTTATGAATTTTTCAAAAAATGCACTAAATGTAAAAAAATATGGTATACTGTAAAAAGATGGCTGTCAGGCATAATATTTAAATAAAAAATCAAGGATTTTTATCATGAATTTTAAAAAAATAGAAAAACAGGATTTTGAAGAAATAAATAAGTTCCTTTTGCTCGATAAAACGAGAAGCTGCGAGAAAATCGGCGGAGCAATAATGATGTGGCGCTCGTTTTACGATATGGAATGGACGGTATATAACGAAACTCTTATTATTAAATATAATGAAGAAAACGGGAATGAGTTTTATCTGATCCCGATAGGCAAGGACCCAAGGGGCGCAGTCTTGGCGCTCGGCAATGCCACCTATACAAGCGTATGCGAGGAGGATTTTGATAAAATACAGGGCGACGGTGTGAAAATCATTCCTAACCGTGATAACTTTGACTATATTTACGAGGCGCAAGCACTCCGCACCTTCGCAGGTAAAAGGCTACATTCCAAGCGCAACTTCCTTAACCGCTTCAAATCAGCCTATGAATATGAATTTATTCTTGATGGCAACAAGAAAGACTTGTCTGATTTTTTCATTCAAATAGACAAAAAACAGCCTCACACAGACGAAACGGGCGAGGCGGAGCTTGTCCCAACCCTCGAGCTTGTTGAAAACAGAGAGGCATATCACCTTCACACAGGAGAAATAAGAGTAAACGGACAAATCATTTGCGCCACAATCGGCACTCAGGTCGATGATACTCTTTATGTGCAGGTTGAAAAGGCTGATAAGGACTATATCGGCGCATATCAAGCAATCGTTTCCGAGTTCGTAAAGGCTTTCCCAAGCGCAGTATATGTAAATCGTGAGGACGACCTTGGAATTGAAGGACTAAGGACCTCAAAGCTTTCATATAAACCGCTTTACCTTCTTGAAAAGCACACAGTAATACGCCCCTAAAGAACATTGTCAAGGCTTGCCGTGCCGTGTACCTTGATTTCATCTATCGCCTTTATCGTTAAGGCGACTGCCTCGCTAAAGCCGAAGGAAATATTGTTTTCAAACTTCGTTTGCAGTGTAACAATAGCTTTTTCCATCTCATCACTTTCGGTGTGAGGCACCGATATTGAAATTATAGCCTTGTGCTTGTCCCAAAGCTCGCGTAACGCCAAAAAATCATTCTCATTTTCAAGAGATACTATTTTTGAAGCCTCGGCGCGCATTTTGTCCGTTGTTTTTGAAATGTAAATTCCATTCCATATAACAAGAATACAAAGGACAATAAGCGCCAATGCGGATAATAAAAAAGCCCTCATAAATCAAAACCTTCCTTATATTATAATTATTATTTATACGGTCCATAATGAACAAATCAGTCGCGCTCATAGCGTATTATGCTTATTTTTCCGCCTTCATCAACGGTTAAAAGAAAAATGTCCTTAATGTCAAGCCCACGCCTGCAAAGCTCACCGTAAAGCCATTTTTCGCTTTTTTTCGCAAGCTCAAGCCCCGATTTGTTTATTGCCCCGTCCATAACCAAAGCATGAGTCATTCCCGAGGATGGCTCTTTTTCCTTTAAATCCCCGATTGTCGGCGCCTGCTTATCTCGCTTTAAAAAAACCGAAAGCTGTCCGTTTTGCTCAATCAACGCAAAATCCACATCCTCAATGCTTGAAACATTCTTTAACCGTAGCTCGGAAAGAAGCTCGCTCATGCTTATCCTGAGGCGAGAAAGCTCCCGCTGATTTAGCACACCGTTTCGTATAATAATGCTCGGCGTTCCCATAAATAGCCTTTTAAAAGCGCTTGACCGCGTTGAAATAAATGACATTATTACTTCCATAGTTAATAAAAATATCAGCGGTATAATGGAGTAGGCAATAGGAATTGAAATATCTTGAATAGGATTTATCGCAAGCTCCGACAGCATAAATGTAGTTATAAGCTCGGATAACTGCATTTCGCCCACCTGTCTTTTTCCCATCAAGCGAATGGCAAAAATAAACAAAACATAAATAATAGCAGTCCGAATTAGCACCGTTGCCATAATCCTCACCCCCAAAAAGCTTCTAAAGACATAGGTAATGTGAATATTTTTAGCAAAAATGAGCAAAATATTCTAAAAAAGGAGGATTTTTTGTGCATAAGGTAAAATATTTAAAAAAATTGTAAAAAGCCTTGAAAAATCTGAAAATTTGTAGTAAAATAGACAAGCATTAGCAAGCATCTCGTGCCAATCACAACACCTTGAAAAAAACTTGAAAAAAGTTCAAAAAAAGTTTAAAAAAGGTATTGACAAAAAAAGAAATGCGTGATATAATACTAAGGCACGCTAAGAGAAGCGATGCGAGTAAAAGATCCTTGAAAATTGAACAATGAAGAGAAATTAGTTAAGATAACTAAGTACAAAGACGGAACTCTTAAAATTCTTTTAGAGAAAAAAGAACTCAAACAAGTAATTAAGTATTAGAGCTAAACAAACGAGCTTTAAGG
>JAFTUD010000021.1 GCA_017466455.1 Clostridia bacterium
TCAAGAATATCTACTACTTGTTGAAGATTGGTTGATTTTTTACAATACTACGAGATTGAAAAACAGGAAAAGGTGATTTCCTCTTCCTGTTCTTCGTTATGCCGTTTTTTGTTTTTTGTGAACAAAACAGGGTTCACTTCAGAAAATCCGTTTTTTTATTTTGATTAGTCTATAAATCCGTTTGCAACCGCATTCAGATATTGACGGCTTGCCTCGTTATACTTATTGAAGTTCATAACCGAAACGACATCAGCGATTGAGATGCTTTGGTTTCCGTTCAGTGAGGTATAAGCCCTTTCGATTCTACCCGCGCCCGAGTCATCAATTATCATAATGTACGCGCAAATTGTTCCCTTCTTTTGAGTTGGGACATTTTCAATAGCCGCGGAGATTACGCCATCGGCATAGTTTGTTGCATTTTTAGTCGGGGTATTTGCTCCGTAGAACACATGTGTTTCTACTCTGTCGCCAAATGAAAGCTCAATACCAACCTCTACGGTGAAGCCTGCGGTTTCAACTGCCTTTATCGCGGTTTCATCAACCTTGAAGTGCGCGCCTATTCCCGATGGGCTACCCGCATGTCTTATTGCGGTGCCGAGTGGGGTAAACGCGTTTGTCGCCTTTGGTGCGGTGCGTGTGCTTTCAATGTTACCGCATACGGAGCAGGTCTTGTAGGAGTATCCGCCGTGAAGGTAGCTTTGCTCCCTTACAGTCGTTGCCTCGCCAAAGGTATGAGTCTGACAGGGGCTACCACTCTTTATGCTTATAATTCCTGCGCTTGACACGCATGGAATTGACTTTGCGCCAACTGCGCCCTCGTTTGATGTTGTAACCGAGAAGGAGCTGAGCTGATTATTTATTGACACGGTATATTCATCTGCGGTTGTTGCACTTGCGGGGATTTCAAATTGAAGCTTGAAAATCACGCTGTCCTTCGCCATTTTCACCGAGGTCTTTTGCGCGGTTACATCAATATCGGCAACATATGTAAATGTTCCGTTTTCCTCGCCTGTTATAGTGCTGTATGTGGTTGTAAATACGCTACCGTTTTCAAATTTTGCAAGGTTCAGACGAGAGTCGTATTTTACAACGAGCTTACAAACGCTGACATCAAGCTCCGCATCAGCCTTAATGCTGACTGTTACGAGCTGTGAGGCTACGCCCTGAACATTTTCAACCTTTACATTAGTTTGCGACTCCGCTTGCACCGGCACGAGCATTGTGACGCTCAAAATAAGTGCAAGGAAAAGGGACAATATTCTCTTTTTCATAATATCTCCTTAAGAAAGCCCTAAGGCTTAAAATCGTTTAGTTACTATAATTTTAGCATATATTATATTGGTTTGTCAATACATTAGTTGATTTTTTGGGCATTATGACTATATAAAATACCGCTTAACGAGGTTAAGCGGTATTTTTTGTTATTCGTTTTCCTTTTTTTCGTATTCGGGGAGTGCGTCAATTTTACCGTCGTTAATTTTGTTTATAACGGAGCTGAGCGTTACTGTGTAGAGTGTAGCATCAGCTTTAACTACCTTTGCGTTTGCGCACGCGGTATGCTCGCTTTGAATGAATTGAACATCGTTTACATCGGTATATGCGTAGAGTGAAATTACAAGCTCAAGCTCTTGTGCGTTTCCTGTGAAGCCGTCAAGCATTATCTTAATATTTGTATATTCATCGCTTGTCATATCAACCCTTAAAAATCCGCTTGTTGCATTAACCTCACCGCCCAACATAAAGGTATCGCCGACATATTTCGGGTTTGCCACTAAGATGCCGAAGGTAATATCGTTTTCGTTAAGGTCGTTATACTTCTTAAGCTCGGTTGTATTTACCGCAAAGCCACCGAATGCAATTCCTGTGCCATATGCGTTTACTGAGTAACCATTATTTTCAAGGGCGGTAAATATGGGGTCTGCTTTCTCATTTTTAACCAAGCCGAATATACAGTCAGATGCGTTTGTGCAATGCTTATTGTAAACGCCATCAGCCTTGAAGCCGTTTGGATATACGAGTGTTTCGCTATATACATGGTCAGCAAAGCCTGCAATATTGTCCTTGCACTGTGTGCAGGTTAGACCGTGTGTGCAGTCACCGTCGCCTTTATAGTTATGACCGTCATAGAATACATCACATGCCTCATATCCGTAAACGATGTAGTTTTTATTCGGGTCAAGGGCGGTTGTAGCAAGCTCATCTTTGGAAAGAATGGTCGCATACGAAATTTTTCCGTTATTGCTTGTGCCAAGAGCTAAGTTCTGCAAGGATTGCGCCTGCGCCTGTGTTCCTGCATAATGGAAAACTATTTTAGCACTCTCATCCTTTGTCGCAGTGGAGTTCCAAGTGAACATATTGTTGTTTAGTCCGTTGGAGCCAAAGGCTGTGGATATATAGATGTTAATCACTTGCGGTGTATCACCACCAGTAGTGTATTGGAAGTTTGACCCTCCGGTGGGCAATGTTTCAAAGCTTGCACCGAGAACTACCGTTTCAAGGCTTGTGCATTTGTAAAACAATTTGTCACCGGTACTTATCAAATTGTTTGGCAATCTGAGATATTTTAAGGCTGTGCAGTTAGAAAACACTTCAGTTCCAAATTTAGTGCTATCGATTGGTGTTGTTCCATCCATAAATTCTATCACTTGAAAAGACGAATTCCAAGAGAACGCACCAAAATCGCATTTTTCGACAGTTGACGGCACTTTTATGTATATACAGCTTGTGCAGGACTTGAGTGCCCTATACGACAAGCCCGTTATTCCCTCGGGAAGTTCAACAAGAATGACTGATGTAAATGAATAATTTTTTCCCGTTGCGTCATTAAGCGCCTTGAAGTTAAAAGAATCATTAAAGGTTGTAGCATCTGCCATAATGTAGTATGTTGGATAGGTGATGTAATTTTCTCCGTCAAACAAAACTACTCTTTCATCGGTATTCACAAATTTTTGTGATGGGGGCGTAAAGCCCGAAATTTCTTGCACTGCTCCAAAGTCAACGGCAAGAGTTGGCTTTTCGGGTGCGGCACTAACGCTTAAGGTGAACAAGCAAGCCATAGCCACCAATATGAGCATAAATATTAGTTTTCTCTTCATTTTAAAAACTCCTCACAAGTATTATTTGACTTTTGTCTGATTTTATGATATACTATAATAAAGATTATTTAAAGAGATATTTTAACAAAAATAGAGGTATTATTTGACACGGAGGGAATATGAAAAGCTTTGCACACTATCTAAAGGATTACGGTTTAAGGACTCTTCACGATACAACATTTTATGGCAATGCAAATTCAAACGAGCTACCGCTTTTGGTAAATTGCGCGGGACTTACCGTTGCAGGAATAGCACACATCAACTCAAATGATACGGGCAGGCTTGATTATTATCTTATATATGTGTTGGCAGACAAGGTACAGATATTTTATCAAGACGAATGGCGGGGACTGGAGCCGGGCAGTGTTATTATTATACCGCCCAACACACCGTACAAATGCAAGTGCGCGACCGCAAGCGCCAGCTTTTTGTGGGTGCATTTTACAGGCAGTGATGTTAAAAATATCCTTGAACGGTACAAAATCGGTCTTTTTCCCTGCATTTATAAAACTGCCACTGTCAACAGCATTTCCGCAAGGTTTCAAAAGCTGTTCGAGGGCTTCGCAAGGAACGATTCATTCAGAGCCTATGATTTAGCCTCTCTTTTGGATAGGCTTCTTATAGAAATAGGCAGGGCAATTGAGAAAAGCAAGACAGAGGGAGTAATCCTTTCAAGGTCAATAAGATATGTCAACGAAAATTACACGAGTCAAATCAAAATTCCCGACCTTGCGCAAATGGAAAGCATGTGCATGACCGCATACAATATGGCATTCAAGAAGCAAATGGGAATGTCTCCGACAAGGTACATAATTAAGCTTCGCACAGATAATGCAAAAAATCTTTTGCGCACAACCAACCTGAAAATCAGAGAGGTAGGCGCGATTTGCGGTTATGATGATGTTTGCTTCTTTAGGAAAACCTTCAAAAAAGAGGTGGGCGTATCTCCCTTGGAATACAGAAAACAATCTCATTAGATAAAAAATCCGCACATTTAGTGCGGATTTTTTAGGTGATTTTTAATTAGCGAATGCCGTAGTTTTCAATGATATAGTCCATATCCTTATCGCCTCTGCCTGAGAGGTTGATAAGAACAGAGCCCTTATCCATTGTCTTTGCGAGCTTCATACCGTATGCGACTGCGTGTGAGCTTTCAATAGCGGGGATAATTCCCTCAAGGCGTGAGAGCTTGAAGAAAGCGTCTATTGTTTCGTCATCATTGATTACATCATACTTTACACGACCGATTTCCTGAAGGAAGGCATGCTCGGGTCCTGATGATGGGTAGTCAAGTCCGCTTGCTACTGAATAAACGGGGGCGGGGTCGCCATTTTCATCCTTTAGCATAATGCTATTGAAGCCGTGCATAATGCCCTCGGTTCCATATTTAAGGCTTGCGGCGTGGTCGCCGAGCTTCGGTCCTCTGCCAAGAGGCTCAATTCCGTAAATATCAACAGGGTCATTAAGGAAGCCTGCGAAAAGTCCTGCGGCATTAGAGCCACCGCCTACGCATGCTACGATTGATGAGGGAAGGTGTCCTGTCATTTCAATAAACTGCTCTCTTGCCTCAATTCCTACAACGCTTTGGAAATCTCTTACCATCATTGGGAATGGGTGAGGTCCGAGAACGCTACCGATGCAATAAATTGCGTCGTTATACTCCTTGCTATATGCCTCAAATGCGGCATCAACTGCTTCCTTAAGTGTTTGGAGTCCGTGGGTAACCTCAATTACATTTGCGCCGAGGATTTTCATTCTTGCAACATTGGGGGCTTGCTTCTTAATATCAACCGAGCCCATATAGATATCGCACTTCAATCCGAAATATGCAGCGGCGGTTGCAAGTGCAACTCCGTGCTGACCTGCGCCTGTTTCGGCGATTACCTTCCTCTTGCCCATATACTTTGCAAGAAGCGCCTCGCCCATGCAGTGGTTAAGCTTATGAGCGCCCGAGTGGTTCAGGTCCTCGCGCTTTGCATAAAGCTGTACCTTTCCGCCAAGGGAGTCGGAGAGCCTTTCAAGGTGGGTAATCGGTGTTGGTCTGCCTTGAAATTCCTTTCTTATTCTTCTAAGCTCGGCAATAAACTTTCTTGATTGGCAGATTGAGTAGTATGCCTCGGTGATTTCTGCCATTGCGGTTTTGAGCTTTTCATCAATATAAACTCCGCCATATTTGCCGAAGTATCCGTTTTTGTCGGGATAGTTGTTAAAATAGGTTTCAAAATTAACTCCGTTAAGTATCATTGTTTTTCTCCTTTTGATCGTTTTCGTTTTAATTAGATTTGATTAGCAGTAATTTTTAGTTATTAGCTACGCCATCGTCTATACAACATAACTTTCTCCTTTTTAGAGCTGATAGGTACAAAAAATCCCAAGCGTCGCCTGACGCTTGGGACGAAATTATCGCGGTGCCACCCAAATTAAGGATTACTCCTTCAGCTCTACACATACATTTAATATGCTACGCCTTTAACGGTGCGTTTCCGTCAAGACCTACTAAGGTTCAGCCCTGCCCTCGAAAGTCCATTCACAAAAAGGCTCGGTAATGCGCTCCCACCAACGGCATCTCTCTTTGACCTCGTCCCTTAGGCTACTACTCTTTCTCATCGGTTTTCTAATATGGTAACATTTTACCACTGTTTTACACTGTTGTCAATAGTTTTTTGAAATTTTTATTTTGGCGAATTTTGTTATTTCTTCTCGCCCTCGAGGTAATATGTAGCCTCCATATCCGCAGTGGAGAGTGCAAAGGCGAGGGGGAACATCTCAAACGCCCTTCCTACATTATTTATTTCAATGGGGGAGCTTGCACCCGAAAAGCCCATATGATAGCGGATTGCAAAGGCTTCCTCTCTTGTAAGGCGCATAAACGGGGTAATCATATACACGCTCTTTTCGCCGTGTCCGTAGGGGAGCTTATCATCGTGCTCGTAATAATCAACCTCTTCCCACTTGCCTGTTTCCTTATTCTTAACATTACGCTTGCTGACCTTATAGACATTTACCTTACAAAGGTCGTGAAGAAGTGACACGATTGCAATGCTCTCCTCGCTATAATTCAGCTTATATTTATTTCTTGCGACATCTCTGTTCAGATAATCGCAAAGGCAATCGTAGACATTAAGGGAGTGGTCAAGGAGTCCACCCTCATACGCGCTATGATATTTCGCGCTTGCGGGGGCGGTGAAAAAATCAGATGAAATAAGGTATTCAAGAAGCTTTTCAGCGCCGTCTCTTTTGATTTTGGTTTTATAAATTTCTATAAAACGATCTCTTGCGTTCATTTATTCTTCCTCCATTATATATTCTATCATATCGCAAATTCTGTTGCATTGATGCGTTGCAATCGCCTTGACCTCATCGTGGGCATTTGACACTGCAAATGAGCAAAATTCCTTTAGCATTGGAATATCGTTCAGATTATCGCCGACGGTATATATTTTTTCTACATTATCGAACATTTTTGCGTATTCATGCAGTCCCGTTGGCTTTGAGGAGCCGAGGGGCGGAATGTCGATTGCACCGCCGTTTCTGAAGCCCTTTATAAAGTCAGAATGATTTTCATCCAAATATTTTATAAAATCTATTGCGCCCTGCTCTTCCATAAACCAAAGATTGGTTTGCGTGAACTCATCAATTGCGTCAAGCTGAGGGGGGATTTTGCCGTTTCTATCGCAATATATTCTCACAAGCTTGTTGCTGAGGGAAAAGTTTCCAAATCCAAAATTGCGCGCCTCGTCTATTATCGACTTCAGGCGTGGCTTGTCTATTTTTTGCGTTCTTTCATAGATGATGTTGCCATCACCGTCAAGAATCATTGCACCTGTGCAACAAATGAGAAAATCAAGCTCTCCCTTCATATCGTAGAGGATCCACAGCGCCATTTCAAGGTCACGGCCGGTATTAACTCCAAATTTATTTCCCGCTGCGCGGAATTTTGCAATCGCCGCCCTGTCCTGCTCGCTGATTCCGCCGAAGTTTATAGTTCCATCATAATCGCTTGCTATAATTTTCATAATTTATCTATTTCCTTTTCGTTTAAAATCTTTATTCCGTTTTTTATAAGTAGCCCCGCGCAAATGCCGTGCCCCTCTCTCAATGTACCTGTAAATGTGCCGTCATAGACTGCTTTATTGCCACAGGACGGACTGTTTGCCTTTAAAATTGCAATTTCACAACCGTTTTCAAGTGCGATTTCAAGCACACGCTTAGCACCGCTTTGATAATTTGCGGTGACATCCTCGCCATTTATATTTATTACTCTGTTTCCCACGATTTCGCTCGGCGCTCGGGGAGTGGAAAGACCTCCAAGGACCTCGGCGCAGGCGGGGATAAGCTCATATTTTTCGGCAAGGGCGATTATTTGCCCGTTCTTATTGCTTTTTCCGTTATATTTACAATTTTCGCCCAAAAGGCAGGCGCTGACAAGTATTTTTTGCTTTTGCATTTTATACTCCTTTATGCCTTTATGCCCATCAGGCATGCTTACTATTACATTTTAGCACACATTCAGGCACTTTTCAATATTTTTAAGCCGTAATTTCCTCACATATAACAAAAAAATGACCGAAATCGGTCATTTTTCGTTTTTTATTGGTTAAGGGGCTGTCTTTGTCCGTTCAAATAATACTCCGTAAGGGTATTTCCCTCATAGACAAGCTTCATTGAGAAGAAGTCACTGCCTTCATCAAGCATTTTAAGAAAAAGAATGTCGCCCGACCACATAGGGATTTTATCAAGGCTTGACTTATCAATCCATCTAAGCTCGCCCTCGTTGCACTCGCCAAGCTCACCGAAAAAGTCGGGGGCGGTGAAAAGGTGCATTTGCTCGCTCTCGGCGCTATCTGACACGAAGGTGACAATTCCGCGGTATACGGGATTTTCAACAGTTAGCGCGGTTTCCTCCCACACCTCGCGTATGACGCAGTCATAGGGGCTTTCTCCCTCCTCAAAATGACCGCCTATGCCGATATATTTACCCTCGTTTATGTCGTTTTCCTTTTTATTACGGAAAATCATCAGATATTTTCCGTCCTTTTCTATGTAGCAAAGGGTTGTGTTTTGCATATTTCTCCTTTTAAAGAACCTTGAAGAATTTATCAAGCCTTGTGCAGATTTTTTCGTTATAGCCGACAAGCTCAAGGCTCTTACCCTGTGATTTTATTCTCTTGTTCAGTGTGACTATTTTTTCAAGTGCGGTTTCGTCAATGCGCTCAATTTTGCTCATTTCCACGGTGACGGTATGGCTGATTTCAAACGATTTTGAAATTTCCTCGCAAAGGCGGTTGGCGTTTATGAAGAAGATTGTGCCTCTTACTTTAAGGGTTGTTTCCTCCTCGCTTTGGCTTACATTTTCGATTTTCAAGCCTGTTTTGAGGTTCTTTGCGTTAGCGATAAAGGTTACGATAACTCCGCCGATTACTCCATAGGTGAGGTCAAATATTACTGTAAGAGCGCAGGTTACAATGAGAATTATAACATCGCGCACGCCGAACTTTGCAAGCTTACCGAAGAGTCTGAATCTACTCATATTTATAGCGACGGAAATAAGGATTGCGGAAAATACTGCCAAGGGAATGTATTTTACTACATTCATAAGTGCGAAATACAAAATCATTACGAAGACGGAGTGGAACATTCCGCTAAGGGGGCTTTTCGCTCCGTTTTCAATGCTTGCGGCGGTACGGGCTATTGCTCCTGTTGCGGGAAGTCCGCCAAGGAGTGAGGAAAAGATATTCGCGCTTCCCTGTCCGACAAGCTCCTGATTTGGGTCAAAGGTGGTATTTGTCATTCCACAGGCAACTGTTGCCGAAAGAAGGCTTTCTATTGCGCAAAGGAAGGCTATAACTATTGACGGCACGATAAGCGCGGTGAGCTTAACACTTGAGATTTTTGAAAAATCGGGCGGGAAGAAGCCTGCCTTGATTTCACCGTATTTTGAGCCTATCGTTTCTACCGCATTTGGTGAAATTGCGTTTATAAGAAGGGTAAGGGCGGTACAAAGAATCAGCGCGGCGAAGGCAGAGGGGATTTTCTTGTTGATTTTCGGGATTATGATAACGCACGCAAGTCCCACACATCCAACAAGGAAGGTTAAGGGGCTGAAGGTGGCGATGTTTTCGGCATAGGAGACGAGCTTCTCTATCGCCTCGCTTCCTGTTGCCTCAAAGCCGCAAAAATCCTTTATTTGACCGATAAGAAGTGTAATTCCTATACCTGTGGTGAAGCCGACGGTAATTGGATACGGGAAGAATTTCATAACGCTTCCAAGCTTGAAAACGCCCATAAGAATTAAGATTACGCCTGCGAAAATTCCCGACAGGGCAAGTCCGAGGAGTCCTATTTCGGGGTTTGCAAGGTAGCCGTAAAGAATTACGACGAAGGCGGCGGTCGGTCCGCCGATTTGGAATTTACTTCCGCCAAGGAAGGAGATAAAGAAGCCTGCGACAATGGCGGTGATAATTCCAAACTGTATGCCGTTTGAGGATACGCTATCCGGTACGGACTGTATTCCGAGGGCGATTGAGAGTGGCAGGGCGATGATTGCAACCATTAAGCCTGCGACAAGGTCGCTTACAAGGTCCTTTTTGGTGTAGCCCTTTAATGATTTGAAAAATTGCGGTTTCATAAGATGTCCTTTGATGTCCTTAATTTGAATATTCTTGTGCATTAAAAAACACATCTATATATTTTAGCACAAAGTTTTTATTTGTAAAGTAGGTTTTGATATTTTTTTGAATTTTTTATAAATATTTTATAAGCACAAAAGGAATTGCTTAGCAATCCCTTTTGGTTAATATTATTCAAACAGCTGAGAAATAGTAACGAACACCCTTGAATCTATATTGTTAAGATAGGAGTGTAGTGAGCAAAGCGCACACAGGGTGACAAAAATTGACGCCACAATGAACACCCTTTCGCAAATGAGGATTGTGCCATTCGCCTCGCTCTTTTCTACCGTTTCGTTGAATGAAATTATCAAAATTACGCTAAGGAGCGCGCAAAGGAGAGTTACATCACAGGTATAGCGGTAGATAACTCCGCCGATATAGAAGTTCAGCACCGTAACTACAAGTGTACCGACAAGCACCGAGGCGCAAAGTGCCTTTGCAAACGCGCTCTTTTCCTTGCTTCTAAAAATGCCGACGGACAAAATCAGCGCGTACATAAGCGGGATTGCGAAAAGACCCATTCCGCTATCTACATACAGGTAGTCGCCATAATTGAAGGTGTTACTGTATTGAAGTGAGAAAAACGGGAAATTACCGCTTGCCTTAAAGGGCTGAAGGAAGGAGTGATACAGCATTTGCGGAATTGATGAAAAATCAAGCTCGTTTTTCGACACATCGCTTACCGTGAATTGATACGATGTGCCAAACTCAAACGGACCATCAAACCTTATCGCATTATAAATCATTGTAAAGATTATCGCGATCAAAACAAATCCGCCGAGGGCGCAAAGGTCAATTATCTTCTCCTTTATGGTGCGTTTTATTGATACATTATCGCACATTTCAAGGCTTGGAGTGTTTTTTATTACTCCGAAATAAAGAATCGGAAGCACGACAAATGCGCAGGCGAGTGCCATATTCACTCTTGACAAAAACAGCATAGCATAGGAAAGTCCTGCTAATGCGAAAAATGTTGGGCGCAGGATTTTATGCTTTGAATTTATGGCAAGGAGCATAAAGAACAGGTGCTGTGAAAGATATGCCATGCCTGCAAGGACGGGAATGTAGTAAAAATGCGCGGTTGAGCGAGCCATTAGCATAATTCCCGAGCATACTGTAAGCGCTAACGAAAGGAGCGCAAGCATTGACGGGGTAACGCGCTTTTTATAGATTATCACATAAGCATACAGGGTCATCAGGACAAAAAGTGTGGCAATGGTGGCGTAAATCAGCTTTACGCTTGCGCCCGAGATTACTGTGCCTGTTGTGAAATAATGAGGCAGATAGACATTAAGAATAGGGGCAATTCCAAAATAGGAATAATATTTTCCGTCATACATTGCCCTATCCCAAAGGTAGCTGAGCCCCTCTCTTTGACCGTGGTCATACGGATTTTCAAGCTTTAATATGCTTTCATCAACCTCGCAGTCAAGATGTATTTGTCCCTTTATAAAGGCATCAAGCTGTTGGGTGTAGGGGTCATAATGCTCTATCTCACCGTTTAGCGGATATTCTATCGAGCCGAAGCCGTTAAATATTACGCAGTAGGCAAAAACGCATATTACGCATATTGAAATTGTGACAATTACGCACACAAGGTGGCTCTTTTTGGAAATATCAAGCGCTTCTCTATTCAGTTTAAAAAGCAAAATCAGATACAGGGCAAGGGCAATAAACAGAATTATCCCCGCGCGAAGAAAATTGAATCTGAAAAGATTACTTGTTGGATTTACCGTAATGCCCGTCACTCTGCCATATGAGGTGACATCGGTAAGCTCAAGGGTAATTTCGGTGTTTTCTCCTGTTTTGAAATCAAGAAAAATAAGCTTTTCCGTGCCGACGCTAAGATAGGTGGTCTTCATAACGGAGAGCGTTTCGGAGCGCTTTTCGCTATACGCCTTTATTTGCACCTTAACGGGCTCGGCAAAGCCCGCATCACGCACTGACGAGATTGAAATAGCGTACACTCCCCTTGATGGGAAATCAAACTCATACCTCGTTACCTTGTTCTTTTTTAGCTCAAGGTCATCGTAAAGCACGACGGAGTCGGTTGTGTAGCTATCCTTATCTATAAGCATAAGGTGAGCATTTGATATCAGAAGCTCGGCAAGGATTACGCATAGCAAAATCAGCGCAAGGGTGACACTTATTCTCACCCTTTTTATTTGCCAAAGCTCCTTTATTTTATTTTTTAGCCGTTTCATGATATTCCTTTTCGGTGTTGACGCCCCAAACGGCGCTCTTATCAGTTACTCCGTTTTTAACTGCGTCAACTGCCTCAATAGCGGTTAGCATTGAGTGGTCCATATTATTGTAGCGATGCTGTCCGTTTCTTCCTATGCACCACAAATTTTCTATGTTATCAAGATAATTTCTTACTTTATCAAACTCCGAGTAGGTATCAAAGTAGGCGGGGTATGCCTTTTTGACCTTTATTCTGTTTGTGTCAAGGACATCATCCTTATCAATTACATTGATTTTAGCAAGCTCGTCCTTTGCAAATTCAATAAATTCGCTATCGGACATTTCCCAAAGCTCATCACCCTCGTTACAAAAATATTCAAGTCCGAGCCACACGGTATTTTCGGGGTCCTTTACCATATACGGTGACCAGTTATTGAAGATTTGAAGGCGTCCGAGCTTAACCTCTCTTTCCTGAATGTAAATCCAGCAATCGGGCACGCAGGAATTAAGAGTTTTGATTTTCGTTTTGTTTTCGAGCTTTAGCTTATTTACCAAAAGTCCGACGGTGATATAATCCCTGTATGGGAGCCCGAGGGCAACCCTTGAAACATCGGCAGGGACATCATTTTCAATTCCCGAAACAAGGTCCTTTATCGGCATTGAGGAGAAAAGATAATCCGCATCATAGGTATTACCGCTTGCGGTGGTGACGCTCCTTACGCTTTTTTGGGCTTCATCAAGGGTGATTTTGCGCACGCCCTCGTTCATTATGATTTGACCGCCGAGCCTTTTTATATCATCGGCAAGAAATTCCCAAAGCTGACCCGGTCCGCGCTTGGGGTAATAATACTGCTCAATGAGTGAGGTTTCAACCTTATTTTTGGGCTTGAAGGGCTTGGTAATTACATTGGCGATTGCCTTTGAGAGGGATAACCCCTTTACCCTTTGCGCGCCCCATTCCGCAGAAATTTGCGATGGGTGTCTGCCCCAAAGATTTTCGGTATAGTCCTCAAAGAACATTTCATAAAGAGGTCTGCCAAAGCGGTTTATATAGAACGCCTCAAGAGAGGTTTCCTCTTTTTTGCAAATCGCGCTTTTAAGATAACCGAAGCCGACCTTACAGGTGTTTTTAAAGCCCATATTTTTAAAGGTGCTTGCCTTTAGCGAAATTGGGTAATCAAAGAATTTATGAAGGAATAAAATCCTTGAAAGGCGGTTGCGAAGGAGCATTACCCTTTCCTCCCTCTCGGGGTCGGGTCCGTCCTTTGCAAGCGGTTTTTCTTTTCCGAGGATTTTATCATCGTATGACGGTGCGCCCTGGAGTGGCAAAAGCTCCTGCCAAAGCTTATTTACCTGCTCGTTTTTGGAGAAAAATCTATGACCGCCAAGGTCCATTCTATTCCCCTTATATTCCGCTGTGCGTGAAATTCCGCCGATAAATTCACTTTCCTCTAAAATTATCGGCTTTATATCGGTCTTTTTCAGAAGCTCATATGCGCAGGTAAGTCCTGCCGGGCCTGCACCGATAATAATTGCGGTTTTAGGCATAATTTTCTCCTTTCGATTGGTGTTGTTTGGATTTTATTTTAGGATAAGAGTCTTTATATCCACATATCCCTCGCCGTAATAGGTCAGATAAAGTGGCTTTACTCCCTCTATATTTACGCTTGCGAAAAGATCGTGCCACTCATCATTATCATCAAGTGTGATTTTCGCAAGGGGCGCACCCCATTCCTCGGTGGAAATTACGATTTCGCCCTTCGGGGGGATTTTTCCGTTTTTCAGGGTTACGCCAACTGTTGTTTTTCCCTTGAAGTCAAAATATTTAAAGCCTATCAGGGTATTATTTTCAACATCGGTAATGTATCTTTCGCCATCCTTATAGATGATATAGGGTAGCTGTGCGTTCATAGCGTCAAAGCTATGGGGCATTTTACCGTTTGTGAGGTTGCAGCAAATTACTATCGGATATTCTCCGCTTGCTACAAGCGGTCCGCCGTTAAGACCGCACGAGGTTATCTCAACCTGTGGGATTGAGCCGTCCTCTAAGATTTGGATTTTCTCGGCACAGGCTTGACGGGAGTAATCCGCCTTATGAGTATGGCGGTGATAGAAGATGTACCATTCGCCATTGATTTTCGCGATGCTTCCGTGGTTGTTTCCTGTACGGGTTAGGCGGTCCTTAGCCTTTCTTCCCTTATAGCCTATATCACCGTTTGAAACAATAACTCCGCCAAATCTGAAATCTCTGTCGGGATAGTCGCTTGTTGCGTATGCAAGCTCGTGCTGATTAAAGGTTGAATAGATGAAGTAGTATTTTTCGCCGATTTTTCTGATTGAGCTTGCCTCAAAGAACTCATAGCCCTCAAAGTCGGTTCCCTTATAGATTATCGGGAAGATGTGCCTTGGGGTATGCTTTATTGTGAGCATATCATCGCAAAGCTCAACGCATACGGGTCCTTGCACGCCACCCTCGGTAGACTCAATCTCCTCTATTGTTTTATGGTACATTTCAGCCTGCTTTTTTAGGCTTTGCTCCCTTGTATAATTGGGGTTTTCATCAAAATCATACCATACGCCATAGTAGAGGTAGATGCGTCCGTTATCGTTTATAACGCCCGGGTCAAAGATGATATAGTCCTGAAGGGGTGTGCCATCGGGCTTTTTGACATATCCGTGGAACTCAAAGGGTCCTACGGGTGAGTCGGACACGGCAACGCTCATAAGATAGCTACACTCGTGTCTGTCCGCAAGAGAGTAGAAAAGATAATATTTTCCGTCGTTTCCTTGGATTACATCGGGGGCGTACATATATCTATGGTTTTTGTAGTCGGGGTCCTGTGATGCCTTATAGATAACGCCCTCGTATCTCCAGTCCTTCAAATTATCAACGGGCGCGGAGTATGTAACATAGTCAAGCATACAGAAGAAATCTCCGCCCTCCTTGTCGTGAGAGCCGTATACATATACTCTATCTCCGAAAACCCTTGGCTCGCCATCGGGGATATATTCATTTATTGGAAGAAATGGGTTGAAAATTTGGTTCATTTTATATTCTCACTTTCTTTTATTTATTAAACATATCGGGGGTTACCCTGCGCATACAGGGGCGTTCAAGTGGGGTTTCGTTTGGCGCGTGGTAAACGAAAAGCATATTTTTGTCAAGGTCGCAAAAGGTCATTCCGTGTCCGCCGTCCTTTTCAAAAAGGAGCTTTTCATCAATTTCAAATTTGCCTGTAATTTTTCCGTTATCGGAGCGCGCAAGTGCCTCAACATACTCACCGTTTTGGAAGCTTGACCACATAAAGACAAGTCCGCTTGCCTCCTTTACATGGAAGGGTCCGTCGGTGACATAGCATCCCTTACCGTTTCCTATATCGTAGCGCCACTTAGGTGTGCTTGCCCGCCATAGAAAAATAGGCTCTCCAACGGGTTCTTTCAGGTCATCGGTGAGCCTTAGGGCGCACACAGTACCGTCATTTATTTGTATCCATTCGTGGCAAAAGACTATGTAGGGGATATTATCCTCAATATAGAGCGTGCCATCAAGGCATTCCCAGTCCTTTGGTGTTACTGCCCCGTTTGAGTGGGGGATAAAGCGACCGTCGGGGGTATCGCACACGAAAATGGCTGTGCCTCTATGACAGGCTTCGCCCTTAAAGGTTGCAAAAAGATAGAATTTTCCGTTATAGTAGTGTACCTCGGGTGCCCAGTATTGTGTCGTGCCCCAAAAGCCGTCGTAGTATTCAAATATGGGCTTGGGGTCGCTCCAGTTTTCAAGGTCAGCGCTTACATAGACATCAAAGCCGAGCTTGTCTTTATCAGTACAATCCCATGTGGTTGACCCTCTTGTGCCATACATATAGTATTTGCCCTCATGGGTCAAGATAAAGGGGTCTCTTATGTTGATTTCGTTTAGCTTCATTTTTCTCCTTTAGATTTCACAATGCTCTGCACCCAGAAGCGCTTGCTTTATTTCTTCTTTTGCTTTTTTAAAATGCTTTATTCCGTATATTTTATGGAATTTTTGGAGCTTTCCTGTGTCATCGGCAACATGCTCTCCATCCTTCCTTGTAAGCTCAAGCCTTCCATAGACTACCATCCTGCCAACACCAAAAAGCTTTTCAATAGAGTTAGATTTATATTCAATTTTGGTAATATGGGAAATTGTAAGATTTGCCCGCTTATAACCCGTTCTACCCCTTTGAATTACAAAAGAAAATTTTGGAGCAAGCCTTTTATAAGCATCACGCATGGTGATTTCGTTATTACTTACTTCAAAGCGTGAGGGACAAAGATATATGTGAACAAATGCAAGAATTAGCAAAACAAGGACTATATCAAACAAAGGCTCATTTTTTTCAAAAATAATGATAAATGTAGCCATGATTAAGAAGACTATAAGATGTATAGTCATAAATCGCGCATTGAACAAACGACACAGCTTGAATTTCATGCTTTATCTCCCTTTTTGTTACTCCATTTACAAGTATATCATTTTTGGCTCTAAAATTCAATATGAAATATTGATTATTATTGCTTTTTATGTTAAAATATATAAAAAGGGGGGACATATATGGCTAAATTCAGATTGAACGACAACGCCGAGGTTGTCAAGGTTATAAGAGATGGGCTAAAGGCTAAGGGGGGCTACTGCCCTTGCAGGCTTGAGGTTAGCGAGGACACAAAATGTATTTGCAAGGAATTCAGAGCCCAGCTTGAGGATCCCGATTTTTACGGATATTGTCACTGCATGCTTTACTACAAGCCGAAAAACGATGAAAACTAAAATTAAAATTTGAAAGGAATAACAAAATGGCTATTTTACACATTGGTAAGGAAGAATTTGAAAGGGATATTAAGACAAGCGACAAGACTGTGCTAATTGATTTTTATGCGGACTGGTGCGGTCCTTGCAAGATGATTGCGCCCATAATTGAGGAGATTTCAAATGAAAATCCCGATATTTTGGTTTGCAAGGTTAATGTAGACACGGCAAGGGAGCTTGCTATTGAATTCAGAATTGAGTCAATTCCGACTATTTTTATCCTTAAGGGCGGAAAGGTTGCAAGCAAGGCTATCGGCTGGCGCTCTAAGGAGCAAATTTTGGAGATGCTTAAATGACAAAGCGAGGGCTGTGTGCGATTTTAGCACTGATTTTTAGCGTTATGCTCCTTTCCTGCGGAAGCGATGAGGGGGCAACAAGCAGTCTTGAAGCAAGTGAGGGAGAGAGTACCGTGATTGAATTTGAGCAAATTTCGCAGGCTAAGGCAAAGGAAATTATGGACAGTGGTGTAAGCTATTTCCTTCTTGACGCACGCACTCAATCGGAATACGATGAGGGACATATTGAGGGCGCTATTATGATCCCCGAATATGAAATAAAATCCTCGCAGGACAAGCTACCGAGCGATAAGGACGCGTTGATTTTGGTTTATTGCAGAAGCGGTAGACGAAGCAAGATTGCCGCGCAGGCTCTTTGCGAGCTTGGGTACACGAATGTGAAGGAATTTGGCGGAATTATTACTTGGGAATACGAAATTGTTCGGTGATTTATGAGTTTTAATGAAGATGTATTTAAGCATTTAGCGCTTTACAAGAAAAATGTGCTTGGAATTTTGGAAGACGGCATTTTTCGATACGGGGGCAAGGAGATTTTCAAACCCTACATTTTGCCAAGTGGGTATGAGGGCAAAAATTTCCCTGCGGATTTTGAGTTTTCTATTAAGAAAAACACGCTGTTTATAGATACATTACCGCCTATTTCGTTACATAGATATTATCACCATTTGAACTCATCGCAAGTGCTTTGCATTTCATATTTCTATGGTTTTATAAAGGATAAAGAACGGCTATTTTCCCTTTGCGAGTTTCTTGGTGTTGCAAAGCCGAGTGGTGCGTGTTTTGAATTTATAGAAAATGAGCGTGAGGGAACAAATGTTGACTTTGCTATCCTACTTGAAAACGGTTCACGGGTATATTTTGAGATAAAATACACCGAGGAAAATTTTGGTAGTGTGGGTAAGGTGCTTGGTAGCAAAAGCGAGGCGGAAACGAGGGCGTATTACCTTGACAGGAAAAAGAGGTTTTATTCCTTGGTTGAGATTAGCGACAACGATTATTTAAAACATTATCAAGTGGTCCGAAATATTAGCCTGTGTCCGAAAAGTTCGGGTAACAAGACGGTATTTTTAATACCGAGGGAAAACGAAAGTGTATGTAGGTCACTTGACTATGGGCTTGGGGCAATAAGAAATTTAGACGGGTTTAATTATGAGGTTGTTTTTTGGGAAGGGCTACTTGAAAAATTCCCGAGCAACTGGGTATTTGAAAAGTATTTTGACCTAAAATAACGATACATACCCCACGATTTTAACATTTCAAATCAAAAAAGGACGAGATTTTCTCGTCCTTTTTGCTTTGTAAGTCTATTTTACGCTTAGCTCTTTGCGATATGCTCTATTGTCTTTTTAGCGCAATCGGAGATTTTTACCATTGTTTCGCCGAAGATTGTTGTTTGGAGTGTATCGTTTATTGGGTCGGTCCATTGTGATGGGATATTTTTCGCTCCGTTTACAATTCCGACAACCGAGCCGACGGTTGCGCCGTTACAGTCGGTATCAAAGCCAGACTGAACTGCAAGACAAATGCTCTTTGAATAATCGCCGTTTCCGTAAAGGAGTGCGTAGGTAACTATCATAGCATTTGAGATTGTATGGCACCAGTCATGGAAGAAATGGTCATTCCACTTCTCGCAAATTTTAGCATAGCATTCATCAGAGGAAAGTCCGCTGTCATACCACTCAATTACTGTGCTTACATCCTCAAAGAGGCGTGATGTATGCGGAATTTCGGCAAGAGCGCCCTTTATAATATCCTTAATGTTGTCGGTTGAGAATGAGAGCGCGATCATTGCTGATGCCCACATTTCTCCGTAAATTCCGTTTTTGATATGGGAAATTGACGCATCTCTGAATGCCATATCAGCGGCGGTTTTCGGATCTTGGGGATTTATATAGCCGAAGTAGTCACCGCGGATTTGCGCACCGATCCACTCACGGTATGCGTTTTTATATTTTGCGGACACTGGTGGCACAAGACCGTTTACGAAGTTAATAAATGCTCTACGCTCTGCGGTGCAGTAGGAGTCCTTGGGCTGAAGCGCCATCCACGCCTGTGACATATTATAGGCGGTGAAGTCCCTGCCATAGCGCTCAATTACCTTTTGGTCAAGAACCATATAGTTGGTATCATCGTCAAATGGCATAAACTTAACATTATCGGCAAAGCATCTGCCCTTAAGCCATGGGTATTTTTCCTTTAGCTTATCGCTGAATTTTGAATACTCTATGTATCTTGTCATTGGGTAGTTGCCATTATCCTCAAGCATTTCACGAATATGCTCCTTCCAGCATCCCTCAATGGGCTTTCCAAGAAGGCATCCGCAAATTCTGCCGAGCCAAGCGCCGTACATTTTATCGCTTAGCTCTTCCTCGCTAAGCTCTCTTTTGGCAACATCATACGGTACTACGAGCTTTCTTATTTCATCAAGGTCAGACGGCTCATTATACTTATAGCCCTCAACCATTGGCGCCTCGGAAACGATTTTGAAGATTATATCGCCTAAAAGCTCCTTATTTTCGCCCCTTGGCATTTTTGCAATCGCGTCAAAAAGGTCCTTATATTTTTCAACATCAAGTCCTTCCTCAATAGATTGGCGGTATTCAACAGCCATTTCCTCTGAGTAAAGCTCCCATTCATGTAGCTTTTCATAGTTTGGTAGAATTTTTTCCATAATTTAGTTCTCCTTTGGGTTTATATCCCTATTTTAGCATATGCCCCGTAGTGTGTCAACTGTTTGGGGATTTTTATTTTTTGAGATTGTTTTTTTCTATTACGCTTCCCCATGTGCTATCGGTTTGGACATGGTTTTTACGCACGAATTTTGCGATTGATTTTGAAAAGTCGTTATAATTAAAGCCACGCTCAAGGCGGACAACAATTCCTTCTCCGCCCTTTTCAACGGTTTCTTTTGCTAATTTTTTGATAAGCTCCTCATCATACTCGCCCTTATAAATCACAGGCACATGCTCAAGTCCGAGGTCGGCACAAAGCTCAACTGTATCGTCCCAAGAAAGGCAGGTATTTGTTTCATCCCATATGGAAAATACCATTAGGTATGAGGGGAGATTATCGTAGCCTATTGAGTGCTTGGCATAGAGGTATTCTCCGCAAATTCGCCAGTTGTCGGGGATTTGGTGTTGGAATGATGAAATATAGGACAAGAGCCATGAATGATAAGGCTTATGCTTGCTATCAATAGAGCGCGCATGGCAATGGTCGGAGTAGATTGTGGTGTTTTCTCCGTCCATTTTTTCGGTGACAACAACTATTTGCCCCTTGAAGTGGTCGGTTGAAGTTAAGATTTTATCGTCATCCGTCGCTCCCTCGGAAAAGGGAAAATGACATGTACGGGGGTACTTAAATCTTGACATAATATCTCCTTTTTTGCTTATATGTATGCGATTTTTACTATTTTACGGTGAGCTTCATATCGTTTGTTACTTCTTTATCAAGAGTGAGTTTTATGCGATATGCCCAGTCGATTTCGCTATCAAATACGATTTTAAGGTCGTTTGTATCGCTTTTTCCCTGTGTGAGATTTTCAAAACTGCTTCCGTTAAACACGCTAACAGAATAGGTGCATTCTCCCACCCGTTCAAGGGTGATTTCATTAAAGGAATAAACACCGCCGAGGTTGATATCAAACGAATTTTTATCGGTTACGACCTGTGCGCTTTCGTTTTCAAGAAGGTTTGATTTTTTAATGTTTTTAGACGCAGTATCGCTATTTTGCTCGAAACGGTATAGTCCTACCGAGCGAATGGCAGGAGTGTCGAGCGACTTTGTAATTTTGATTTTCACCTTATCGGTTACGGTATTATCAAACCTTTCACAAAGCTTATAGCCGACAATTTCGCTATTTAGAATTTGTTTCCACTCGCCGTTTTCGAGTGCGTATGCCTCAATCCCTACGATTTTATGACCGAGTTCAATAAGTTCACTTATCATAATGGCATTAATTTCGGTTTCACAGGGCAATTCGATAAGAATTTCGGGGCATTTATCGGTATCAAGTGGGGCATAGATTGACACTGGGTCGATGTTTTTGAGGTTTTGTGCTTCGCAACCGTGTCTTTCTGTGGTTGCGGTGATTTTGGCATTTTCCACATAGTTATTTGACAGTGCTTTTGTCAGTATTCTATTGAATTCAAGAAGACTCTTTTGGTCGTTTTCGTGGATTAGTCCGCGTCTATCGGGTGGCAAATTGAGGAGAAATCCCGCATTGCTTCCGTTTGAGGTGAAGAATAAATTTATGAGGTTTTCGGGGGTGCGGACATCTTTGTCTTGCTCACTGTGATAAAACCAACCCGGACGGATTGACACATCGACCTCGGCAGGAATAAAGCGCTCCCCTCCGATTTTACCGCTATTAAGTTCATTTGTGTATTCATAGACAAGTGATGATGAGTCGATTGTTGCGTAGCAAGGCTTTCCCGCTATTCCCTTTTCGTTTCCTACCCATCTGACATCTACCCATGGAGTTGCCCCGAGTGAGCCGAAAATTGTTGCGTCGGGTTGGAGTGTTTTAACAGTCTTTGCCCATCTTTCCCAATCATAAACTGCCTCGGTGCTACCTGCTCCGTCCCACCAACATTCCCAAATTTTTCCGTAATTTGTGAAAAGTTCGGTCAGTTGACCTACATAGAAGTCGTTATATTCATCTTTTCCCCATGTTTTTTCGTGTCTATCCCAAGGGGAGAGGTAAATTCCCGCTTTTATACCGTATTCACGACACGCATCAGTAAACTCCCTAACAATATCGCCTTTGCCGTTTTTATAGGGGGAATTTTTAATCGAATGTTCAGTCCATTTCGTTTGCCAAAGGCAAAATCCGTCATGATGTTTAGCGGTCAGGATTGCACATTTGAATCCCGCATCACGAATAAGACGCACCCAACTGCGCACATCAAGGTCGGTGGGGTTAAAGGTTTTTGGGTCTTCATTTCCGTCGCCCCACTCCTTATTTGTAAAGGTATTCATTCCAAAATGGAAAAATATCATTTTTTCTCTATTATACCATTCCATTTGTCTTTCGTTTGGAATAGCACCATAAGATTTTAATCCGAATTTTTCGTAATTGTTCATATAATTTACAAAGCAAGTTGCTCTCCTTTTTTTGATTACACCTTAAGTATATCATTATAGCAAAACGAATTCAAGGATTATATACAAAAACACGGCAAATTTGCCGTGTTTTTAAGTTTAATTTGATTAGATTTTGTTTGTATGAGCATCCTTTTCGTGATGGCGAATTCTATTGCTTACCTTTTGCTCGGGAATTATGTCGCCTGCCTTAGTAAGCGCGATTTTTGTAAGGAACGGTCCTACAATTTCGTAAATGAGAACCGAGAACAAAACAATATTGGAAATTATCACTCCGATTTCGCCAAGAGCCATCGCCTTTATTGCCATACCGAGGGCAACGCCTGCCTGTGGGAAAAGGGTAATTCCAAGGTATTTTCTGACATTTTTGTCAGCACCCGAGAGGTCTGCGCTGAGCCTTGCTCCGTAGTATTTTCCGAGGCAACGGGACGCGATATATACAAGACCTATGATAATTACGGTGTAATCCTTGAATACGCTCAGGTTAAGCTCTGCTCCGCTGATAACAAAGAACAATATGTAAATCGGGGCGGTCCAACGGTCAAGACGGTCCATAAGCTCCGCCGAGAAGTCGCAAATGTTACAAAATACGGTGCCGAGCATCATACAGCTAAGCAGGGATGAAAATGCGATATGAACGCTACCGATTTTGAAGCTTATCATTGAGATTGCAACTGTTACAAATACGAAGGCAACGCTTACCGCAAGGCGCTTTGACCTTGAATGGAAGAACCTTTCAATGAAGGTAAAGACAAGTCCCATAAGAGCGCCAAGAAGGAGTGATAGCACAACCTCAATAATCGGCTCAAGAATGATTGACACGAGCTTAACCTCGCCTGCCACCATAGCCCTTGCAATACCGAATGAGATTGCAAAGAGGACAAGTCCGACTGCGTCATCAAGAGCAACCACGGGAAGGAGTGTGCTTGTAACAGGGCCCTTTGCCTTATACTGCTTTACTACCATAAGGGTTGCAGCGGGGGCTGTTGCCGATGCTACTGCGCCAAGAATGATTGCCGAGGGAAGCGGAAGCTTATCGGGCATTATAAAGTGAAGGGATATAAGCGCAAGGTCAACGACGATAGTTGTGATTACTGCCTGCGCAATGCCTATTACTGTTGCCTGCTTGCCGATTTGCTTTAGATCCTTAAGGCGAAATTCATTTCCTATTGAGAATGCGATAAAGCCGAGCGCAACATCGGAGATTATTGAATATTTTTCAACATTTTCAGAGCTTATAAATCCAAGTCCCTCAACGCCGAACTGTCCAAGGACAAAGGGTCCGATAAGAACGCCTGCCACAAGATATGCGGTGACTGCCGGAAGCTGTAAGAGCTTTGCAAGACGGGATAAAATAAGTCCCGAAAACAGTGCGATTGACAGAGTGAATAATATTTCCATTTATATTTCCTCTTTTATATTATTAAATGTATTAAAATCGAAACCTCATTTATTGTAATACTTATGCGGTGATTTGTCAATAGATATTTGCATTTTTTTGAATTTGTTTTTTACTGATTAGATATTGAAAACGAGGGTAGTATGTGATATGATATTTTTAGGGCGTGGCTGTTTGGCTTTCGGTGCAGGGCTATGCTGATAAAAACACAGGTACAAGGGGTATTTATGAAAAACAGGATTATAAAGCTTGGCGTTGTTGGCCTTAAGCGGGGAGCTTATGTCGCTTGGACACTTATTGGTGACAGTAATGTCGTCATTCGTGCGATTGCCGACAGTGACAGCGAGGTTTTAAAGGCTTGTAAGGAGGATTACGAAAAGCAAGGGGTTGAAAACCTTCTCTGCTTTAATTCTATTGAAGAACTTTTAAAAAGTGATATTGACGCGGTATATATTGCGACTGACAAGCCCTTGCATACAAGGCACGCGATTATGGCACTTGAGGCGGGTAAGCATGTGCTGAGCGAAATTCCCGTAATTGAAACGATTGAGGAAGCAAGACTTCTTCGCGAGGCGGTTAATGCTCACCCTTCTCTTAAATACATGGCGGGGGAAAACTGCTTTTATTGGGAATTTATTCAAAAATGGAAGAAAATGCTTGAGGACGGAAAATTCGGCGATATTCTCTATGCCGAGAGTGAGTATTTACACGCGCCTCACCCCGACGAGATAAAGCCGTATTCCCCTGAAAATCATTGGAGAAGGTACAATCCTGCAATAACATATCTTACGCACAATTTAGGACCGCTTCTCTACATGATGGACGACTACTGTGTCAGCGTTTCGTGTATGGCACCGAGGGTGGCAAAATACAATCAATACTCCGAGGGCGATGAAAACGGAATTGCCATCTTCCGCACGGCAAAGGGGGCGGTAATTCGCATTTTTATCGGCTTTGGAATGTATGTGGGATATGATCACAATTTTGCGCTTTACGGCACTAAGGGCTCTATTATGACGGACAAGACAAAGCCACTTGAGGAAGCACATTCCTTTGCGAAGCTTTATGAAAATAAGGAGTCGTTTGAAAGGTTTTTTGAAATTCCCGTTAAGCTATCCGACACAGATGATGTATACGGTCACGGCGGGGTTGACGGCAAGATGATTCGTGATTTTATCCGCTGTATTATTGAAGATACCGAGCCACCGATTGATGTGGATATGGGTATTAGAATTTCGCTCCCCGGCATTATAGCAAATGAGTCGGCAAGGCGTGGTGGTGAACTGATTGATATTCCTAAAATTGACTGAAACGGTTACTAATAACTTATTTTTTAAGCATTTTCGTTTAGGAAGGATTTAGTAAGGCTTTATGGTATTAACACAGGGCAAGGTTTTTAAAACGATATTTATATATTCACTTCCCTTAATTCTTACAAATGTAGTTCAGTTGCTTTTCCACGCGGCAGATGTAACCGTGCTTGGAATTATGGCGGACGACTTTGCCGTTGCCTCGGTTGGTGCTTGTGGACCGATTATTTCACTGCTTGTCAGTCTTTTTGCATCATTTGCAACGGGTGCTAACATTTTGATTGCTCGGCATGTTGGCGCAAACGATGAAACGAGGGCAAGACGGGCGACGGGAACGGCAATTATTATCGGATTTTTATCGGGACTTATAATGATGATTATTGCGCTGATTTGGGCAAGAGATATTTTGACACTGATGAAGTGCCAAAGTGAAGTGCTTGATTTAGCGGTGACTTATATGCGCATTTATTTTCTTGGTATGCCTATTATTATGCTTTATAATTTTGTGGCATCTATTTTGCGCTCGGTTGGTGACAGTTTTCGCCCGATGATTTATATGCTTATTTCGGGTGTTGTCAATATTGGACTTAACATTTTCTTTATTGCGGTATGCAATTTAACTGTTGTGGGTGTTGCGCTTGCTACGCTTTTATCAAATTTTATATCGTTAATTCTCGCTTTGATAGCGTTACTTAAACACAAAGGATATTGCAAAATTGAATTTAAAAATCTACAAATTTTCAAAAATGAGTTTGTGGAGATTGTAAAAATTGGTGTTCCTGCGTGTCTTTGCAGTTTATCTTTCTATATTGCCAACCTATTTATGTCGGCAGGGGTAAACTCGATAAGCCCCGATGCGATGACTGCTAATGCGATTGCGGGGCAATTTGATGCTATTGTTTACAATGTCGGTATGTCAATTGCGATTGCGTGTATGTCGATGGTTGGTCAATGTTACGGTGCAGGACTTATGGACCGAGTTAAAAAAACGGTTACGGCAAGTGCGATTTACGCCACGGTTGCAAGCCTTTCGCTTGGCTCACTCGTTGTTATCTTTTCCGATTTTCTTCTTGATATTATGACGGACAGTGCGTCGATTATTGCTATCGGCAAGGAACAGTTGACTGTCGTTTGCTTAACGCACTTTATAACGAGCCTTATGGAAGTATTTTCATTTAGTCTTCGTGCCTTAAAACATCCTAACTGCACGATGGTTGTGGGGTTTATTTGCGGATTTGGTATTCGCACACTGTGGGCAACGGTAATTTGGGACTTGCTTGGTGGTGCGGTTAGCACTTTGTTCTTCGCATACGGAGTTAGTGCTTTTTGCGCTCTTGTGACTTATGTGATAATCTTCGCAAAGGTTACAAAACAAAAAATCGCACCGGATACAAATTGAGATCTATCATTTTGAATATAAAAAAGGTTAGATAGGAGAAAGTTATGATTACGAATAAATTTGGTGAAACATATTACAAGCTTGGCTTACATTTACACTCTACTCGCTCTGACGGGTCAAGGTCACCTGAGGAAATCGCGAGGGAATACAGGCTTGACGGATATGATGCGATAGCTCTTACTGACCATTGGGTATACGGTGAGGGTGGCACGCTCGAGGGCTTACATATCATTTCGGGATGTGAGTATAATCTTGGTGAAAGTGACACAATTTCGGGAGTTATGCACATTTTATCGCTATTTGCTAAGGAAAATCCGAATCCGCCAAGAGATGCGAGTGCGCAGGCGGTGGTTGATGCGATAAATTCAAAGGGCGGTATTGCGGTGCTTGCACATCCTGCTTGGTCACTCAACACTCCTGCGGAGCTTATGGCGCTTAACGGAGTTGTTGGCACTGAGGTATACAATGCGGTATCGGATGCGGGGCAAAGCCTACGCCCTTACTCGGACTATTACATTGACATTTGTGCGAACAATGGCGTTTATACTCACCTATTGGCAACCGATGATGCGCATGCGTATGATGGCTCGGACAACCGCCTTGGTTGGATTATGGTAAGGGCTGATGAGCTTTCAGACGAGGCGCTTGCCGATGCTATTCGCCGTGGTGATTTTTATTCAAGTGAGGGTCCCGAGCTTCGCGCTGTTCGTGACGGTAAAAGGCTAATTATTGACACTTCCCCCTGCGAAATTATAGGCACGCTATCAAACACCTGCTGGGCTTGGGGGCGTGTTTTGCGCGGTACGGATATAACGCACTTTGAATACGAAATTAAGGATGAGGAAAAGTGGGTGCGTGTTGAGGCGCGCGACAAAAACGGCAAAAGGGCTTGGAGCAATATTTTCGTAATTTAGCTTAGGAAAATTTAACATTACAATAGGGACAAGGAGCATCCTCCTTGTCCTGTTTTTATTTACAGATGATTTTTTCACTCACCATACTGACAAATTCCGCATTTAATGGTTGTAGGGTATTTTGATTTGCGTTTTTACTGCGAGCGAGGAACCGAAAAGGCAACCGTTAGTTGCCGAAAAAGGGAGTTTTACTTGGATTTTGAGTTGGAATTTGGCTATTTATTCAAAAATCGCCTGTTTAGCAACCCTTAGTTGCCAAAAATTTCAATGCAAAGTTGGTTGAAAAGGGGGATTTTGTTTGATACAATAATATATGTGCATATCCAAACAGCATACGAGGATTATTATAAGCCGCGATGCTTCTTAAATAAATTTAGTTCAAGGAGATTTAATATGAAAATTGGTGAAAAAATTACGCTACTTAGAATGAATAAGGATATTTCACAAGAGGCGCTTGCCGAGATGCTTGGTGTTTCAAGGCAGTCGGTTTCAAAGTGGGAAATGGGCGGAGCACTTCCGCAGATTGACAAGGTGCTTCAGCTATCTAAGATTTTTGGAGCTTCTACTGATGAGCTTTTGCGCGATGAAATAGACATATCGGGCTTATCCGCCAAGCCGAAGAAAAATAAGTATTTCGGCACTGACGGATTTCGCGGTGAGGCAAATGCCTCTCTTACCTCTATGCAGGCTTACAAGGTTGGGCGGTTTCTTGGCTGGTATTTTTCATCAAGGCTAAGTGGCTGTACGAAGCCCGGATATCGCCCTCGCATTGTAATCGGAAAGGACACGCGCCGTTCAAGCTATATGCTTGAATATTCCATAGTTGCGGGAATTACCGCATCGGGGGCTGATGCCTATATGCTTCATGTAACGACAACGCCGAGCGTTTCCTATGTGACTCGCATGGACGGCTTTGACTGCGGTATTATGGTAACCGCCTCTCACAATCCTTATTTTGACAATGGCATTAAGGTTATAAATTCACACGGAGAAAAGCTTGATGATGAAACGACTGCGCTTATTGAGGCGTACATTGACGGCGACCTTGCTACCCTTGGGGTAAGCGGTGATGACCTTCCCTTGGCAAGGCGTGCGGGAATTGGCTGTATTCACGACTATTCGGCGGGCAGAAATAGATATATTGGTTATTTGATTTCCATTGCCTCTAACTCGTACAAAAATTTAAAGATAGGTCTTGACTGCGCAAATGGGGCGTCGTGGTATATAGCTAATGCGGTATTCAGCGCGCTTGGTGCGCAAACATATGTTATCGGCAACGAGCCTGACGGACTTAACATAAACGAGGGCTGTGGGTCAACGCACATTGAAAATCTTCAAAAATTAGTAAGGGAAAAGCACCTTGATATAGGCTTTGCGTTTGACGGCGATGCTGACAGGTGTCTTGCGGTTGATGAAAACGGTAATTTGGTTGACGGAGATGCTATAATTTACATTCTCGGCAAGCGATTGAAGACTAAGGGCACGCTAAATGACGACACGGTTGTTATGACGGTTATGTCAAACAGCGGATTTATTGCAAGCCTTGATAAGATAGGAATCAAATGCGTTCAGACCGCTGTGGGCGACCGATTTGTATATGAGTGTATGCAAAATAATGATTATGCAATCGGCGGTGAGCAGTCAGGACACATTATTATGAAAAAATACGCCACAACGGGTGACGGAATATTAACTGCCATTATGGTTGCCGAGGAAATTTGCGACTCTAAGGATACGCTTTCAAGGCTTGCCGAGCCGATAAAGCTTTATCCGCAGTATCTTCAAAGCATACATGTAAGGGACAAGGCGAGCGCTGTCAACGATGAGAATGTGAAGAAAACGGTTGAGGCGGTTGAGGGGCTTATAAATAAAAAAGGCAGAGTTCTTATCCGTCAAAGCGGAACTGAGCCTGTTATACGGGTTATGGTTGAGGCGCAGACGCATGAAAAATGCGTTGAATATACTAATATGATAATTGATGCGATTAAAGAGGGGGGTCACGCCATTGAATAAGCTTGTTAAGACAAGGGAGCTATTCTCCTTTGTGCCTGAGCATCTTTTGCCTCTTTTTGAATCCTGCGAGTATCCTTGGCAAATGCTTCCTAAAATAAAGGACCATATAGCTTATCTTATCAAAAGGGGGATATCGGGGTATACTCTTATCGGTGAAAATGTGCTTGTTGGCGAAAATGTGAAAATATATCCAACGGCTACAATAGAGGGTCCGGCAATCATAGGCTCGGGGTGTGAGGTGCGTCCCGGTGCGTTTATAAGAGGCTGTGTTATAGCCGGTGAGGGGTGTGTAATCGGCAACTCCTCGGAATTAAAAAACTGTATTTTACTTGACAATGTGCAAATTCCGCATTATAATTATATAGGTGACTCCATATTGGGAAGAAAGGCGCATACCGGTGCCGGCACTATATGCTCTAACCTCAAATCCGACGGAAAATCGGTTGTTATACACGGAGATATGGATTATGAAACGGGCTTGCGCAAAATCGGCGGTATTCTTGCCGACGGTGCGGATGTGGGCTGTGGCGCTGTTATAAATCCCGGTACAATAATAGGGAAAAACACATCTGTTTATCCCTTGACCTCTCTGCGTGGAGTTTATCCTGCCGACTGCATTGTAAAGGCTACTGATGTGGTGGTGAAAAGAGTATAAATTGTTTTTAAAGGAGAGCAAGAATGAATTTTATTACGGTTAAATCATATGAGGAGCTTAGCGCGCGTGCTGCTATGATTATTTGTGGGCAGGTTGCTATTAAGCCGAATTGTGTGCTTGGTCTGGCAACGGGCTCTTCCCCTCTCGGAGCTTATGCGAAAATAGCTGAAAGGAACAAGGCGGGTGAGGTTGACTTTTCAAATGTTAAGTCGATCAATCTTGATGAGTATGTTGGACTTAGCGGTGAGCATGACCAAAGCTATCGCTACTTTATGAACAACAACCTATTTAAGCATATAAACATCAATTTGAGCAATACTTATGTACCAAACGGCTGCGCTGACGATGTAGATGCGGAATGCAAGGCTTATGATGAGCTAATTGCGCGCCTTGGCGGAATTGACCTTCAGCTTTTGGGCATTGGATATGACGGTCATATTGGATTTAACGAGCCTGACAGTTATTTTGAGAAGGCGACGCACAGGGTAACGCTTGACAGCTCTACTATTGAGGCAAACTCACGCTTCTTTGCGAGCCGTGACGATGTTCCTAAAACCGCTATTACTATGGGTATGGGTGGCATTATGTCGGCAAAGAGAGTTCTTCTAATTGCGAATGGCAAGGGCAAAAAGGACATTATTGAAAAGGCGTTTTTTGGACCTATTACTCCTGAGGTTCCTGCATCTATTCTTCAGTTGCACCCCGACCTTACTGTAATTTACAGTGAAAATTAAGGCTTATAATAAATTCACATAAAAAAGCACTCCGAGAGGAGTGCTTTTTGTTTTGATGGTGAGCCGTAGGCGTGTCTAATGATACACACTTCCACGCCCTGTATTTCCTTAAAAACGCCCGAAAGTGTCGCATTTTGGCACTTTTTTCTTGCTTTTTGAGGCTCGGTTAGACTAATAATGAAAGCCTGATTTCGAACCCACTTCCAAGGGGATTTGCAGCTTGGAGAGCATGGAAGGAACTGCTATTGTAATGATATTACTTTGAATCGAGTTTCTTTCTCCCTGAACAATATGGACAACCACGACCATTGTTTCTGTTTTGTATTTTTGATTCCCATTCGTGCCCTTTTTGACATTTCCACCAAACTTTTTTGTCGCTATTTGGAAATACATGCGCTGGAGTTAACTCGGCGTTTTTTTCGTAATTCCATTCACTTGCTAAAATAGGATTAATCGTTTGTAAATCGTTCTTACCCTTGATAAGTCTTTGCCCTGAGCAATACGGACAACCATTCCCTCTAGTCCTATCGTTTATAATAGCTTGCCATTCATGACCATTTTTACATTTCCACCAAACTTTTTTGTTACTACTAGGAGTTACTTCTGCAGGTGTCAATAAATTATTTTTTTCAAAATTCCATTCGCTTGCTAAAGAAGGATTTATTGTTTGTAAATCATTAAACCCTTTTAAAGTCTTTCTACTTGAACAATAAGGACAATCTGTGCCATTACTTCTGTGGTTTATGGTGGCTTGCCATTCGTGGCCTTTATCACAAATCCACCAAACCTTTTTTCCACTGTGTTCAGTAAAATCTTTTGGTTTCATTTCTCCGTTCTTTTTATAATTCCATTCGTGTGCTAAATGTGGATTTTTTGTTGTTAAATCATTGAATCCTATTAAAACTTTTCGTCCAGAGCAATATGGGCACCTATTTCCGTTAGTTATGTCACTTATCAAGGCTTGCCATTCGTGGCCTTTATCGCAAATCCACCATACTTTTTTTCCACTGTGTACAGTAAAATTTTCAGGCTTCGACGGGGCATTTTTTTCGTAATTCCAAAGATTTACTACATTTGGCATTAATGTAGCTAAATCATTAATGCCTTTTATTGCTTTTTGCCCAGAACAATAAGGGCAACCATCACCACGATTATTTCTATGGCTTATTGTAGCTTGCCACTCATGTCCTTTGCTACAAATCCACCATACTTTTTTGCTACTATTAGCAGTAAAAGATTCTGGTCTTAATTTGCCATTTTTTTCGTAATTCCATTCTTTTGCAATTTTAGGGTTAGAAACCAAAAGAGAATTTTCCTTTTCTCTGTATTCGCGTAAATTTTCTATTTCAATGCTATCTCTTTTGAGGTTAATGTCTAAATCTTTATTGATTATTTCGCTTAAAACCTTTTCTATGGCAACTTGTAAATCCTTGTAATAATTATTTATAACAAAATCTATAGAACTATCATTTAGCGATGGTAAACCTTCTCGTATTCTATACAGTTTGATTCCATCTTTTTTACATTTTGCATTTTTTTCTAAATCTTTTTCCGCCTTGTTTTTATGCCAAAATCCACCATCATATTCAATGGCAATTTTTGCTGAAGGAATATAAATATCTAATTCATACCCAAGTTCTCTATACGAATGTATAACATCAAGTCCATATTTTTTTAAATAATACTCTATTGCATACTCAGATAATGAAGTCTTTCTTTCTGTATCACAAATTGGGCATCCAACACCAGCATTTCTGCTTGCTATCACAGCTTGCCATTCGTGGCCTTTGTTGCATTTCCACCACACTTTGTAATGACTACTAGGCAAGACATCAAAAGGTGTCAATGAGGTGTTCTTTTCGTAGTGCCACTCGTTTGCCAAAATTGGATTGACTGTAGCTAAATCATTATATCCTTGGAACGCTTTTTTATTTGCACAATAAGGACAGTTGTTACCATAGCTTCTATTTGCTATAGAGGCTTGCCACTCGTGCCCTTTTTCGCATTTCCACCATACTTTTTTACTACTACCAACGCTGATTTTTTCTGGTCTTAGTTTAGCGTTCTTTTCATAATTCCATTCTTTTGCCAAAGCTGGATTGACTGTAGCTAAATCATTGTATCCTTTAATTATTAATTTGTTTGCGCAATATGGACATCCAACACCATTGTTTCTGCCGGCAATTACAGCTTGCCACTCATGTCCCTTACTACATTTCCACCATACTTTAATGCCACTGTTAGCGGTAAAATTCTCAGGTTTTAAATCACCATTTCTTATATAATTCCATTCCTTTGCCAACATTGGATTGATTGTTTTTAAATCATTGATGCCAGCCATTGCAATTTTCCCAGAACAATATGGGCATCCATTGCCTTTGCTTCTATTATTTATCATAGCTTGCCATTCGTGGCCTTTACTGCAAATCCACCAAACCTTTTTGCCACTACCAAGAGTTATTTTTGACGGGTCAATGCCCATATTCTTTTCATAGTTCCATTCAGCCATTAATTTGGGATTATCAATTAAGTATTTCTTTTCCATAAAATCCCCCTTTTGTGATGTTTACTTAATTATAGCACACAAATATTTTCTTGTAAAGTTTTTGATGTACTTAAATCGCGACAATTAAAATTTAGAGTGCCCGTACTTTTGCTGGGCAAAAGCAAGCGGGAAGGCTCCCGAAGGGAGCATTAGTAGCGAACCCGATTTTCTCAATTTAGTGGGTGCGAGCAAGCAAATTTTCGTAAATCAAGAGCAAACGAAAATTTGTACGGGAAGATGCCCTGTCTTGCAAGGTTCCGACACGGAACGACAGGGCATGAACCACGAACCCGATTCGTGCGAGCACGAAGATGGGCGAGATTCCTCGTACGGAGTCGCCAAAAGAAAAACAAAAAAGACACCGAATTGGTGTCTTTCTTGTTTTTGGTGACCCGTACGGGAATCGAACCCATGTTACAGCCGTGAAAGGGCCGTGTCTTAACCGCTTGACCAACGGGCCGAATGGTGGCGGAAAATGGATTTGAACCGTTGACCTGCCGGGTATGAACCGGATGCTCTAGCCACTGAGCTATTCCGCCATTCGTTTAATGCCACGCTATTATATCATATCTTTTTTAGATTGTCAACATATTTTTGAAAAAATCCTAATTTTTTTTAAATAATGCTTTTTTTGTCGTTTCTTCCTTATGCTTTGCCTTGATTATCACTTAGCGTGTGATAAAATATTTATGATAATACTTATACTTACGAGGGAATTTTATGAAAACGCCTTATATATGGGAAGGTGGCAGGTGCTTTTTAAGGCGCACGATAGAAATTGGCATCTTTTTGGGATTATGGGCTTTAAGGGTGGAGCGCCAAATGAGCGCTATTTCGTACACGGGGTCGGCTCTTCTCTGCTTTTACCGATGAGAGAGGAAGGACAGGAGATTGACCGAGGCACGCTTGAGTGGAAGGAAGATAACTAAACTTAAAATAGCTATTGCTGAGGCAATAGCTATTTTTGATTATTTACCAAGCTTTGAGCTTGTTTTTGCCATGAATTTTTCGCTACCGACTACAAATCTTTCGTGAGTTCCCTCGCCGATTAAGCCACACTCATCGTAGGCTTTTAGATCAAATGAAATTTTCCTTCCGTCTACTGCGGTGACGGTGGCTACTGCCCTTACCCTCATACCGACGGGGGTGGCGCTAACATGGCTGATATTTAGTGATGTGCCGACTGTTGTATTTCCCTCACCGATGTCATTAAGCACGCATTTATAGGCACATTCCTCCATAAGAGCGCACATTCTTGGGGTGGCAAGCACCAAAAGCTCTCCACTGCCGACGCTTTTTGCGGTGTCGCTCTCGCCAACTGTAATTTCAATAGTAAATTCTTTTCCTAACATTGATTTCACCTCGTTACCTACTATTACATGATTATTTTCTTCTTCATTATAAATATCATTACGCAGATTAGCTGAAGCGGAACGCCGACAAGGTAGATTGGCCAAAGAAGGTATCCGCCCAAGAGGAAGTGCAGGAACACTGCGGTAAGAAGCGCCCAAATAAGCACGCTACCCATAACGAGCTTGAACACTCTGAGTCGCATACCGTATGAGGTGATAAACACCGCGCCGCAGGATGCGGGGATTGCCCAAATAAATGCCATCCAGTAATACTCGCCCTGCCCTATTATTCCCGAATAGAGGAATACAATAGTTGCGACAATCCAAACGACCGCAACGGCAAGACCGAAGATACATGATCTAAATCCGAGCGAATTTTTAAGCTCGGGTGTCTGAGCGCTCGGCTCAAGAGCCTCGTCATCGTCACTGACAAGCGTATTCATATCTATTCCGTAAAAATCGCATAGCTGATACAGCACATTGATGTCGGGAAGGGTGTCTCCATGCTCCCATCTTGACACAGCCTTATCGGAATAATTGAGCTTTTCGGCAAGCTCCGCCTGTGTAAGTCCGCTTTGCTTTCTGAGTATACTAAGGTTCTTAGCGATTATGGGCTTTATGTCCTTTGCTTCCATTTTTCCTCCTAAATTCAGTCCTATTTTTCTCTCTTTTCAGTGTAAAATCAACTCTCATTTTCTGAGAATTGCATTTTTTGGCGTTAATTTTGACGAATTTTAGCTAAATTTTTACTAATTTTCAGTTTTTGATTTACACGAAATTTCTCGCATATTTTTCTCTATTATACACCTGCGCGCACGAAAAATCAATACCTTTTGCGCGAAAAATCAAGTTTTCTCACTTTTGTAGAGTGTTTCTCTACAATTTTAAGAGCGCATGAACAAAAGTATAGAGTTGTTTTTTTAAAATGTCCTTTAATTTTGGTAGCTCGGGTTGTATAATTATGACAGTAGTACAAGAGGGCGCTTAGCGCACAGCTTAATTATGCGCATGTATACTACGGCTTTATGACGCATTTTGCAAGGAAGGAGATGCACATGGATAAGCGCAAGGTTATTTATTACAGCGACGAGCTAAACGATGAGTTTTCCGTGGCGCAAATCACTCCAAAAAGGATTGACGAGAGATATGTTTACTATCACTCATCCATCTTCAAAAGGATTACGCACTTTTTTTGGTACAGAATGGTATTTACTCCGATTGCGTTTTTCTACACGAAGCTAAAGCTTCATCATAAGGTAATCGGCAGAGAGAAATTAAAGCCATTTAAGAAAAAGGGGTATTTCATTTACGGAAATCACACTCAGGATATCGGTGATGCGTTTATGCCGAACATGTTCTCTGCACCGCAGGACAGCTACATTATCGTTCACGCAAACAATGTATCAATGCCGTTTCTTGGAAGGATTACTCCGTCGCTTGGGGCACTTCCCTTGCCCGAGGGAATGGTCGCTTACAAGAATTTTATGAGCGCTATTGAAAGGCGACTTTTTGAAAAATGCGCGATTGTAATTTATCCCGAGGCACATATTTGGCCCTACTACACGAAAATTCGCCCGTTTGGCGATGTGTCGTTTAGCTATCCCGTTAAATTCGGTGTGCCGACATTCTGCTTTACAAACACCTACCAAAAAAGAAGATTTTCAAAAAAGCCAAAAATCGTTACCTATATTGACGGACCATTTTATCCGACAGAGGGGCTTAATGCCAAGGCACAGCGCTCAGAGCTTAGAAATACGGTTTATGACACGATGTGTGAGAGGGCTAAGGCTTCAACGGTTGAGGCGATCAAGTACATTAAGAAGGACGAAATAAATGGTTAATATTTTATTTTGCGGAAATGACAGGGTATTTGACGGAATGCTCACCTGCTCACTTTCAATTCTCAAAAGGACCGAGTCAAGCGAGCCGATCACTGTCTATATTTACACGATGAATGTTTCGCACATAAGAAGCGACTATGTGCCGATCAGCGATGCTCAGGTTGAGTTCTTTGACGGAGTTTTAAAGAAATACAATCCCGAAAATAAGGCGATAAAAATTGATGTTACGGACATTTACATGAACGAGTTTGACAAGTGTCCTAACGAGAGCGCTTATTGCTCGCCGTATACGCTAATCAGGCTTTTTGCCGACCTTGTCGAGGGAATGCCCGACAAGCTACTTTACCTTGACGCTGACATCATGTTCAACCGCGATATCCATCTTCTCTACGACATTGATGTTGAGGGGTATGAGTATGCAGCAGCTCGCGATCATTACGGCAAGTATCTTATAAATCCGAATTATATAAATGCCGGAGTTTTGCTGTTCAACCTTAAGAAAATGAAGGAAACGGGGCTTCTTGCCAAGGCGCGGGAGCTTATCAGGACTAAAAAGCTCGTTTTTGCGGATCAAAGCGCGATTATTCGCTCAACAACAAAGAAAAAGATGCTACCGCAAAAATTCAACGATCAAAAGTTTCTTCACAAATCTACGGTTGTCAGACATTTTTCAAAGCGTTTGTTTTGGCTACCCTATCCGCATACGGACAACATCAAGCAATGGCATGTAAGCCAAGTGCATAAGGTCTTTAAATACTATCAATTTGATGACATTTTATTTGAATACATTTACCTTAAGCAAAAATTTGAAAAAGAGGTTTTAAGATGACAAAGAAGATTATTCCGATATTCTACGCATGTGATGATGCTTTTGTTAAATATACGATTGTTTCCCTGCACTCAATGATTAAAAACGCGTCAAGGGATTTTGACTACAAGATATATATTCTCAACACAAATATAAGCGATGATATGAAAGAGCGTCTTTCGGCACTTGCTAACGACTGCTTTGAGGTTATTTTTACCGATGTCAGCGAACAGCTTGATGCCTTTAATAAGACTCTTCCTATACGCCACTACTACTCTAAAACCACCTATTACAGATTTTTCATATCGGAGCTTTTCCCCGAATATGATAAAGCCATTTACATCGACAGTGATACAATTGTTCAGGGTGACATCAGCGAGCTTTACAATACGGACATCGGCGAGTCATATGTCGGTGCATGCCATGAGCAGGCAATGGTACAGGTAGATGTTTACGGCACTTATGCAGAGCGTGTTGTCGGCGTTGACAGAAACAACTTCTTCAATGCGGGTCTTATGCTGATTAACACTAAGCAATTCCGTGACAGGCTCGTGCTTAAGAAATTTATCAAGCATCTTGGCGAGTATGACTTCATTGTTACACAGGATGAGGATTATCTCAACCTAATTTGCAAGGATCATGTTTTTTGGCTTGACCAAAGATGGAACACCGAGCTACCCGAGAGCTTCAAGTATGATTATGACCCTTGCACGGCGTATATTTTACACTATATAATGACTAACAAGCCCTGGCATTACCGCGAGTGCAGAGGGTCGGACATTTTTTGGGATTATGCCAAGGAAACGAGCGTTTATGACATTTTGATAGCGGAGCTTGACGCCTATACCGATGAGCAAAGGGCAAACGACCAAGCATCGGCTGATCAGCTTTATCAAATGGCTATTGACGAAACAAATCGCCCCGACAACTACCAAAACAGGCTAAACGAGAGCGCGCGCTCACCCTACCGTGTTGAGCTTATTAAAAAAATAGAGCAATATGAGCGTGAGGGCAGATTTGATGAGGATGTTGAGGATGACCCTCCGTCAAGGACAATTATGCCCGATGAGATTGATTATCTTCGCAGAAGTCCTATTGCTAAGCTGAAGACATGGATAACGCATCAGAAGGCTAAGGCATTTTTGAAGACTATTCTTGAAAAGAATATTATGATTATCAAGGATATTAAGGGGGTTGAGAGCTTCAGCTCGCTTGACACAGGTGCAATTATCACCTGCAACCACTTTAATGCCTTTGACAGCTTTGCAATTCAAGAGGCTTATCACGCATCAAGGCAAGGACCTAAGAGAAAATTCTACCGCGTTATAAGAGAGGGAAATTACACCTCGTTCCCCGGATTTTTCGGTGAGCTTATGCGCCACTACTATACTCTGCCTCTTTCCTCAAATGTCAAGACGATGACTAAGTTTACAGAGGCTACCAACACGCTTTTGCAAAGAGGAAATTTCGTGCTGTTTTATCCCGAGCAGGCTATGTGGTGGAACTACCGTAAGCCTCGCCCTCTAAAGAGTGGCGGATTTAAGTTTGCGGTGAAGAACAATGTGCCTGTGCTTCCCTGCTTTATCACCATGAAGGACTCGGATATACTTGGTGAGGATTTAAGGCGCTCAATTTCCGACTTTGATATTGCGGAGAATTTTGTGCCTGACGGATTTTATATTCAAGAATATACTATTCATATAGGCAAGCCGATTTATCCTAAGGCAGAGCTTGGCCTTAAGGAAAATATGGAATATATGGCAAATGCGAACTTCGAGGTATGGAAGGAAATTTACGAGAAGGAATACGGCATGCCTCTTGAATACAAGAAATAATTTGAGGTTTTTATGGCTAAGAAGGATAAATACGCTATTATCTTTTCGGAGCGAGGATTGAAAAGATATATCAAGTGCGCCTGCAATTTTGAGGTTGAGAATGGGTATTTATACTCATATCGCTACTCTAATGAGCAAATTGAGAGGTTTTTCCGTCCCGAGGGCGATAGCTTTTGGGCGGTGCGCACGAAATATTCAAGCGGAGTAAGGATTGAAATTATTACGACATCAACCGAGATTTCGTTTGACTATGCCTGTGACAGCTACACGAGCGAGCATAACTCCTTTGACCTTTATGTAAACAATGTGCTTACCGAGGTGCATAAAATTTGCGAGCATAAGGAGCATAGATGCGAGTTCAAGCTTTGTGAGGGCAAAAAGAGGGTTGCCATTTATCTTCCCTGCGATACGCGTGTGGGTATTAAGTATTTTTGCATTGACGGAACCTTTGATGAGGCTCAAAACGGTGAAAATGTGCTACTTATCGGTGACTCAATTTCACAGGGGTACGGTCCTATGCTATCGGGTGCAGCTTATGTAAACGCGCTTATGAGAAAAACGGGGCTTTACATTCTCAATCAATCGGTTGGCGGATACAGATTCGAGCCTGACGATCTAATGAGGGTTGAGGGCTTTGAGCCTGCGAAAATCATTGTTGAGCTTGGCACTAACTATCACGAAAAGGGACTTGATTACGACTATAAGAAGGCTTGCAGGGGATTTTTCGCAAGGCTTACAGAGCTTTACGGCACGCAAATTCCTATCGCTGTCATTACTCCCCTTAACAGGATTGACGATATTGACAGAAAGCGATTTGCGTGGTGCATTGATTTGATTAAAAGGGAATGCGAAAAATACGAAAATATTACGGTAATTGACGGCTTTACCCTATTCCCGCCCGTCAAGGAATGCTTTCTTGACTGCACGCACCCTAATGCGTACGGCTCTGAGCTTTTGGCAAGCAATCTTGCAAGAGCGTTTAAGAAATTGGGATTTTCAGATTGATTTATATTAAAGAGGAAGCACTCTTTGTGGGTGTTTCCTTTTTTAGCGGTTGGGCTTTTTGCTTTTAAGGGCTCTTTATTTTTTATAATAATGTTGATTTTGCGCGTTTTTACAAAAAAATTCGGCATATTTAACAAAAAGAGGGTGGGATTGTTAGGCACTCTGCCATATTGACAAGCATATAATAATATGATAAAATAATAGTGTATACTATATGCCCCGCGGGGGCTTAACCACAAGGAGATTTTCTTATGAAAAAGACACTTAAAATTTGCACGCTTTTGCTTGCGATTGCTCTTGTCGTTTCTCTTCTTGCCGTTTTTGCATTTGCAAGCGGTGATGATAGCGAAAGCGGTGAGGTCAATGTAGCACTTGGTGCAACAGTAATCGGTGACAGAGGTCCTGGAACAACACTTGGTGATGTTTTTTGGAGCGTTTGGGATCACTACGCTAATGCCGTTGACGGCGACCCTGACACAGTAGTTCCACTTGATACTACTCACTGGAAACCTTTCGGTCTTTGGGTTACACTTGAAGAGGCACACTTCCTCACAAGTCTTGAACTCCAAACCTATGGTATTGGTAGAGCGCAAACAAGTAAGGGCTGTCTTGACCGACTCATCAACAGACGCGGTTCTTATCCAATCAAAGTAACACTTTACAATGTTTACGGACAAGAAATTTTTGTAAAAGATGATACTGCAAGTTCAGATGCGAACACAGTAATCGACCTTTCCGATGTTACTGAAAGAGTTGCGAAGATTTACATTTACATCGACGGACAAAGTGTTAACAGTGTTGCCCAAGGTATTTGGGAAGTTTACGCTTGGTCTACTGATGTTCACGAATGGGAAGATGTTGAAGTTGTTGAAGACCCATCTTGCACTGTTGACGGAATTAAGGCTGTAAAATGCGCTGACTGTGGCGAAGAGGCTGAAATGATTATTCCAGCGACAGGACACCGTGACACCTGCCTTGGCGTATGCGCTAACGGTTGTGGAACTGTAATTGAAGTTAAGCACCAATCCGTTGCAGGTTGCTCACCTACTTGTGTTAAGTGCGGTGAGGACGAGGTTTCAACATCTGGTAACCATGTTCAAAGCACTTCAGATCCATGTTCAACCGCTTGCACTCAATGCGGTGCGCAGGATGTTTTCGTAGCACCTCATGTTCACGATGTTTCTCAACCTTGTAACAATGACTGTGTAAAGTGCGGAGCAACAGATGTTTTCCTTGACGCTTTTGATATTGGAGCGAGAATTGACAAAACAAATGTCATTCTTCCTTACACATATGCGCCTCATGTAGCAAATCCTAACGATCCATGCGATACAACATGTTTTTCATGTAAAAAGCCCGAGGCTGTTCGTGCTGTGCACCAAACACCTGCAAATCCTTGCACTGACACAGTATGTCCTAACCCCGACTGCTATACCAACGCAGACGGATATTCGGGTCCAAAGCCATATGCTCACTATGCTCAATACTTTGACAAAAACAACTGGAACAACTATCTTGTTGTTTCACCTCATGTCCGTCCACCGGAAACTTCTGCTACATCCTGTAAGGTTACCTGCGCTAACGGATGCGTTCGTGCTATTGCTTATGCGCATGTATTCGACAACTGCGGAGACGGAATATGCAACATTTGTAACGAAAGCATAAATATTAACGAGCGTGCACACAGATTTACTGCTGAATCACCTATCGTTTGTGTTGATTGCGGAACTGCAATGAAGGGCTACGCTAAGGTTTGCACTGAGCATGTATATGACAACGAGTGCGATGCGAAATGTAATGTTGCAGGTTGCGGATACCAAAGATACAACCAAAGAACAGGCGCTATGGATTACTGGCACATTTACGAAAATCCATGCGACACAACATGTAACGACTGTGGAGCTACAAGAGAGATAGTTCATACATATCCCGAACACGCTTGCGCTGAACTTTGCGTTTGGTGTGGTGAAAAGAGGGCTACCGGAGCTGCGCACACATATAGCGACTTTATCAAGAACGGTCAAGCGATTGAGGGCTCAAACGCTTGTGATGACACTTGTGATGTTTGCGGTGAAAAGCGCGAGATAACTCATAACTATCCGTTCATTTGCGCACCTACATGCAGAATTTGTCAATCCCCTAATCCCAACAGCGACGCGCTCCATACATGGAGCAATGCTTGCGATACGGATTGTGACAACCCCGGTTGCTTTGTTACAAGAGAGGCATCTCACGAATGGGATCACGACTGTGATACGGAGTGTAATATTTGTAGCCAAGTAAGAGAAACTACTCACAAATTCACAAGCATATGCGACAAGGTTTGCGATGTTGTTGGCTGTGGATACGAAAATCCCGATGTTAAGGCTCACAAATATCAAAATGCTTGCGATAACAAGTGTGACAACGAGGGCTGTACCTTTGTAAGAACTGTTGAAACAGATGCTACATATGACCCTGACCACGATTATGACAATGACTGCGACACGCTTTGCAACATTTGTAATTTGGAGCGCGCGGTTGCCGACCATGTATATGATAACGACTGTGATGATACATGTAACACATGCAACAAGCGACTCAGAACAACATCTCACAGCTTTAGCGCTTGGGTAGAGTCCAAGGAGCCAACCGCTAAGGAAGACGGTGAACAGATAAGAGCCTGCACTGTCTGCGGTGCTACCGAGAAGCAGACGATTCCTGCTAAGGGTGGACTTACAACCGGTGGAATTGTTGCTATTGTTATAAGCTCCGTTGCGGTGCTTGGTGGCGGTGGCTTCTCCGTTTGGTGGTTTGTTCTCAGAAAGAAATTTATAGGATAAGCAACTGCAAATTGTACCTGCGGTGCATGAATTGTCCTGCTGACACGAATAGAAGCTGTGTGACACAAGCAATATTGCTTAGAAAGTATAGCTATACTACCTAAGTAAAATATTCTTAAACAAAAACAAAAGCAAGAATATGGATTTTCCGTATTCTTGCTTTTTATTTATATATCAAAAAATTAAGGGGCGTTTAAAGCCCCTTTTAGTTTGATTTTTTACAAAATTTCATCAAGTGAGGTGATGTATTTAATTCCGAGCTTATCAAACACTCTTGCATAGGCATCAAGGTGCATATCAAGGGTGAAGGTACAGTGAGTATCGGAGCTTAGCACGAAGGGCTTACCGTTTGGCATGAGCTGTTCCATAATATACTCGCTTGGGTATGCCTTTGTACGGTAGCCACGGGTGATTGCGCCGACATTTACCTCAAAGTATGCGCCAGAGTCCTTAAGCGCCGAGATTGCCTTATTTACCGCACTCTTATATCTTGGATGCTCCTCATCAATAAGGGGCATTTTTTCGTTGAATTTGGTTACTAAGTCAAAGTGCGCGACAATGTTACATTTTGTTTTATTTACTACATCGCAAAGAAGGCTGTAATAATCCTCGCAGTAGGCATAGACATCGCCCCCGTAGTATTTATCAATGTTTTCCTTCATTTCATCGGCACTCAAATCAAGGGCGAGGTAGTTTCCGTCCTTCAGGATATAGTGAACGGCGCCTATGATATAGTCGGGGGTCCATTGGGGGTCGGGGGAGAAATAATCCTGCTCAATTCCTATATAAACCTTAATTTGGTCCTTATACCTTTCCCTCAGGTCCTTCAAGGTGCTGATATACTCGCCTATTCTTTCCTTTTTTATAGCCCAGCCACTCTCAAAATCAAAGGGGGAGTGTACGCTAAAGCCGATTTCGGGGCATTTCAGGCGAATTGCCTCAAGGAGCATTTCCTCGGGGGTATTTTTACCGTCACAAAAGGTTGTGTGAAGGTGATAGGTTGATATTTTTTTCATTATACCATCTTCTCCTGCTTTACCTTATGGTCAATTATATGTCTTGACGCAAGCTCTCTATGAACATCTTCAACGCTGATTCCCATTTGAACCATAAGAACCATTACATGGTATGCAAGATCGGCGATTTCATAAATTGTTTCCTTTTTATCATCAGCCTTACCTGCGATTATGACCTCGGTACATTCCTCGCCGACCTTTTTAAGGATTTTATCAATTCCCTTATCAAAGAGGTAGGTGGTATATGAGCCCTCGGGACGGTCATTCATTCTTCCGACAAGAAGCTCATAGAGTCCGTTAAGTGTGAACTCGTGAAGCTCGGGGCTTTGATATACGGGCTTTGTAAAGCAAGAGTTGGTTCCTGTATGGCAGGCGGGTCCGTCCTTTTCTACGACTACGACAAGTGAGTCGTTATCACAATCGGCGGTGATTGAAACGATATGCTGATAGTTTCCGCTTGTTTCTCCCTTTAGCCAAAGCTCCTGTCTTGAACGGCTATAAAAGCATGTAAGTCCCTTTTCCATTGAGATTTTAATGCTTTCGGCGTTCATATATGCTACGGTCAAAACCTCTTTTGTTATGCTGTCAACGACAACTGCGGGGATAAGCCCCTTTTCATCAAATTTTAACTCTTCTATATTTAACATTTTACAACCTCACTATTATTCCGTTATTTGCAAGCTCCCTCTTAAGGTCGCTTATTTGTACCTCTCCAAAATGGAAGATTGAAGCGGCAAGTCCTGCATCTATATCGGGGATTTGCTTGAACAGCTTAGTAAAATCATCGATACATCCCGCGCCGCCTGATGCGATTACGGGCACATTTACTGCCTCTCTTACTGCCCTTAGCATTTCGATGTCAAAGCCCTTCTTCACTCCGTCGGTATCAATGGAGTTTACAACGACCTCGCCTGCGCCGTTTGCTACGCATTTTTTAATCCATGAAATGGCTTCCATTCCCGTATTTTCTCTTCCGCCCTTGGCAAAGACACGGAACACTCCGTCTACTCTTTTTATATCGGCGGAGATTACGACGCATTGGTTGCCGTATTTTTGAGCCGAGGCGGTTATAAGGTCGGGGTTTTTGATAGCTCCCGAATTTACGCTGACCTTATCCGCACCGCATTTCAGAACACGGTCAAAGTCCTCAAGGGAATTTATTCCTCCGCCAACGGTGAGGGGAATAAATATTGTTTTTGCGACCTCGGTAAGAATATCGGTAAAGAGGGCACGACCCTCTGCGCTTGCGGTTATATCATAAAAAACAAGCTCGTCCGCGCCACATTCGGAATAAAATTTTGCAAGCTTGACGGGTGAGGATACATCGGCAAGCCCAAGGAAGTTTACGCCCTTTACAACTCGTCCGTCCTTGACATCAAGGCATGGGATTATTCTTTTTGTTATCATTTTGCCACCTCTATTGCTTCTTCAAGGTCAAGTGCGCCTGTATAGTAGGCTTTTCCTATTATTGCGCCATAGAGCTCCATTTTTCTAAGCTCTGCGACATCGTTAATTGTAGACACGCCCCCCGATGCAACGATGTTTACGGAGTATTTTTGGGACAGGTCACGATACATTTCAAGGTTTGTGCCCCTCATTGCTCCGTCCTTTGAAATATCGGTGCAAATTATGGTTTTTACGCCGAGGGCTTGCATTTTTTCAAAGAAATCATCGAGGGTGATTTCGGATTTTTCAAGCCAACCCTTGATTGCGATATATCCGTCCTTGACATCTGCGCCTACTGCGATTTTTTCGCCATATTTTGAAACGGCGCTTTTCAAAAACTCCTCATCATTTACCGCCGATGTGCCGAGAATTGCACGGTCAACGCCTACGCTAAAGTATTTTTCAAGCACGCCCATATCACGAATTCCGCCACCGATTTCAACAAAAAGGCTTGTTTCCCTTGCAACCTGCGCGACGATTTCAAGGTTTGGAGTTGTACCGTCCTTTGCACCCTCAAGGTCAACCATGTGTATGAATTTCGCGCCCTTTTTCTCAAAATCCTGTGCGATTTCAATGGGGTTTTCGCTATATACGGTCATCTTAGCATAATCGCCCTTAAAGAGCCTTACTGCCTTTTTATCATAGAGGTCTATTGCCGGAAAAATGTTCATTTTTCATATCTCCATTCATCAAAGGCTTTCAGAATTTTAAGACCGATATCGCCACTCTTTTCGGGGTGGAACTGACAGCCTGTAATATTTCCAAGGGCTACTGAGGCGGTAAGGTCCTTACCGTATTCGGTGGTGGACAAGAGCGAATCCTCGCACCCTGTGGCGAAATATGAGTGTACGAAATAGACATGGTCATTTTCGTTTATGTATTTAAAGATGGGGTGTGTGCCCTTTATATTAAGAGCATTCCAGCCGATATGCGGGATTTTAAGCTCGCTTGGGATAACGCCCTGCATAGGAACAACGCTACCCTTTAAGAGTCCGAGCCCCTCATGCTCTCCGTACTCGTAGCTTTTTTCAAACAACAACTGCATACCGAGGCAAATTCCCATAATGGGCTTACCGCTTCTCGCTTCCTCAATTATTAGCCTATCAAGACCCTTTTCCCTTAGCTTTTTTATAGCATCGGCAAATGCGCCAACGCCGGGGAGTATGATTTTATCGGCTTTTTTGATTTCGTCCGGGCTGTCGGTAACTATGCTTTTTGCCCCTATCATATTAAGAGAGGATACAAGCGAAAAGAGGTTGCCGACGCCGTAATCTATGACGGCTATCATTTTATCAAATTACTCCTTTGGTTGAGGGGATTTCGTTTGCAAATCTTTCATCAATGGCGGTAGCCTTACTTAGCGCTCTTGCAAACGCCTTGAATGCACCCTCAATGATGTGGTGAGAGTTTGCGCCCTCTATTTGTCTTAGGTGAAGTGTGATTTTTGCCTCTCTTACAAGGGCGCGGAAGAATTCCTCGCAAAGCTCGGTATCAAAATCGCCGACCTTGTATGCGGGAATTGACATTTTATATCCGAGATAATCTCTTCCCGAAATGTCAAGAGCGCAAAGAATAAGCGCCTCATCCATTGGCAGGGTGATATCACCGTAGCGACAAATTCCCTTCTTATCGCCGAGCGCCTCATAGATTGCCTTGCCAAGGCAAATTGCAACATCCTCGGTGGTGTGGTGGTAATCAACATATGTATCGCCCTCGCATTTTACGCTAAGGTCGTATCTTGCGTGTCTTGCGAAAAGGGTGAGCATATGGTCTAAAAAGCCACAGCCTGTGTCTATTTTTGCCTCTCCCTTTCCGTCAAGGTTAAGGGACAGGGCGATATTTGTTTCGTTTGTTTTTCTTTTGATTTCGGACACTCTCATTTTTAAAGCTCCTTTAATATTTTTTCTATTGTGGAAATCAGCGCTTCCATTTGCTCCCTTGTGCCTATTGTTATGCGGTTAAAGTCCTTTATTTTCTCCTTTGAGAAGTGGCGGACTAAAATTCCGTTTTTCTTAAGGGCAAGGTAGAGCGCCTCGCCACCGATTTTATCGCTTTTTGCAAAGAGGAAGTTTGCGCTTGAGTCAAGCACCGAAAAGCCGAGGGCTTCAAGCGATTTTTTGGTGTATTCTCTGTTTTTAATAATCGTTTTACAGTTATCCATATAGTAGTCGTTATCACAAAGGGCGTTATATCCTGCAATCATTGTCATTCGGTTTACATTATACGGATTTGTTGAATACTTTATTGTATTCATATCGTTTATAAGCGCCTCGCACGCAATTCCGTATCCGAGCCTTGCGCCTGCAAGAGAGCGTGACTTTGAGAAGGTTTGCGTTACGATAAGGTTATCGTATTTATGAATGAGGGAAACGGCGCTTTGCGCACCGAAATCAACATACGCCTCATCAATTATTACGACATTATCGGGGTTTGAGGACACGATTTTTTCAATATCGCAAAGGCTGAGCGAGGTGCCCGTGGGGGCGTTGGGGTTGGCGATTACGATATTTTTGTTTATGCCGATATAATCGTTTACATCTATTGTAAAATCATCCCTCAGTGGAATTTGCTCATAGGGGATATGATTAAGCTCCGCAAAGACGGGGTAAAAGCCGTATGTGATTTCGGGGAACACAATCGGTCTTTTATCATCGCAAAATGCCATGAATGCGAAGTTTAAAATCTCATCAGAGCCATTTGTCATTAAAACCTCGGCGGTGCTTACTCCGTAAAGCTCTGCGCATTTTGCCACAAGCGGGGTACATTCGGGGTCGGAATAAAGCTGAAGGCGCGTTGCCTCGCCCATTACTGCCTTGATCACCGATTCTGACGGAGAAAAGGGCGACTCGTTTGTATTAAGCTTTATATATTTCATATCCTTCGGCTGTTCACCCGGGGTGTAAGCCTCAAGAGTGGAGTATTTATTACTGAAAAATCTGCTCATTAGTCCTCAAAGCGAATCTCGGCGCTCCTTGCGTGAGCGTCAAGCCCTTCCTTTCTTGCAAAGTACGCTACCTTATCGGCTACTTTTGAAAGCGCGTCCTTGGTGTAGTAAATATACTGTGATTTTTTGATAAAGTCGTCAACGCTGAGCGCTGATGAAAATCTCGCTGTTCCGCTTGTAGGCAGGGTGTGATTTGGTCCTGCAAGGTAGTCGCCAAGCGCCTCGGGACAGCTTTTACCCATAAAGATTGAGCCTGCGTGCTTGATTTTATCAAGGTAGTCAAACGGGTTATCAACGCAAAGCTCAAGATGCTCGGGCGCGATTTCATTTGCGATTTCAATAGCGAGCATGAGGTTATTCTCAGCTACGATGATTTTTCCGTTATTATCTATTGAGGCGCGTGCAATTTCCGCCCTTGGAAGAAGCGGGATTTGCTTTTCAAGCTCCTCGCTTACTGCCTTAGCAAGCTCGTAGCTATCGGTTACCAAAACTGCGCTTGCCATTTTGTCATGCTCCGCCTGCGAAAGAAGGTCAGCGCTTACATATCTTGGATTTGCGGTTTTGTCGGCTACTACTAAAATTTCGCTCGGTCCTGCTATCATATCAATAGAAACCTTGCCGAAAACCTGCTTTTTAGCCTCGGCAACATAGGCGTTGCCCGGTCCGACGATTTTATCAACCTTGGGAATTGTTTCGGTTCCGTAAGCAAGAGCGCCAACCGCCTGTGCGCCTCCGACCTTGAAAATCCTGTCAACGCCTGCGATTTTTGCGCTTGCCAAGATTACGGGGTTGATTTTTCCGTCCCTTGAGGGTGGAGTTACCATTACGATTTCGGAGCATCCTGCGATTTTTGCGGGGATTGCGTCCATAAGCACGGTTGAGGGATATGCGGCGGTGCCGCCCGGAACATAAAGTCCTACCCTTTCAATAGGCATTACCTTTTGTCCTGTGATGACTCCGTCCTGCTCTCTTATCTCATATCCGCATCTGATTTGCTTTTCGTGGTAGGCGCGGATATTTTTTGCGCTTTCCCTTAAAACCTCAATGAATTTTTCATCAACTGACGCAAATGCCTCCTCAATTTCACCCTCGGTGACCTCAAGCGAGGTAAGGCTCGCCTTATCGAATTTTTCGCAGTATTCAAAAAGCGCCTTATCCTTATTTTTTATTACATTTGCGATAATTTCGGCAACTACTCCCTCAACATCGGGAGCGATATTGCCTCTTGCGAAGATTTCATCGTTTGAAACCTCGCCATATTTATATATCTTAATCATTTGCCTTTACCTGAGCCTTCATGCTTTCGATTATTTTTTCTATTTGTTCGGTTTTGAACTTGAAGCTTGACTTATTTGCGATAAATCTTGCACTGATTGGCACTATTGTTTCTACCACCTCAAGGTCATTTTCCTTAAGGGTTGTGCCTGTTTCCACGATGTCAACGATTACATCGGAAAGACCGAGGATAGGAGCAAGCTCAATAGATCCGTTTAGCTTGATTATGTCTATATCTCGGCACTTTGAGGCGTAATGCGCCTTCGCTATATTGACAAACTTGGTGGCAACACGAAGGGTGCGCTGATTATCATCATAGAAGTCCTTTTTTGAAGCGACTGCCATACGGCATTTTCCCATGTTGAGGTCAAGAAGCTCATAGACATCGGGGGAGTATTCAAGCAAAATATCCTTTCCGCACACGCCGATGTCGGCAGCGCCACGCTCAACATATATTGATACATCAGAGGGCTTTACCCAAAAGTAGCGCACGCCCTTTTCCTTATTTTCAAATATGAGCTTACGGTTATTTTCCTTGATAGACGGACATTCATAGCCTGCCTTTTCAAACATCTGGTAAACCTTTTCGCCAAGGCGACCCTTTGGAAGAGCGACATTTATCATTTATTTGCCCTCCTTTGTAAGATTTACAATTTCCTTATATCTCAGCTTGCTTGGTGCTTCCCTTTGCATTGACACGCTCTTGCCCTCCGAGATGAGCTTGTTTTTAACACTAAGCGCCTCGCTGCCGCTTTGGGAGTCGTAGATGATTAGTGTATCAACATCATACTCGCTCCTTTCGGTATCAAGCGCCTCAAGCAGGTCAAGGTAGATTGCGAAGCCTATGGCGTTTGAGCGTCTACCCATTCTTTCAAGAAGCCTTCCGTATTCACCGCCTGACAAAACGCTTTCGGGAATACCGTTTAAAAAGCCCTTGAAAACTATTCCGTTATAGTAGCTCATATCATTTACAACTGAAAAATCAAGATTGATTTTATCCTCGGCATATCCGCCCTTAAGTGAGTCACAAAGTGTTTTCAGCTCGCCGTATGCGCGCCTTGCGTTTTCTGATGTGCAAAGGGGCTTTAGCCTTTCAAGTGCGACATCGCATTTTCCGTAAATGGAGATAAGTGAGGTGATTTTTTCGGTGCCTTTGCCACTTATTCCGTATCTTTGGCAAAGCTCCCTTGCCTCGTGAGCGTTTTTGCCTGCGATGAGCTTGATTATCTCCTTTTTGAACACATCGCTATCGCTTGCCTCATCTAAAATTGCGGACACAACGCCCATATGAGAGAGGTCAAGGGTAAAGCTATCGCTGATAAGGGACAGGCTTTTAAGTCCGAGGGTGATTACCTCAATGACATCAAAAATATCAATGTCGCCTATACATTCAAGTCCTGTTTGCATAAGCTCCTTGAACTGATGCGTGCTTCCCGAAACGCGGTAGACATTCTCGTTATAATAAACCTTTTGCTTACAGCCCCTTTCATCGGTTGTGTTTTTGATGATTGAGAGGGTTACATCGGGCTTTAGGGCAAGGAGATTGCCGTTTGTATCATTAAAGGTGATTACTCTGTCGCTGACAAGGAAATCCTTGTTTTGCAGATAGAGGTCATATTCCTCAAATTTGCTCATTTTAAACGGAAGATATCCGTATTGCTTATAGAGGGAGCGAAGGGCAAATATTGCCTTTTCCTCATTTTTTAAAAGCTTTTCATCAATCATTTCAGGAGTCCTTCTTTTCGTTTGCGTTTTTCTCTAAGCGTTCAAGCACGAGCTCATATCCGCCCTCGCCATATTCAAGGCATTTGCTAACTCGGCTTATTGTTGCGGTACTCATTCCCGTTTCGCTACTTACTACTGCGTAGTTTTCGCCGTTTTTGAGCATTTTTGCTGCCTTCAGCCTTTGAGCGATATCGGTAAGCTCTCTTACCGTGCAAATATCCTCAAAGAATTTATAGCATTCCTCTCTATTTTCAAGAAGAAGTATTGCGTCAAAAAGTGTGTCTATTTCCTTTGTTTGAAGCTTTTTCATTCGTTTCCTCACTTTATCACTTTAGCACTTTAATATGCTAAATTATATCATCTTGTACAGTGGTTGTCAAGGGGTTTTCGCTTTTTATTTCATTTTTTCTTGCTTTTATTTATAAATAAGGTGGAAAAATGCTTATATGCAAGACAAAATGGGGGATAACGGGTTGAAGCAAAGTCCTTAATTGGGGTGAAACGGCGGACTTAAAATAGGCTAAATGCACTTTACCCAGCTATTTTGCGTTTGATTTATGCCTTTTATAAAGTGCTAAAATCCGCTTGTGAAAAGCGGATTTTAATTATACCTCTGCTATAACCTCAACCTCTACAAGGACTCCCTTTGGAAGGTCCTTTACCGCAACGCAGGAGCGTGCAGGCTTTGAGGTGAAGTATTTTCCGTATACCTCGTTAAATGCGCCAAAATCGGCAATTTCGGCAAGGAAGCAGGTTGTTTTTATAGCCTTATCGTAGCTTGAGCCTGCCTCGGCAAGGACTGCGCCGAGATTTTTCATAACCTGCTCGGTTTGTCCTACTATATCCTTTGCCTCTACATTTCCTGTTTCGGGGTTGATGGCAATTTGACCCGAGGTGTAGACTACACCTGCGTGTACGATTGCCTGTGAATACGGTCCTATTGCGCTTGGCGCCTTATCGGTTGAAATCTTTTTAAGCATTTTCTTACCTCTTTTTCTTTCGTTATGTATTTCAGAGCAGCTTGAAGCCGAAGTCACGAAGTGCGTTTTCAATCTCAGCAATATGCTCGAAGTTTCTTGTTTCAAGAACTATGCGAAGGTAACAGCCGTTTACATTTGAGCCCTCGTTTGCTCTTTCGTGGTGAACGGAGATTACATTTCCGCCAAGGTCGGCAATAATTCTTGATACATTCTTAAGCTGACCCGGCTTGTCAACAAGCTCTATCATAAGCTGACAGGTCCTGCCCGACATCAAAAGTCCGCGCTTTATAACTCTTGAAAGAATGGTAACATCAATGTTTCCGCCCGAGAGCAAGCATACGGTCTTTTTGCCCTCAAGGTCAAGCTTACCAAACATGGCAGCGGCAACAGCTACTGCGCCCGCGCCCTCTGTAACGAGCTTATGCTGTTCCATAAGCGCAAGAATTGCGGCGGAGATTTCATCATCGCTGACTGTTACGATTTCATCAACATATTTTGAGCAAATATCGTATGTAAGCGAGCCCGGCTTTTTAACTGCAATACCGTCGGCGATTGTTGAAACGCTTTCAAGCTCGGTAATTTCCTTATCCTTTACGGATTTATACATGGACGGTGCGCCTGTTGCCTGTACGCCGTAAACCTTTACATTGGGGTTTATAGACTTCATTGTATAAGCAATTCCCGCGATAAGTCCGCCACCGCCGATTGGAACGATGATTGCGTCAAGGTCGGGGAGCTGATCAACGATTTCAAGCGCTATCGTTCCCTGTCCTGCGATTACATCCTCATCATCAAACGGGTGAATGAAGGTATAGCCCTTTTCATCACGAAGGGAGAGCGCCTTTTTATAAGCGTCGTCATACACGCCCTCTACAAGGCAAACCTCCGCGCCATAGCTCTTTGTTGCCTCGATTTTGGAAATCGGAGCGCCGTCGGGTAAGCAAATTACTGCCTTAATTCCGTTCTTTTGCGCGGAAAGGGCAACGCCCTGTGCGTGATTTCCCGCGGAGCATGCAATTACTCCTCTTGCCTTTTCCTCCGCGCTTAAACGCGACATTTTATAGTATGAGCCTCTTACCTTAAACGAGCCTGTTATTTGAAGATTCTCGGTTTTAAGATATAGCTCTATTCCTTTTTTTAGCTTGGGAGCGTAGATTATATCCGTTTTACGAACTACGGGCTTTAGTGTATGGCTTGCACGGTAAACATTATCAAGTGTTAACATTTTTTGTTCCTCTTATGTTTTGTATTGTATTTTTAGGCTGTATCACAATTAAGAGCCCACTTGCGAAATTACTTTAGGCTTTCAATAAATTGCTCGGCACATCTTGCGCTACGGCTTCCGCGACGAAGGGCAAACGCCTCCGCCCTTACATCAAGCTCTGCCTCGCTAAGGCTTATGCCGTTTCTCTTTGCCAAGGCGCGCACGATGTCAAGGTAAAGCGCCTTATTTGGCTTTTGGAAGTATACGATGAGTCCAAAGCGCTCCGACAGGGAAAGATTTTCCTGAAGGGTGTCGTTTCTATGGACATCATCGCCAACACGGTCCCCGAAGGTTTCCTTGATGATGTGTCTGCGATTTGAGGTTGCATAGATTACTGCGTTATCCGCCTTGGCGCTTGCGCTACCCTCAAGGGCTGCCTTAAGCATACTGAAGTTATCATCATTTTTGTTGAATGAAAGGTCATCGATGAATATGATAAATTTAAGCGGATTTTCGCTTATTTTTCCCATTACATACGGAAGATAGCAAAGCTGGTCCTTTCTTAACTCAATCAGACGAATACCGCGATTGAAGAAGTGGTTGGCAACTGCCTTGACGGTTGAGGACTTTCCTGTTCCCGCATCTCCGCAAAGAAGAATGTTTGTGCAGGTCTTTCCCTCGATGAATGACATTGTATTATCGACAACGCTTTGTCTTTCCTGCTCATAGCCGACAAATTTTGACATTTCCGTTTTATCCGCGCTGACAATAGGCTCAATAGTCTTATCATCGGAGAGGCGGAACATACAGTACGATGAAAAAATTCCGTAGCCGTATTTATCAAGGTTGGCTATTCTGTTTTCGTACTCCCTTGAAAAGTCTATTTTTTCGGTTACGAAGGGAGATGTGTAGGAAAGCTCCATATCCGAGGCGAAATCCTCGGGGGTGAGCCGAGATAGCTCCTCAAACGCCTTAAGCTCATATTCGGTCGCGCTTGCGACGCACTCGCTAAGCTCGTGCTTTCCTGCCTTTGCCCTGATATAAACATTTTCGTCCTCAAGGACAAGACGGCACACAAGAGCCGAAAGTGACGCACCCTGTGTGTATATTTCGTTGACGAAGGATGCGTAGGCTTTTATTTTTTCATCCCTTGTAATTCCGTCCTTACAATAATTTGCAAGGGCGACAAGCAGTGGCTTTTCCATAACTCTTGAAAAAACACTGCTCATACAAAGGCGAAGGTAAATTTCTTTTATTTTTGACATTTTTACACACTCTATCAGATATTCTCTAAGATTTTATCGGTGATTTCCTTTGTTCCAAGCGACGGTGCGCCATGAGCGAGGTCGGCTGTGCGGTAGCCTGCCTCAAGCACCTTATCAACTGCGCTGACAATGGCGTCACTTTCTTTTGTAAGTCCGAAGGAGTAAAGAAGCATCATTGCGCCCGAGAGAATTGTTGCGATTGGGTTTGCCTTATTTTGTCCTGCAATGTCGGGGGCAGAGCCGTGAATTGGCTCATAAAGACCCTTTGTTGTTTCATTTAGCGATGCAGATGGGAGCATTCCTATTGAGCCTGTAATTTGTGAAGCCTCATCGGAGAGAATGTCACCGAACATATTTGAGGTAACGATAACATCAAATTGCGCGGGGTTACGAACAAGCTGCATAGCGGCATTGTCAACGAGCATATCTGTGCATTCAACATCGGGGTATTCGCTTGCTATTTCGTGAACTACCCTTCTCCAAAGGCGTGAGCTTTCAAGCACATTTGCCTTATCAATGCTGATAAGCTTCTTTCTTCTCTTTCTTGCGCTTTCAAACGCTACTCTTGCAATTCTTTCAATCTCCATACGGGAGTAGCACTCAGTATCGTATGCCTCCTCGCCGTATTTGCCCTCTCTCATTCCGCGCTCACCAAAGTAAATACCGCCTGTAAGCTCACGGACAATCATAATATCAAAGCCGTTTTCAACTATGTCGGCTCTAAGTGGGCATTCGCCTTTGAGTGCAGGGTAAAGTTTTGCGGGGCGAAGGTTAGTAAAGAGGTTCATTGCGGAGCGTATGCCAAGAAGCGCCTTTTCGGGACGCATATTGCCCGGGAGTGTATCCCATTTCGGTCCGCCAACTGCGCCAAGAAGCACGCTATCTGCCTCAAGACAGCCCTTTACTGTTTCCTCGGGAAGCGGCATACCGTGCTTATCAATAGCACATCCTCCGATGTCGTACGGTGTGAATGTGAAGGTATGTCCGAATTTTTCGCCTACCGCCTCGAGCACGCGAACTGCGCTATCAACAATTTCGGGTCCTATTCCGTCACCCTTTAAAAGTGCAATATTCAAGTTCATTTCTCTCACCTCTTATTTTATATCGCCCTTGCGAATTGACTCAATGAGTCCGCCATTTTGGATTATCTTTTGGATAAACTCGGGGAAGGGCTGAGTTTTGAAGCTTTTTCCTGTTGTACGGTTGTAGATAATACCGTTATCAAGGTCTGCCTCGACCTTATCGCCCTCGCTAATTCCTGCAACTGCCTCGGGACATTCAAGAATTGCAAGTCCGATGTTTATGGAGTTGCGGTAGAAAATTCTTGCGAAGGTATTGGCGATTACGAGCGAAATTCCGCTTGCCTTAATTGCTATCGGTGCATGCTCTCTTGACGAGCCACAGCCGAAGTTGTCGCCTGCTACCATAATGTCGCCTGTTTCAACCTTATTTACGAAGTCCTTATCTATATCCTCCATACAGTGAGAGGCAAGCTCGGCATGGTCGCTTGTATTCAGATATCTTGCCGGAATGATAACATCGGTATCAACATTATCTCCGTATTTAATTGCTTTTCCTGAAAAATTCATATTTTGCCTCCTTAAAGCTTTCTTGGGTCTGCGATTTTGCCTGCTATCGCGCTTGCGGCAGCGACTGCAGGAGATGCGAGGTATACCTCACTTGTTACATGGCCCATTCTTCCTACGAAGTTACGATTTGTTGTTGCTACTGCTCTTTCGCCTGCGGCAAGTATTCCCATATAACCGCCAAGGCAAGGTCCGCAGGTTGGTGTTGAAACGACACAGCCTGCCTCAATAAAGATTTTAACAAGACCGTTTTCAATAGCCTTAAGGTAGATATCCTGTGTTGCGGGAATGATGATTGCGCGAACATTTTTCGCAACCCTTTTGCCCTTCAAGATCATTGCTGCCTCCTCAATGTCCTTATACTGTCCATTGGTGCAGGAGCCGATTACTACCTGGTCAATTTTTATGTCGTCAATTTGGTCAAAGGTTTTAGTATTTTCGGGAAGGTGCGGGAATGCCACGGTTGGCTCAATCTTAGAAAGGTCGATTTCGTAAACCTCATCGTAGTGCGCATCGCTATCTGCCTTGAAGGACACGATTTCTCTGTCGCTACGCTCCTTTATGTAGGCAACTGTTTGCTCATCAACCTCGAAAATTCCGTTTTTAGCGCCTGCCTCAATTGCCATATTGCAAATTGTAAGGCGGTCATAGATTGTGAGTGAGGAAACGCCCTCGCCAACGAATTCCATTGACTTATAAAGCGCACCGTCAACGCCGATTTTTCCGATTATGTGAAGGATTACATCCTTACCCGATACATATTTATTAAGCTTGCCTGTGAGAACGAATTTTATAGCTGACGGAACCTTGAACCACGCCTTGCCCGTTGCCATTCCGCAAGCCATATCGGTTGAGCCTACGCCTGTTGAGAATGCGCCGAGCGCGCCATATGTGCAGGTATGGGAGTCAGCGCCGATAACTACATCTCCGCTTACTACAAGTCCCTTTTCGGGAAGGAGCGCATGCTCAATTCCCATTCTTCCTACATCGTAGAAATGAGTTACATTCTTTTCCTCACAAAAGTCACGACACATTTTGCACTGTGTTGCAGCCTTTATGTCCTTATTTGGGGCAAAATGGTCCATAACCATTGTTACCTTGTCCTTATCGTAAACCTCGCTAACGCCTATTTTGTCAAATTCCTTGATTGCGACGGGAGAGGTGATGTCGTTTCCCAAAACTCTGTCAAGGCTTACAAGAATAAGCTGACCTGCCTCTACGCTTTCAAGTCCTGCGTGAGAAGCAAGGATTTTTTGTGTCATTGTCATTGTCATTGGCATAATTTTATTTCCTTTCAATCTTAATTCATACCAAAGCGCACTAAGCTTTAATGCGCTTTGGTATGCCCATTACCGCAGTAGCGGTAATGGACTGATTTTTATTTGTTAATAATTGCTCCACGGTCAGCCGAGGATACCATCTGCGCATACCTCTTTAGGTAGCCTGTGATATTTTCCTTACGCTTGATTGGCATTTCTGCCTTTCTTTTTGCGATTTCCTCATCGCTTACCTTAAGCTCAATTTTGTATTCGGGGATATTTATGGAGATTATATCTCCGTTCTTTACATAGGCTATCATACCGCCACTTACTGCCTCGGGGGACACATGTCCGATTGACGCGCCACGGGTTGCGCCCGAGAAGCGTCCGTCGGTGATGAGCGCTACATCCTTATCAAGTCCCATTCCTGCGATTGCCGAGGTTGGGGAGAGCATTTCTCTCATACCCGGTCCGCCACTTGGTCCTTCGTAACGGATAACGACTACATCGCCCTTTACGATTTTGCCTGCGTAAATTGCGCTAATTGCCTCCTCCTCGCTCTCGTATACCTTTGCGGGTCCCTCGTGAACGAGCATTTCGGGGGCTACTGCACTTCTCTTTACTACACAGCCATCGGGGGCAAGGTTACCCTTAAGAACTGCAATTCCGCCTGTTTTGCTATACGGATTTTCAACTGTCCTTATAACCTCTGTATCAAGGTTTTTAGCATCGGCGATATTTTCGCCAAGGGTTTTTCCTGTGCAGGTCATAACCGATGTATCAATAAGTCCGAGCTTTTCAAGCTCCTTTAATACTGCGTATACTCCGCCTGCCTCGTTCAAATCCTCCATATAGGTTGGTCCTGCGGGGGCAAGGTGGCAAAGGTTCGGTGTTTTTTCGCTGATTGCGTTTACATCATCAAGGTTAAACTCAACTCCGCACTCATTTGCGATTGCCGGCAAGTGAAGCATACTGTTTGTTGAGCAACCGAGAGCCATATCGGCAGTTATTGCGTTTTTGATTGCAGATGCGGTCATTATATCTCTTGGGCGAATGTTCTTACGAACAAGCTCCATAACCTGCATTCCTGCGTGCTTTGCAAGCTCAATTCTTGATGAATATACGGCAGGGATTGTTCCGTTTCCGCGAAGTCCCATACCGAGAACCTCGGTAAGGCAGTTCATTGAATTTGCGGTATACATACCCGAGCATGAGCCACAGGTTGGGCATACCTTATCAACGAATTCGCAAAGCTTACAGTCGTCAATAGTGCCTGCCTTATATGAACCAACAGCCTCAAACATTGCGGAGAGTGAGCGTTTTTTGCCGTCTACGCGTCCTGCAAGCATAGGTCCGCCACTTACAAATACGGTGGGGATATTGAGTCTTGCGCTTGCCATCAGAAGTCCCGGCACATTTTTATCGCAGTTTGGTATCATAACAAGGCCGTCAAAGCCGTGAGCCATTACCATAGCCTCGGTGGAGTCGGCGATGAGGTCACGGGTAACGAGAGAATATTTCATTCCCACATGACCCATGGCAATACCGTCGCACACTGCAATAGCGGGGAACATTACGGGAGTTCCGCCTGCCATTGCGACGCCAAGCTTAACTGCTTGTGTGATTTTATCAAGGTTCATATGTCCCGGTACGATCTCGTTATATGAGCTTACTATACCGATTATTGGGCGGGATAGCTCCTCATTTGTATAGCCGAGCGCCTTATACAGGGAACGGTGCGGGGCATTATGCGCTCCGTCTACTATTGTATCCTTAATCATTTTTTGCCTCTTAATTAGTTATTGATGAATTTTTCCTCATCAGCCCAGCTGTAAAGCTCTCTGATTTCCTTACCTACAACCTCGCTTGGATGCTCAGCTGCGATCTTTCTCATTGCGTTGAAGTGTACCTGGCTACCTGCATCGGACATATCGAGAAGGAAGTCCTTCGCAAATGTTCCGTCCTGGATATCGGAAAGAACCTTCTTCATTGCCTTCTTTGTATCGTCGGTAATGATCTTTGGTCCTGTGATATAGTCACCGTATTCAGCGGTGTTGGAGATTGAATATCTCATTCCCTCAAATCCGCTTTGGTAGATAAGGTCAACGATGAGCTTCATCTCGTGAATGCACTCAAAGTATGCGTTTCTTGGGTCATAGCCTGCCTCAACAAGTGTTTCAAAGCCTGCCTGCATAAGTGCGCAAACACCGCCACAAAGAACAGCCTGCTCACCAAAGAGGTCTGTTTCGGTTTCGGTACGGAAGGTTGTTTCAAGAACGCCTGCTCTTGCTCCGCCGATTCCGAGTGCGTATGCAAGACCGATTTCAAGAGCGTCGCCTGTTGCGTCTTGATGTACTGCGATAAGGCAAGGAACTCCCTTTCCTACCTGATATTCGGAGCGAACTGTGTGACCAGGGCCCTTAGGAGCTACCATGATTACATTTACATTCTTTGGTGGCTTAATGCAACCGAAGTGAATGTTGAAGCCGTGAGCGAATGCAAGAGTCTTACCCTCGGTGAGGTTTGGCTCGATGCTTTCCTTATAAAGCTTAGCCTGCTTTTCATCATTGATAAGAATCATGATAATATCGGCATTCTTTGCCGCATCAGCAGAGGTCATAACCTTAAGTCCTGCCTTTTCAGCCTTTGCCCAGCTCTTGCTTCCCTCATAAAGACCTACGATTACATCTACGCCTGAGTCCTTAAGGTTGAGGGCGTGAGCGTGTCCCTGTGAGCCGTATCCGATGATTGCTACGGTCTTTCCGTTCAATTTTGCGAGGTTGCAGTCCTGTTGATAGTAAATTTTTGCGTTTGTGTTAGCCATTGTTTTTTTCTCCTTTTAGCTATATGTTTTTTAATTTTTATTTTTGTTTTTGCTCGGCTAAGATAAATTCTTAGTCAAAAAGTGATGTATTGCCACGCTCAAGAGCGACAATTCCTGTACGGCACATTTCTATTATGCCGAAGGGAATCATCAGCTTTATAAACGCATCAATCTTAGTTGGGTCGCCTGTTGCCTCAATGCACATTTCATCTGTGGTATAGTCAATAACCTTTGCTCTATATACATCAGCGGCAGCTAATATATCAGCCCTTGTATCCTTGTCGTATTTTACCTTGATGAGCATAAGCTCACGCTTGATACAGTCCTGCTCAAGAACATCAACCTTCTTAACATTATGAAGCTTTCTTAGCTGGTTTATAAGCTGTTCTCTCGCGTAGCCGTCACCGCTTAGGCAAATTGTTATACGGGAGTATTCAGGGCGCTCGGTTTCTCCAACGGTGAGGGCATCAATATTGAAGCCACGCCTTGTAAACATGCTTGTTACTCTTGTAAGAACACCGAACTTGTTGTCAACATATACGGCAATTACGAATCTATTATCCTTCATCTCTTGCCTCCTTATTTCTTTGTATTAGTGATGATGTCATCAATAGCACCGCCAGGGGGGAGCATTGGAAGAACAAATTCATCCTTATCAATGATTGTATCAATTACAACGGTTTGTCCGCTTGCAACCGCCTTTTTAAACGCTTGCTCAAATTCATCCTGTGTGGTTGCGCGATAGCCTACTGCGCCGAACGCCTCGGCAAGCTTTACAAAATCGGTCTTGCGCTCGGTAAGGACTGTATTTGAATATCTTGCGCCGAAGAAGAGCGTTTGCCATTGGCGCACCATTCCGAGAACTCCGTTATTTATAAGAACGATTACTACTGGAATATTGTGGGAAACGGCTGTCGCAAGCTCATTCAGGTTCATACCGAAGCTACCGTCGCCTGTGATAAGCACGGTGGTATCGCCCGTTGCGACCCTTGCACCGATTGCGGCGCCAAGACCGAAGCCCATTGTGCCGAGTCCTCCGCTTGATACGAAGCGCCTTACATTATCAAACTTGACATATTGAGCAGTCCACATCTGATGCTGTCCTACATCGGTTGCGATAACTGTATTTTTTGGCTTATTTGCATTTATTACATCAAAGATTTTCTTAGGGGTAAGAGCATCACCTGAGGCATCGGCAATTTCCTTTTCAAAGCCTGCCTCATCAGCCTTTAGCTCATCTACTCTTTTCATCCACTCGGGATTTTGCTTTTTCTCACAGCCCTTTGCAATTTCCATAAAGGAATGCTCAACATCTCCAACTATTCCGCAGTCAACCTTGACATTTTTATTGATTTCGGAGAAGTCGGGGTCAAGCTGAATTATTTTGCTATTTTTAGCAAATTTAGACACATTACCCGTTGCGCGGTCGCTAAATCTTACGCCAACGCCGATTATGAGGTCTGCCTCGTTTTGCGCCATTGACGATGCGTAATGTCCGTGCATTCCCTGCATGCCGAGAAATCTCTCACATCCGTCGGGGATTGCGGAAAGACCCATAAAGGTACAGCCGATGCAGGCATCAATTTTATTTGCAAGCTCTATAATCTCATCGCCAAGTCCAAGACCTGCCGCGCCGCCGCCTATGTAAATATATGGCTTTTTAGACTCGTTTACGAGCTTGATTGCCTCGGCGATTTTATCGGGGTTGCCCTTTGGCAGTGGGATTTTCGGAGCTATGTCCTGTGGCTCATAATCGTAGGTTGCCACCTGAACATCCTTTGGAACATCTACGAGAACGGGACCCGGTCTGCCTGATTTTGCAATTGAGAATGCCTCTCTTATGCTATCGGCGAGGTCCTCTATCCTGTTTACGAAATAGTTATGCTTGGTTATCGGAAGGGTAATTCCTGTTATATCAATCTCCTGGAAGCTATCCTTACCGATTAGCGAGCAAGGAACATTTCCCGTGATTGCAACAAGTGGGATTGAGTCAAGCATTGCGGTTGCAATACCCGTTACAAGGTTTGTAGCGCCGGGACCTGAGGTTGCGATGCACACGCCAACCTTACCCGTTGCTCTTGAATATCCGTCGGCTGCGTGGGCTGCGCCCTGCTCATGCGCGGTCAGGATATGGTTTATTTTATCACTATCCTTATGGAGTGCGTCATAGATGTTGATTACCTGTCCGCCCGGATATCCGAACACATCGGTAACGCCCTGCTCTATAAGGGTTTTTATGATGATTTCTGCTCCTGTTAATTTCATCTGTGTTTTCTCCTTATTATTTAGAAAGCATAATGTTTACTGCACTGACAAGTGCCTTGATAGAGGAACGGCTGATATCGCTACTAATTCCTGTACCCCAGTAGGTTTTGCCATCGCTTGCTATGCTAACATATGAGGCTGCCCTTGAGCTTGTGGTTTCCTCAATAGCGTGCTGGGTATAGCTTTCAAGCGTATATTCCTTGCCGATTACCTGCTTTATTGCGTTGCTTACGCAGTCAAGACGACCGTTTCCGCTTGTTCTGACCGTTGTTTCAACCCCGTTATATTGGATTGTGATAAATCCGTCAATGTCGGCATCGTCAATATGGTCATTATATGTTGCGTTTACGACCCTTACTGTGCTTGTGATATTTACGAAGTCACGCATAAAGATATCGTAGACCTCAGTGGGCTGAAGTTCCCTATGCTCATGGTCGGAAATGCTCTTTACATGGTAGCCAAACGCCTCACGCATTTTGGGTGGAAGGTTGAGCTTGAACTGAGTTTCCATAATGTAGCCTATTCCGCCCTTGCCCGATTGAGAGTTGATACGGATAACATCAGCCTCGTAAACTCTGCCGACATCGGTCGGGTCGATGGGAAGATACGGAACTGTCCATTTGATGTCCTTGCCCTCTCTGAACTTCATTCCCTTTGCGATTGCGTCCTGATGTGAGCCACTGAATGCGGCAAATACAAGCTGTCCGCTATATGGCTGTCTTTCATAGACATGCATTCTTGTAACCTTTTCATAAACCCTTGTAATTTCGGGAAGGTTTGTAAAATCAAGTCCCGGGTCAATGCCCTGTGAGAACATATTGAGCGCAAGGGTGATTATATCGACATTTCCTGTCCTCTCACCGTTGCCGAAAAGTGTGCCTTCAATTCTGTCTCCGCCTGCCAAAAGACCAAGCTCACTATCGGCGATAGCGCAGCCGCGGTCATTGTGGGGGTGGAGTGAAATGATTACATTCTCTCGGTTGAGAAGATTTTTGTGCATATATTCTACTTGGTTGGCGTAGACATGAGGCATTGAGTGGGATACGGTGACGGGAAGGTTGATTATGACCTTATCATCGGGCGTTGGCTCCCAAATCTTGATAACCTCATTACTGATTTCGGCAGCAAATTCAGGCTCTGTTCCTGTGAAGCTTTCGGGTGAGTATTCAAAGGTGATTTTGCCCCTTGCCTTCTTCTTATATTCCTTACAAAGCTTAGCGCCGAAGGTTGCGATATCAATTATTTCCTGCTTGCTCCTTTTGAACACCTGCTCTCTTTGAGCGACTGATGTGGAGTTATAGAGGTGGACAACTGCGTGCTTTGCGCCGTCAATTGCCTCAAAGGTTTTTGCAATTATATGCTCTCTTGACTGTGTGAGAACCTGAATTGTTACATCATCGGGAATAAGATTTTGCTCAATTATAGTTCTGCAAAATTCGTATTCGGTTTCAGATGCGGCAGGAAATCCTACCTCAATTTCCTTAAAGCCGACCTTACAAAGGAGCTTGAAAAATTCAAGCTTTTCCTCAAGGCTCATAGGAATTATAAGCGCTTGGTTTCCGTCGCGAAGGTCAACGCTACACCACATTGGTGGCTTGTCTATACAGTCCTTCTTGACCCAGTCCATGCTCACACCGCTTGGTGAGAAAAATTGTTTTGTGTACTTTTGATAGCCCTTCATAAAATAATCCTTTCTGTCTTCCCTTAAGGCACAAGGGTTAGTTCATTTTTGGGTTGCACAAGGGTATGAAAACAAAAAAGTCCCTTTTACGCAACCTCTTGCATAAAAGAGACGAGGTCTTCCCCGTGGTACCACTCTTATTGGCTCTACGCCCACTCATTGCCTATCAGCAATTTTCTCTGTAACGGGAGTGCCCGTCCAAATCTACTCGGCTTTCCTTTCGGTTGGAGGCTCGGGGATGAGGTATATTTCATCTACCGCTATCGGCTCACACCATCTGCCGACTCTCTGAAAAACGATACGGTGAATTTTGTTCCCTTCAACGCTTTTAAAAATATATTATATATTCTATATTACCGAAATGCTTTTGTCAATAGATTTTTGCAAATTTTTTGAAAAATTTTATCAATTTAATGCGATAAAGTATTTTATGGAAATTTGATTATTAAAATATTCATATTTTATTCATAAAATCGAGTATAATTTGAGTGTGGCTGAATTTGGAGCTTTTTGGGATATAAGGGATAGTGAAATTACTTGATGTCTTTATTAAGTCAACAAGCTAAAAGCAACGGGCAAGATAAGGAAAATTCCTTTTCTTGCCCGTTTTTTGTTTTTATGATGAGGATTAGAGCTTATAAACCCAGTTATACTTATCCTCTACCTTACCCCACTGAATTCCTGTTAAAATGTCGTAGAGCCTTTGGGTAACCTCTCCGATTTGCTCGTTATTGATTACATATTCAACATCGTTATACATAAGTCTACCGATTGGGGAAACGACTGCGGCTGTGCCACAGCCCCAAGCCTCCTCAAGCTTGCCGTTTTTCATAGCGTCAACAAGCTCATTAACGCTAAGAAGTCGCTCGCTTACCTTATAGCCGAGGTCCTTAAGCACCTCAATGCAGGATTTTCTTGTAATTCCGGGAAGGATTGAGCCTGTGAGCTCAGGAGTTACGATTTCACCGTCGATTTTGAACATTACATTCATTGCACCGACCTCTTCAATATACTTTCTCTCAACTCCGTCAAGCCAAAGAACCTGTGAATAGCCCTTCTTGCTTGCCCTTTCGCCTGCCCTTGTAGATGCGGCATAGTTGCCTCCGCACTTTGCGTAGCCTGTACCGCCACGAACTGTACGGACATCCTCGTTTTCAATCATGATTTTAACGGGGTTGATGCCCTCCTTATAGTAGCTTCCGCTTGGAGATGCGATAATCATATATGTTGCTCTATGTACGGTATGAACTCCGAGGGTTTCGTCGTTTCCGAACATATAGGGGCGAAGGTAAAGCGATGTTCCAAAGGAGCTTGGAACCCATTTTTCCTCAAGCTTTACAAAGGTGGTAAGGATTTCAAGAGCGTCGTTTTCATCAATGGTTGGTAGGCACATACGCTCAGCCGAGTTATTAAGGCGCTTGATATTTTCCATTGGGCGGAAAAGCTGAACGCTTCCGTCCTCGGTACGGTATGCCTTGAGTCCCTCGAATATTTCAGCTCCATAGTGCAAAACGGTTGATGCAGGGTGAAGTGAGATATTGCCGAAGGGCACTATTCTTGCGTTATACCAGCCCTTGCCTGCCTCATAATCCATTACGAACATATGGTCGGTGAAATACTGACCGAAGCCAAGCTCGCTTTCCTTTACCATTTGCTTTGGTGCGGTTGTCCTTGTAATTTTGATATCCATAATTTTTTACCTCTGAGAAGTATAGATTTTCAATTTTTTAAGAAGTGTGAATTTTTTGAATTTATGTTTAAATCATAGCACACACGCGCCATCAAGTCAAGAGCATTTGTGAGATTTTCTAATTTTTTTGATTTGTAGCGATTCTTATCTTTTTTTTGACAATTTTTATTGACAATGCTTGGCAAAATGTGCTATTATCTTTCTCGTAAGGGGGGATTTTATGGATAAAAAATCAGAGCTTTTGACCGATGATGAGGCTCTCGGGCTCGAAAATGAAATCATTGAGCGATATCTTAACAATCATTCTCGCCCAAGCAGACTGATTATTAAGCTATATTTAAAGTACAAATGGGATTTTTTGCTTTCTATGATTTTTTATCTTATAAAGCAACTGCCTGTTATTTTACTTCCGCTTAATACTGCTACGATAATAAACGCGGTGCATGCTTATGTGCTTTTCGGCACGGACCCCTTTCCTGCTATTTTTACGAGTGTTGGGGTTATTCTTGCGTTGCTCCTCATAAATATTCCGACAAACGCGGTTTATGTAAGGCTTTACAGTGTTGCAACGAGAAAAATTGAAGCCGGGCTAAGAGGGGCGCTGATACGCAAGCTTCAGGTGCTTTCTATAAGCTTTCACAAGCAAATGCAAAGCGGGCGTATTCAGTCTAAGATTATGAGAGATGTTGAGAATGTTCACACCTTCTTTGTTCAGCTTATAACGACTATTCCGTCTATTGCGCTTAACATCACTGTGGCGCTTGTTGTAATTTTGCAAAAGAGCTATGTTGTTTTTCTTTTCTTCCTTCTCTGTATTCCTGCGAACTTAGCCTTGAGGAGAGTCTTTAGACGGAAAATGGACAATTCAAACTCCGAATTCCGTCATGATGTTGAAAACGCCTCGGCTATGGTCAGCGACACAGAGGAAATGGTACAGATAACAAGGGCGCACGCGCTTGAGGATCAGCAAACGAGGAAAATGGCGGGTGTTTTAAGACGCATTGCGAGCTCGGGACTCAGGCTTGATATGATTCAGGCGTATTTTGGGTCGTTTTTATGGGTTACTATTCAGTTCTTTCAAATTGGATGTCTTGTTTTTTCATCTTATTTGTATGTCAGAGGCACGCTTACCGAAATCGGCGACATTACGCTGTTTCAAACATATTTTAATACGCTGACATGGCAGGTATCGTCGCTTATCGGGCTTATGCCGATTTTGGCTAAGGGTAAGGAGTCGGTTTCTTCAATCGGCGAGATTTTATGCTCCGAGGATGTTGAGCATAATGAGGGCAAGGAGCCACTTGAGGCTGTGCGCGGTGACTTTAAATTTGAGAATGTATGCTTTTCGTACGATGACGGTCAGGAGCTTCTTGCGGGATTTTCTCTTGATGTAAGGGCGGGAGAAACGGTGGCTATTGTAGGCGAAAGCGGTGCAGGAAAAACAACACTTCTTAGCCTTGCTATCGGATTTATGACTCCAAGTGGCGGTAGGATTACGGTTGACGGTCACGACCTTAGTGAAATTGATTTGCGCTCGTACAGGAAGCACATTGCCTATGTTCCGCAAACGAGTGTTATGTTCGTTGGAACTGTAAGGGAAAATCTTACCTACGGTGCGGAGTGGGCAACTGATGAGCAGATTGAGCAGGCGCTCCGTGCATCAAAGATGTATGATTTTGTAATGAGCCTTCCAAAGGGGCTTGACTCAAATCTTCAGGAGCATGCGTCAAATCTTTCGGGCGGACAAAGGCAAAGGCTTTCCATTGCCCGTGCGCTACTCAGAAATCCGCAGATTATTATTTTTGATGAAGCCACAAGTGCGCTTGACAATGTTTCAGAAAGAGAGATACAGGCATCAATCAATTCGCTTTGCAGTGGGCGTACAACCTTCGTTATCGCTCACCGTCTTTCAACGATACGGGGTGCGGACAAGATTGCGGTGCTTAAGAACGGGCACTGTGTTGAGCTTGGCACCTACGATGAGCTTATCGCTCTTGGCGGAGAGTTTTACAAGATGCAATCCGCTTCAGAAAAATCAGTTGGCAATACAGACTAATAAAAAATCCAAGCATGAGCTTGGATTTTTTTGTTATTTTATCAGAATTTCAGACACATCAAGCGGTGTTTTGGCGATATAATCGGCATTATACATCTCAAACTCCTCACGGTTGCCATAGCCGTATTCAACTGCTATACAGTCAATACCGAAGTGATGTGCGCCCTCTATGTCGTAAAAGCGGTCGCCTACCATCACTACATCGCTTGGAGTGTCTATATTTGCGGTTTTGAGTGCATAGTCAATGACTTCGATTTTAGTGTTGCGAGTCCTTTCATCCATGCTTGCGCCTGCCATGTATTCAAAATACTTATCAAGCCCTGCCCTTTCCATTATCTGCCTTGCAAACTCCTCAGGCTTTGAGGTTGCGAGGATCAGGCGCATGCCTGCCTGCTTCAGATCCGAAAGGAGCTTTTCAACTCCGTCGTACACATACCCCTCAAAAATACCCTTGCTCGTATAGTATTCACGGTAGTAATTTATTGCCTCAAGTGCTTGATTTTCATCAAAATTATAAAAGGCTTTAAAGGAATAGACGAGTGGGGGACCGATAAATTTGGTGAGCTGCTTTTTATCATCAACCGAAATTCCGAATTTGTCAAGGGCGTATGCTACGGAGCTTGTAACTCCCTCTCCGCTATCAACAACTGTTCCGTCAAGGTCAAAGAGGACTACGGAATATTTTTTTGATGATTTTTCCATATTTTTCTCCTTTTCGGTCATTTTTCGCACACAGGGTGCGGTTTTTTGGATTTTTGATTACTTTGAAATCAGTTTTTCTCGGTAGCGGTGAGGCTTCCCTCCACGCTTACCTCATTTTTCCATTTAAAGCGTTCAAACACCATACCGCCAAGGGCGAGCATTGCGATTACGTTGGGGATAACCATGAGGTTGTTGAACATATCCGAAAGACCCCATACGAGTCCGTTTGAGCCGATTGAGCCAAGGAATACGCACACTATTGAGATGATGGAGTATGCGATTGTTGCCTTTTTACCAAAGAGGTAGTTAAAGTTGATTTTTGCGAAGAAGTTCCAGCTTATGATTGTTGAGAACGCGAAAAAGAACAGGCAAATTGCAACGAAGATGCTTCCAAGTGCGTTTCCTACGCTTGCGTTTCCGCCGAACAGTGTTGTAAAGGTTATTTGGAAGGATTTTTGCACCATATTACCGTCGGTAATACCGAGCGCGCTTGCTATATTGGAGAACGAGCCTGCGCCACTTGCTATTTCGCCTGTTATTCCTGCAAGAGGTCCGTTTCCCGAATAGAGTGTGCAAAGAACGATAATTGCGGTAAGGGTTAGGACAACGAATGTATCTATAAACACGCCTACCATTGCGACAACGCCTTGGTCGTGAGGGTCCTTTACATCAGCCTGTGCGTGAGCGTGTGGGGTTGAGCCCATTCCTGCCTCGTTTGAGAAAAGACCGCGCTGTGCGCCCTTTTGAATTGCCTTTACGATTGCGCTACCGAAGCCACCGCCGATTATTGCTTGCGGAACGAAGGCGTATTTGAAGATTGAGCCTACTGCCTCGGGAAGGTTTTTAATATTTACTATGACTACCAAAAGTCCGCCGATCATATAGAGGATTGCCATTATCGGTACGATTTTTTCAGTTACTGACGCTATTCTCTTTACTCCGCCGATTACGATAACTGCGACAAGAGCTGCAAGAACCACGCCTACAATCCACATAAGGCTATTCACCTTCTCGGGATTTGCGCCAAAGGATGTGAACACGCCCGAGATATTTGAGGTTATCGAATTTGATTGAACCATTGCGCCAACGAAGCCGAGAGCAATAGTGATTGCTACCGCGAAGAAGCCCGCAAGAGCCTTTCCGAGCTTGCCTGTAAATGCCTTTTTGATGTAGTAAACGGGTCCGCCCTGCACTTCGCCGTTTTCAAGGACAATTTTCGTCTTTTGTGCCAAGACAGCCTCACCGTAGTTGGTTGCCATGCCCAAAAATGCGATTATCCACATCCAAAAGATTGCGCCTGGTCCGCCGACCAAAATCGCGCCGCACGCGCCAACAATATTTCCCGTTCCTACCTGAGCGGCAACTGCGGTTGCAAGAGCTTGGAACGAGGAAAGTCCTGTTTTATTTCCCTTATCCTTATTCTTTCCAAAGACCCTTTTAAAGCCCTCGCCAAGGCAACGAACCTGCACAAATCTTGTCTTTATTGAGTAGTAAAGTCCCACGCCAACAAGCAGGATAACAAGTATGTAGCCCGAGAGATAGTCGTTTATTAAGCCGACTGCTTTTTCCAAAAATTCCATTTTATTCTCCTTATGCAACAAAATATAACAAAAAAGCGGAATGAAAATCACTCCGCAACAAAATATTTCCGCAATAAATATTAACACGCCCATGGCGCGTCAGGATATTTAAAGAAATGACTCTGTCCTTTTGCCTGAGAGATTAGCGCGTGCGCCTTGCCCCTTCGGCACTCTTACGAGATTCTCCGGAGTGCTATCAAGCCTCAGTCACGCTGTGCGCTTCTGATGCCATCATTTAGCCTTCTTTATTTTTCCAAATGAGTATAGCACAAAAGCGGGGCTTTGTCAAGAATTATTTTCAAGGAAATAATTTTTTCTCGCTTTGGGTTGCTTTTTGATTGAAAAACGGTGGCTTTTGGCAAAATTTCTTGGCAAAATGCGGTTTTCTTCATATTTATACTAATGAGAGCCTTGGCTCTCGGAAAGGATTTATTATGGCTCAATTTACTAATCAAGCACAGCTTTCCTATGGAAATGTTGTTACAAATTCAAATATTGCAGTCGGTGAAATTTCTCAAGCGCTTTCTATAACCAAAACTGCTATTTTGCCCGATTATTCTACGGGAGATAGCGTGAGTTATGTTATAAGCATTATCAATTCATCGCCAAGCGCCATTAACGGGCTTACCCTTTTGGACAATCTTGGCGCTTATGAATTCGGGGGCACGAGCGTTGTTCCGTTGACTTATGTTGATGGCTCGGTTAAGCTCTTCCTTGACGGCGTTCTCGCTTCGCCACCTACTGTGAGTGTTGGAACCGGGGTAATTTTCTCGGGAATCAACATTGGCGCAGGTCAAAATGCTATTCTCGCTTATGAAGCCGATGTGAACAGCTTTGCTCCTGCTGATGCAGGCGGAGAGGTTGTAAACACCGCAACGCTTTCCGGTGGGGGAATCACTCCGATAAGTGCAAGCGAAACAATTAGCGCACGCATTGCGCCTAATGTTTCTATTACGAAATCAATCAGCCCTGTCCCTGTTGCGCCAAACGGCGAGGTGACCTACACCTTTGTTATCAGCAACTCCGGAAACAGCGAGCTTGCCGAGATTGACGGTGCGGTTATACGGGATATTTTCAATCCTATTCTTACTAATGTTTCGGTAAGCTTCAACGGCGTTTCGTGGCAAGAGGGCGTAAATTACACCTATAATGAGACAAGCGGCGAGTTTGAAACAGTTGCCGGTCAAGTCACTGTTGGGGCCGGTCAATATGTTCAAGATCCTACCACAGGAGAATGGGTTTTAACAGAGGCTACAAGCACACTTGTAATTACAGGCAATATTGGCTCAATTTAAGCAATATCAACCCAAAATAGCCCTTCCGGGGCTATTTTGGCGTTATTATTTATTTTTGTTCATATGTTCATATGAGTATATGTTGTATGTTTGTGATTGACCTTGTCATATTTTAGTGTCAATTTCGGGGTGTTTTTGGAAATTCGGCTTATTTTTCGGCTATTTGTGTGACATTCGATGAATTAAAATAATTTGCCTTTTGAATTCAGAATACTAAATAATACGAATTTTTAATTTTTCACAAAATTCTTGATAAAATTTCAATTTTGACTTGACAAATACTGTTTCTTTTGCTATAATATATTAGCATTTTGGAAATGCGACTTATCCAAAATTTAATAAAGTCTATCGAGATGTAGCGCAGTTGGTAGCGCGCATGGTTTGGGACCATGATGCCGCAGGTTCGAATCCTGTCATCTCGACCACATGAAAATAATCCGAACATTCTCTTACTTGGAGAGTCGTTCGGATTATTTGTTTTATTTAAGTATCCAAATTTCAATAGCAAAAAATGAAAATAGCCTCCGAAACAGCAATTACTATTTCGGAGGCATTTTTCATCGAATTGATCGATGATCATCCGTCGCGGGATTGTCGATCAGCTCACCGTGTTCGGTGAAGCGCGAGCCGTGGCAGGGACAATCCCAGGTGTGCTCGGCTTTGTTGTATTTGAGGGCGCAACCGAGGTGCGGACATCGTGGTGCGGTGGGTGTCAGAAGCCCGACGGTAGACTCAAAAGCGTTGAGGGCAAGTTGTGGGCGAAGAACCGTGCGCGAGGGATCGAAAACGGCGGCATAAGGATTGCTTTTTCCTCTGACAAGGTCGCAGAGAATGTCGGCGGCGACCATGGCGTTAGTCATGCCCCACTTGTTAAATCCCGTTGCCACAAGAACGTCAGGCGTGGATTTTGAATATTGACCGATATAAGGAATATCGTCCAAAGTCATGCAGTCCTGCGCCGCCCACTTGCCGACGATTTCAGCGTTTTTGTAGTGTTTCTTGGCGAAGTCCTCGAGCTCCTGCCAACAACCGCCTTGCTTGCCCGTGCGGTGTCCGCCACCGCCAAGAAGCAGAAGATCTCCGTAGCTTCGGAAGGAAAGTCCCGTGTCCGATTTGTCCACGTACATTCCATTCACGTTCTGTGCCCCTTTCAGCGCAATCACGTAAGAACGGTGCTGATAGAGCTTCAATGGGTAAAGTCCGTGCTTGTTGAGCATTGGAAAATGAGTTGCGATTATCAGCTTTTTGTAGGTAATCTCGCCGTAGTTGGTTTTCGCCTTGTGCGGCATCAGCTCCACAACCTTGGTATGCTCATATATCGGCAGATCTTTTACAATCGTATATAGGAATTTCAACGGGTGAAACTGCGCTTGATCCGTCACGCGAACAGCCCCCGACACCTTGAAAGGAAGTTCTTCGGCGTCCGAAAGCTCTGCTTTCACACCGATTCGGTTAAGGGCGTTGACTTCCTTTTCGATTTTCTTGCGGTCATTTAAGGAGTAGACGTAGGAATCCCTTGCTTCATAGTCGCAATCGACGTTCTCGCAAAGTCGGGCGTATTCCTTGCACGCTTTTTTCTGTGCCTCTGCGTAAAGCCGCGCCTTGTTCTCACCAAAGCGACGTATCATCTTGTCGTAGATCAAACCGTGTTGCAGGGTGATCTTTGCGGTGGTGTTCTTGGTGATACCTCCGCAAAGCTCTGTCGCTTCCACCAACAGACAATCCACACCTGCGTTTTTCAGCTTGTAAGCGCACAAGATTCCCGCAATACCACCGCCAACGATCAGAACATCGGCACTTTTGCTTTCCTTTAATGTATTAAATCGCACTTGTGGTGCGTCGTTTTCCCAAATTGATTCCATATTTATCCTCCACACTTTAATATCATTAGTTTTTGTCGCTTTCATAACAGCTATACGCATATTGGGGTTCATTTTATCGCACACTAAAAAGAAACGGTTGGAGTTAAAATGGAAATAATCA
>JAFTUD010000022.1 GCA_017466455.1 Clostridia bacterium
ATCTTCCTCTACCCCTTGGAAGAGACACGCCTATCTTTAAAATCAAGGAGGTAAAAATATATGCGTTGGGTGAAAGGCGCATCACTACTCGTAATGAGTAGTGATTATGAACTTTGATACAAAGGCGTAAAACTACATAGAAAACTGAATAAAGACAGCCAAAAGGCACTTATTAGACGATGCGAAAATAAAGCATCTGACAATAAGTGCCTTTTCGTTTGCCCTTGCGAAAAATGTAGGTTTATGCCTATTCGTGCGCCTCCTTATCTAACTTTGATGAAATCCACTAATCAAAATTCGATAAAGGAGATAAAAGCATGAATATAATACGCATACAAAAAGTTATTGCCCATAAAAAATGGGAATACGTTGAGGTGGTTGAAGGCTCGGACGAGCATAAGGCAATTATCCTTTGGAACAAAGTTAAAAACGCTCAAATTTACTTTGATAAGAAGGAACAGGACTACGAAGCTGAGCAAAAACAGAACGAGGTCTCAATGGACGAGCTGCGTGAGGAAAGTGGCTTCGATCCTATTGATCCCGACGAACTTACTCCCGAAGAATATGCTATCAGGGAAATGATCCGCCAAATCGTTTGGAATGAGGTTCAGAGCTTACCCGAATTACAGAGAGATATCGTAGTATTACATATCTACAAAGGAGTATCCTTGCGAGAGATCGGAAGAATCAAAGGAATCAATCATTCAAGCGTTTGTAAGAGCTATAAATCGGCAAAGGACAAGCTTCGTGAGAGGTTGCTCGAAAAAAATATTTTTTGAAAAAGATAAAAATTTTTCTTCACAGGGTGTCCACTCGTGTAAAAACATTACCACTTAATAAGTGAAGGGGTTATTATCTGCAGACCTCTTTTGCTCCTTGACAACTGAATAACAGCGCTTCATTTCCATTCCCTCTGCTGTTCCGTGAGGAACAAGCCACGAGAGCGTACACACGAGAGAGTGTGTAAAAGACTCCGACGTTACGGCGGCAATCTGTAACGAAGGCCACGACAGGCAGAGTACATAATGATACTTACGCATAGCAACAGGTCGAGCGTTGAAGCCACGGCAGAGTGGTGAGCCGTCGCAACCGATTGGTGCGTCCGTAATGAAAAATCGGGGGTTAAAGTCCCATGAGTCCAAATGCCTTGGACGGATGTTGCGTTCCCAAGTTCGGGGGAGTTTAGAACAAATACGAACAAACAAAACGATAAGATACCAAGGCGGCATTATGCCTTTTATTAATTGCCGTCTTGGTTTGCATTCGGGTGCTTGGATTTTGTGTCCAAGCACCTTTTATGTGAAGTATCTTAATCGTGAAATTTGAATTTTTCATGTGTTTTCTTTTTTAAATTGTTTTTTATTTTTGTTTCTGCTTTTTTCCTTTCTATCATAAAAGCATTCACTTCCTTATTCAATTTGAAAAACACCATCCTTTCGAAAAACAAATGGTTCATGTAAAAAACACATCTCTTCAAAAATAATTTTTCTATTAAAAAACTGGAGTTTTAATTATGGAATTAGAGTACAAAAGGGGCGAGATTTACTACGCCTACTTAACACAGGAGGTAGGATGTGAAATATTCGGTAAACGCCCGGTGCTGATCATATCAAACGATATATCCAACCTACATAGCCCTGCGGTTATCGTTTGTCCTATTTCCACCACCATCAGAAGATGGTTGCCGACACAGGTAGTCCTCGGCACAGAAATAATGCCCCAAGAGTGCGCTGTCAAGTGTGAAACGATACTGACAATTGACAAAGCACGCTTGGGGGAATATGTAACGAAGTTAGACAAAAACAATATGAAAAGAGTCCACCAAGCACTATTTGAAAGTCTTGGAATAAATCAGGAGGTAAACAAAGATGACCGAAAGAAATTGTCTGTCGATACTCAAAAACGAACCCGAAGTAATGACCGTGATCGAGGTGGCAAAAGTCCTTCGACTCGGCAAGAACAAAGCATACGACCTCGTGAACAGCGGAAGGCTGTCTTCCATCAAGGTGGGAGGAAAAATCATCGTTCCTAAGATGTGTCTTGTTTCCTTTCTGACGGACACAAAAAATTATCAATTAAGTCCCGAATAATCTCCCGTAATCGCTGGACTTCGGGAAAGATTTGTGGTATGTTGTGGTTGAGCCGATGGCATAACCACTTTCAAAAAATAAATATAAAGGAGATTAAAGTAATGAAAAGAATAACCGGCAGATTAGCCGAAAGAAACGGCAAGTGGTATGCTATCATCAATTTATACACGACCGAGGGCAAACGCAAGGAAAAATGGGTAGGTCTCGACCTCGAAGCAAAGCGTGGCAGTAAAACCGAAGCGAACTTCAGACTCAACGAAATCCTCGCAAGGTACAACTCAAACGAGTTTTATGTAAACCCGAATCTCACCAAAGCAGAGCAAGAGAAGATGAGAATCGCAAATCTTCCTCTGCACGAGTACCTTACGGAGTGGGTTGAAGAATACCGATATAATGTAGAGGTTACTACATACGCTACCTACAAGCAGATGATCACCTCAAGAATCGTACCGTACTTCGAGAAGCTGAACATCCCCATCAAGGATGTAACCGGCGACGAGCTGAACGCTTATTACACCTTCCTGTTAGACGAAGGTTTGAAGGGATGCACGGCACAGAAGCACCACAACCTGCTTCACCTTGCATTCAAGCACGCAATGAAGAAAAGGATTATCCCTTACAATCCTTGCGATCAGGCAAACCGCCCCAAGGCAGTAAAGTATGTTGCAAGCTACTACAACGAAGCAAAGCTCAAGGAGCTTCTGCTGTCCCTCAAGGACGATCCAATGCGAATTGCAGTCATCCTTACGATTTATTACGGTGTGCGTAGAAGCGAGGTTCTCGGAATCAAGTGGAACGCCATTGATTACGATGACGAGGTGATACACCTTCGCCACAAGGTCATTGAGGACAGGTCGTCGGGCAAAACCGTGATAACCGGCAAGGACATCATGAAAACCAAGTCATCGCTCCGCAGCCTGCCTCTGATCCCGTTTATCGTAGAAGAATTGCGTAAGGAGAAGGAACGCCAAGAGGAAATGCGAAGAACGCTCCGTGGAGCCTACAACACGCAATACGAGGAATACGTATGCGTGGATGCCATGGGAAACCTGCTCAAGCCGAATTATGTAACGAATCACTTCGGTGTCCTGTTACGCAAATATGGGCTTGACAAGATACGCTTCCATGACCTTCGCCACTCCTGTGCAACTCTCCTGCTGTCCAACGGTGAGGATCTCAAGAGAATCCAAGGTTGGCTCGGACACAGCACAATCACGATCACGGCCGACACCTATGCTCACCTCGATGCCGCAAGTAAGCGAGGAAGCGCATCCAAGATCGAAAATTCGCTCTTTATTACAGCTTGAGTTCAAATCTCCGACCAAAGAAAAAAGCCTTGAAATTCAGATGAATTTCAAGGCTATGGCGGAGGGTGTGAGATTCGAACTCACGTGAGATTGCTCTCAAACGGTTTTCAAGACCGCCTCGTTATGACCGCTTCGATAACCCTCCGTGTATAAAATTATATCAAAAACTTATGTAAATGGCAAGTAAAATTGCGAGAAAACTGCGAGATGACCATCTCGCACCGTGCATCAAAAGATGCGAAAACTCCAGTAAAATCAAGGGTTTTAGCGAGGGCTAAAGGAAGAAAACAATTAGTTTTCAAGACCGCCTCGTTGTGACCGCTTCGATATTCCTGCGTATGATAAAGCACTTCGTTGTTTTATCATACGCAGGACAAGGGCAAGGAAGTGGCTTTAAAGCTTGCTTTAAATCCGCTTCGTATATCCAACGAAGCCATCAAGGAGCTTGCTCATTAGGGGCTCGTTGCGATAAGCGACCTGTCGCTCTATTCCGTATGAAAACAACTATACTTTTTTCTTTGTGCTTACTTAATATACCACAAAAATTCCCCTATGTCAAGAGTTTTTTTAATTTTATTTTTTTAAGATGTAATTTTTTATCGCTGTACGCAGTTATGTGACTTTTTATATGATGTAGTTGATTTTTACACTTTTATATGGTAAAATGGCTTATAGCGTATCGCAAAAGGACATTTTTACATTCAAGGAGAAAACATGGCACATATTGATTACGCAGACGGATATTATGACGGTGCGGTAAATTCGGCGGGCAAGCCTCACGGAAAAGGTGTGTTCCATTGGTCGAATGGCGACAAATATGAGGGCAACTTTGTTGACGGCAAACCAAATGGTCGGGGAATTGCGGACTTTGCAAATGGCGACAAATACGAGGGTGACTTCGTTAACGGCAACCGCACCGGTCGTGGAACTTTTTATTGGGGAGAAAAATCCGAGTGGTCAGGCGACAAATATGAGGGTGATTATGTTGACAACAAGGAACACGGCAACGGAACATATTACTTCGCAGACGGCTCTAAATATGAGGGCGAGTGGAAAAACGGCAACCGTTACGGTCAAGGCACTATGCTCTACTCCAACGGTGACAAATATGTCGGCAGTTGGAAAAACGATATGCGTCACGGTTACGGCGTAATTTCTTTGGGGTCCAAAAAAGAGGAAGCAGGTGAGCGATACGAAGGGGGCTTTGTTGACGACTTGCCAAACGGCAACGGAACATATTACTTCGCAAACGGCTCTAAATACGAGGGCGAATGGAAAAACGGCGCTCGCACCGGTCGTGGAGCTCTTTATGACGCTGACGGCAAAAAGAAGTATGAAGGTGATCATCTTGACGGTAATGCGCACGGTCACGGAACTGTTTACCTCGCAAACGGCGACACATATGTAGGCGAATGGAAAAACGGCACTTACTCCCGTGGTTCTTATTATTTCTCAACCGGTGAGAAATACGAGGGCGACTTTGTTGACGGCAAAAAATGCGGTCGCGGAACATATCACTACTCAAATGGCGATCTATATGAGGGCGACTGGGAAAACGATGCGCGTCACGGTTACGGAAGATTTCATTTTTCAAACGGCAACGAATACGAAGGCATGTTCGCTAACGACAGACTAAACGGTCTTGGAACATATTACTTTGCGGACGGCAAAAGATACAAGGGGCATTTTGTTGACGGTGTGATGTGCGAAGATGGTATTATGCGCTATGCCGATGACAGTAAATATATCGGCAACTTTGCTGACAATAAGCGAAACGGTAACGGCATTCTCATTTATCCTAACGGAGATATATACGAGGGCAACTTCGCAAACGATCTTCCAAACGGACTTGGAAAGAAATTCTTCAAAAAAGGCAAAATAAAATTCAAGTGCGGAGAGTGGAAAAATGGCGAAGAGCCAAGCGAAGCATCAAAGCTTGACCGCTACGAAAAAAAGCGCCTTAAAGAAATCCGCAAGCTCTTTGAAAACCGCTTTAAATATTGGAAATTTAAATAAAAACAGCCACATAGGTGCGTCACTCATAGGGATTTTTTAGACATTATAAAAGGATAGCAAAATTTTGCTATCCTTTAATTTTTGCGTTGCAAAACACACGACTTTTTTGAAAGTATAGTGTGCTACACTTTTGAAAATTTTCTACAAAAAATATCAATGCGATAAACTGAAATTTGACACTCTCACAATTTGAAAATTATTTGTTTATTACTTTCTTGCACCATGTGCGTTGATTGCATTTAGGACACTTTAAGTGACGAGTTGTTCCTTTGTGCATTGCTGTCATCGCTTCTTTATAGGTAGGTACAATTTCGTAACCGCAATTTTGACATTTATAAGCACCAACGCTTACTTCAAGCTTTATCGCATAGAAGCACGGTATCAAAAACACAACACAAACACAGAGAATGGTGACAAGCTGCCACACTCCTTTGGGTATCAAAAATGCGGCAATAAAGATACCTGCAATTAGGACTGTTATACTTATAATCATAATTGCCCACATAGAAGACCAAATTGTTTTATTTTTTCTCTCTAATTCTTTCGCCATATCAAGCAAAAGCTGTTCGTTTTTTTGATTGTTGTTTTCCATACTGATTTTCTCCCCTCTTAATAATTCATTTACACTGATGCTGAGAATATCACAGAGTTCAAGCATGATCGAGGAATCCGGCATTGCGATGCCTCGCTCCCACTTAGATATTGCTTTGTCGGTGATACCGAGTTTTTCTGCCAACTGCATTTGCGTTAAGTTTTTCCGTTTTCTGCAATCGGCAATAAATTTTCCTATTTTCAATTGATCCATAGGCGACCTCCTTTCACATACAGTATAACTGCTATATCACATAAAGTACACCCACCGTTGGTTTAGTGAGGAGAAATAAACCGTTGGTAGAGTGGATTTGACCGTCAAATTCTTATTTATCGATGACTTTATTATAGCACAAAATAAAATTTGATTCAACTTGTTTTGCGCGAACAAAAGAAAACTCGGCTTGGTTAAAAGTCGAGTTTTATAAGCTTCATATTTAAATCCCTATGTGAAGAGCGATTATGTGGCTGTTTTTTCCCAAGTACCTCGGTGCGGGGAAGCCCCCGCGGGCGAAATCCGACATCGTGAAGTACGAACCGTTTCTATACGCCCCGAAGCAGTCGAGAGCCTCGACACGCAAATTCCGACTTCGTTTAGTGCGAATTTATTCTACACGCTACGAAGCAGTTTTCTCTATTCCGAACTCCGAACTCCGCATTCCGAACTCCGCACTGCGACTCCCTACGGTCGCTTGCATAGGTAATTCTAACAAAAAACAAGTTTTTGAGAATTACGATATCCGAACTCCTCATTCCGAACTCCTCATTCCGAATTCCGCATTCGCAAGCGGCTCACCGCTTGCGCGCGGGTTTTTTCATTTTATAAAGCTCCTCGGTGGCAAGGCGAGCCTTTGTTACCGAGGTTTTTGTTTTAGGGAAGCAAAAATACGAAATCTCGTTATTGCCTATTCCTATAACATCATCAATCTCGTACCAGTAATAATCCGCATACAGGGTGTGGGATAGCACGGGGGATTGCTTATAATCAAGCTTGCCGTCAGCGCCCGTCAGGCGGAAGCCCTCGCTATCGTGCCTAAGATGACCCTGCCCTATTTTTACAACGCCGTCAAGGTTTACCTGCACGACAATATCAACATCTGTATCAAGAAGATATGTACCGTTTTCAAGCTCCGCCCTTACGCACTCCCTTTGCCATGAATACCAGTCGGGAATGTGTGCGAATTTCGTTTCTCCGCTTGTGGCGCTCAGCTGTCCGTATTCGTCCATTTCCCACGACCTACCGCAGGCGTGACAGGTAAGCATTGTTCCCTTGCCTTCCATTTCGTTTTCCGTTTCACAGTGAGGGCATTTATATAAAATTCTATGAAGCCCGTCGGCACGAAATGGCTCATTTATCGACACACGGTTGTCCCTTTGCCATGCAAAGTTATCAAATCCAAACGCCTCATCAATCCTTTTATCAAGCTCCGCAACGGACAATTCCCTTATCTCCTCGGGAGTGGCTATGCACTTAACATGCGCGCTAACCTTGACATCTCGGATTTGAAGCATATTATAAAGCGGGTCACGGTGGAACGCGCCCTGCGTAATTACTGTAATTACAGGCACATCTAAGCGCTTTATCAGCACTCCAAGCCCCCTTGGAAGGGTGGTTGTGCGTCCGTCAAAGGAATATCCTGCCTCGGGATACATAAGCACGCTTGTCTTGTTTTCCTTAAGCATATGCTTTATATCCGAAATCAGTGTAATATCGGGCACATACTTATGTGTCGGCGTACAGCCAAGAAGCCTCATAAGCTTGCCAAGTATTCCCGACATTGCGTCAACCGAGGTGACAATTCCCATTCTCCTCGGATAGAAAATGCCGAAGGCGAGCTTCATATCCGTAAAGCTTGAATGGTTCATTAAAATAAGACAGGGCTCCTTCTTACCGACAAGCTCCATACGCTCCGTGGTGTAGGTAAAGCCTATCTTCTTTAGTGTCATACCCGATACAAGGCGCACAATCGTTGCAAGAATACGACTCGGCTTGCGAGGCGTTTTGCGCTTCAGTCTGGGTAGACTCAGCGCCTGCTCATATGACATTTCACGCATTTTAATTTTCATATTTTTTATATCCTTAATATTTTCTCTCCAACCGTGAGCCACGGTAGGGCAAACTCCGCCCAAGTGCCTCGGTGCGGGGAAGCCCCCGCGGGCGAAATCCGACATCGTTTAGTGCGAATTTATTCCACACGCTACGAAGCAGTTTTCTTCATTCCGAACTCCGCATTCCGCATTCCGCACTTGCGAAGCACCATTCCTCACTGCGACTCCCTACGGTCGCGTGCATAAGTTCCACTAAGCCAATCACACTTCGCCAAGGCTCGTGTTCTTGGACTGTCACTTATCCGAACTCCGCATTCCGAACTCCGAATTTGACGAAGAATTTATTCTTCGTCACCGTCTCCGTCGTCCTCGTCCGCAAGCTGAGCCATAATTCCCTCATAGAGAAAGTTAAGGGTTTTATCCGTGGTCATAAGTGGCATATTCATTTGAATTGACTGTGACAGAAGCTCATTATCCTGCTGAACGATGAGTCCGCCAAAATTTTCATCATCAAGTGGCTCTACGCTGATTTTCTCATACTTAGGAAGCTTTGCTTCCATTGGCGCGTACATATAGAAGTCCATATAATTTGTTGCCTTATCATCAATTTGCGGATACGCATAGGTCATTACCGTAGCCCACGCACGCATGCTTGCGCGGAAGCATGCTCCGTTTTCAAAAACAGGCACTCCTGTGGCTGAATTTTGATGGTCCTGACCCGAAATTACATATCCACCCTCTTTAATTGTGTCAACGACTGCACCAAGGAGAGCCCCCATCTCCTCATCAGGCACGCTGATTGATGGGTAGTCTGAGTCATAATCTGTCCAACCGATAATCTTAAATTCCATAATATCTTCCTCTTTTCATTTTATTTGCTTACCTTAGGTATGCTTACATTCTTATTTTACTGTTTTTTATAACACTTGTCAAGACATTTATATCCCTAACAATATTTTATATTAAAAATAATAATCAATAATTGACTTGTCGGTAGCGTTGTGATAGAATAAGGGTGTATGGCACTATGCCTGCATAAATCGGTAAAATTTACATATACAGGAGAACACTATGGCAAATTTACAAGAAATCCTAAGCAAAATGAGCATTAAGGAAAAGGCGTATCAGCTTTTACAGCTCAACACAATGGCATTCGCAGGAAAGGACGACAAGGACCGCACAGGTCCAAAAATTCCGAGAAATATTGACACCGACTATCTTTTTGAGTGCGGTGCTGCGCTAAACTCCGTCGGTGCGGAGAAAATGATTGAAATTCAGTCAAATTATCTTGAAAAGAGTAAAAATAAAATCCCGCTAATCTTTATGCAGGATGTTATCCACGGCTACCGCACGCTCTACCCCATTAACCTTGCTATCGCATCATCCTTTGATACGGACCTCGCCCGTGACTGCGCATCTATGGCGGCGAAGGAGGCGAGCATTGACGGCGTACAGCTCACCTTTGCGCCTATGGTTGACCTTGTTCGCGACGGCCGTTGGGGTCGTGTAATGGAATCAAGCGGTGAGGACCCTTACCTTAATTCGCTTATGTCCAAGGCTACGGTTGAGGGCTTTCAGGGCGATATGGGCAAGTACAATGTCGCCGCGTGCGTGAAGCATTTTGCCGCCTACGGCGGTGCTGAGGGCGGTCGTGACTACAACTCCGTTGATATGGGTGAGCAAACGCTCCGTGAATATTACCTTCCTGCCTATAAGGCGGCGGTTGATGCAGGCGTTTTATGCCTTATGACCTCATTTAACTCCCTGAACGGCGTGCCGAGCGCAGGCAACAAGTGGCTTGTAAAGGATATACTTCGTGATGAATGGGGCTACGACAATGTTATTATCTCCGACTATGCGTCATTTATGGAAATGGTTGTCCACGGCTATGCAGAGGACGAAAAGGACGCGGCATATAAGGCTATGATGGCGACAGGCGACATTGAGATGGTGTCAACCACATATCCGCGCTTCCTTGAGGAGCTGATTAACGAGGGCAAGATTACCGAGGCTCAGCTTGACAAGGCGGTAATGCGTGTGCTTGAATTAAAGGACAGGCTCGGACTCTTTGACAATCCGTTCCGCTACACTGACCCCGAGGAAGCAAAGAAAATTATCCTTTGCAAGGAGCATCGCGACCTTGCAAGATATGCTTGCGAGCAGAGCGCGGTTCTGCTCAAAAATGACGGTGTTCTCCCGCTTAGCGAAAATGTAGGCTCGGTTGCGCTTATCGGTCCTATTGCGAATACAGGCGAAATCTTCGGCAACTGGCACTGTGGCGCAAGAGCTGAGGAAACAACCACCGTGCTTGAGGGCTTTAAGTCAATTCTTGGCGACAGGGTGCGCTATGCTAAGGGCTGTGAGGACGCATTTGACTCCACTGACGAGAGTGGAATTTCAGAGGCTGTGGAGCTTGCTAAGAATAGCGAGGCGGTTGTGCTTTGCCTTGGCGAAAATCAATGGGATAACGGCGAGGGCAACAGTAAGGCTATTTTGGAGCTTCCCGAGATACAGTACAAGCTCCTTGACGCGGTTTTGGCGGTTAATAAGAATGTGGCGGTTGTGCTATTTACAGGCAGACCCCTTGCCCTTGACCGTCTTGACAGGACCGCGCCTGCAATTCTTAACGCATGGGAGCCCGGCACCGAGGGCGGAAGCGCTATTGCCAACCTCGTATTCGCAAGAGCCATACCAAGCGGTAAGCTGACTATGTCCTTCCCCTATGCGACAGGACAGTGCCCGATTTACTACAACCACTACAACACAGGCAGACCTAAGCTGACCGATGAGCTTCGTGTCCGCTTTACCGCCTCATATATTGATGTGCCGAGCGTGCCTCTTTATCCTTTCGGTCACGGTCTTAGCTACTCAAGCTTTGAGTATAGCGACAGAAAAATCGACAAGACCGTAATGCACAGGGGCGAGAAAATTACCGCCTCGGTTAAGGTTACAAACACGGGCAAGTATAAGGCGAAGGAGGTCGTTCAGCTCTATATTCGTGACATTTGCGGATCTGTTGTGTGCCCTGTAAAGGAGCTTAAGGGCTTTGAAAAGATTGAGCTTGATGTCGGTGAGAGCAGGGTTGTCACCTTTGAAATCACCGAGGACACGCTTGCCTTCTACGGTGCCGACCTTACCCGTAAGGCAGAGGCAGGAAAATTCCACATCTTTATTGACACAACGAGCGATTGCAAGGAATTTGCGACCTTTGAGCTTACAGAGGACTAAGCTGTGGATTATTTAGAGCTTGAGCTAAGCTACGGTCAAAAATCGTATACCGTGGTCAGGTGTAGTAATCCGCCTGCAAAGATTACCGTGCCGAGCAGGTACAACTCCCTTCCCGTAACCGCCATTGAAAGCGGTGTGTTCTCGGGAAATGAGTATATTGAGGGCGTAAAAATCCCCGACTCCGTGCGCGAGCTTGGCGAATTTACCTTTTCGGAATGCTCCTCGCTCAAATTTGTAAGGCTACCGAGCAGGGTTGCCCATCTTGGCGTTGAGCTTTTCAAGGAATGCACGAGCCTGAAGGAGATTGAAATACCAAACAGCGTTCGCTACATAGCGTCAAGCGCATTTGCCGACTGCACATCGCTTGAAAGGTTCATATTTCCAAGAGGCGGTGCGCTCGACCTTGGCAACGGGGTGCTTGGCGGATGCAAATCGCTAAAATCGATTGAAATCCCCGAAAATGTAACCCGTATCGGCAAATATACCTTTGAGGAATGCTCTAATCTTGAAAATGTGAGCATAGCAAACGGCGTTTTGCATATTGATGACTACGCATTCAGCGATTGCCGTTCACTTAAGGAAATCCATATTCCCGCAAGCGTTTTGAAAATGGGCGAATATGTGTTTATAGGGTGCTTATCCCTTGAAAAAATCTACTGCGAGGCTGAAAAAATGCCACCCGAGTGGAATAAGAACGCCCTTGGCGGATGCAGGGCGCAAGTTATTTGGGGCTACAAGGCGTAAATGCCGTAGGACTCCCTTAAATACCCCTTTAGAGGTGCTTATGGACAAAAAACTACACGAATGTATAAACGGCGCGCACGGCGATTATCTTCTTCCGTTTTTATGGCTACACGGAGAGGACAGGGAGCGTGTGCGTGAGGAAATTTTAGCAATTAAGAACAGCGGAATAAATCAATTCTGCGCCGAGAGCCGTCCGCACGAGGGCTTTTGCCGTGACTCATGGTGGGACGATTTCGGATTTATACTCAAAACCGCGCGTGAGCTTGATATGAGGGTTTGGCTTCTTGACGACAAGCACTTCCCCACGGGCTACGCAAACGGATATCTCGAAAGCGAGGAGCGTGCGCACCTTAGAAAAAAGCTTGCGCGACAGATTCAAATTGAGGCAATAGGTCCTGCCCGTGCCGTTTCGCTCTATATTGACGGGCGAATGAGAGAGGGGGAGCGCTTTATCAGTGCGCACGCCTACCGTCACACGGGCGAGGGCGAGGTGCTTGAGGGCGAGAGTGTAATTGATTTAACGCACACATATAGCGACGGAATGCTATATTTTGATGTGCCAAGAGGCACTTGGCGCGTATGCGTAACTATTGAAACAGCCCCCTTTGCGTATGAGGGCGAAAGGCTGTTTTACTACATAGATATGCTAAGCCCCGAGTCGTGCAGGAGCATGATAGAGGCGGTTTACCAGCCACATTACGAGCATTTTGCCGAATACTTTGGCAATACCTTTATGGGCTTTTTCTCCGATGAGCCGGGATTTTTAAATGTTGTAAACACATATTTCAACACCCTTGGTGACAGAGAATGCTCCTACCCGTACCGTAGCGACCTTACCTCGCTTATTGCGAAAAGCGCAGGCATCAGTGAGGAAAAATGCGCCCTTTCCATATCCGCCCTTTGGGAGGACCTTGGGGAAATTACGCCACTTATCCGCACGCATTATATGAATGTCGTAACGGAGCTTTACCGTGAAAACTTCTCCTACCTTCTCGGAAACTGGTGCAGGGAGCATGGAGTTATGTATATCGGACACATCATTGAGGATATGGGCGCACATATGCGCCTCGGCTACGGTAGCGGTCACTACTTCCGCGCCCTTGACGGTCAGGATATGGCAGGAATTGATATTGTTCTTATGCAGGACATTGTCGGAATTGATGAAACGCACATTTCTCCGCTTTGCAACGGCGGACGCGCTATTCCGTCGTTCTTCCGCTATACTCTGCCTAAGCTCGCCCCAAGCCATGCGCACATTCAGCCACTTAAAAAAGGACGCGCTATGTGTGAGGTTTTCGGCGCATTTGGTTGGGCGCAGGGCTTACCCTTTATGAAGGGGCTTGCCGACATTATGCTATGCAGTGGCGTAAATTACTTCGTGCCTCACGCATTCTCATCAAGGATTGAGGACGAGGACTGCCCCCCTCACTTCTATAACGGCGGAAAAAACCCTCAATATCCGCTTTTCAAAAGGCTTTGCGACTATATGGGGCGCGTTTCTCATATGCTTGACGGTAGCACGCACAAAGCAGATGTCGCCGTGTTCTATAATGCCGAGGGCGAATGGTGTGGCAGGGAAAATCAGCTTTTCTCTGAAATATGCAAATCCCTTACACAGGGTGGCATTGATTTTGACATTATCCCTCTTGACTACCTTAAGGGTGCAAGGGTTGAGGGTAAGCGCCTTATTGTGAATAACGAGGACTATGGCGCGCTAATCGTATCAAAAAGCGAGGTCTTGCCCCTTGACCTTCTTGATACACTTTACTCGCTTGCTAAGGACGGGCTTGATGTAATCTTTACCGATTCTCTCCCGAGGGCGAGTGCCGAGGGTGCGGAAATTAGCGACTTTCTCCCTTATTTCGACACAGTCCCCACTATATCGCTCGTTTCCGAGCTTAAAAGCAGGGGTCATTACCACATTAAAATTGAGGGCGAGGGCGCAAAATACATTCGCTTCTATCACGCAAAGCGCGAGGACAAGGACATTTATCTTTTCTCAAACGAGGCGGTTTATTCGGTTGCAAGCGTCAAAATCACTCTGTCAAGCGAGGGTGAGTGCCTGATTTACGAGCCGTGGGACAACAAGCTCTACCGTGCGTATGCCGAGGGCGGAGTGCTTGATTTGACTGTTGAAAACGGAAATATGCTTTTTGTAATCTTCGGCAACAAAATCCCCGAAAATACGCCAAGTCTCAGCAAAATGGTGGAAAAAGCGACACTTCCCCTGCTCTTTGACATCTCGGTAATGGACGAGGGCGAGAGCGAATTTACCAAAATCGCCGAAAAATCAGCTCCCTTTGATATAAGCGCACCCGACAAATATCCGCATTTTTCGGGCAAGATAAAATACACCGCCTGCTTTGACAGGGCGGAGCTTGGTAAGGGCTTTAGTGTTTTAAATCTCGGACAGGTCGGCGAAATCTGCGAGGTATGGCTAAACGGCGAATACATAGGCGCACGAATTAACGCGCCCTACAAATTTGATCTATCCCCTGCCCTTTCGGACAAAAACGAGCTGACTGTTATCGTAACGACAAATCTTGCGCACCGTCGCCGTGACTGGCTATCCACCTATATGCAAATCCCGCCATCGGGCATTATAGGGGATATAACTATTGAAAAATACGATGCTTGACGGGCGCACTTTAGAATTGAGGTAAATTATGGACGGATTTATAATTGAAAATGGCGTGCTTAAGGAATACGAGGGCGATGAGCGCCTTGTAGCTATTCCCGAGGGTGTTTGTGAGATAGGCTGTTGGGCGTTTTTCAATTCCTCGGGCGTTGAAAATGTGATAATTCCATCAAGCGTTACCAAAATCGGCGACAACGCCTTTGCGTCATGCGACTGTCTTAGGAGTATTATTATTCCGCCAAGCGTTTGCAAGATAGGCAAAGAGGCGTTTGAGCATTGTGAATTGCTTGAGAGTGTTACGCTAACGGGAAATATTACAAATATAGCGCCTCGCACCTTTGGTGGCTGTACAGAGCTTACGCAGATTGCGCTTCCGCACGGAATTACCGAAATCGGTGAGGGCGCATTTGAGGATTGCACGGAGCTTGAAAGCATTTCCCTGCCCTCAACCCTTAAGGTGATTAAAACTTGGGCTTTTTCCCGCTGTGAGTCGCTTTCTAAGCTTGAAATTCCAAGTAGCGTTACTGAAATTAGCGATGAGGCGTTTAATCACGGGGCGGTAACAATCTACACCACCGCAGGCTCATATGCCGAGAGCTACGCAAAAAGGTTTGGAATTGCGCTAAAGCACTTAAAAAAGTCATAAAAACACAAAAAAAGCCACAAAAAAGCAGTCGTTAGACTGCTTTTTTATTTAGAGCAAGCGCTCCTTTAGGGTGACAATAATATCGGCAAGCTCATAAACATCGCCACGGCAACGGCCCTTTACCCACTCGGAAAGCACAGAGCGAATTGCGCCGTTAAATGCCATATATCTGAGCCTTGCGCTCTCGCTATTGTCGCTTGGCACAAAGGGCTTACCTATTATCTTCATATCTACAAATTTTCCGTCGGTCGCCTTTAAAAGAGGGTCAAGCATATCCGCATAGCTTCTAAGAAATGACAACATCTCAACGCACCAAAGGCGCAGGTCGTTTTTATACTTGTCCTCGTTCAAGCTCGTGCGGAGCATTGAAATCAGCCCAACAAGCGGTTCCTTAATTATCTGGTCAATGGAGCTGTAATGCCTGTAAAACGCCGTGCGCGACACCCCCGCACACTTCGTTAGCTCGCTAACCGTGATTTTCTCAAACGGCATTTTCTTCATCAGCTTAATAAGAGCCTCAAAAAGGTATTCCTTCGTTAGCTCCTTCGCCTCTATATTCGATGGTCTATGTGTCATTTTCTTTTCCCTCCCCCCAAGGCGGGGAAGCCCCCGCTGGCAAATATCGCGTTGCGCAAGCAACATATCGTGTCCCGAAAGGACATATCGCGTCCCGAAGGGACATATCGAGTTTGCGTCAGCAAACATATCGAACATTCATTCCTCATTGCGACTCCCTACGGTCGCGTGCATAAGTTCCACTAAGCCAATCACACTTCGCCAAGGCTCGTGTTCTTGGACTGTCACTTATCCTCACTTGCGTTAGCACCGATGTTACAACTTTTTGAATTTTGTCAAGTGTGCCTCTGCAAATATTGACAAAAAACGACATCGGTGTTACAATTAGTTTGATGTAACATGTGTTGCATCATATTTATTCTAACATTTATTACGACTTTTGTCAAGCAGGAGGAATTATGAAAAAAATTGCGCTTTACAACCCTTGCGCGGGAAACGGAATAAGTGAAGAAAAGCTAACAGGCATCATCAGTGATTGCGAGCTTGTTGATATGACAAAAATAAGCTCTTATTCGGACTTCTTCGCCGACAAGGCAAGCGATGATACGGTTATCATTTGCGGTGGCGACGGCACGCTTAACAGATTTGCAAACGATACACGCGCGCTTGATATCCCTTGTGAGCTTATGTATCTTGCGCTCGGCACGGGTAACGACTTCTTAAAGGACATAGGAGAGGACGCATCTGCCCTTGTCCCTATCAAAAAATATCTTGAAAACCTTCCAACCGTACTCGTAAACGGCAAGGAGTATTTGTTTATTAACAATGTCGGCTTCGGCATTGACGGCTACTGCTGTGAGGTTGGCGACGCCCTTAAGGCTCAGGGCGAAACGGACATAAATTACTCATCTATTGCAATAAAGGGTCTTTTATTCCACTTCAAGCCCAAAAATGCGATTGTCACCGTTGACGGTGTGCGCCACGAATACAAAAAGGTATGGATTGCCCCTACAATGAACGGCAGATTTTACGGTGGCGGTATGATGCCAACGCCCTCACAGGAGCGCCTTGACAGCAACGGCACGCTCTCGGTTATGATTTGGCACGATAGCGGAAAGCTCCGCACGCTGACCGCGTTTCCTTCCCTTTTCAAGGGTGAGCATTTGAAGCACGAAAAGATGATTGAGGTGCTAACGGGTCACGAAATTACAGTTGAATTTGACGAGCCCTGCGCCCTTCAAATCGACGGTGAAACAATCCTCGGTGTAACCTCATATACTGCCTCGAAGCAACCATGCATGCAAAATGCTTAAACCGTGATAGCGGTTGGTTTACCAAAAGCGCAGGCACACAGGCAGGCTTCCGCTGTCCTCATTATCAAAAATGGTCACTTCTAAGAAAATAATAAATTTACTACGGAGGGTTTAATCTATGAAAAACATGAAAAAAGTACTTTTATTTGCGCTCGTAGCCATTATGCTACTTGGTCTTGTTTCTTGCGGCAATCAAAGCTCAAAAAACAAATTCATCAAGCTAAAGGACAACGAGGTTTTAAAAATCGGTCAAAATAGCAGACCGATTATGAACTATGAGAACGAATCAAAAACTGTCAAGTATGTTACATACACCAGCGCTGTTACATACACGCTAAAAAGATCATTCTATCAAAACGCAAACGGTTCGCAAACAGTTGAATACAACAATTACTATTACTATTGGGAAGCGACAGCAACAACCCAAGAAAAAATTCTTGGAAATCAAACAACTACTACCGTTTATACATACGAATACCTACCATATGGAGAAAGTGAAGACCTTCTTTTAAAGGCTACAACCCACACCCATGTGTCCTTCGATTACGATGGCGGTTGGTTAGAGCTTCCTTGCGATGTTACCACGAATTTATCTAACTATTTTGCGTCATTCCAAGAGCTTGAGGAAAAATGTCCTGATCTTGCCAAATTGATTGACACTTCTAAAACCCAAAAGGTATATGTTGATATAATCGTGCCTGACACTATATCATCTTCGGAAACATACCATAGCACATATTACTACATAGAAGAAAAATAAGAAGTGGCTTTATAATATTCTTAACATAACAAAAAGCACTCTTGCGATTTAGCAGGAGTGCTTTTTTAGTTTATATTGACAAATTATTTAAGATACATTTCCTTAATCGCCTGTTTTGTGGCGTTTATCATATTTTGAGTTGCGATTTCGGGGGACATATTTTCGCTAAGGGTTTTATTTGGGTCGGCAATCGGGTAAATCCTATAAATGCCCTTTTCATAGCATTTTTCGTATCCGTCACCCGTAATTCCGCACATAGCGATTACCCTTTTACCGTGCCTTTTGCCAAGAAGGGCAACACCGATAGGCGCCTTTCCGTGCGCACTTTGAGAGTCCATTTTACCCTCACCCGTTATAACGAGGTCCGCCTCGCTAATCCTTCTTTCAAGCTCCCAAGCGCTTGACACGACATCAACCCCGCGCCTTAGCGTTGAGTTAAGAAATGTGTTAAAGGCAAAGCCTATTCCGCCTGCCGCACCGCTACCCGCTATGCTTGGGTCGGCGCTTGGGTTATACTCGCCTGCCATGCGCGCAAAATGCGAAAGATATTTATCCATTACGGGAATTTCGCCCTCACTCGCTCCCTTTTGAGGGGAGAAAATATAGCTACATCCGTTTTCGCCAAGGAGTGGATTGTCAACATCGCAAAGCACCGTAAAACGGCACTCATCAAGGTGCGCTATAACACCGATATCATCTATTTTAGCGACACAGCCTGCGCCATACGCACCGCCCTGTATCTCTTTTCCGTCACCGTCAAGGAGCGAAAAGCCGAGCGCACGTAGCATACCCGTGCCACCGTCGTTTGTAACGCTTCCGCCTATACCGACAAGGAAATTTCGATAGCCAAGACCTACCGCGTGCCTTATCATTGTGCCAACGCCATATGTGCTTGCCACCATAGGCGCACTGTTTCCCTGCCCGTCGGCATTTTTGCGTTCACTCTCGCTAAGAAGTGTAATTCCTGCGCACTCACACATATCAATTATGGCGCAGTCCTCGCTTGCGAAGTATTTTGCATCAATCTCGCGCCCAAGGGGGTCGGTTGATTTAAGTGTGATTTCCGTCGCGCCAAGCGCCATTTTGAGGGAGTGCATTGTGCCCTCTCCGCCGTCGCCGATAAGAACAATGTCGCATTTCGCGTCGGGAAGTATCTCTAAAACGCCCTTTTTTGCGCTCTCTCCCGCCATTTCCGAGGTGAGCGAGCCCTTAAAGGAGTCTATCGCTATTAAAACCTTCATATTTCTCCTTTGACCGTCAGATAACTCTTGTAATTACTGTTGGCGATGCGACATTCAGCGCCACATCCTCAAAGCCGTGCTTGTCAAGGAAGCCCCTTGTTACCGCGTGGGCAATTTCGGGGGAGTTGTTTTCCTTGCTAAGGTGCGCAAGGGTGATTGAGCTTGCTCCCGCCCTTGCTAAGAACAAGCAAAGCTCGGCACTGTCCTCGTTTGCAAGGTGACCCGTGTCCGCCAAAATTCTATGCTTTAAAAACTCGGGGTATTTGCCCGCAATGAGCAAAAATTTATCGTGATTTGACTCTACAACGACCGTTTTACAGCCACATAGCGCCTCTTTTATCTCGGTAGTTACATGACCGATGTCCGTCGCAATTCCGAGCGTTTCTCCGTCGTCGGCGGTTATAACATAGCCAACATTCTGAGCGCTGTCGTGAGGCACGGGGAAGGAGCGCACGGTAAGCGAGCCAACCCTTACCTCATATGTAATCTCGTGACTCGTCGCAAATTGCGAAATGAACGAGCCCTGATACGCCACTCTCGGGTACGAGGGGGCGGTAATATGTATCGGTATATGATATTTCTTTGCCACAATCTCAAGCCCGCCCGTATGGTCGGAATGCTCGTGCGTCAGAAAAATCGCGCTTATTTTTTCAAGGCAAGTTCCTGCCTGAATCAGCGATTTTTCAATAGCGGTTGCACTCTTGCCTGCGTCAATCAGAATTTCATCTCTACCGTTTTTTATGTAAATCGAATTTCCCGTCGATCCCGAAAAAAGTGTATAGGCTATCATATTTTCTCCTATGCCTGACGGGAATGGAACGAGCCAGTTTTGGAACGGACAAAAGTCCCGTCTTCTGTGTTAAAATTTTTTGAAATATTTCGGCTTACTGCACCTTTATTGCGCCATATTTGCGAATTCTAAGCACATGGCACGCACCCTTACCAAAGGCGCTGTCAATTACCTCTCTGTACGCCTCAACCATGTCGTGCGGTACAAAGGCTTGAATTGTGCCCGCAAAGCCACCGCCGTGAACTCTAAACGCACCTCTTTCGCCAAGAGTCTTGTCAGTAAGAGCAAGCGCGAGGGAGAGTCCCTGCTCACCTACATTCTTAGTGGTGAATACATTTTGCAAATACATAAACGAGGATCTTCCCGACCTTAGAACGAGGTCAAAGAATGTGTCTATTTTTCCGTCAAGCAACGCCTGCTTTTGCGCGCTTACTCTTTCGTTTTCGTTAAAGAAGTGAATTGCACGAAGCACAGCCCTGTCGCCGAGCGCCTCTCTTGCGCCCGAAATGTCGCCAAGAAGCTTATCAAGGCTCATTTCGCGAAGAACATTACAGCCGAAGTATTTCGCTACCGATTTCATCTCGGCAGGAACAGAGGCATAGTCATCATTGAGGTCGGCGTGATTTCCGCCCGTGTTTACAATGCAAAGCGCATATCCTGCGCTTGATAGGTCAAATGCGATTTTATCAATCACAGGGGCGGTCGGATTTTCAAAATCAATGGCAACAAAGCCACCAACCGCGCACGCAACCTGATCCATAAGTCCGCAGGGCTTGCCAAAGAATTTGTTCTCGGCAAATTGAGCCATCTTCGCTATTTCAACATTGTCAACGGCGCCGTCGTTGTAGAAGTAGTTGAGGATATTTCCTATCATTACCTCAAATGCGGCAGATGAGGAAAGACCCGAGCCCTTGAATACATTCGAGGTCGTATAAGCAACATAACCGCCCGTCTTAAGACCGCTATCGTTAAATGCTCTTGCCATACCTGCAATAAGCGCGCCCGACTTAAAGAAGTCCGCCTCATTTGGCTCGGTATATGCGGAAATATCAACACAGTCCTCATCAAAGCCCTTGCTCTTTATGCGGATTTTTGAGTCGTCGGCTTTTGATGCAACCGCAATTATGTCAAGGTTTATAGAGCCCGCAAGCACCCTTCCGTGGTTGTGGTCGGTGTGGTTGCCCGAAATTTCGCTTCTGCCCGCAACGCTGAACAGCGACACCTCACGCTCTCCGTAAAGGTCCAAAAACGATTCAACGCTTTCGGCATAGCGCTCTCTTTGCGCGCTGACATTTTCCTCTCCGTAAATGTCCTCAAGACGGGCATCAAGCGCTCCGTTTCTTACATAGCTAAGTAGCTCCGTAGTTTTCATATTGTTCTCCTTTTAATAAAGTGATAAATTAAGCAAGAATTACTGCCCTTGCGCTAAGGCATTTTCCCGTGTCGGCATCAAGCTCAAAAAGCGCGCCCGTTGCCTCAATCTCGCCCTCGGCAAAGTCAAATTTGGTAAGCATTTTTGTTTTCATTTTGTAAATGACACATTCCTTCTTGACTCCGAGAACGCTCTCACGCGCTCCAACCATTCCAAGATCGGTAATGTAGCCACAGCGACCCTCAAGCACCCTCGCATCATTAGTTTGTATATGCGTGTGCGTGCCAAAGCATACACTGAGCCTGCTTGCAAAATCGTACGCAAGCGCCTTTTTTTCGCCCGTCGCCTCGGCGTGTATGTCAAGAATAGCGAAATCGTATCGCCCCTCGTTGCGCCTAAGACAGCGCTCTACACTCTCAAAGGGGCATGCGCTTGAATCCATATATGCGCTTCCCATTACATTCATGCAAAGGATTTTGTATCCGTCAAGCTTGATAATGCACTCCCCGTGCCCGGGGCTTTGACTTGGGAAATTAAGAGGGCGAAGCAACGCATCGCACGAGTCAAGATATGACATAACACTGCTCTTTCTGTATACATGGTTGCCCGTCGTTATGACATCAACACCACTCTCAAAAAGCGCCTCTGCACTCTCACGGTCTATTCCATTAGGCTCGGCACTGTTCTCACCGTTGGCAATAACCATATCCGCCCTGTGCTCCTTGCGGATGCGCCAAAGATTTTTGCGAAGATACGCAACCCCCGAGGGTCCGCATATGTCGCCTATTGCTAAAATTTTAAACATTTTTCTTTATTTCTTTCTACCAAGAGTATATGCTCTTGAAGGGTTAATTAAGGGCGACTTTTGGTCGCCCTTATTTGTAAGTTAAAGTATCTTAAATAAGCCCTTGCAATATCGCAACGCTTTCGAGCATTCATTCTCTTTTCGGGCGTTCAGAGCAAGTAAGACACCGCCCCGCCTCGCTTCAATCCGAAGGCGCAAGTGGTTGGTTAGGGCAAGTCAGACAAGGCGGACTGGAAGCCACGGGCGCAGGCTATCTTACGATAGTCAAGGTCGTGGTTGAAGCCCAACGCAGTATCACGAAGCCATAAGCAATCACTTGGCGTAGTCGACAACGCGACTTTCGCGTATCAAATTCACCTTAATCTGTCCCGGATACTCAAGCTCGCTTTCTATCTTCTTAACGATTTCGCGGGCTACGAGCGCCATTCTATCATCGTTGATTTGCTCCGGCTTTACCATTATGCGGATTTCTCTACCCGCTTGAATTGCAAATGTCTTTTCAACGCCCTCAAAGCCCTTGGCGATTTCTTCAAGCTTTTCAAGACGCTTAATGTAGTTTTCAAGGTTTTCACGCCTTGCGCCCGGACGCGCTGCGCTGATTGCGTCAGCCGCTTGCACGATAACTGCGATGATTGAGTGTGCCTCAACATCACCGTGGTGCGCCTCAATAGCGTGGATAATTTCCTTGCTTTCCTTATACTTCTTAGCCACATCTACGCCGATTTGAACGTGTGATCCTTCAACTTCAGCGGTGAGTGCCTTACCGATATCGTGGAGAAGTCCTGCCCTCTTTGCAAGGGTGACATCAGCCCCAAGCTCACCTGCGATTGCGCCTGCAAGAGCTGCAACCTCAAGAGAGTGAGTAAGTACATTTTGACCGTAGCTCGTTCTGTATTTGAGTCTACCGAGAAGCTTAACAAGCTCAATATTAAGACCGTGAACACCAATTTCAAAGGTAGCCTTTTCGCCTGCCTGCTTAATTGATGCCTCAACCTCCTTGCGTGCCCTTTCAACCATTTCCTCAATTCTTGCAGGGTGAATTCTGCCGTCGGAAATAAGCTTTTCAAGCGCGATGCGCGCTATTTCACGCCTTACAGGGTCAAAGCCGGAAACGGTAATAACCTCGGGTGTGTCATCAATAATAAGCTCAACGCCCGTGAGATTTTCAATAGCTCTTACATTTCTGCCCTCACGGCCGATAATTCTACCCTTCATATCATCGTTAGGGATTTGAACAACGGAGATTGTTGCCTCCGATACATGGTCAGACGCACAGCGAGCAATAGCAAGGGAGATAATGTCCTTCGCCTTCTTGTCCGCCTCCTCCTTCCATTCAGCCTCAAGCTCCATGAGCTTTTGAGCCTGCTCGTGTCTTACCTCGTCCTCAAGGTTCTTAATGAGCAACGCCCTCGCTTCCTCTACCGAGTAGCCTGAAATCTTTTCAAGAAGCTTCAGCTGTTCCTCGCGGACTGCCTTTATTTTTTCGCTAAGCTCATCATTTTCCTTGATTTTCTTAGCCAAAAGCTCCTCTCTCTTTTCAAGTGCGTCAACCTTTCTGTCGAGATTTTCTTCCTTATTGTTTAATCTTTGCTCCTGTCTTGAAAGCTCTGAGCGTCTTTCCTTTATTTCGCTCTCAAGCTCGTTTTTGTCGGCGAGAATCTTTTCCTTAGCCTCAAGCATCATTTCCTTGCGCTTGGACTCGGCATTGTGCATTGCGTCCTCAAGTAGCTTACGCGCCTGTTGCTCCGCTGAGCCGATGCGCTTTTCCGCGGACTTCTTTCTTGCGATATATCCGATGATAAGTCCGATTACCGCGCCAAGTGCTACGCCGATTGCTCCGCCAATTACATATTCAATCATTTGACCTTTCTCCTTTCATAGTATTCGGGATGCCCCCGTGAGCGATTATTCAATTTTATGTAAATAGTGATTGTCACACATCAATTAAAATCTACATAATATAATGATATAATATTATATAAAAAAAGTCAAGAGAATTTCGCAAATTAGCCAAAATTATATGAGTTTTTTGGAAATAATTCGTAAATATTATTGACTATTGAGGATTTTTTTCGTATACTATTATTTGAGAAGAAGGAGGATTTTATGGATAAAAAAGACTCAAATCGCGCCTTTTTTGACGGCGACTTTGCCGAGCTTATAAACGGGGGCGCACTGCTCACCGCTACAAGCAAGGGCGGAAAATTCAATACAATGACCGTTTCGTGGGGTGGCTACGGCACTCTTTGGGGTAAAAGGGTGTGCCTCGTGTTTGTACGCCCCGAGCGATATACCTACGAATTTTGCGAGGACGGCGATATACTTACCCTGTCGTTTTTTGATAAGGATAGAGCCGATACACTCCGCCTCTGCGGTACAAAATCGGGCAGATGTGTGGATAAAATCGCACTTTGCGACCTGAAATTCTCCGTGGACACACAGGGCGCTGTCACCTATGATGACGCAGTAGCCACGCTAAAGCTCAAAAAACTCTACGCACAGGATATGCAAAAGGAGTGCTTTACGGATACATCCCCCCTTAAATTCTACGAAAACGGCGGACTTCATAAGGTATACATTTGCGAAATAATCGATTGATTTCTACTTTTTCTTTGGGAGAAGAAAAAGTAGCAAAAAGAAACCAAAAATAAATAACAGAAAGGAAAAGGTGAGCCTTTCAAAAATCCGAAGACGGGTTTTGAGGGGTTAGAAGTGCAACACAGGCGATTGCTTGCTCAATCCGAAGCGGTTTTCTTCATTGCGACTCCCTACGGTCGCTTGCATAGGTAATTCTAACAAAAAACAAGTTTTTGAGAATTACGATATCCGAATTCCGCACTCCGAATTCCGCATTCGTCAAACGACGCTTATCACCAATGGATAAAAATGAAAAAATCAGTATGGATAACCCACCCCGAGGCAACCGCCTCCGACAACAAAACTTACTTTTTTAAGAAAAGCTTCTCGCTTGATGCTGTTGTGCCTTGCTTTGTTGAGGTATCGGCGCAGGCGCGATACAGGCTTTACATAAACGGCGCGCTTGTTTGCGTCGGTCCTTGCAAAGGCACACGCGAGGCTACATACTTTGATGCCGTTGATGTAACAAAGTTTCTCAAAGTCGGCGAAAACGAAATTTTTGCCGAGGTTCTTCAACTCGTTTCGACCGATATGGAAGGTAAAATGTCGCCTATTGCGGGCGTGCTACGAGTTGGTGCGATGCTTTTCGCCCTTGAACTTGTAGTTGGCGACACTGTTATCAAAACCGACGACAGTTGGCTCGTTTGCAAGGTTGACGGCATTGAGCATATAAGCGCGCGCTCCTGTCACGATGCCACAACGAGAGAAAAACACGACTCTGTGGCTGTAAAAGAGGCAAAATTCGTTCAAGCGAAGGTGCGCACAGGCATTTCTAACGGAGAGGCGGACCACTACTGGTGGGGCTCTACAAACAAGTGTTTCCTCTTTGAGCGCCCTATTCCTATGCTTGATTTCCAAGACAAAACGAGCATGATTTCCTTTGATGGCGAATTTTTTGAAGTTCCGTATCTAACATTTGGTTTCCCTCGCTTTAAAGTTAGCGGAAAAGGAAGCGTTGACCTTGTATACTTTGAGTGTTTCGACTCCGATAGGGGCAAGACAAACGGTGATAGAACTGATCGCACAAAAGGTATTTGCCGTGAAATGATTGACACTGTTGTCGTTGATGGCGAATACATATTTGACCCGTTTTGGTTCAGGTGCTTCCGCTTTATAAAGGTAGAAAAGACGGGTGATGTATCTGTAAAGCTCGAAAAATTCACCGAGGTCAACTACCCAATGTTCCCACGCACTGACTACGATTTCGGCAGGGGTGACGACAACGCTCTTTGGGAAATAAGCGTGCGCACACTTCAGCGCTGTATGCACGAAACATACGAGGACTGTCCATTCTATGAACAGCTTCAATATGCAATGGACACATCCTTGCAAATGGTTTATAATTACCAACTTACCGATGATGACGCACTCGCCCGTAAAGCGATGAACGATTTCGCTCACGCTCAGCATGCCGACGGTCTTATGCCGTCAAGGACGCCCTCGGTTGGCGATCAGCATATCCCTACCTTCCAATTCTACTTTATATTTATGGTGTACGCTCACTATATTCGCTTCGGCGACAAGACTCTCGTGCGCTCGCACCTTCGCGCTATGGACGGCGTTATTGAGTGGTTCAGGCGTCATATGACCGAGCAGGGGCTCGTTGGTCAGAGCAAGTATTGGAACTTCGTTGACTGGGCAACCCCTTGGAGCTATGTCGAGGGCAAAAACGACGGTGGCGTGCCTGTAAATATTGACGGCGGTGAGATAGGAATTTACAACCCTATGATGGCTTACTTCCTGCGCTGTGCCTCAAAGCTTAATGCGGTTTGTGGCAGGACCGATGTCGCAAGAGAATATACCGACCTTGCTGATATGATTTGCGAGAATACTAATAAATATTTTTGGAATGAGGAAAAGGGGCTTTACGCCGATGACCTCACCCACTCACGCTACTCACAGCATATGCAGACATGGTGCGTGCTAAGCGGTACTGCAAAGCGCCAAAGGGCTCGCCAAATTATGGAGCGCTCTCTTGACCTTGACGCAAAGGCGACCTACGCGTTCGCTTACTTCTACTTCAGAGCCCTTGAGGCGGTCGGTATGTACGATAAGACCGAGGAAATGATGAACTCTTACCGTGGTCTTCTCAAATTTAACTGCACTACCATCCCCGAAACGCCGACAAGCTCCCGTAGCGATTGCCACGCGTGGGGCGCACTCGCAATTTATGAGTTTAGCGCAACTGTCCTCGGCGTACGAACATATGATGTAAACGAAAAATCTGTTTCAATTAAGCCGTATATCAAAAACCGTGATAGCGCAAGAGGCACTGTGTCCTCTATCGGCGGTGATATCTTCGTTTCGTGGAAAAAGCAAGGCGATACCTTCACTATCCATGTGAAATCTAACCCCGATGTAAGAAAGGTAATCTACCTGCCAAACGGCGATATCTATGAAACATCTAACTCCGAAATCTCTCTCACCTGCGAGATTTGACGGGGGATTGTGATGTATTCTTACTTTTCTTTAGCAAAAGAAAAGTAAGGCAAAAGAAAGCGAAATAAAATAAGACAAATAACAATGTAAAAGGAGGAAATGAGCGCGCTCCCACCAAAGAAGCCTTGATGGTTTTAAATGGTTAGGAGCAAGCAACTTCTTCCAAATATTAAAATTAAAATAATATGAAAGGAAACCGTGTTTTAGTCCTTGAAAAATCCAACGGCACATTTTAGCCGTTCAGGACAAGCAAGACAAGGCGGACTGGAAACCGTGGGCGAAGGTGTATTTACATACTCCGAGGTCATGGTTGAAGCCCAACGCAGTATTGCGCCGTCATCAACGGCTAAAACACCACTCAAAAAAATGAGAATAGCTTTAATTGCACACGACAAGAAAAAAGACGAAATGATTAAGCTCGCCATCGAATATAAGGATGTGCTTTCGCACCATGAGCTTTTTGCTACCGGTACGACGGGCACGCTTGTAATGGGCGAAACGGGACTTGCGGTTAATAGAATGAAAAGCGGTCCGCTTGGAGGCGACCAACAAATCGGCTCTATGGTTGCCGAGGGTAAGCTCGACCTTATTGTGTTCCTTCGCGACCCACTTACCTCTCAGCCTCACGAGCCCGATGTAAGCGCGCTTTTGCGCCTTTGCGATGTTCAATCAATTCCTCTTGCTACTAATGTGGCAAGTGCGAAGATTATGCTCTCGGCTCTTGTAAAATGATCATAACATCAATAAAAACACAAAAACAGCCACATATGTGGCTGTTTTTTTGCCCGAGTGCCTCGGGTGGCAATATCCGACTTTATTTAGTATAAATTGTTTCTACACGCCCCGAGCAATATTCTAACCTATCACTCCGAATTCCGAACTCCGCATTCCGCATTCTGAATTGCTTCCGTACACTACGAAGCAATATTCTTCATTCCGCATTCCGAACTCCGAATTCCGCACTTGCGATAGCACCGTTCCGCATTGCGACTCCCTTCGGTCGCGTGCATGGCTACCACCAGCCAATCGTTCTTCGCGTCGCTTGAACTCTTGGGGTGTGCGCGCATCCGAACTCCGAATTCCGAATTCCGAACTTGCATCAGCACCATTCTACGAATTCGGGTATTGCGAAAGCATATATTCAAGAGATTTAGCGAGGTAGTCACGGACATAGCCGACCTGCCCCTCCCATGTTTTGATTTTTACCATATCGGAGCAATTTGGGCGGACATAGATATTCAAAATATCCCATTTTTCAAAGTTGCGATTGAACGCTTGCGGACACGAAAGGATATAGTTAAATTCCTCGGACAGGGTCGCCTCTATTGTGCTTTTATACTCGTGAAGATATTTCGTCACGAGCGCCTTGAACTCATCAAATTTGAACAGTCCGTAAAACCACTCATTATTATTTTTCGCATACAGGTTGTCAATATTTAGAGCATCTCTATTATAATCAATATTACCAACTGCCCTATCAAAATCCCACACAGGTCCGCACTCCATCTTGCCACCTGCGTCCTTATGGATAAAGAAGCTTGACCAACCAACATCTGCGCCACGAAACAGCTCAAAGATGATATACGCCTGCGCAAATGAGTCAACATCAATAAGCTCGCAAACCGCCTCATAGTCGCTTCCAGCTTCAAGCACACGCATACATCTCTCAATATATGTCCTTATGTAGTCAATATACTCCTGCTTAAATAGCTCGCTATCGGGATCGGGGAATTTTACGACATATGAGCGCTCGTATTCCGTACCCTCAGCGCCTTGATTGCACGCAAGGGTCGTTTTTATCTTAAAGCCGATGCCGTCATTTCTTCCGTCAAGCTCAATTAGGTAGCCTGTATCGGTTGAGGCGTAGCTCTTTGTGACATCAACACGGTCCTCTGCCACCTCGATTTGCTCGCAAAGCAAATACACGCCCCTGTATTCGTAATTCACCCAAAGCTCAACAAGAGTAACGCCTGTTGTTTCACCAAGGTGCGAAAGCTCCTTAGCGGTCATATACGCAAGGTAGTTCCTCACAAGGCTCTTATCGGTATAGTTTGGAATGAGGGTCCAATCCCTCGCCTCTCCGTGGCCGAAAAGGTCAACCTTAGAGTTGAATTTTAGCTTATATGGCTTTTTATCGGACTCCTCCCACGAGGTATTACCCCTGCCACGCACCTGCGCAACCTCATCAAAGAGCATATTCTCAATGTTTGTGGCGTTGACGGTGCAATTAAGATATTCCTCTTTTGACACGATAGGGGCAAAGCCCTCGGTATTTATGGACAAAACAGGAAGCTCTCGGCTGTCCTCAACGAAGATTGCCTTAATGTCAAGGTCGTCGCTTGGAGTTATTGAAAGAGTGGGCGATGTATCTCCCGTTGACCAGCAAAGGAACTTATAGCCCTGCCTTGTGGCGGTTGCGGTAACAACGCTCATATTCTCGCCATCGGCAACAGTCTGTGAAAGCTCTCCGCTGACCGTGCCAAGGTCGGTGTTATTTGATGATACAGTAATGTTATAATATCTATGGAAAATTGCAGTATATGTGAAGTCTGCCTCGGGGGCATCTCGCCTCTCGGGTGACAAATTACCATCGCTCCAGCCCATAAATCGGTAGCCCTCGCTTGCAACTGCGCGCACAGGGGCGGTCCTTTCACCGATTACGACTGTTTGCTCACGCTCGCCCGTGACATGTCCACCCTCGGTAGCGGAATAATGAATTGTTGCGGTGGGGATTTTTTCAAATATGGCGGTATGTGTGCGACTTTCGGTTACAATATCGCTCCTTTTGGGGTTGGTGTTGCCATCGTCCCAAGTGACAAAGAGGTAGCCCTCGCTCGCTATTGCCTCAACCTCGGCGGTGTTTTCGTATTGATTTAGGGTTTGACTTGCCTCGCCCTCAACATATCCGCCCTCGCTTGCCTTATACTCTATTGTAAGGGGTAATCTTTCAAAGGTTGCGGTAAATGTGGCACTAAGTGATAGCTCATCCTGTCTTCTCGCCTCGCCAAGACCGTCGCTCCAGCAAACGAACTGATAGCCGTCGTTTGGCTTTGCCTCAACCGCCTCAAATAAAACTCTTTCATTTGAAAACTTAGATTGATATATCATTCCAACGATTGTTCCACCCTCGCCTGCCTCGTACTTGACAACGATTTCCTGCTTTTCACCGCAGGACACAAGCACGAAAATTAGCAAAAATGCGACACATATCCCAAGTAAAAGTCGTTTCATTTGCGCTCCCCCTTTTTTCTCTTTATTTTATTGTAGCACAAAAAAAGCGATATTTCAAGGCGTGTTTTAAATCTACATATTATAGGAGCGCTTTTCTTAGCCCAAAAGCAAAGCAAAAGGAGCTGTTACAACGGTGACAGCCCCTTTTTTCTATAAGATTTTCTTGCTTCGCTTACGGAATTATTTATCCTTGCTAAGAACGCTCCAGTAGGTTTTGAGATAGTCAATTCCCGAGCCGATGGTCATTACAAGCATTGCAAATACGAGAATGTACGATGCGATAAATTTCGTGTCAAATACATAAAGCATAAACACAGGCTCAAGGATAAGCACTAATATTGCGGCAATCTGCGTAACTGTCTTGCACTTTCCAAACCAGCATGCGGCAACTACGCCAACCTCGCTGTTTGCGCATACAAGGCGGATTGAGGTAACTCCAAGCTCACGAAGGAATACGATTGCGCTTGCCCAAATCATTACCTGCTGTAAAGCACCTGTGCTTTTTACAGTGAGAACTAAAAGCGCCGCAAATACCATAAATTTGTCAGCAAGCGGGTCCATAAACTTGCCGAAATTCGTTACAAGATTGTGCTTTCTTGCAATCTTTCCGTCAAGCATATCGGTAAATGCGGTAATTCCAAATACTACCGCCGAAACAAGTCCGCATACAAGCGGATTTTTGATGTAGAGCATACATGCCATAAATACAGGCACAAGTATCGCCCTTAGCATTGTTAATTTGTTTGGTAAATTCATAGTAACCACCTTTCCTTTACTTTTTCTTTAATAGAAGAAAAAGTAAAACAAAAAGAAAATATATCAAAAGATTTATTTTTGCCTTTTCAATCCGAAGGCGTGTTATCGGTCGTTCAGGACAAGTTAGACAAGGCGCACCGGAAATGGCGGGCGCAGGCGCACTTTGCGTGCGTCAAGGTCGACATTGAGGAGCAACGCAGTATAACGCAGTCATCAACGACCGAGAACTGCGATTAAGTCGTAGTCGAGAGCATCTATAATCTCCACCTCAATAAACTCGCCCTCGGCAAGCGCGCCCTTTCGTGCGCTAATAAACACCTTTCCGTCTATATCGGGGGCGTTGTCGGCGCTACGGGCACTATATGCCTCACTTACGGGGTCAAACGCCTCTACAAGCACGGTCATTTTCTTGCCTATTTTCTCTTTAAGAAGCGCTTCGCTGATTTCAAGCTGTTGCGACATTAGAATGTCGTATCTATCCTGCTTTACCTGCTCATCTATTTGGTCATCAAAGTCGTAAGCAGGCGTGCCCTCCTCTCTTGAATAGGTGAATGCGCCGAAGTGGTCAAATTTCGCCTCTTTTATAAACTCGCAAAGCTCCAAAAAGTCCTCCTCGGTCTCACCGGGGAAGCCGACAATAGCGGTTGAGCGAATGGAAATGCCCTCAACCTGTGTGCGTAATTTCTTAATCACGCTACGCACAAGCTCCCCATTACCGCGCCTGTTCATTCTCTTAAGAATTTTTGAGCTGATGTGCTGAATGGGCAGGTCTATGTATTTTACGAGCTTTTCGTTTTTGTTAAATTCATCAATCAATTCATCGGTTATCTTGTCGGGGTAGCAATATAAAATCCTTATCCATTTTACATCTGTTTCCTCGGCAAGGCGGTGAAGCAGCTCGGCAAGGGCGTATTTTCCGTACAGGTCAATACCGTATGCGGTGGTGTCCTGTCCTACAACGACAAGCTCCTTAATTCCAAGCCCCGAAACAAGCTCATTCGCCTCTTTTATAATATCATCAATCGGGCGTGAACGGAATTTTCCGCGAATGTCGGGAATGGCGCAATATGTGCATCTGTTGTTACAGCCCTCAGAGATTTTAAGGTATGCCATGGCATCTCCCGTGGTAACAATTCGGTCACCGCCGAGGGCGACCTCGTTTTTGTCCTTAAACTCCGAAAACCTCTCGCCACGCTCAACTGCCTCAATAGCGCTGACAATGCTATGCACGCTTCCCGTGCCAAGCACAGCGTCAACCTCGGGCATTTCTCGCTCTACCTCCTCACGGTAGCGCTCCGCTAAGCACCCTGTGACAATAATTCCCTTTAAATTGTTATGCTCCTTTAGCCACGCAATGTCAAGAATGTTATCAATAGCCTCTTTTTTTGCTTCCTCAATAAAGGCGCAGGTGTTGATAACGACAATATCCGCCTCGGTTTCATCGGGCGTAATTTCATAGCCCGCCTCAGCGATATGACCGAGCATAACCTCCGTGTCAAGCTGATTTTTAGGACAGCCGAGCGACACAAAGCCTATTTTTAGCATAAATATTCCTCTTTTTCAGTTGATTTGCTTATTCGGCGGATTGAAAAATCCTGATCGCCTCTTTGATTTCACCCGCACCGTAGCCGTAGCTCATAAGCGAGCGCATCATCTTTTGGATTTCAACCGCCTCAGAGGGAAGCGGATTGTACTTGTGCTCCAAAATCCAAGCGCAGTTTTCGGCAAAGTTGATGTCCTTAAGCGCCTCTTTAGTGTACTCAAAAACATCCTTTCTGATGTAGCCCTTGGAAATAAGCTCCTCAACTATTTTAATTTTTCCGTATTTTTTCTTCAGATATGTGTCAATTAAAAGACCCATTTGCTTTTTCTCATCAATGTATCCGCGATGCTCCATATAGAGCGCAACATTTTCGCAAAGCTCTCTTGAAAAGCCCTGCTTCTGAAGCTTCATAACAAGCATTTTCTTGTTGTTTTCTCCATAGGAGAGAATGGAAAATGCGTGTCGGCGAGCATTGTCAAAGAGATGCTCCTCTCTTATCTTGAGAAAATGCTCATCATCAATGATTTCCCCTTGATCAAGGTCAAACCTGTCATATTGATCGGGAGAAATGGGCATCTCAAAGCTTGAGCCAAGAGATGAGGAAATGTAAAGCACATATCCCTGCAGTGTTTTCTTAATTTTTTCAATCTTATAGTAGATTTTATCCATAAGCTTCCTTTGCGACCCTTCGGGTCAAATTTGCCCAACCCTTGGGCATGTGGTTTTGTTTTTCTTGGTTTTTTATCTAAGTTATTTTTGATTTTTCAATCCGTCAGCGTGGTGCTTTCGCAAATGCGGAATGCGGAATGCGGAGTTCGGAATGAAGTCCAAATTTCTTTATTCCAACGGCGTGTTTTGGCGCTTTCAGAACCGCTTTTCTCAAATCCAACGGCGTGGTTTTGGGGTTTCAGAACGAGTTAGGCTAGGCTCTAATCACCCTACGGGCGAAGGTGTATTTATATACTCCGAGGTCGTAGGGGGATTTAGTAACGACGCATAACGAAGTTATCAAAGCCCAAAACTAGTCTTCTATGCCGAGCGCGGAAAGATCAAACTCATCATTATCTACCGGAAGGTCAAAATCCGTATCTCCACCTTCTCCGCCTTCGCCGTTTTGGAGCTTTTGCTTGATTTTTTCCTCAAGCTCTGCCATAATTTCGGGATTTGCCTCGAAGTATGCCTTTGTTTTGTCCTTACCTTGGATTTTCATATCTCCGTAGGAGAAGAATGAGCCACTCTTTTCAACGATGCCAAGCTCTATTGAGAGGTCAATTATTTCGGTTGACTTGGAAATTCCCGAGCCGTACAAAATATCAAACTCCGCAACCTTAAACGGTGGGGCAACCTTATTTTTAACTACCTTTGCCTTTACATGGTTACCGTATGCTTCGCTTCCGTTTTTGAGCGTTTCGCTCTTTCTTATATCAATTCTAACCGATGCGTAGAATTTAAGCGCATTACCGCCCGTCGTTGTTTCGGGGTTGCCGTACATTACGCCGATTTTGCTTCTTAGCTGGTTAATGAAGATAAGAATACAATTTGATTTATTGATTGCGCCTGTGAGCTTTCTGAGCGCCTGCGACATAAGCCTTGCCTGAACGCCCATATGGCTATCTCCCATACCGCCCTCAATTTCCTGCTGAGGAACGAGCGCCGCAACGGAGTCAATTACGATAATATCAACCGCGCCCGAATTGATAAGTGCCTCGGCAATTTCAAGTGCCTGCTCACCGTTATCGGGTTGAGATACCAAAAGCTCATCAGTGTTTACGCCGATTGCCTTTGCGTACACAGGGTCAAGCGCATGCTCCGCATCTATAAACGCGGCAGTTCCGCCCTGCTTTTGACATTCCGCTACCGAGTGGAGCGCTATTGTCGTTTTACCTGAGGATTCAGGTCCGTAAATTTCTATAATTCTTCCCTTTGGAAGTCCGCCAACGCCGAGCGCTAAGTCAAGCGTGAGCGAGCCTGTTGAAACTGCGCTGATTTTGATGGTTGGTGCGTCGCCCAAGCGAATGATTGAGCCCTCGCCATTCTCCTTCTTAATTTGCGCTATCGCCGTTTCAAGCGCTTTTTTTCTTTGAGCCTCGGCGCTAAGGTCAGCACCTGTGCCCTTTTTATCTGCTTTTACTACTTTTTTTGCCATCTAATGCCTCCAAGAGGCAAATGCGGAGTGCGGAGTGCGGAATTCGGAATGTGTCCGTTTTTCCTTGACCGCCTGCATTGCCTTTTATTTTTTTAATTTGAATATTTCACGCCCGCAAGGGCATATCGTGTCACGAAGTGACCCTTATAGCGTCGGTGAGTCAATTCGCCAAGCGTCGTTTTCGTAAATGAGGGTTACCTCTATTTTTTCACTTCCGTCAGCGGTTGAAACGCTCGCGACTATCTTATTTTTCCTATTTTTAATGATTTGGACCGTTGATGTATCGTATTTTGTGATTTCATCACTCACATTATCGTATCCCTTATATGCTGTCAAGTAGCCATCAGGTCCTGTCAAATACCTTGCATAGACAACAACGCCCATATTTGAATAGCCATCAAGATACGCACCGAGCAAGCCTTCGGCAAGCTCCCTTGAAAAGACCGCCTTTGTTTCAACGATTAAATCGTTGCGTATTCTAAACGGCGCATCCGACGCGACCTCATAATACTCGCCCTCAATGTGCTTTTCCTCATCAATGGGCAAGCCCGTACCGTAGTAAACCACATTTAAGGTATAGGAGCGCTCAATAAGGTCCTTGACTATTTCGGCGCTTTGCGCATCGTCCTGCCTGCTACACGAGGTAGCGGGCAAGACAAGTGCAAGCACTGCTATGCAAAGAATTGTAATTTTTAATATGTGTTTGATTTTTCGTAATTTCATAGCCTAAAATTACTCGTTTTCGCCATCGGGCTTTTCACTTACCTGCGCGCCCTCGGCTGTATCGGGAGCCTGTGCCTCTGCGCTTACATCAGCAACCGCCTCAGCATTTACCGCACCCTCTGTCGCATTTTCGCCGTTTACATCGGTAGCCCCGCCCTCGGCTTCATCGTCCTCACGGGCGGTAAAGGTCATTTTAGCAACCTTTGAGCCCTCGGCAATTCTCATAACGCGAACACCGCTTGCGCTCCTATTATAAACAGGAACCTCGCTTACATGTGTTCTGATTACTACACCGCCATCGGTGATTGCCATAATGTCATCTTCCTCGGTAACTGCGCCGATTGTCGCAAGCTTACCTGTCTTATCGCTGATATTATGAGCGCGTACGCCGAAAATACCGCGATTTCTCGCCTCAAAGTCACTGAATTCGCTTCTCTTACCAAAGCCGTTTTCGGTAACGGTAAGAAGCTGCTTTGTTTCATCAACGATAACTGCTCCGCAAACAACATCGTCATCACGAAGGTCAATACCGCGTACGCCCCTCGCTGTTCTGCCGACAACGCTAACCTTATTTTCATTAAAGCGTGCGCCCTGTCCGTTCTTGGTTGCGATGAGAATATCGCTATTTCCTTTTGTATGTCCAACGAAAATAAGCTCATCACCCTCATCGAGGTTAATTGCTATCTTTCCGCCCTTACGCTGATATTCGTATTCCTTTACGCGTGTGCGCTTGATTACGCCCTTGCGTGTGAGCATTACAAGGTATTCGTTTTCCTCAAACTCCATAAGAGGAATCATTGCGGTTACCTTCTCGCCCTTTTCAATCTCAATGAGGTTGATAAGGTTAGAGCCCTTTGCGGTGCGTGAGCTTTCGGGAATTCTATATACCTTTCTTACGAAAATCTTACCGTTATCGGTAAACATAAGAAGATGTGCGTGTGAATTTGCAACAAGGATGTTTTCAATAAAGTCCTCATCCTTTGTTCCCATTGCGATAAGTCCCTTACCGCCACGGTGCTGTGCCTCGTAGGTATCGGCAGGAATTCTCTTGATATAGCCCGAGTTTGTAAGCGTAATTACGCACTCGTGACGCTCAATAAGGTCCTCAAGGTCAATCTCGTCCTCGCTGTCGATTATCTCTGTACGGCGCTCATCGGCGTATTTTCTCTTGATTTCCTCGAGCTCGCTCTTGATAATTTCTCTAATTCTTGCAGGGTCGGCAAGGATTTCGTTCAGCTCCTTAACTGTTGCGTGGAGCTTCGCCAAGCGGTCCTCAACCTTTTGTCTTTCCATACCGCTAAGACGGCCAAGGGTCATATCAACAATCGCCTGTGATTGCTCATCTGAGAGAAGGAACCTATCCTTCAAGCGCTCCTTAGCCACCTGTGTGCTTTCACTTGAGCGAATGATGGAAATTACCTCATCTATGTTATCAATGGCTATCTTATAGCCCTCATAGATATGCGCCTCTGCCTGCGCCTTCTTGAGGTCGAAGCGTGTACGGCGCTCAACAACCTGCTCTTGGAATTTGATGTACTCGCCAAGGATTTCGCGAAGTCCAAGGGTCTTTGGCTCGCCATTTACCAAAACGAGCATATTCATAGCGCAGGTGTCCTGAAGCTGTGTATTCTTATATAGCTGATTGAGTATTACCTGAAGGTTTGCGTCCCTCTTACACTCAATTACTATTCTCATTCCCGCACGGCCACTCTCATCGCGAATGCCCGTAATTCCCTCTATTCTCTTATCCTTTACAAGGTCAGCCATCTTCTCAATCAGCTGGCTCTTATTTACCATATAAGGAATTTCGGTAACTACTATGCGGTGATGGTCCTCCTCGCACTCAGCCTTTGAGCGCACGGTAACGCGTCCTTTACCTGTGGTATAGGCGTCAATAATTCCGCGCCTGCCGTAAATTGTGGCAAAGGTCGGGAAGTCGGGACCCTTTACATACTCCATCATTTCCTCAACGCTTGCCTCGGGGTTGTCAATCAGATGGATTGTTCCGTCAATTACCTCTCCAAGGTTGTGTGGCGGAATGTTGGTAGCCATACCTACCGCAATTCCTACGCTTCCGTTTACAAGCACATTCGGAAATCTTGACGGCAGAACAGTTGGCTCCTTTCGTGAGTTGTCAAAGTTCGGCACGAAGTCAACTACATCCTTCTCTATGTCCGCCATAAGCTCGTTTGCAAGCTTGGACATTCTCGCCTCGGTATAACGGTATGCAGCTGCGCCGTCACCGTCAACATTACCGAAGTTTCCGTGTCCGTCTATAAGCGGATGCCTTAGCGAGAAGGGCTGTGCCATTCTTACCATCGTTCCGTATACCGCTTGGTCACCGTGTGGGTGATATCTACCAAGCACATTACCAACCGTCGTTGCCGATTTTCTGAACGGCTTGTCAGAGGTCAGATGGTCCTCGTACATAGCGTACATTACACGCCTTTGTCCGGGCTTCATTCCATCTCGTACATCAGGTAGCGCACGAGATACAATTACACTCATTGAATACTCAAGAAATGCCTCCTGCACCCTTGACTCAATGTTGCGGTTTACTATCATTTGCTCGATATTTTCATAATCGAGCACATTGTGTTCTTTATCTGCCATTTTTGTTTCTCCTGTTTATTTTTACTTTTTCTTTGACAAAAGAAAAAGTAAGTCAAAAAGAAAGTAAGGTCTATCTGTTATTAAAGTGAACTTAACGCCGTTTTGCAACTAAAATCCAACGGCCTGTTTAAGGGTCTTAGAAGCGAGAAATTCAAGGCGGACTGGAAACCACGGGCGAAGGCTATCTTTACGATAGTCAAGGTCGTGGTTGAAGCCCAACGAAGAAGTTCGACGCTTATCAGCCCTTAAATATCTAAATTTTCTACAAATCGTGCATTCTTTTCAATAAATTCACGCCTTGGCTCAACCTTATCGCCCATAAGGAGTGAAAAGACCTCATCGCACTTCATTGCATCGCCGATATCTACCTTTATAATGGTTCTTGTGTTCGGGTCCATTGTTGTTTCCCAAAGCTGTTCCTTATCCATTTCTCCAAGACCTTTATAGCGCTCTGCTTGACCGCCACCGATTTCCTCAAAGATTTTATCTCTTTCCTCATCGCTGAACGCATATCTCTCGATTTTGCCCTTTGTTATCTTATATAGCGGGGGCTTCGCAAGATAAATATGTCCGTCGTCAATCAGCTGACGCATATGTCTGAAGAAGAATGTAAGAAGTAACACCTGAATATGGCTTCCGTCTACATCGGCATCCGCCATAATGATGATTTTTCCGTATCTTAGCTTTGCTGAGTCAAATTCCTCGCCTATTCCACAGCCAAGGGCTTGAATAATAGGAATCAGCGACTCGTTTGAATACACCTTATCAATTCGGCTCTTTTCTACATTCAGAACCTTACCTCTGAGTGGCAAAATCGCTTGGAATCTGCTGTCGCGTCCGTCCTTTGCGCTTCCGCCCGCAGAATCTCCCTCTACGAGGAACAGCTCGGTATACTCGCTTCTTCTGTCCTGACAGTCGGCAAGCTTTCCGGGAAGCGCGCTTCCGCCAAAGACATCCTTACGGCGGGCAAGATCTCTTGCCTTTCTCGCTGCCTCTCTTACTCGTGCAGCCTCACATGCCTTTCCTATTACGCTCTTTGCAATATCGGGATTTTCTTCATAGAATTCTGTGAGCTTTTCTACCACGATATTATCAACGATTGTCCTTATCTCGCTATTTCCAAGCTTTGCCTTTGTTTGGCTCTCAAATTGCGCGTCGGGGAGCTTTACGGATACAATGGCGGTAAGTCCCTCTCGGGTATCCTCGCTCTTTAAATTTGCGTCTGCTTCCTTCAAAAGTCCAAGCTTTCTTGCGTAGGTATTCGTTACCTTCGTAAGTGCGTTCTTAAATCCTACCTCGTGCGTACCGCCGTCAATTGTTGACATGTTGTTCGCAAAGGTGATTATGCTCTCGGTATAGGTGTCGTTATACTGCATTGCGACCTCGGCAGTAATATCGCCCTTCTCCGCCTTCATATAAATTATTTCATCATGGACCATTGTTGCGTGCTTAAGGTTGTTTACATATGTTACAAACTCCTTAATTCCGCCCTCGTAGCAAAGGTCGTTTTCACGGTAGCCCTCGCTCCTTGTGCCGTCCTCGTTTTCTATCTCTATCTTTTTTCTTTCATCACGGAATACTATTCTTATTCCTGCATTGAGAAATGCTTGCTCTCTTAGTCTTGTAAGAAGCGTATCATAGTCAAATACTACTTCCTCAAAAATGCTTGCGTCGGGCTTGAAGCGTACATACAAGCCGTGCTTGCCCTCGGGTGCGTCGCCCTCGCATCTAAAGTCACGGGCTACCTTTCCGTATTCAAAGCGCTCGGTGTATCTCTTGCCGTCGTGGCAGTTTTCTACCTCGAGCCATTCGGACAGAGCATTTACTACGCTCGCTCCTACTCCGTGAAGTCCTCCCGAAATCTTATATCCGCCTCCGCCAAACTTTCCGCCGGCGTGGAGGACCATAAATATTACCTCAAGCGTGGGGCGTCCCGTCTTTGCGTTTACTCCCGCAGGTGCGCCACGGCCGTTATCCTGTACCGATACGCTTCCGTCTGGGTGCAATACTACCTCTATCTTGTCGCAAAAGCTCGCCATCGCCTCGTCTATGGAGTTGTCTACTATCTCATATACAAGGTGGTGGAGTCCTCTTATTGAGGTCGTACCTATATACATGCCCGGTCTTTTTCTTACCGCTTCAAGACCCTCAAGGACCTGTATCTGTTCGTCGCCATATACCTTTTCTTCTTCCATCATCTTTTTATCCTCTCGCCATTTGGCATAAATTTTTTAATTCTTTCCCTTTTTCTTTGACAAAAGAAAAAGGAAAACAAAAAGAAAGTAACCTGAAAAAAATTATTAGATTGATTTTATATATTAAATTATTTATACGAAAGCGCTTTAAGCTGTCCGTGCGCTTGTAATAGCTCCCGTTTCCCACCCGAGCCTCTTTGGTATATTTTATCACATAAATACGGACAAAACGGACAATCTGCGGACCGCAGGGGGTAAGCTCCGACATCGTTTAGTACGAATTGTTTCCATACTCCCCGACTCTTCACGGCGTTAGCCATATCGCGTTGCGCAAGCAACATATCGAGTCCCAACGGGACATATCGAGTTTGTGTCAGCAAACATATCGAGTAATTCATTCCTCACTGCGACTCCCTACGGTCGCATGCATGGCTACCACCAGCCAATCGCACTTCGCCAAGGCTCGTGTTCTTGGGGTGTACGCTCATCCGAACTCCGCATTCCGAATTCCGCATTTGCGAAGCATTGTTCCGCATTCGAGTGCCTCCGGGGGCGTCCCCGGTTATTTAATTGTTGATGTATTAAACGGGCTCAAATACACCGTTTTATCTCTCATTATTATAAAGGACTTCGGCAGGTCATTACCGAGCGTTTTTACTCGCCCTTCCCTTTGTGCGCTCGCAAGATAGGCTCTTGTATGCACTGACACGGTTGATGTGTCAAGGTCAAGCACCGCTACTATATCCTTTTTTCTTACCGTTTTATTATCTCCCAAGTGAACAAACATCGCTTACCTCGGTATGAAGCTTGCCTCTGTCTCGGCAAAATAGTTCGGCTCACATGAGGTGATTATTACCTGTCTATTATTTATATTTGACAATACATATTTGCGCCTTGTCGGGTCAAGCTCGCTAAGTACATCGTCAAGCAGAAATACAGGATATTCCCCCGTTTCCTCGCGCGAAATCTCACCCTCTGCCATCTTCATTGCAAGCGCAAGCGACCTTTGCTGTCCCTGTGAGGCGTAAAAGCGCGCTTCCTTGCCGTTTATCAGTATTTTAAGGTCGTCCTTATGTATTCCGTACGCCGTCGCCCCGTATCTCATCTCTCTTTCGAGATTTTTGGTAAGCAGGGAAAGATATCTGTCCTTTAAGCTCTCGCGTGTGTCAAAGTCCGCGCCCTCGGCATTCGTTTCATATGTTATGCTCGGCACTTCCTTGCCCTCTGTCATTTGCTCAAAGAATTGCTTTACCCAAAAATCAAGCTTCCTTACATATTCCTGCCTTACATCGGCTATGTCCGCGCAAAGCGTCGCAAGCTCGCCTGAGTAAAAGTCTATCATGTCACGGTAATTCGCCCTCTCGGCAGGCTCCATTTTGAGTATCGCGTTTCTTGATGCGATTACACTGTTATACCTCGCAAGGAGCTTTATGTATATCGGCTTTAGCTGGCTAATCGCAACATCAAGAAAGTTTCGCCTAACTGATGGCGCATCACTTATAATCCCAAGATGAGATGGGCAAAATAATACCGCCCTGAACTCGCCTATTACATCAGCCGTGCGCTGGACTCTGTTCCCGTCCTTGTAAAACGCCTTCGCCGCATTCTTCGCTATCCTTACTCCAAGCTTGCTCGTTTCTTCTCCGCGAGCATATTCCATTAAGGCGTACGCAACATCTGAGTCAAACTTGATTAGCTCCTTGTCCTTAAATGCACGAAAGCTCTTGCCCCGCGCAAATAAGTAGATGCCCTCAATTATGTTCGTCTTTCCCCGAGCATTCGCCCCGTGTATAACATTTACCGTCGGGGAAAATTCTATCCTCTCCCCCTCTATGTTCCTAAATGTCGTTAATTCTATACTTTTAATTATCATATAAGCCTACTTTTTCTTTAGGAGAAGAAAAAGTAGCAAAAAGAAACCAAACTAAAATAAAACTATTTGTAATTTTTTCAAAAATCCAACTTGCTTTCCCAAAAATCCAACGGATATTTCTTAGCGCGTTTATTTCTCAAAAATCCGAAGGCGCTCATAGGCTTTCAGAACAAGCAAGACAAGGCGCTACGACTCACTTCGTTCGCATGCATAAGTTCCACTATGCCAATCGCGCTTCGCTTTTGCTCGCGTTCTTGGAGTGTCACTTAACCGCAGTTCACGGGCGAAAATGTACTTTTGGCGTACATTGAGGTCGTGAACGAGGAGCAACGCAGATTAACGCCGTTATACTTGCTTTTTCAAAAACCCGAAGGCTGTTTCTTAGTGCGTTTAGAACAAGTTAGGCAAGGCGGACTGGAAACCGCGGGCGAAGGCTATCTTTATTTATTACGAGCAATGCGAGTAACAAGGTTCCGACCGCAAAAATGCTATTTGATTTTTGCGAATTGCAATGCAATCCGTTCGCAAGAACGATAGGTCGGGTTCTTATAGTCGAGGTCGCGGTTGAAGCCCAACGCAGTATAACGCCGTTATAAACCACTAAGAATTCATTCGGATTGGCATTACGAAATACTTATAAATCGCATCCTCCTTATCCTGTGGCTCAATAAGCACGCCACGGAGAGGATTATCGTATGACATCTTGATTTCACAATCATCACAGACCTTTAATGCGTCAAGCATGAATTTACAGTTGAAGCCTATTGTGATTTGTCCGTCATCTTCACGGCGTACGGGGATTGTATCAAATACATTTCCGTTTGCGCTCGTTGTTGATACCTGAAGATTTTCACCCTCTACTATGAATTTTACATATGCTCTTATGCTTCCTGCCAAGCGGTCCTCTACTATCAGTGAGCTTCTTTCAAGCGCAGAGCGAAGTGTTGCTGAGTCAAGATATGTTATTATCTTATTATTTTGTGGCAATATTCTGTTATAGTCAATATATTCTGTATCTATCATCTTTGCAAGATACATATATTCGCCAAAGGTGAATATAATATATCTTCTTGTAAGACGGATATCTATCGGCTCGTCTGTGTCCTTTGTCATCTTGATAATGTCGCTAAGCACCTTGCCGGGTACGATAAATCTAAGATTGAGGCTCATTCCGCTACTGTTCTTATTCTCAAGCGCAATCTCCTTCTCACAGTATGCAAGTCGGTTGCCGTCACATGCTACAATCAGCATCTTGTCGTCGGTGATATGGAAAAATGCTCCGTTGAATACAGGACGCGCGTCGTTTTGTCCTATCGCAAAGTATACTCTGTTTACAAACTTTCTTAGCATGCTTTGCTTGATTACAAAGCCACGGTCGCCTCTTAGCTCGGGCAACGGCGGGAATTGATCGCCAGCTATTGCCTTGATGTCAAAGTGCGATGCGCCTGACTCTATTCTCGCCGTGAGATTGTCAGTTACGCTTATCTTGATGTCCCCTGCCGGCATTACCTTGATTATTTGCAAGAGCTTGTTTGCGTTGATTAGTATGTCGCCTTCCTCTATTACATCGGCTATTATAAATGTCCTGAAGCCCTTCTCAAGGTCCTGTGTTTCTATCTTGCATTTGCCGTCCTCTGTGCATACAAGATGTACGCTCTCAAGAGTTGCCATCGTGTTCTTTCCCGCTACCGCAAATGTCGCAGGTATTAACGCGTTTATTAGTGTGTCTCTGTCAAAATTTACTACCATTTTTTTCTCCTTTGAGGTTCTTTCTTTGTACATACTTTTTTCTTTGGGAGAAGAAAAAAGTACCAAAAAAGAAACCATACTGAATATATTTATTTTTATTTTTAATCAACCGTATAATATGGGCGCGTCTCAAGCCAGCTGCTTATTTTCATTATTTCCTATTTACCCGCCGAGGTACTCGGTATGGGAGCGTTTCAAGCTGGCTACCCTTTTTCCCTTTTTCCCAGTGTCTTTTCTTTTTGCTACTTTTAGCGACTCCCTTTGGTCGCATGCATACAACACACTAATGAAAGCAAGCTTTCAAGTGTGAAAGAATCTTTTCAGTAAAGAAAAAGTAGGGCTCCTCTTTCCACACATAACTAATCTTATCCACAAGTGGAAAATGGAGTTGTCCACATTTATCCACAATGGTGAAAATGTAGATGAGGAATAGGTAAAAACGAGTTATCCACGAAAAGTTATCAACAGTGGAAAGAAAGTGAAAAAATTTTTGCGAGGCGAGGTTCAATTTTCCACAAAATAATGAAATAGTTTTCAAACTTAGATGTGGATAAAAATTTGTCGAAAATCCCTTAAAATCAAGCCTTGGGAGAGTTTTCCTACATTTCCATCGCCCCTACTACTGCTCCTACTTTAATAATTAAAAGAAATAAACAAAGAAAGCCCGAGGACCTCGGGTCGTAAAATCCGATGTCGTTTAGTATGAATTGTTTGAAAAGTGAGAAAGCCTCGACAGGCAGAATAGGAGTTAGTTTTATATAAGTTGTTAGAAAACTTACGAAGCAGTTCTCAATAATATGGGAGTGTTTTAATATGGCTACTTATTTCCATCATTCCCCATATGCGACCTGAGGCTCTCAGGACTTTATTCTTCCGCTAAGGCTAAATAAGGGTGATTTTTGAATTGTTTTGCAAATTTTAATTAGTTTAACTTGCTTCTATAAAATCATTTAAAAAATGTTCTTTAAAATGGATAAAATATTTTTTTGATTTTGTAAGTATGGAGCGACTGTAAAAAGTCGAGTGCCTCGCCCGAGAACCTCGGGTGGTAAAATCCGCTTTCGTTCAGTATAAACTGCTTCTATACGCCCCGAAGCCCCCAAGTACCTTGGGTGGTGAACTCCGACATCGTTCAGTATGAACCGTTTCCGCACTCCCCGAGCAATATTCTAAACTATCACTCCGAATTCCGAACTCCGAATTTGCGTCAGCATCATTCCCCATTTGCCCGCCGAGGCTCTCGGCATGGGAGCGTTTAAAGCTGGCTTCCCTTTTTGCCCTTTTCCCAGTGCCTTTTCTTTTTGCTACTTTTTCTTTTCAGTAAAGAAAAAGTAGACACACACCTACTGTTGTAAATTTCTGATAAGCTCTTTAATATCGTAAGCGACGGTAGGGTCAGAAGCGATTGTGTCCTTAACGAGCTTTTCGCTTGAAACGAGGGTAGAGCGCTCACGATTCAAGATTTTAGCGATTTGAGCTTGAGAAAGAGAGGTAATTTCGCGAGCGATATAAACACAAACATGTCTTGCGAAGGCGATTTCCTTATTTCTCTTGCTTGATAAGATATCATCTCTTGTAACGCTGTATTTAGTAGAAACCGCGCTTAGGATATCATCAAATTTCTTAGAGTCATCACCCTTGACGGTGACATAGTCCTTAATAGCTTCCTTAACCTTATCCATAGAAAGCTCACCGCCCTGAAGGAACTTAATAGCGCCAAGGCGTTTAATTGCGCCCTCGATATGGCGGATAGATGAGCTTATATTCTCAGCGATATATTTTAAAATCTCGCTTGATAGGAACATATTGTTCTTTTTGACCTTTTCCTGAAGAATAGCAAGCCTGAGGTCATAATCAGGGAGCGATACATCAGCCAAAAGTCCGCTTAAAAATCTTGTTTTAAGTCTGTCCTCAAGAGTGTTGATTTCGTGCGGTGGACGGTCAGAGGATAAAATGATTTGCTTTCTTTCCTCATATACCGCATTAAAGGTGTTGAAAACCTCAAGCTGTGTAGCATCACGGCCTGCAACGAATTGAATATCGTCAATTATAAGTACATCAATTTTTCTGTATTTTTCTCTGAATTCGTTAGTCGTCTTTTCACGAATAGCCTTAATAAGCTGATTTGTGAACTCCTCACCCTTTACATATACTATCTTCTTGTGCGGATAGCGCGATGCAATAGTGTTTGTTATCGCGTAAAGAAGGTGAGTTTTACCAACTCCGCTTGGTCCGTATATGAATAATGGATTGTATTCGTTCTTTCTTAATGTTTCGGGGTCGTCAAGGTCCTTTTCCGCTACTGCCCTTGCTGCCGCATATGCAAATTCATTTGATGCACCGACAACGAAATTTTCAAATGTGTATTCATCGCTGTAATCATCATCTAATTTTACATTGCTCCTTGTCCCCTCGCCTACCTGCTCATTTGCCTTGCTTACGGCTGAGCCCGATAGGTCGGACTCCGTGTTCTCCGTTGATAAAACAATTATCCTTGGATTGAAGCCGAGCGTTTCCTTGAAGGCGTCAGATACTTGGTCTGAAAAATGCTCCATTATCGTATCTCTTATAATGTTGCTTGGCGTTGTTATCGTGGCTTCCTTCGCTGTAAGCGATACAAGCTCACAATCGCCAAACCATAAATTATATTGAAAGTCCGAGGTCTTTGATTTTATTATCTCACTCGTTACCTTCCATATTTCACTTAATTGTCCAAACATATTTTCTCTCCTGTTTTTTTCTCTTTACTTTTCTTTAGGAGAAGAAAAGTAAAACAAAAGAAACCATACTAAATATATCTATTTTTATTTTTAATCAATTATTTGTTATCTCTTATTTTTTCTGCGACTCGCCTTGCTCTCTGCATACAACACACTAACGAAATTAAAATTTCGAGTGTGAAAGCATTTAGGAGAAGAAAAAAAGTAACAAAAAAAAACCGAATAATCAAAATAATATGGTCGCGTGCATACGAGCGCACGATATACTTTAATATAATTATATAATAAATAATAATAAATGTCAATAGTTTCAGGCATAATAGTGGATAAGTAGCGCGCGTGCGCAAGAAAAAGAAAAAAAGCATATAAAAAGGGGGCAAAAATGCGGTAAAAATGTGGAAAAATGAGGCGAAAAAGGGTTAAAATTTGTCATAAAATTTGGTGTTAAAAAATAAAAGTTAACAAAAAATTAACATTTATATTACCTAAAATCACGAAAAAATCGCCCGTTTTTCAAAGATGGCACTAAAAATTCATACCTTCAAACAAATATATGAACTTATGCTCATTTGTTTGTGGGGGAGCCCCCACGGGCAAAATCCGACTTCGTTTAGTATAAATTGCTTCCACCCGTTACGAAGCAATATTCTTCATTCCGAACTCCGCATTCCGCATTCCGCATTCCGCATTCCGCCCGAGTGCCTCGGGCGGGGAAGCCCCCGCGGGCATATAGAAAACTATAATAAAAAATAGCCCTTTTAAGGCTATTTTTAGTTAGTATTTTGAAAAGATGATTGATTTTATTTCCTTAAATGTCATTTTATCTCTGCCATTTAAGTATAAATCAAGCTCCCCCTTCAGCTCCTGCGCTTGCTCATTTGTGAGAAAATCAAAAAAGAAAAAGCTTAGAAAATCTTCACCCGTGAATATATTACTCGGGTTATCAAGCGCTATCTCTATCTCCTCTTTCGTGTATTCGTTGCCCTCAAGCTCCTTATACACCTCATTCGCTATATCCTTTATATCCATAATATTAAATTACTTCCTTTTTCTTTAACACAAAGAAAAAGGAACAAAAAGAAAGTATACTAAAAGTAGACCTAACCTATTTAAAAATGTTACGGGAGCGTTTCAATATGGCTACTTATTTCCATTATTCCCCATATGCGTCCCGAGGCTCTCGGGGAAAAAGTAGGGAGAAACTAATCTCCCTACTAAGTGTTAATCCTTTTTAATGCTACGCTTAAAGCGTTCATAATCGGAGATTTCGCCATTGACATTATCATTGCTTGTATTTTCGGTATTGCCACTATCGCCTGAGCCATCGATTTTCTTAAGGTGAGCCCTACCCTTATCGGTGATATATCTACCTCTGTTTACGACTGAAATGAAGTCAATTTTGAGCAGATAAGGCTCATACTCGCTAAGCAGAACCTTAACATCAATACCGAGCTTAGAGGCGAGGGTATCAGCTGACATAGTTCCTGTTGGATCAGAAGCGAGGACACGAAGCACCTCAATATCCTGAGCCTCAAGACCCATTTCGTCAACGCCTCTTTCTTTAAAGTAAGCCTCAAGGATTTCGTCAGTTACGGTATTTGTGCCTATATAGAGAGTTTCAGTGAGCAGACCGATAACGATAGCCTCAACCTCTCTTATAGAGCAACGGCATCTTGGAATACACTTTTCGATAAGGTCCTCAGAGATTTTAAGCTTCTTTGAGGCGAACTTTCTTTTAAAGATAAGCATAAGCTCATCATGAGTATAATCCTGCATATAGAAGGTAAGATTTTTACATCTGTCCTTAATAGTTGGGAGAACATCCTGAGGGTCAGTTGTAGCGCCTACGAAGGTAAATTCCTTAATAGGGATTCTGTGGTTGTGACCGCTTTTATCCATATAAACGAACTCTCTGCTTTGGAGTAGGGTCAAAAGAGATGACTGAATTTTACCCGGGAGCGCATGGATTTCATCAATACCGATAAGCACGGGCTCATCAAGATTTGAAATGTTCTGAAGGAACGCAAGGAACTGCTTTTCCGAGGTATGAGAGCTTTGGAATTGAGATGCGTCAATCCACTCAAAGCGCACGCCAAGCTCATTTGCGAGAATTTGCATAAGAGTTGACTTTCCAAGACCTCTGCCACCGAAAAGAAGGATATTTTGAAGATGCTTGATATTCTTTTGCTTAGCAACTGCGATTTCCTTTTTAAGGCGAGCTACGATATGTGCCTGACCGATAAAGTCGTCAAGCGTTTCGGGAGCCTTGATGTGGTCGGGGTCGTCATTTCCGTCCTCGTCGGGGCTTATATCGCCATCAGAGCCATCTGCCTCGCCCTCATCAGCCTTATCGTTTGAATCGGGATTTTCATTACCGTTATCAGCCTCAGAATCGGGATTTTGAGCCTTGTCCTCATTACCGCCCTTGTCACCGTCATCAGCACTCTTATCGCCGTCACCGTCCTTGCCCTCATCAACAGGAGAAAGGTAATCAAACGGATCACTTGCCATTTTAAGACCGTCATCATTTTCATTTCCGTCCTCGGGCTTTGGAGGATTCGCAATAGGAATATCCTCTATCTTAAGACCGAAGAATTTAAGCACGGTTGCGTCCTTAAGACCGTTTTTCTTGATTAGCTTCATAACAGTGTCAAGAGCCTCATAAAGCTTTCTTGACTTAACTCTGTCAAGAATTGAGCCACGCTCAAAGAGGTTTTCTACATAATCGTAAAGCTTTGTAAGATTGTAAATAGCAACGCTATCGTCCTTACCCTCTTTAACTGCGTTTCTTGCTGTTACATAAAATTCTCTTAATTGTTCAATATTCATATAGATTTCTCCTTTGAGATTTGGGGATTTTACCCCTTTGTATTCATTTTTGTAAATACATTTTATCATATAAATTTGAGTTTGTAGTCTTCTAAACTGTGACATTCGGGGAGCCCCCGAGGGCGAGTGCCGACTTTGTGCGGTATAAATTGCATCTTTACACCCCGAGCAATATTCTTTATTATATTGGAATGATACGAAGACTCCGCCATGAATTGCACCTACGGTGCATGAATTGTGCTACGCACATGAATTGAGATAAATCGCATGAATTGACTTTCGGTCATCGACTTTTAATAAGCAGTTTTTGTCGATATATTCACTTCGTGAACTCGATATGAGCCTACGGCTCTCGATATGTCGGCAAGCCGACACGATATGCTTGCCAAGGCAAGCGTTGAACATAAGTTAAAGCTTATGTTCATTCATCCACTTTTTCAAAAGCTTTTTAATTTGGTTAGCGGGGGTAGCGTTAGTAAAGCCTTGTGTTTTAACACCGCCGACGCTGACGGTAAGGGATTTATTTATTCCGACCACAAAGCCGTTTCTATCAAGGACGGGACCGCCCGAGCAACCGGGGTTAGAGGGAGAGGAATAAACGAGGTCGCCTGCGTCATTACAGGTATAGCTTACCGTGCCCGTAAAGGGGGCAATTCCCTGCGATACGGGGTTACCGATAAGGACAACGGGCGCACCCTTTTTAAGTGTTGAATAATCGGGGATAAACGGGAGAGAAACGAACGAGGGGAGCTTTTTCGGGTCGAATTTACAAAGAGCGACATCATATGTTGGGTCAGCATCAATAAGCGTCAGATTATAGCACTTATGCGAGCCGTCAAAATTCATTGAAATTTCGTTATGATATGTACCGCGCCTGTCGGTTGCCACAACATGGTTATTAGTCAAAAGATAGCCCTTGTCGCTGATAATAAAGCCCGTACCGTAGCCACCCGGGACATGAACCGTTACAACGCCGTTAATGCTACGGTCATAGACAAGCTCACTCCACTCCTTATCCGATGATTGAGCGCCGCCTGCGGGAAAAGAAGTGCCCTGAACGGGAGATGACGGAATACCAAGCCCAAAAAACGCCTTAACCTCATCAGTAACGCCACTCTGCTCTATTAAGTAGATAATATTAGAAATTTTATCAAGAAGGCTCTTAGCCTGTGCCTTTTCGAGAATAGTTTCACTGTTGTCGTGAATGAGGACAACACCTCTTTTAAACGCCATAAGACGCTCACGGCAGTTATCGGCATCGTTTTTTCTTGCATACTCCTTAGCGGTGTCAAAAACCTGCTGAAAGGCTTGCTTGCTTGGAATGTTCATCGTTTTACCTCTATATTACTTCTTTAATTTTTTTAGTAATTCTTCTCTTTTTTTGCGTGCTTCTTTTTCTTTTTTAGCGCATCTTAGCGCCTGAGGTGATGCGTAATCAACCTTTTTATCCTTTTCAATATCGGAAATAATCATTTCAAGATAAGCACCATCGCTCATGCTCTTTGAGTAAGCCTCAAAGCCGAGAATGTCCTCATCAGTTGTCGCAACGATATAATCCTTAAGAACGGATTTAACATCGTCCATTTTTACGCAGTCGGGGACATGCTTTCCGCTTCTTGCGCTTGAAATTTCGCGAATCATCGCCTTTGAAGCGATCTGACGGCATGCAGCCTTAATATCAGCACCCGAATAGCCCTCAAACATAGGAGCAAGCTCCTTTGCTGTAACATCGCCTGCAACGGGGATTTGGAGCTTAGCGCCCTTTGCCATACCGAAGGCATCGGAGATGAGCTTAACTCTTGCCTCATTGTCGGGAAGGGGCATATAAATCTTTGTTTCAAAGCGTCCGCCTCTGAGAATAGCGCTGTCGAGCGCCCAGGGACGGTTGGTAGCCGCGATAACAATCTTTAGCTGACCCTCTTTAGTTCCTGCGGTAAAGCCGTCCATATTAGTAAGAAGCTGAGTGAATTGCTCCTTGGCATTACGGCTCTCATCATCGTCACGGGATGTAGCTATTGAGTCAATTTCATCAAAGAAGATGATACATCTGTCAAGCTCCTTAGCCTGCTCAAATACCTCGCTGACGACCTTAGCGCCCTCACCTACATACTTGGACATAAGGTCCTTAACCTGTATTACCGCAATCTTACAGCCAAGCTCACCCGCAAGGCACTTAACCGCGAAGGTCTTACCCGTGCCGGGAGGGCCGTAAAGAAGCACCTGAAGACCGACATCGGAGCGATATTTATGATAAATCGGACCGTAATTCGGGTCAAATGGCGCGAAAATGTTTATAATAAATTCATTCTTGAGCTTTTGAAGGCCTGCAATGTCAGAAAGCTTCAAATTAGGAACATCATCGCTGAACCAATTCCTTTTAGGCGTCTCAGCCCCTGCACCGCCCGCGACATTTACCCTGTTATACTTGCCTGCCTTGTAGTTGTCGTAAAATTCCTTAGCGGAGTTATATTTATCTCTATATGTCTGAGCAAACTGTGAATTTGGATTTTCATTTAGCTTCTTTGAGCAGTAATTCATAATAATTTCCGCAATAGAAGCTACCTGAGAATACTTCTTTTCAGCCATTGCCCTATTATAATTTGCAACATGATTTTTAAGAATTTCCATTTTTATCTCCTAAGAGTTAGTCTTGCTTTAGTTTTTTTAATGCTCTTTTCAGCGCTTCCTCAAGCCTTTTTGAGTAGCTTGGATCAGTCCTTTTTTTAATCAGCCACGAAAGCGGAAATGAATCGCTTGCGAATATACCGAGTATTTCAAAAATATCGGACTCAAGGCGCTGTGACTGATTTGCAAGAGTCCTAAGGCTTGGCAGGGACTCTGCCTTGTCAAGAGCCTCGCTTATGCACTCATATCTGTCGTAAAAGTCGCACCAGCCTAAAATTACCTTTGGTAAGGAAAGGGTCATATCATCGTAAATAGAGGTAAAATTCAATAAAATATACTCAAGATCCGCGCCTGCGCGGACAAATGCGGAGGCGTCGTCAATTTTGCCGTTGAAGGCGAGATTGTCAAATACATTCTCCGTTGCCTTGATATACTTTCCGAGAAAATCAAGTATGTCCTTGACCCTTTCGTGCATAGCGAGGGATTTTTCCCTTGCCCTTTTCTCATTTTTTAAGATTTTATCCTCTATTTTCATAATTTGTACCTTAAAAGCTCAGGGAGCATTCAATATTAAATTAAATGCTCCCCTCGTTAATTATTTACTTGTTATCGTCACCGTTGTTTACATCGGAAATCATACCGAAGATATCGTTGATGCCTGCACCGGCACCGCCGTTACCCGCGCCTACATTTCCGGCAACATTGTTAGCAGGAGCTTGTGCTGTGTTAGTAGCGGGAGCGCTTGATACTGATGTACCGCCCGCAATAGCTGCCGCAACATCGCTTTCAATAAGATCTCTTACCTTCTTATTGATGTCGGAGTCCTTCTTTTCCTCTCTCTTGAAGAAGTCGATTACGCTGTTATCCTTGCTCTTGCCCTTGGACTTCTTTACAGCGTCACGCATCTTAGCAAGCTCGCCCTTTGTCTTGCCGAGGGAGCTTCTGATGTCGGTAAGGGACTTTGAGATGTTACCGATCTTAGGAAGTCTTTTAAGAATGTCGGACACACTCTTAAGACAGCTGGGAAGGGATACGAAGGATGAGAGGAGATCAGCTGTTACAATTTCAAGCTCAATAGCGTTTCTGATGTAGCTGAAATCGCGCTGAATGTCCATAACCGTTGCGATATTTTCGATAATTTGCTCAACAAGCTCATTATCCTCCTTGAGTGCAGCCTCAACTGCTCTCTTTCTAAGTGCCTTTATATATGAGTCGCAATTCTTAATTGCATCGTCCATTTCAATCATGGACTTCTTCATTTGGAGCTTATCCTGCTCGTTCTTTTCAATTCTCTTTGATTCTCTGCTCATTTTGATTTCTCCTTAAATTATTTTTAGTTACGCGGGATTTGTGTTTGTTGATGCGGTCTTTGGAGCCTCTGCAAGGTCAATATCAACCGCCTCGTTTACATCGTCGTCTACGAATACGAAGCCGTCAGCCTCAAGGTCGTTTGTCGCGCTTGAGAACATATCGTCTGATACGACACGAACAGTAACATCAATGCTTTCAATAGCCTTCTTAATAGCACCGCCGACTGTGTTAGCCTTAACAACGATCTTGTCCTGAAGTGACTGAACAAGCTTTGAAAGTGTAATTACATCATCGGTATTCTTAAGAAGCGCGTTGAACTTCTTCTCCGGAATAAGCTTTACAAGAAATCTGTACTCACCGTTTTCATAGAAGATTTCAACCGATGAGAAGAATCTGTCAAGCAGGTTGCAAAGACCAACGAGCTGATCGTATTCTATCTTTGCGTTTGCGAGCTTTTGCTGTGTTCTTGAAATATCGCTCTTTGCTCTGTTAATCTCGGCAATTTTCTTGTGATCTGTCTTTTTGATGGGTGTTGACTTCATTCCGTCGTACTTTACAACGCTGTCGTCAAATGCAAGCTGAGCATCTGAAAGCCTTTTGAGCCAATCCTCAAGCTTGTCCTCATAGATTTTCTTTGCGCTTGATACAATGTCAAGCTCGCCGTTTGCTCTTTTGTGATAATACCTTTGAATAAATCCTTCTTTTAGTTCTGCCATTTTAATTTCTCCTTATTTTTATTAGCTTTGATTTTCATTTGTTTTACATCGCCCTTCTCCTTTTGCTTGATGTACTCATTTTAGCACATTCAAAACAGCTGTGTGTCACACTTTTATGGACGGTTTACGATTTTTTGAAATTTTTATTTTTTGGAAATTTCGCTTTTCGCAAATCCGTAAGGGGAAATGATTTCTGCCCCTTCATTTTGTGTGGCTTTGATGGTTTAATTATAATCCCTAAAAGGGGTAGCTCGGTCACACTTTTATGGACACGGGGCGAATTTTGAGGATTTTTTAATTTTCGTCAAATTTTGTTATAAATTAACAAAAAATTATATAAATCTACATTATAATAATAACATTTTGTACTATAAATGTCAAGTAAAACCACGCATTTTTGTGCGAGATATCCAAATTTTAGCTCAATGGGCGCATGGGGCAAGTCCAAGCCTTGTGCGGGCTACCGAAAGCATGCGGTTTACTATGTCAATAGTACAGTCAAATTTGTAGAAATTGAAGCTACACCGCCCCTTGCCTTGGTGAACAGTAGTCATATTTTATCATTAAAAAAGCATGCGTGTGTCACAAATTAAATGACAAGGCGCGCGTTTTTTAAGCGATTTTAACTGAATATTATATATAATATAATAAATAATGAAGAAAAAGCAGGTGAGGACCAATGCGCTTAACATTGTAATCCTCACTCGCTTCTTGCTTCTATGCAAAACCAAACAATCTTAGCGGGGACGCCCGAGAGCCTCGGGTGGCAAATTCCGCCATCGTGCAGTATGAATTTGTTCCACACACCACGAAGCAGTTTTCTTCATGGCGTTAGCCAATTCATGACCGCAGGTCAATTCATGTCACGAAGTGACAATTCATGCGATCTTGCTCGCAATTCATGTTCGCTTGCGAACAATTCATGACGCAAAGCGTCAATTCATGCACGCTTGCGTGCAATTCACGACCGCAAGTCAATTCTCTTTATGTGTTTATTTTCTCTTTCAAATTTTCTTATGAGCTTAGAATAATATTTTCTGAAGCCGTCACTATCCATTTTATCAATCAGATCCTCAAGCCTGTCAAGGGATTTATTTGTGATTATTCCGTAAAACGGCGTATCGTTCACACGCGAGCGAAACGATTTTTCAAGCTCCAGCTGAAGCTCAAGAGAGCTTTTCGCGCTTTCCATAAATTTTATATTGTCATCAAGCGCCTCAATCACATTGTCTGACACGGAAAAGGACTTGAAATCGCCCTCGCCCCGTATGGCATCAAGCTTTATTCTTGCCCCCTCGCATAGATGCGCTAATTTCTCAATAAATTTCTCCAAGCGCGCCATAAGCAGTGCGACCTCATCGGCACTTATCGCCTTTTTCTTAAAAATACTCATAATAATCCCCCTTAATCCTACTAAAATTATTTTATCAAGCCGTAAAACCCGTGTCAAGACCCTACGGCGCTTTGTCGCTTGCGCTGTGACAAAACGGGGCTGTTGCTATTGCAACAGCCCCGTTTGCTTTATTCATCATCTTCGTCATCATAAACAGGAAAGCCGAAAAGCTCGCAAGCGTTGACAAATGACCGCGGAAAATCGTTGCTTCCGCTATATTTTCGCTTTTTTCCGTCATTATAGGTTATTTTAAGCTCCCACTGCGTTCCGTCTAAAACGCCATCGTCACGATACTCCCTTGCCCACAGACCAACCCCGAGCGCTTTAAATCTTGAAAGGAACTCCGCCCTTGGCATTAAATCCTCAATCGCCGACTCATCACGCATAAAATGCTCAAGCTCCTTATCACTATAAAATCCACGGTCATAGCCAAAGGGTAGCTCAATACGGGTGGCAATTTCGCCCTCAAGATTAACTATAACAGGGTCGCTCGGGTCGCCATATCCACCACGCCAAAAGCATATTTCCTTTATTTCCTCTATTTTTTTGTCAAAGCCTGCGTTGCTCCTGCGCCCCTGCTTGATAACAAACGGAATGTTGTGAGGTAAGCCCACGCACTCGCCCTCATATTTTGAAAAATCAAGCTTAATTCCTCGCTCCTTCGCTTCCTGAATGAGCCTTGCGGTAAGCCAAAGCCCCTCACTGTCAATATACTGCGCAAATCGCGTAAACTGCGTATCACCGCTAACCTTGTCCTTAAGGATAGCAAGCGCAAGGTCAAAGGCGGAAATTTCCTCTCCCATTCGTTTTTCAAGCTCGTTTCCAAGCTCCCTGATAATTTCGTATCTCATAAATTCTCCTAATGATTTTTTGTGCGCTTTAGCGCTATTTTTGTGCTTCTATTTTGATTATAACACCTGATTTTTTATATGTAAAGGCTAAAATGTACTAAAAAACGGACATTGTAATCCCCTGCGCCAAAATCCCTTTTTTGCCCTCTTGCGCTACCGTTTGATAGCCATATACTACTCGCTTGCATTCCAATGTATCTACCGTAAGCAATAGCCGTACGCTAAGGACTCACGCGCCAATCTATTTACTTTAAAGATGGCTATATGCTAAGGGCGCTTGCCCCCTCGCGCCTACCCATTCAAGACAACGATTTGTTGACCTTCCCTGCCCGCAAGCCCTTTTATTTTCTGCCCTGCTATCAACCGCTTGATAATGTTGACAAAATCAACAAATTGCCTCGTAGAGAGATGGGGCGAGGCGGTAGCAAAATAGGACAAAAAGGGGTCAAAAGTGGCTAAAAACAGTCAAAAATCCCACGAAATGAGGTCTTTTGCCAAAAGAAAATTATATTAGACAGCGCCCTTCGGCATAATTTACGGTAGGGAAATGTTAAAATAGCAATGAAAAAGGGAAAAGCACAGGGAAAATATAGGGAAAAGGCGCATATAAGACGCTAAGCGGTGAGTTAAACGAGGGCTTACGGTAAGGTAAGGGTAAAGGACAAGCTCTGCAAGAGCAAAAAGCACTTAAAGCAGGCTTTTGCAAGCTAAGGGCGAGCATAAAAGCACCCCCGAGGCGATAAAAAGGCAAAGAGATTGAAAATCCTGCCGTAATCCCCCCCTTACACGCCTTAATCCCCCGCCTCGCCTTAAACCCCCGCGCCTCGCGCGCCCCCGGACCGTAAGGCAGGCACACTAAGGCAACCGCCAAAGCCACCGAGCGCACCGATTAGAGCGAAAAAATGACCGCCAGCGCACAGCTGACGGTCACTGACCCGTGAAATGAATGAAAGGAAGAACCACGGGTCATCAATGGAAAATAAAATAAAAGGAGATTTTTAAATATGAAAAAATCTATCAATAACAACTTCGGATAGTCCACAACCAACAAAAGGCTATCCATTACGCCCGTTGGTGGCTTGCTATATATAATATAGCGCGCGAGAACTGTAAAATCAGGCGCAAATTTGGTATTTTTCGCCCTTCCCTGTTCTTTTCCCTTGCTTCCTACTAATATCAACATAAAACAAGGACAAAAAAGGAGTACATAATATGAGCATTTACTGCCAAAAGCAAACAAAAACCGAAAACGAGGGGATATTTTCGCTTGAAATAAGCAAGATTTGCGCAAATCCCAACCAACCGAGGCGAATTTTTGATGACGAGGCGATTTTAAAGCTTGCCGATAGCATACGCCAATACGGAATAATTCAACCTCTATGCGTGAGAAAAATGGGCGAGGGATACGAGCTTATTTCGGGGGAGCGACGATTAAGAGCCTCAAAGGAGCTTGGAATGACTCATGTTCCGTGCGTGATTATGGATATAAACGAGTCAAAAAGCGCCGAAATATCAATAATTGAGAATTTAATAAGAGAGGATCTCAATATTTTTGAGCAAGCGGGCGCGATTGAAACGCTTATTGAGATGTATGGAATGACGCAGGAGCAAATCGCTAAAAAGCTAAGCAACAGTCAGTCGTTTGTGGCGAACAAGCTAAGGCTTCTCCGCTTATCTACCTCTGAAAGAGAGAAAATTCTTGAAAACAATCTTACCGAAAGGCACGCAAGAGCGCTTTTGCGCATACTTGACCCTGTTTCCCGTGAAACAATTCTCAATAAAATCATAGAAAATAACTTAAATGTAGTAAAAAGCGAGGAGCTAATTGACCAATTTGTTACGGGAAATGGCGCAAATGACCCTAAAAAGCCGAAAATGCGCAATCCTATCAAGGATATAAAATCCTTTTATTCCTCTATTGACAGACTAATTGATGCGGTGAAGCTCTCGGGAGTTGAGGTTAAGAGCAGAATTGTTGACAGCGATGATTTTACGGAGCTTACTATTTTAATTCCGTCGGGCTCTTGTGTTGAGCAGTAAAATATCTTCAAAGCAATATCTTTTCTTATCAGAGCTTTCTTAAAATCAAAGAAACAAGCAAAACCGCCTCGTGCGGTTTTTGTTTGTAATGTTTCATGTGAAACATTAACGAAGGGGCACAGCGAGGTCGCAACAAAGCCCGAAAGAGCTGACAGCGGTTAAGAGAGGGGCGAGGGGTTTTCCACAATTTAGCCGAAATGTCTAATGGGTGATACAAATCGGCAGAAAAACCTGAAAACCCTTTTGCCAAGCGGACTTTCAGACCTTCGGTGGCTTGAAAAGGCGGGTCAAACCGACCGCCAACATCGCCAATGGTGGAAAACTTGTTCATATGTGTGGAAAATGGAATCGAGGGATTTTGCGGTTAATTTCGCTTTGCAAGCAAGATCTTGGGCACGAGCTGAGTGTATCTTGACCGATGATTTTTCTCGCCCTGAGAACGCGGAGAAGGGCGAATGTTTCACGTGAAACATCTACGCTTGAGGGCGTGCGGTGCGTTAGCGTACTTACCAAATGTTTCACATGAAACATTCATGTTGCAACAAGAATACGAACGGAACGCCTTGCCCCTTACTCCTTTCCCTTGCGAGTGCGAGTAAATTGCTCAATTTTGCTTTGTGACAAACAAAAAATAAATGTTTCACATGAAACATTGTGGCGCGTCGGTATAAGCTTGGGGAAAATTTGCGTAAATTTTGCGCATTTTTCCTACAAAACGGCGTAAATATGTGCGATTTGCTCCTATAATACCTCAAATAGCGCCTCAACAATTCACCCCAATAATGCAAAGTTGACTGATATTCCAATGCTTTCCGACTCAAATAATGCCTCAATAATGCCTCGCAATATCCTTCAAATGCGCTCCGCAACATCTCAAGGCGTGTTAAGACAGCGCAAAAGGGCAGGGCGAGGGGCGAAAATCAAGCGGTGCGAGCCTTATAAAGGGGCAAATGTGAATGTGTATATGATAAAAATGCCTGCGAAAAGGGCGCATATGAGGGAAATTAACCGTGGATAAGGGGCGTTTATAAGAGCGTTTATGTCTATGGGCAAGGCATCTGCGTAGCAGGCTCTATGGAAGAAACGCCATATATGGGCAAAATATGTGGGAGAAATGGTGGCACACACGGGCAAAAATGCGTTTTCGGGCTAAAATAGCTCTGATTTTGCGGATTTTTCTTAAATTTCCGCCAAATTGTCTCTGCTCTTTTTGGTTTTACATCGGCTACCGTGCCTCTGAATAGGGCAAAGGCATAAAAATCTCAAATACAATGGGCTCTTTTGAGGCTTTTTGGGCGATAAATCCTTTTTGCAGAGCTAAAACCGCTGAATAATTAGCGAAAGATGACGGATAGAGAAGTAGCAGAAGAAGCAAGCAAACGGATAAAAAGCAAAAGAAGGCGCAGGCAAGTGGGCGCAATTAAGCCGAGAAATAGCGAGGATAAATAGGGCAAGCGGAGAATAATACGGTGTATCGGCAAGAAAAGGGCGCAAAAATCGCAAAAAATACGAAAATATGGTGCGCAAAAAAGGCTTGATTTATAGGTAAAAATTGCAAAAATACATCAATCGCGCTTAAAAGGCGATCGTTTTACCGCGCCGTTTATTATCCTAAGATAAGCCTAAAATAAGCCCTAAGGTAAGCTCCTAAGATAAGCCAACGGCTCTTTTTTATCCTCTTTATTATGTCTTTTTTGCAACAAAACGATATTTTTAATGCAAAAATTATGCTTTTTCGGAGCGAATTTGCGCAGTGCGCCTCTCACCGATTTTTTCGGGGGTGCGAGGTGTAGTATTTACGCGCCTTTTCGACTCTTTTTCTCTTTTGGCGTTCCTTTTGACCGATTTTTGATGAATTTTTGACCGATTTTTGCGCGCTTGTGTGAGATTTTGCGCTGATTTTTAGAATTTTTGGGGCGATTTTTTGATTTTTAGGGTAATTTTTTGATTTTCGAGGTGATTTTTTGGATTTTTCGGCACGCCCTTGGCTTTTTTGAGTATGAGTTACGGTTGATTTTATCAAATTTTGCTCAAGATTTCAAAATATCTCTTGACTTTTGATATATATATATGTTATACTCTATTTAACAGTTACGGACCGTGGGATTTCTTCGGTCTTTTTTGAGCGATTTTGCGGTTTTTGTCATCTTTTGCCCGTTTTTTGGCGGTTTTATCGGATTTTGGCGCTTTTCGGCAACGCCTTAGCGTGGACAAGCCCCTGATAAAGCGGACAATTATGAACAAACGATTACATAAATATTAACAAATTGTGAACAAAAATCGCATATCACAGAACACGAGGTGCAAATGGCGTACATTATTTCCTTCGTTAATCAGAAGGGCGGAGTGGGAAAAACGACCTCGGCGATAAATACGGCGACAATGCTCTCGGTTGCAAAGCATAGGGTTTTGCTTATTGACCTTGACCCGCAGGGAAGCTCCACAAGCGGAGTTGGCGTGCTTAAAAGCAAGGCGAAAAACACCTCTTATGAGGTTATTATCGGGGCGTGCGACATAAGGGATGCTATTATCAAGACTGAATTTCCCAATTTGTCGCTTATTCCGTCGAATGTGTCGCTTGCGGCGGCGGATTATGAGCTTATTTCCGAGCGCGAGCGTGAGTTTTTCCTGAAAAAACAGCTGAAAAGCCTTGAGGCGAGCGACCCTTATGATTACATAATCATTGACTGCCCGCCGTCGATCGGGCTTATTACAATAAACGCGCTTAGCGCAAGCAATTCGATTATAATCCCTCTGCAATGCGAATATTACGCGCTTGAGGGGCTTACACAGCTTATGTTTACCTACAAAAAGGTAAAGGAGCTATACAACCCGTCTCTTAGCATTCTCGGCATGCTTGTTACTATGTTTAACTCTCGCTTAAGGATATGCAATCAGGTGCTTGAGGAGCTGAGGGAGCATTACGGCTACCTGCTATTTGACACGAAAATTTCGCGCTCTGTGAGCCTTTGTGAGGCACCGAGCTACGGTGAGCCGATATACTATTACGCAAAATACTCCAAGCCCTCGCTTGAGTACGGCGCGCTATCTAAGGAAATTATATCTCGAACAGGAGGATTTTGATATGAGAAAAACAGGTCTTGGAAAGGGCATTTCATCAATCTTTGCCGACAACTACACCGAAGCGGTAGTAGAAAACAAAAAGGATTCGGCGCAGACCCTTAAGCTCTCTCAGATTGAGCCGAAGAGCGACCAACCGAGAAAATATTTTGACACCGAGGCACTCGAGGCGCTTGCTGACAGTATTCGTGCGCACGGCTTGATTCAGCCGATTGCTGTACGCCCTATGGAGAGTGGCTATTATCAAATTATCGCAGGTGAGCGCAGATACAGAGCCTCAAAGCTCGCGGGGCTTAGCGAGATTCCTGTCGTTATAATGGATGCCGACGACCTCAAAACCGCGCAGATTTCGCTTATTGAGAATATTCAGCGCGAGGACCTTAATCCATACGAGGAGGCGCAGGCGTATGCAACTCTTATGCAGGATTTTGACCTCACACAGGACCAGCTTAGCCAAAGCATCGGCAAGTCACGCTCCGCTATTGCCAACACTCTAAGGCTTCTTGACCTGCCCGATGATGTGCTTGAAATGCTCAAAACGGGCGATATTTCCGCAGGCCACGCAAGGGCTTTGCTTGGACTTAAGGACAAGGGAACAATCGTTGAAACAGCCATTAAGGTGCTTGACAATGCGCTTTCCGTGCGCGACACCGAGGACCTTGTAAAGAAGCTGAACAGGCTCTTTGACCTCGCAAATCAAGAGGAAAAGGTCGTGCCCTATGAGGTTGATTATGTTAAGGACCTTGAAAACAGGGCAAGAGAGCTTAGTGGCAGACAGGTTAAAATCAAGGCTAAGGGCAAGACAAAGCTTCTTCAGATTGAATATAGCGACAATGAGGACCTTGAGGCGCTTCTTGTTAAGGTTTGTGGCAAGAAAATTATTGAGGGCATTGTATGATTTTGCTCGATGCTCACTATCTCGGTCACATCTTGACGACGGAAATTGCCGTTTGGGGAATATGTACAGGCGCAATGCTTGCCTTTACGGTGTACTTTTTCCAGATGCGTGTTCTCGGCTCGCTCGTGCGTGCGCTTCTTGATAGCGCGGTAGGCGAGGAAAATGCCACAACACTCACTCTTATCGGCAAAAATAATGCGTTTTATAGATACTTCCTCAGGGATAATACCCCGCTTCGCAAAATTGTAAGCGTCGTAGGCGACACGCTCCCGAAAACAGCCGAGGGGCAGGGCGATTTTTCGTTGGCGAGGTTCTATATTGACCCCGAAAGGGAAGAAATAGCAAGAAAAAGATACCAGCGTGAAACAAAAATATGGATTTATATCCTTGGAATGCTTGCGTTTCTTCTGCTTGGCGTGGCGCTCCATTTCTTGCTACCGCTTTTGATGTCGCTTTTACCCGTTTAAGGCGCACAGGGTCGCATATTTTACATGATTTTGCTTTTAAATGTGCTTACATTTAGAATAAATTGAAAATCAGAGAAATAAAGGAGAAAAAGAATGAAAAAGTTTTTTGCTGAATTCAAAAAATTCATCACACGCGGAAATGTTCTTGATATGGCAGTCGGTGTTATCGTCGGCGGAGCCTTCACGGCTATCGTAAACGGCGTTAGTAACTTCGTTCTTAAGCCAATTATCAACTTCGTTTTGGCACTCGTTTTCGGCGACGGAGCATTTGAGAGCGCTTATACCTTCCTTGGTGAGAAGGTTTATACGCTTGACGCAGAGGGCAATCAGATTATTGACCTTGCAAAGTGTTACTACATTGACTGGGGCTCACTCATCATCGCCATCATTAACTTCCTTGTTACCGCATTCGTGCTTTTCTGCATCGTAAGAGCTATTAACAGGGTTAAGGAGCCTGATCCTAATAAGATCTCAAAGGCTGACAAGAAGGCAATGAAGGCTAAGGGCATCAAGCTAAGAGATAAGAGCGCGGTTGAGGCTTACTTCGCTGATAAGAAGGCAGAAGAGGAAAAGGCAAAGGCAGAGGCTGAGGCAAAGGCAATCGCTGACCGTCTTGCAAACCCAACAACTGAGGATCTTCTTAAGAAAATTCTTGAGGCTATTGAAAACAAGTGATTGCTGCAACGATAAAAAACCGACACACTGTGTCGGTTTTTTGTTTATTATATGTGCCATGCACTCGATATGAGCCTGCGGCTCTCGATATGCTCGCAAGCGAGCGCGATTACGAGCAAAGCGAGTAACAAGGTTCTAACCGTGAAAATGCTATTTGATTTTCACTTTTTGCTCTGCAAAAACTGTTCGTAAGAACAGGGAGGTTAGGTTCTTATATGTCCATGACGCAAAAAACTAATGTTTTTTGTTAACTGCAGGATGCTTCATTTTATATTTGCCGACATAGGCGCTAAGCAGGAAATAATAGTTATCTGCAAGGTAATTATAGCCACAGGGCACGCCCTCCTTGGTGCGCCAGTCTATGCTACAACAGTATCCCGGCATAAGTCCCGTATGGGTAAGCTCCCTTTCGTATGTGTCCATAATGGCAAAGAGGATTTTATCCGCCTGCTCGCTCATGCCGACATTATACATAGCGGTAAGGAAGTGGAAGCCGTTCATACCGCTAAGACCGCCGTTTTCGTATCTGCCCCAATCGGACATACAGGGCCAGTCTATTGTGTCAGATTGCGCTACGGGCTGTGCGTTTCCGGGAATACCGAAGCGAAGGTCGCCATAGCCCTCCTTTTCCATCATATCAAGGAGCTTTTGGAGCATTTTTCTTCCCTTATCCTTAGGAATTAAGCCCTCGTTAATGCCCATTGAAACGGCGAAGGTGAAGGCGTAGTCGTGAATTTTGCCGTTTGCGCTAATCCAACCGACCATAAGCCCGCTTTCGGGGTTGTAGAAGGTGTCAAAGAAGCTCTTGTCAAATTTTTCAAGCTGTTTTTCGTATTTTTCAGCCACATCCTCACGGATTTTCAGCTTACGAAGCAGTGCGCTGAGCTCACGAAGGGCGCGGTGCGCAAGGTAGTTGAAGTAAATGTCCTTATGACCGAAGGCGAAGTTGTCCCACCAGTTACCCTGACCGCCTCTTTCCCAAGGCTGACCCATATAGTCGCCGGGGTAGTCCACCTCAAAAATTCCGTCACCGTCCGTGTCGCAGGTCAGAAGGAAGTCGCCTGCCTTGATTGCCTGCTCAATGTGCTTCTTAGCGAATGCTTTATTCCAGTTGGCAATACCGCAAAGACCGATAATTGCACCGGGGGTGGAGTCAACGCTACAAGCGTTACGCTTCTTTTCGTGTCCGAAGAATGAGACGCTTACATCTCCGTCGGGGCTTTGAGCCTTATCGAAGGATCTCGCAATTTGCTTTTCATACACCTTACGCACCATTTTGAACTGATCGTCATTCTTGTCAACGATTTGGAGCATGTCGGATTTCATGTGAATTGCAAGGTGAGCCGTGCCGTTAAAGTAGATGTTGTCGCCCATATCAAAAAGCTCACGGTTTACAGCAAAGGAGTTAATCCAGTTGCGCTTAAGTCCGTTAAAGCGCGGGTCGCTCTCATCGGGAAGTGGCGGATAGCACTCATCAAGCACCTTGAATGTCAATTTAGCCGAGTCAAGTGGCTTGCTTGACATAAATTTGAGGTTAGAAAAGCCGTAGTGCAGTCCGTGCATTCTGTTGTGGTTGTGGCTGTGATTGAGGTAGCCGAGGTCAAGACCGTAAAAGTCGCTTGACATTGTAAGCTCCTCGGCGCAGTAAATATCCTTATTATCAGATGAAATTTCCACACGGCCGAAGTCGGGGAAGTGTACGATAAGCGGTAGGTCATACCTCGTTTTGTAAAGCACGAGTGGGTTGTCGCACTTAATGCGCCTTGGCATGCCCTTGCCCGTTATGCTCCTTGTCCAAACGGTGGGCGGAGCTGTCTTTATTGACCAGTTGATGTCAAAAATGCTACTCTTAAATGGCTTTGTAATGTCAACGCAAAGCTCCTTTTGACCGTCGAAGGAGTATTTTACGCCACGACCCTCCTCGCCCGTAAACGAGATAAAGCCCTCGCCCTTTTCCATAGCGTCGGGAGCTTTTTTCTTAAAAATTCCCGAAATACCGCCCCTGCCGGGAAGAAGCAGATTGTAGCTTGCGTGCTTATCCCTGTCACGACCGCCCGACTCAACGCCAAAAAAGGCGAGAAGGGAGCTTTTTTCGTCAACGGTAACGGAAAAAAAGTCCGAATTAAATGTGTAAAATTTGCGATTTCTCATGAGTTGTCCTCCAAAATTTGTTCCTAACCTTATATTAACACGCACGCGCGCAAAAATCAAGTAATTACGCGGTAAAAAGTGGCAAAAATCACAAATCTAAACTGTTTTCATCAAGCAAGAAATTGCATATTCCTATTGTGACTATGCCATAGTCGTCTCGTCTAACCTTAATATTATCACGCACGACGATAATTTTTTTAAAGGAATCGTTTATACTTTTAAGAGAGCGTTGCTCTTGTTCGATTTTTTCGGAACTCGACATCGAAAATGCAGATTGAATGTAATATTTTTTGTTTCCTTTGGTCGCTACGAAATCAACTTCAAGTTGTTTCTTTGTGGATTTTTTGTTCTCGTCTTTTCCGTAATGTTCAACAAGCCCAACATCTACACGAAAGCCTCGAATACGAAGTTCGTTATAAATGATGTTTTCCATAATGTGATTTTCTTCGCTTTGCCTAAATTCGAGACGAGCATTGCAAAGTCCGATATCCTCGAAATAGTATTTTGAGGGGGAATTTATATATTTTTTGCCCTTGACATCGAACCTTTTTGCTTTACTTACAAGGAAAGCATCAATTAAATAATCAATATATTTTTTTAAGGTTTTATCGCTAATTGTTTTTCCCTTTACGCTCTTGAATGTGTTTGCAAGTTTTAAAGGGTTAGTGAGTGAGCCAATGGCGGAAGCCAAAACATCGAGTAACTCATCAAATTCATCTGCGTTTCGGATGTTGTGGCGCTCAATCAAATCCGATAAATATACTTTTTTGAACTGTGAAATCAAATACTCCGATTTTTCTTCGGGAGTCGGGCAAGAAAGAACGAGAGGTAAGCCACCATAATTGAAATAATCATCCCACCCCTCGTCAACGGAGCCGTCATATACTGACATAAATTCACGAAAAGATAAAGGATAAACACGGATTTCGTCACCTCTACCACGAAATTCGGTTATAACATCGCTTGATAAGAATTTTGAATTACTGCCAGTGACATAAATATCGGCATTTTTGATGTGTAAAAAACTGTTGAGAACATCCTCGAATTCGTCAAGCAATTGGATTTCATCAAGAATGATATAATACATATCCTTATCGGTAATTTTGCTTTTTACATATTCGAGCATATTATCGGGATTGCGGAGCGCTTTGTTTGTTCTATCATCGAGAGCGATTTCTATAATGTGAGATTCATCTACACCCTCAGAAAGCAAATGCTCGTGAAAAAGGTTAAAAAGTAAATAGGACTTTCCACAGCGCCTAATACCCGTTACGATTTTGATGAGTCCGTTCCCTTTTTTGTTTATAAGCCTGTTTAAATAACTTTTTCTTTTGATTTGCATAAATACCTCGTTCTAAAAAAGGAATATTTCTACTTTTTTTCGTAATACAATTATATCTTATTTTGGACAAAGTGTCAATATGTTTGAAAGAATTTGTTGGAAAATCGGGATAAACAGCGCTTTCAAAAAGCATAAAAATTCATTTCCCCCGACATAAGCAAGGGAAAAGAACGCGCGCAAAAATCAAGTAATTACGCGGTAAATCTTGAAATTAGTTTGAAAATGTGTTAAAATTAGTAAAGAAATGGCGGTAAGGGATCAAGGTAATGGTTGAGGGTGTTTTTCTATCTCAACATTCCACCCAAGAGCCTCGGGGTGCGTACTCCGACTTCGTTTTACTCGGAATTTTTCTTGTTCCCCCGAGCATTTTTCTTCATTCCGCATTGCGACTCCCTGCGGTCGCGTGCATACAACACACTGACTAAAACAAGTTTTGCGGTGAGCCACCGCGGGCGAAAGAATTTTTTACCGAAGAAAAACGCACTGTGTTGTGGGATTTTTAGTTAGTTTATTTTCTTTTGGTTTTACCTTTTCTTTTTATCAAAGAAAAGGTAAAGGAAGGGTAAAGAAAAGGTAAAGAAAGGCGAGGATATGAACGATTTTTTACCGATAACTATGGAGGAATGTGCCGAGCGATTTGGCGGTTCTCCCGATTTTGTATATGTAACGGGTGATGCGTATGTAGACCACCCGTCATTTGGCGTTGCCATAATTACAAGAGTGCTTGAAAACGCGGGCTTTAGCGTAGCGGTCCTATCTCAGCCCGATTATAAGAGCTGTGAGGAGTTCAAGCGCTTCGGCCGTCCGCGCCTCGGCTTTCTTGTAAGCTCGGGAAACATCGACTCAATGGTAGCGCACTATACCGCATCAAAGAAAAAGCGCTCCTACGACTACTACTCCGCAGGCGGAAAAATGGGCAAGCGCCCCGACCGCGCGGTGATAGTTTACTGTAACAGAATTCGCGAGGCGTTTGGAGATGTGCCGATAATTATAGGCGGACTTGAGGCATCGCTCAGGCGATTTGCGCATTATGATTACTGGGATAATAAGATAAGGCGCTCCGTCCTTGTTGACTCCCGTGCGGATATTTTGACCTACGGAATGGGCGAGAGTATCATTTTAAGACTTGCCAAGCTCCTTGACCGTGGAGTTCCTATCAAAAAGATACGAAACGAGCGGGGCTGTGTCTATCTTTGCGCCCGTGAGGACGAGGTAAATTACCCCGTTGCCGAGGAATTTGACTTCAATAAAATCAAAGAGGACAAGCACGAATACGCCCGTGCCTTTGGCGTGCAGTATAAAAACCAAGACGCCATAAGCGGTAAGGCAATCGTTGAATATTACGATAATAAAAAACTCGTTCAAAATCCACCGGCATTCCCACTTGAAAGAGAGGAACTTGACAAAGTTTACGCACTTCCATATGCGAGAACATACCACCCTGTGTACGAAAAAGAGGGGGGAGTGCCTGCAATTAGCGAGGTGAAGTTCTCAATTACGCATAATAGAGGTTGCTTTGGCGGTTGTAACTTCTGCGCCCTTGCATTCCATCAGGGCAGGAGTGTGCGCTCACGCTCTATTGAAAGCGTTGTAAAAGAGGCTAAAATCATCACCGAAATGCCCGATTTTAAGGGATATATCCACGACATAGGCGGTCCGACCGCTAATTTCCGCCACCCTGCGTGCGAAAAACAGCTAAAGGACGGAGTATGTAGCTCAAGAAAGTGCCTTGTGCCGACCCCGTGTCCGAATTTGATAGCTGACCATAGCGAATATATTGAGCTTTTGAAGCAGGTTGAGTCGCTTCCCAAGGTGAAAAAGGTGTTTATTCGCTCGGGAATCCGCTTTGACTATATGCTTGCCGATAAGAGTGATGCGTTCTTTAAAAAGCTCGTTTGCGACCATGTAAGCGGTCAATTAAAGGTTGCCCCCGAGCATTGTAGCTCAAATGTGCTGCGCTATATGGGCAAGCCCGATGTTAAGGTATATGATAAGTTCCGTGAGAAGTATTTCAAGCTCTCAAGGGAAGCAGGGCTTGAGCAATATCTCGTGCCTTACCTTATGTCATCGCACCCGGGTAGCACGCTAAATGATGCAATAGAGCTTGCCCTGTATCTGAAAGAGGTGGGCTGTAACCCCGAGCAGGTTCAGGACTTTTACCCGACCCCGGGCACGGCGTCAACCGTTATGTACTATACGGGAATAAATCCGCTTGATATGAAAAGGGTCTATGCGCCCGATGATTACCGTGAAAAGCTAATGCAAAGGGCGCTTTTGCAATACCGTCGCCCCGAAAACCGAAATCTCGTTCGAGAAGCGCTTATAAAGGCAGGGCGAGAGGACCTAATAGGCTACGCACCGTCGTGCCTCGTTGCCCCCGACGGAAGAAACGGTGCTTCGCAAATTCGGAATGCGGAGTTCGGAGTTCGGAACAATGCTTCGCAAATGCGGAATGCGGAGTTCGGAATGCGGAATAGTGCTTCGCAAATTCGGAATGCGGAGTTCGGAATTCGGAATAGTGCTTCGCAAATGCGGAATGCGGATGGCGGAATGCGGAATAGTGCTTCGCAAATGCGGAATTCGGAGTTCGGAATGCGGAATAGTGCTTCGCAAATGCGGAATGCGGAGTTCGGAATGCGGAATAGTGCTTCGCAAATGCGGAATGCGGAGTTCGGAGTTCGGAATAGTGCTTCGCAAATGCGGAATGCGGATGGCGGAATGCGGAATGAAAAGTCGAAAAATTCGCAAGGTAAGCCGAGAGCCTCGGCGGGCGGAAAATTAAAGCAATCAAAGGGCGATAAAAATAAGGGCGTAAAAGGAAACAAAACCAACACTCCAAATTCCACAAAGGTCGCCAAGAAAAAGAAGAAAAGATAGTCGATATATTCGCTGTGCGAATTCGATATAACCTCGCGCGCTCGGTTGCGATATACCTCGCTTTGCTCGGTGCGATATGATACAAATCCCTCACGGAATTTATATCGTTGAAATTTTGTTTAATTGAAAAGCGACAGGGCAACCTGTCGCTTTTTTGCACAAAAAAGAGCCTTGTTCGACCTCGCAAAGCCGTTGATTTTTGTGCAAAATGTAGAAAGTAACGCGAAAAGTGTGAAGGTTTTGTGAAAACGGGCACCTAACGGTTGCTTTTATGTTAAAATGAAAATGAAGAAAGGATATTTCTTTGAGATGATTCCAAAAAAAGGGGGAGTATTTATGAAAAAGCTATTAGCATTATTTTTATCGCTTATTTTGTGCCTTGGCTGTCTTTTATCGTGCGACAAGAGCGAGGATACCTCGTGCGAGTCATCAAGCGAATCGCTAAGTGAGTCATCGAGCGAGAGTAAGGACTCATCAAGCGAATCAAGCAGTGAAGGCTCATCATCTTCCGGAAAAGCCCCTGATGCTGTGAGCGACGGCAAGGAATGTATAATCAAAAACTCCGAGCTTGTGGCAACGAGAGAGAATGAGGACTATTATCCCACCGTCAATGCGGGTAATTATCTTGGGTCGGATTTGCCGAGCGAGATAGGAAATTATTACAGGGAAATTTTGACCTATGAGGATTTTGCGCGCTTAGTGGAAAACCCGAGCGTTATTTCCGAGGATGTGTTTAACGATAGCGCGGTTTTGGTTGTAAAGCGAGTAACGGGCGGATATTTTTCGGATATAGGATTTAAAAAATACAGCACGCAAATTATAGGAAAAACCTCAATAGAACTTGATATATACACCAACATGATGGCGGGAACAGATGATGTAAAAACACGCTACGACTACCTGCTTATCCCGAGAAATCGCTACTATGAGATTGATGAATACGAGCCTCTTTCGGGGGAACTGACAATAAAGGAGAACAAAAAGGGGTATTACGAGCATTACGAAAGACCGCTTGGGGAGAAAATAGAGAACGGGCTGTATTTTGAGAGCATGTCAGGCGCAAACGAATACCTTTTATCAAGGGGATATGATAAAATGTCGTTCTCGGACAAATATGATGTGCTTATTTTGTCGCTTGACCTCGGTATTGATTTTGGGCTTGATAGTAAGAGCTATAACCTCGGCTTTTGCGACTTCAACACAAACGGAAGCGATATATACATCACCCTTGAAAGAGTGATTATAGACGAAAATTACGGAAGCGGTGACAAGGCTCCGAGCGTTTGCGCGATACAAATCCCAAAAAGCGAGATTTGCACCGAAATAGGCGATGAAATAACCGTTCATATTCTCGTTTCGGACAGTCTTATTCGTTAAAAAGCGGTAAGCGGTTGGGAAAATCCTTGAAGAACAGGCGCATTTGCCTCTAAAACAGTATGAAAATAAATAAATATATAAGCATTTTAATAGTTTTTTAATAAAAATATTAGTCAAATGCAAAAAAAGACTTGACAAAATGATATTTATGTGTGTATAATATACATTGTCTTGAAATCGAGAAAGATAATTCGGCTTAAAATTGATGCTAATATAGTGCCAATTTATGAATGAGGAGGTGCAGCTATGTTAAGAACTTACCAACCAAAGAAGCGTCAAAGAAAAAAGGAACACGGCTTCAGAAAGAGAATGAGAACTGCTGACGGAAGAAAAGTTTTGAAAAGAAGACGCGCTAAGGGTCGCGCAAGACTCACATACTAATTATAGTATAATCTTCTAATTGCTTTGATGTCCCCGAGAGTCATTCTCTCGGGGATTTCTTTAAGCGAACAATCGAGAGATTTAAAATCAAGTACTATCAAGTGTAGCGATTTGGCTACAAGCGAGGTGCATATGAAGCATATTGCCATCGGTGAAAACCATCTATACTCGAAGACCTACGCAAAAGGGGCGAAGTTTATCGGACGCCATGTAATCATGTATGTTCTGAAGGATTTTCGCGCGCACAAGCTAATGCTTGCCAACCCCAAAAAGGAATATGTAAACCGCATCGGGCTTACCGTTTCAAAGAAAATCGGCAAGGCGCACAAGCGAAACCGTGTGAAAAGAATTTTGCGTGAGGGATTAAGACAGGTTGAAAATGAAAATAATCTAAAAAAGGGATTTCTTATTGTCCTTGTTGCAAGACCAAGCGCGACAGGTGCGAAAAGCACGGACATAAGAAACGATTTAACAAAAGCCGTAAAGGCTTTAAATCTCATAAGAAATGAAAAAAATTCTTAAATTTTTCATAAAGCTATACCGCAAGCTCATCTCCCCTCTTTTGCCGAACGCGTGTCGCTTTACGCCGACATGCTCGCAGTACGCAATAGAGGCTATTGACAAATTCGGTGCGGTGCGTGGCTCAATTTTGGCGATTTGGCGAATTTTGAGGTGCAATCCGTTCTGCCGAGGCGGTTATGACCCCGTGCCCGATAAATTCACATTTAAGAGGCAGGAAAAAACAGGAGAAAAAAATGATTGATTTTTTAGCTAAATTACTCGGTTATGTTATGCGCGGCTGCTCATGGCTAACGGGTAATAACTACATTTTAGCGCTTTTGATTTTTGCGCTTGCTATGCAGATTCTTATGCTTCCTCTCGGAATTAAACAGCATAAGAACATGGTAAGACAGGCAAGCCTAAGACCAAAGGAAATGGCTATAAAAAATAAGTACAAGGGCAGAAATGACCAAGCAACACAAAAGAAGCTACAAGAGGAAATAATGGCTCTTTATCAAAAGGAAGGCTATTCGCAGTTTGCAGGATGCCTGCCTATGATAGTTCAGCTCATTATCATCTTCCCACTTTATCAGGTAGTTATCCGCCCGCTTGAGTTCGTTGCAGGACTTAGCGAAAAGGTTTGTAGCGAGCTTACAGCATATGCGCAGTCGCTTGGCGTATCACTTGGAAAGAGCGCACAGCAGGTACAGCTTGCAAGCTGGCTAAGGGGTGAGCATGCTCCGATTACCGCAGTTGAGGGAGTTATCTCTCAGGAGTCGGTAGATGCAATAAACGGTCTTGCGGACATTCCGAATATGACCCTTTTCGGCACCGACCTTGGAGCTACACCGTTTGACTCGTTCGGACAAAGCTACTGGTGGCTCATCTTCATTCCAATTATAAACCTTGGACTGACCTATCTTTCACAGTTCCTTTCAAAGAAGCTTTCGTATCAGGGAACACAGGCAGAGCAAATGAACAACTCATCAATGAAGATGATGATGTATGTTCTCCCACTCATGACCCTGTTCATTACCTTCGGATTTGCGTCAGCAATCGGTATTTACTGGATTTTCAGAACGCTTCTTTCAATGCTTCAGCAGTTCCTTCTTCCTAAGATTTGGAAATATCCTACCTTCACCGAGGAGGATTATAAGAAGGCTGAAAGAGAGGCTAAGGGAACAACTAAAAAGGGCTCTACCAACTTCACCTTGAAGCCGGGAGAGTATAGGTCGCTTCACCACATAGACGATTAAAACTCTAAAAAACAAATACTTGTATTAGTAAGCAGGTAAAAGGAATAACAATGAAATTTGAATATACAGTTACAGGAAAAACCGTTACGGAAGCGTATGATAAGGCAACCGCACTCTACGCAAGCCTTGGCGAAATTGTTGAGTCCAAGGTAATTTCCGAGGGTAAGAAGGGCTTTCTTGGCATTTTCGGCGCACAGGATGCCGAAATCCGTGTTATCGTTGACGACGGAAAAGAGGAAAGAAAGGCTCCCGTTACCGAGAAAAAGGCGGATAATAAGAACACTAATAAGGGCGTAAGCACTCAAAAGCACGAAAATACCGAGAAAAAGGCGGAGAACAGCAACGAAAACGCCAAAAATGCGACACAGGGTGCGCAAAACGCTCCAAAGAAGAATAATAAGAAGCAAAGAAACAATAATAATGCGCAGGTGGCTAAGCAAGCCCCTGAAAGAGAACCGCTTAAGGATGAGGACATTAAGGTTACAGCTCACGAAAAGGAGCTTGCAATCGGCTTTATTAAGTCCTTCGTTGACTCAATCGGCATGAAGTGCGAGGTTAAGGGCGACCTTACCCCTAACGAGGACGGCTATGTATCCCGTCTTGTTACCATTGAGGGCGATACCGTTTCCTCACTTATCGGACATCACGGCGAAACGCTTGACGCAATTCAATACCTTGCAAACCTCTGCCTCGCAAGAAAGAGCGACGGCGACCATAAGGAGTATGTAAAGGTTATTGTCGATATTGAAAACTACCGTGAAAAGAGAGAGGCAACCCTTCGCGCTCTTGCAAGAAAGATGTCGGAAAAGGCTCTGCGTCAGAGAAGAAATGTTCACCTTGACCCGATGAACCCATATGAGAGAAGAATTATCCACTCCGAGGTTCAAAAGATTGAGGGCGTTTCAACTCACTCCGTAGGCTACGACGAAACAAGAAAAATCGTTATCACCGTTGATAAAAAATAACAACAATAATAATAAAAATACCGCACACAGACAAACTCTGTGTGCGGTTTTTTTATGCACGAAGGCGGAGTCTGCCTGCGGGCAGAATTCGGAATTCGGAATTCGGAGTTCGGAATAATGCTTCGCAAATGCGGAGTTCGGATGTGCGCACACCCCAAGAACACGAGCCTTGGCGAAGTGCGATTGGCTGGTGGTAGCCATGCACGCGACCGTAGGGAGTCGCAGTGAGGAATTCGGAATGATAAGTTAGAATATTGCTTCGGGGCGAATGGAAATAATTCATACTAAACAAAGGCGGATTTTGCCACCCGAGGCACTCGGGCGAAGTGCGATTGGCTGGTGGTAGCCATGCACGCGACCGTAGGGAGTCGCAATGCGGAGTGGTGCTAACGCAAGCTCGACATGTCCCTTCGGGACGCGATATGTTTCGCTACGCTCAACTCGATATGTCCTACGGACACGATATGTCCCTTCGGGACACGATATTCACCTGCGGTGAACGATACGGCTAATGCCGTAAAGAGTCCAAGGTTTTGTGACACAGGGGAAAGAGCTGAGTGGTATAATTAGGGCACAAGGTTGAGGAGCAAGACGGGAGCTACTGGGTGAAACAGTGGTTAAGGCGGTATTTTTTGCTCACGGTCAACCGAAAAATCAGAGGTATAGGAAAAACAAGAAAAAATCAGATAAGCCCGAGAGGGAAAATTACGGAGGTCGAAGAAAAAAATGGCATTAACACAAATTAAGGAAGCAAAATCAACTACCGAGGATTATTTAGAAAAGGAAACAATCCAAGCGTTTGTAAAAAAGAATGAGGAAAAGGCGAAAACGCTTTACGATATTTTATCAGATAAGGACAATAAGGATCTAATCACGCTCGAGGATGAGCGAGGAGAGGACATAATTTTTAAACAGCTTGCAGTAATTCCAATGGGCGAGGTGGTATACTGCATACTGAAGCCCGTTTTTGGCGGTAGCTTTAATGCAGGAGAAGCGATAGCCTTTAGACTTAGAGAGCTTAGCAATGGAGAAGAGGCTCTAACGGTGGTAACCGATAAAATAAGATCAATTAAAATTTTTCTTCAATATTATAAGATGATTGCAGGTGCGGTTGAACAAGGAAATGCGTCAGATGAAGAAAAAAACGAAAAAATACGACTTATAAATTCCCTCTCGGAATACTACACAATGGAGCTGAAAAGGCTTGAGCAATAAATACAAAAAATCCCCGATTTTTTACAGCCCGAGTGCCTCGGGTGGCAATATCCGACATCGTTTAGAGTGAACCGTTTCTATACGCCCCGAAGCAATTCGCAAGTGCGGAATTCGGAGTGCGGAGTTCGGAATGATAAGTTAGAATATTGCTCGGGGAGTGTGGAAGCAATTTATACCAAATAAAAGCGGAGTTTACCACCCGAGGTACTCGGGAAAAATATAATATAAAAGGAGAGAACGGCTATGATAAAGCTTACAACACTTGAGGAAAGATTTTTAACCTCTTATTTTCAAATTGAAATGCTTGTTGGAAAATTCATTTCCGATGAGGAAAACGACAGACTTTTCGCGTCACTTGCGGACATTTACCTAATAGCGAGCGAGCGCAGAGCAGAGCTTTCGGCTCTTAAGGAGCTTGATGCGGTAAAGAGCATAGGAAGCAACTACGAATACAATCTACATAGAAGAATAGTTACCTTTAACCGCCTTACGAATTATCAGTCGTGCAGTGAGGACGAGCTTTATGTATGTGACATAAAGGGCAGAAGCGCGACAACGCTCGAGGAGCTTGGCTTCAATTTCGTGCTTGACACAACGAGCCCTGCGGTTGTAAGATTTCTCACAAATACAGCAGGACAGGGAGTCGTGCTTTCAATGAGAATACTCGGCACGCTTCAAGCGCTCGGCATTTTCGTAACAAGAAACGAAAGAGCAGGCTTAAAGCTTCTTACCAAGGCATCAAAGTGGAACGACCCTGACGCAATGCTTACTCTCCTTTGCCACGATAAGGATACAAGAGAGAACAGCATTTCGATGCTTCGCTCCGTTTCCGAGGGCACACCCTTCGAGGCGATTTACAGCTCTGCGAAATCGCATTACGGCTTCGGTGAGGTAGGGCGCCACCTTGAAACAGAGCTTGTTATGAGCGCGCTTGCGCTTCACAGCAAGAGCCTGCGCCCCGAGATTTACTCTCCGCAAATTGCAAGAATTGCATATAGCGAGATATTAACACCCGTTGATAAGAAAAGGCTCGTTCTTAATAACATTGAGCTTGTAGGCGAGGCGAACAGCCTTCCTATCGGTCTTAAGAGATATGAGCTTAAGCTCAGCGAAAGCCCCGCGCCTACCGTGCTTGAAAGACAGAGCGAGGCAAACGACATAATCCAAGGCGTTATGTACTCGGCGCAAACCGACAACTCGCTCAGCCCCTGCATTGTCGCAAACGACGACTTTGTTGCGGATCAATGTCAAAGCCTTATCGCAAACGCGTTTCCCGACGCGAATGTGGTAAGCATTGACGCAAACGAGCTTTACGGAAACGACCTTAACAGCGACAAGAACAACATAATCGTGCGCTCCCTCTCGGAGAGCAAGAGAAACATTCTTCTCCTTGTAATCAGAGGCAGAGCCGACGCGCGCATTGTCGAGGTTGTGTCAAAGTTCCTTCGCGCTCCCGAGAGAAGGGAATTTCGCCTTAGCGTGCCAAGCGTAACGCTTGATTTGTCGGGAGTAGTAACCGTTTGCATTACCGATATGCAAAATCACAAGCTTGTAAAGCCGTTTTGCGACAACATAGAGGTTGCAAATATGACACGCGAGGAAAAGGAAGGCGCAATTTACAAAATCCTTGCCGAGAGGGCGCAGGCGTACGGCATTGAGGGTCTTGAAATCACCCCCGAGGCAAAGGACGCACTGCTTACTCGCATAGACAGCTTTGCAATGACCGAGAGCATTCTTGACCGTCTTGCATACTCCTGCAAGAGCCGAAACGGCGAGCGTGTAATTGACCTTGAAAGGGCAAGCAAGCTCATTGAGTCAAGGGCAGGCAAATTAGGATTTTAATAGGCTTTGCTATCAGCTTCCCCGCCAAGGGGGAGCATAGATGGCAATTAAACAATACGACATAGGTCGTGTATACGACGAAATGAGAGGAATATATAATGAATAACCTAATAAACTCAGGACTCCTGCGCGGATATGAGTCCAAGCAATTAAAGCGTTACGATGACCCTATTGATACATTACCCGAGATGGTATCGTTTGATGACCTTCCGAACAAGGAGATAAACGGAGTCCTTCTCGTAAACCGCCACATAGATGGCAAGCTTATGCAAATCTACTCCAAGGAAAACACACACGAGCTTATAATTTCCGCAACAGGTGGCGGTAAAAGCTCATCGTGTGTAATTCCGCAGGTTGTGTCGTTTGGAAAGCAAAAGGTAAAGAAGTCAATGATTATCTCCGACCCTAAGGGCGAGATTTACAAACGGACGGCAAAAATCCTCGAGCAAGAGGGCTACCGCGTATACCTTCTTAACTACCGTGATACTGCACATAGCGAATTTTGGAATCCGCTAACTCCTATTTACAGAGCATATCATAATGTATTTAAGATTTATGATGAAATTGAAGTGGTGCAAACGGATAAGGGATATAAAAATAAGTTCCGTGGCAAGATTTATAACAGTCAAAGCCAGCTTGACCGTGAAATTGATGTTCTCTTTGAGGCGGAGATGGACAAGGTTGGTAATATGATTGATGAAATCGCAGGAATGATGATCACCGCCGAAAGCACTAAGGAAAAGACATGGGAATACGGCGCTATGGAGCTTCTTAAGGCGTTTCTTTGGGCGATGCTTGAGGATAGCCGACCCACCGAGGACGGAAAGGAGCCGACAATTACGGAAAAAACCTTCTCACTCAGAACAATCTTCCGTATTTTTGCGTGCTTCAGACCCCTTTCGGACTCATCTCCCGATAAGGGCTACTTTGAGGACAGAAGCCACGATAGCCCTGCGTTCATCTTCTCCCGTACAGCAATGGACTGCGCAAGAGTAACAAGAAGCGGATATACATCTACCTTCCTTTCAAAGATGAATGTATATAAGAACGCCGCCGTTCAGACAGTAACCTGCTGTAACTCCTTTGAGTTTGATGAGCTTGTTGACGGACATGTAGCGGTATTTATCGACTATCAGGACGAAATCAAGACACAATATCAGCTTATCAGTCTGTTCGTGCAAAATGCGTATAAGTTCCTTATAGAGCAGGCAAATAAGACACCGTCAGGCAGGCTTGAAACACCGTTTTACTTCATGCTTGATGAGTTCGGTAACTTCCCCGCAATAACAGACTTTGACACAGGCATTACCGCGGCAAGGGGCAGAAATATTTACTTCTGTCTTGTGCTTCAGTCCTATTCACAGCTTGAGCATGTGTACGGAAAGGAAACTGCCGAGATTATCCGTGATAACCTCAATGTGAAAATCTTCCTCGGCTCAAACAACCCGAACACCCTAAAGACCTTCCAGAGCGAGTGCGGTGACTACACAAGGCTATCTCCGCTTACAGCGCTTAACGGAAACGGCTCGGAGATTACAAGCTACGCAATAGAAACAATTCCTATCGTTACAAGGAGTGAGCTGTCCTGCTTTGAGCCGGGCGAGTGCGTAATTACGGAGCTTAACTCCCCCTACACGCTTTGGTCCAAGCTCGAAAGATACTTCCTTTGCGAGGAGTTCAAGGCGCTTCCTATGGCAAGTGAGCATGATTATAAATCGAAGGTAAACCCCTACGAGAGCGCATATATGTTTGAGCTTACAAAGAAGATGAAAAGCAAAAGCGGATTTGATTTTTAAGGAGGGATAATATGATAACCCTAAAGCAAAGGGCAGAAATTGCCGTTCTTTTACTCGGGGAGCTTTGCCCCCCCGAGCTTCAGGTGGCGCTCGGCTGTGGCTACGAGGCGTGTAAAAGGCTGATTTGCGAGCTTGAGGAAAAGGGCAGACTTTCCCACCTAAAGGGCGATACCTACCGCGCAGGCAAGGCGAATAACGAGCTTGAAAGGCGAATAGGTCATAATAGAGGCACGCTCGACCCCGACTCCGCAAGAGAAGCAATAGAGGCAATCACCGAGAAAAAGGCGGAGAACGGTCGCGTAAGAGAACGCATAAGAATAAGGAGCAGAGATGACGACGATGACGACACAGGCTACAAAGGCTCGGTGTATGATACAAGAGCGTATCAGTCAATGGACTTCGGCAAGCTTGAGCGCCCACCCATGTTCAAAAATCTTAGCGAGGAGTTAAGCGACAAGGAGCAGAGCGACAAAAAAGAGGGCGAGGGCAAAAATGGCACAGACCCCTATGCGGGAATGAGCCTTGCCGAGCGCTTTGAGGCTCTTAGAAAAAAGTATAAGATGATTGAGGATAGCGATACATCAAGCGATGATGACACCGACGACACCGACGACACCGAGGACACCGACAGCGCTTCAGGTGATAGCTCCGATGACGATGATGATTTTGATTGGCTTGACGACGATGATGACGACACCGAGGACGACGACACCGAGGATAATTCAAGCGACACGGACTCTGATAATGACAGGGGAATAGAGGGGCTTGAAGCGTTTATCACAAGGCGAAGAAGGCTTGCCGACAGAAACTTTGAGCGCAGACGCCTCTGCACCCGAGAGGGAGCAAATACCGCCGAGGGAATGCTCGGCAACCGTATAGCAGAGGCACTGTTTGACTCGTTCACCGTGCTTTATTCAAACGAGATGTATAACATAAACGATACACAAACCTACAATCCTGTGGCGTTTATGGTGAATGAATGCTCGCGTTGGTATTATAGCGATAAGGGGCATACAATATCGCACCTTATGAAGACCCTTGATGTCACAACCGACCGCGTTTCAAATGCGATTGCCAAGGTTGTAGAGATGTACGATTGCCGTATGGTTGCGGGCGAAATTCTGACTAAGAAGGAGATTGACCCCGACACGGCGGTTAAACAGCTTATTGAATTTCTCGCAATGATTGAGCATTTAAAAAGGCTTAAGGTCAGCGAAATGTATCTTCTCGTTTCGCTCGATATGCAGGAGCAGATAAGAGATACCTTTAAAAGGCTCGTTATTGAAAATGCCGAGTGTAATCGCACACAGCTGATTGAAAGAGTAGATGAAGCTATAAGGGCACTCACCGCCGAAGGGAGCTACGATAGGGTAGAATGCTTCTGCTATGAGGCAATTCGCGACCACCTCGACGGCTCAACCGATGATGAATTTCTATTCTTCAAAGCCTCACTTCTAAACATTTAAAAATAAAAAACCAACACATCTGAAGTGAACCCAAAAGTTTAGACAAAAATTAAATATTAAATTGTTTGAGAATGAGCTCGGTACTGTACTGGGCTCATTCCTTTTAGTTTGAGAGAGATCCTCTCATTGTTGTAGTAATGTATGTATTCTTCCAATTTCTC
>JAFTUD010000030.1 GCA_017466455.1 Clostridia bacterium
CTTAGCATTTTAGAACGAGCCAAAAGGCTTGTATTCAAGGCAAAATTTTGCCGATATATAAAAATATTTCAAAAAATTTTAACACAGAAGACGGGACTTTTGTCCGTTCCAAAACTGGTTCGTTCCATTCCCGTCAGGCATAGGGGGATGTATATGGATAAGGAGATTCCAAAAACGGTAATAGATGTATCCGGCACAGAGCTTACACCGGGAGAGCCTAATGCTTGTCTTGGGAATGGAAGGCAGGGCTTTGAGTGCTGTTGTGATGAATGCGACTATTATTTGCTTTGCTTTCCGCAGTTTGATATAAAAGACAGCCACAGGTAACGGTCTATGAGCAGTTGGATACGCATCGAGATAAATCCCTTGCGGGATTTTCGATATACGCTAACGCATTCGATATGTGCTTGCGCACTCGATATGCTCTCTGCGTGAGCGCGATATACAAAAAAGCAACCACAGGTGTGGTTGCTTTTTGCTTTTTGATTAGTTATTATTTACCTTGCCTTGGATAAGTCCACAGCAACCACAGCACTGATATTCAACTCCGTCTATGGTGATAGATGATATGTCGATATTTCTGCAATCGCTTGATGAGATTCCACGATTTACAATGGCAAGCTCTATTTTTCCGTCCGAATTTTCAATGCCTCCGCTATATTCGTGGGCTATGAATTTATAGCTTTCACCTGCCTCAAGGTAATATACGATTTCAAAGTTTGAGCCAACGCCCGAGTCGTCATCATTTGCTATCATTTGACCGTCAGGACCGATTAGGTATCCAAATGTGTCAAAATCCTCATAGGCGTATGCGGTATAATATCCGCTTACGGTTGGGGTGAACACAAGCTCGTACAGGTACATTGTGTCGCTATCAACCTGAGTTTCCAAAAGCTCGCCCTTATAAATTGTTGTTTCAAAGGAGTCGCCACAGCTCGTACAGGTTGTAACCATTACCGAGGACACGCCAGTCTTTTGGGCTGATTCATAGGTGTGATATTCGGCATAATAGTCATCATAGGTGACACTATATAGCTCGCTATCGCCGTGCATTATTACGATGCTAACCTTTATGTCGGAAACACATTGGCTATCATCTGCATCTATGCTCTTAACTGAGAACTTGATGTCACAGTCATCGCAAGCATAAACATCGCTATCGGCGTCGCTTGGATATAGCAAGCCATCATCACGCTGGTACTCAAATTCTTGACCGCATAGGCACGATACTACCTTGAAATTATGTCCGTCGCAAATGCTTTGAGTTACCGTTTCGTTTGAGATAATTACCTTGCATGGTAAATGGTGATATATATCGCCACTTTCCCTTGCTTGGCAAACGGTGCATACCTTTTCCTCGTGGACTCCGTCATTACATGTTCCCTCGGGGTGAATTAGGGTATATGTGCTTTCCCACTCGTGGTCCTGAAATGATACAAAGTTTACATTGATTTGCGGGGTAAGTGGCTCGCCATCCTTGCCAGAAATGGTATATGTGCCCTTTTCGTAGGTAAGACAGCCCTTTTCCTCGTAGGTATATTCATACTTAATCTCAATGTCACAGCTTGAGCAGGTAGTGGTGCGTACATAAATTGTTTTTCCGCCCTCTTCCCTCGATGTTTCATCGCCTGTTATCGAGCAGTTTATATTAAATGAAGCCTCGGCAACCTCACCGCAGGCGCAGGAGCTTACTACTATTTCACCACCGCAGTAGGTATTTGAATCAATCGGGTGTCTTGTTATTGACATTCCCGTTTTATGCTCGTTAAACTCCTCAATCGCTGTTATAAACGAGCATTTTTCACAGTATGATATCGCAAGCACGCCAGCCTCACAGCTTTCATCATCGGTAAGATATACGAAAATGCTCTTGTCGTCATTTCCGCAGGTGCTACATTCCTTATAATCGCTATCCAAAAGGACAACAGGAATTGTAACCTCAGCGCTCTCATTATATTGAGATACGATATAAGCATAGGTCTTGCCTGCCTCAAGCTCGGCTGTAAGTGCGAAGTTATTGCTATATGCGCTATCATCGTCATAATCTACATAGGTGACGAGCTCGCCATCGTCCCCAACGATATAAAGATACGCCTTTGTGTCATACGCTCGTGTTGCGCTAAGTAGGGTATATGTGCCACTCTTTGTTGGGGTAAATGTGTAGATTGCGTAATAATCTCCGTCAGCCTGCTGTGTAACCTTCAAGATGTCCACCTTTTGAGTTACTACAAGCGAGCATACTGAGCATGTATTCTTTACAGCTACCTTTCCGTTTTCCTTTGATGCTGTAACGGTGTAGGTGTGTGAATCGTAGGTCTCGCTCTTGCTTATTGAGAACTTCTCGCTCTCGCCAGCAAGCATCTTTATAGTGCTTGATTTTGTTGTGGTGCATCCGTTTTCAACCTTTGTCTCGGTCATTACAACCTTATAATCGCAAAGGGGGCAGGCGTAGCATACTCCGTTTTCAACGGAAGACGGTGTCAGATTGTAATCATCAAAGCTCATTGAGTAGTTATTACCGCACGGGCAGGAGCTAAATGAAAATTCGTGATCTGAGCAAACGCCCTCAGCATCGGGGTCAAGCTCGTAAAGCGTTTCCTGCTCGCACCAGTTCCTCTCCTCTGCTGTGAAATAATCACAGTTATCACAGCCACTAAAGATGTATATTCCGTCCTCACAGGTCCTTCCTACAAGCTTTGTTGCAAGGGTTGATTTCTTATGATTGTCGCTTGAGCCCGAGCCACCGTCAGCCTTATCTATGATGACCTCGCCATCTACTGTTACGGTTACGGTTACATCGTTATATGATACGCAACCCTTCTCATACTGCTCTATTACAACTGTAATTACGATTTTTCCCTCAGGTGAGGTATAGGTCATTGCTGTGCGGGAAACGCCATCTACTGTTTCAAATGACGGAACCATTGTAAATTGCTCCAAGACGGAGTTTGGTATGCTTGCCGTTACATTTTCTCCGCATGCGCAGGAAATGGTCATAGCTGAGCCACTTAGCCCTGTCTCGTAGTCGGACAATTTATATTCCTTAGTGTTATATGCGTAGTGACCCATGTCAACTGTTTCAAAGGAATAGTCACATTCAGTACAGCCGATCTTAACTAAAATACCGTCCTCACAGCTTGTTTTGCCCTCTAAGAGTGTAAGCTCATACTTAACGCCTCCATGATCGGAATCCTCATCAAAGGTCACAGCATTGTAAATAACCTCTTGACCGTAGGTTATCTTCTTTGTATTTGTAATCTTTATTGTGCAGTTATCAATGAATTCTCCCACCTGCTCAGTAAGCACGACAAGGTCGCATCTACTGCAGGTCATGGTTTCGGTTGATGTCATTTTGCCCGTTTCGGGGTCGGTTGTATTATTCTTTTGAGTTGTTGTGTCACAGTCTGTGATAATTTCGTAATCAGTATAGCCATCGCAAAGCGTACAATGAACGAGGTTTATTTCGCCCTCGCAAATGCCCGCAAAGCCCGATACATCAACAGCCTCGGTTTCAAGCTTGCTATCGGGGTGATTATAAACAAGTCCTGCGGACTCATAGTCGCAATTCTTGCACTTATCAATGTAAATGCGTCCGTCTGCACAGCTTTGAGCGCCCTGTACGAGGTAGGTTGTTTGCTCAAGCTCGTGATGTTGGTTATAATTCTCGCTCTCGTTTGTCAAGTCGTAGAGTAGCTCATCATTGTTATAAATCTTGACATTTGTGTGAATTATGCCTATACAGCTGTCCTTGGTTTCCCATACATCAACAACGGTTTTAAGAGTGCAATCTTCACAGTCTACTGTTGTGATTTTATGCTCAACTCCGTCAACAGTTGTCTTTGATGATGTCGGCACAGCTCCGCCGTTACAAAAGCCTTGGAAGCTTTCAAGTGCGGTGTAGTCGCAGCTTTCGCATTTTTCATATTTGAGGTACGGGAAGCAGTTACTATATTCTCTGAAATCAACTAAAACTGCTATTTCATCATGCTCGTAATACTCGTAATGCTCCTTTGCACCGTTTAGAATTACGGTGTCGCCCTTCTTAACTGTAAGGGTTGTATCATAAGCGATTTTACAGCCGTCTATTGTGATATCTGTTTCAAACTCAAATGATGTATTACATACAGGGCATGTGGTGTTTCCCTGTGAAAATCCACTGCTCATTTGCACATCACAGCTATACGCAAGACATTCGCTATCAAAGCCCTGCATCTTGCAGATTTTACACTCGGTATACCTTATAAAGCCACTGCAAGCGCCAACGCTTTCAAGATCTAAGCGCTTTGTTTCAAAATCGTGCTCGCAAAGGGTCTTGCACACGGAGCATTTTCCGTCGGGCGTATAGTCATGCTTGCCCGTTGCGGGGATTACATCGGTTTTTGTATCGGTGTATGTAGCTCCGCCAAATTCAAGCGTTGCCACAATAGTCTTTACGCCTGCAACGGCACATGTTGCGCCCGTTGTAACGGATTCGGATATTGTTGCGCTCACCTCAGTGGTATGCTCGCTGTTTGCCGAGCAAACGAAGGTTAGCTTAGCGCTCTTGTTATCCGCGCTCCATGTCCATGCACCCTTTTCATAGGTGTGCGCTGATTTTGCTACCGCCTCGCTCTCGCTCTCGGAGCAAAGTGAGCAGGTACGGCTTCTTTGACCCTCCGTGGAGCAGGTTGGTGCGATTGTTTGTGTCCATTCGCCCCATACATGTGCGCACGGTGATGACTCGGAGCTTGACTCAGAGCTTGACTCGGAGCTTGAGCTACTCTCGGTATCATCGTTGCAGGATGCAAAAATCAGCATACTGCAAAGCGCCAAAATAAGGCAAAGGGCAATAAGTAAATTTCTCTTTTTCATATGTCCTCCTTTAAATGAATGAAATCAAATTGCTAATTCAGATTGCTAATCTGTAATTTTAGTTTACTATATTTTTCGTTATTTGTCAACAATTTTTCGTGCGTGCGTATATGCGTGGGCGTGCAGAGCCCGCGTGTTTTTTGAAAGATTTTTGGCGATTTTATATTATATATTATTAGTCAAGCTCCGCGAAAAAAGCAGATGATTGTCGCAAATTTTTTGCGTGATGAGGTGGATTTTCGGGGGTTGAGTGTCTTAAAATAAGAAAATGAGCAAGAGCAAAGGGGAAAAGCCCTTTGTTCTTGCTCCTGCCTTTTATGCCTGACGGGAATGGAACGCTCCGCGCTTATGGCTCATATATGCTTATTATTTGCTCCGCAAAGAGATGTCCGAGCTTTAGCTCGCTCATAGAGTCGTAGTGCGCAAGGTCGGGCTCGTTTTGTGGCTCGTGCCTTGTTGTCAAGCCTGCCTCTATCGTTGAAAAATACAAGTTCAGCTCCGACTCCTCGGAAATGCGCTCCTTTGCGCTGTTGACAACCTCATATCTTGGGAAAATTGTACCCTCTTGTATTCCTGCATCAATAAAATATATTCCGCCCTCTTTCGCATAAGCATCTAAATCCTCTCTTAAAAAGGAAATGAAGCGCTTTTGATTATCGTAATACTCATCGGCGGTCTTGCCTATTGCATCGCTCTCGCCCTGCATCCAGCATATTGCATCAAGGCTTGCGTTATAATTGCTTTCCAAGAGCGCGTTCATATAGGTCGTTGTGAATTTCATGCACGCCTTGTAGATGTCGCCACGGTCGTTTTTATCAAGCCATTGAGTTTTAAGACAGCTACCCGAATAGGTATATTTCAAAATGACTACCGTTTCATCGGGGTATTTTTTTGACAGCTCCTCGGCAATTCCAAGCTCAGGGCCAAAATGCTCGCTCTTATGCCCTTGACCTACGCTGACGCGTACAAATTCACCGTTTGATGAATTAAGCTGATTATCAACGCTATAATTTATAAGGACATTAGAAAAGCCGTTTTCGTATGTGCTATACTCCTCCGATGTGACATTCTTCTCTAAATAGCTATTCAAGGCACAGCCCGTTGCGTTGCTTTGTCCGAGGAGTAAAATTACCTTAACGCGCTCCCCTGCGCCGTCGTTTAAGGTTGTTGGATTTTTAAAATCGGTATTCAATTCAAGATGAGAATTCTGCTCATCGGCGCATCCAAGCATTAAGAGCGTGGAAAAAACCGCCAAAATCGCCAAAATTACAGATACAGCCCTTCGCATATTGCCTCCTAAAATTTAATCTAACTATATAATATCACTCTTACACGGCTTTTTCAAGAAATTACGGGGTTTTTTCCGTTTTTGAATGCTGTGGGCAAAAAACATTGAAAATCCGTTACGCAAAGGGCGGTTTTGAAATATTGCAAGCAAAAAAGCGGACAAGTCCGCTTTTTTTTTGCTTATCGCCATATAAATATTTCGCCATCCGGTCCATAGTGCCAGTAGACATCAGTCACGCTCGGTTGCTCCTCGCTATACCAATATGTATCGCAGTATGTTGCGTTCCATTCGGGGTCCCAGCTGCTTGGCAGGCTCTGCGCCTCGCAGAAAATCTCAAGCTTATCGCAATCGTAAAACGCGCTATATCCGATTGAGGTCACGCTTTTCGGTATTATTATTTTTCTAAGCTCTATGCAGCCCTCAAACACGCTATCTCCGATTGATATCAGGGTGCTTGACAGTGTTACGCGCTCAAGCGAGGTGCAGTGATAAAACGCCTCATCCTCTATTGTAGTCACGCTATTTGGGAGCTTTATCTCAACGAGTGAGGTACAATCGTTAAATGCGCCATCTCCTATGGTGGTAACGCCATTCTCGATTGTTACATTTTCAAGTAGAGTGCATCCCGAAAATGCTAATCCTTCTATTTTCTTAATGCTACTCGGGATTGTTATATCAGTGAGCGAGACGCATCCTCTAAATGCGCTATCTCCTATGGTGGTAACGCCATTTTCGATTGTTACATTTTCAAGTAAGATACAATCATAAAATGCCAGCGCTCCTATTGATTTAACGCTACTCGGGATTTTTACGCCCTCGAGCAGAATACACTCGCTAAACGCGCTCTGTCCTATCGTGGTAACGCCCTCGGGGATTTCAAGTGTCGCGCCTGCCCTTGCGCTTGGATAGCGCAAAAGTGTCTTTTGGTCCTTGGTATACAATACGCCATCTACCGACTTATACGCGGTATTTTTTTCACCAACCGTTATGCTTTCAAGCTTAGGGCAATTATGGATAAGCGAATCTCCCGTTGAGGTTATGCTATCCCCGATTGTCAGGCTTTCAAGCGCGGTGAAATGGTGAAGCGCGCCGTTTTGAATTTTATCTCCCGAGGCTATAACCATTGTTTTTACGGTATCCCTCGGCATAAAAGTAATTGCATTTGCAGGAATGGTAGCGTTTTCTATATAGCAGGAGGAGAATACTCCTGTGCCTATTGTGGTTACGCTATTTGCGATTGTTACGCTTTTAAGAGCCCCACAGCCGATAAACGCCTGATATCCCAATGTAGTTACGCCATTTGGAATAGTTATCTCCTTAAGAGAGGTGCAAGCCGCAAAGGCATTTGCGCCTATTGTGGTTACGCTGTCGGGAATTGTTATTTTTTCAAGCAATCTGGCTTCCTTAAACCCGTCATCTCTAATTATTGTCACCGTCTTGCCCTTGTAGGTGCTTGGAATGACAATTTCCTTTAGGTAAATAGCATTTCCGATGCTAACGGAATATGTACCGTCATCAAGCGGGAAAAACGCAAGGCCATCAGTGCCATTTTGCTCGGGCTCTATTTTTCCAACATTTACGGGTGTGTCGGGTGCGTCGGTATAGGTAATCCAAAGATAACCGTCAATTATTTCGGTCTTTAAAATACCTCGTCCGCTTTCGCCCTGCGGTCCTTGTATACCCTGCTCGCCCTGTGCGCCTTGTTCACCCTGTATACCTTGCTCGCCTTGTATACCCTGTATTCCTTGCTCACCCTTTTCGCCCTTTTCACCCTGCGGTCCTGCGGTGTCGCCACAGGATGCAAGCAAAAGCACCATTACAAGCGATAAGATGATGCAAATAAGCGATGCGAGCCTTTTGTTTAAAAATGTCATTTTGGTTCTCCTTAAATTTAATTTGCTAATTTAATTATAGCACAATATCGCTAAAAAGTGTAGATTTTTTTAAAACTTACAAGAATTTCAGAAGAAATCAGAGAAGAAAAGAAAAACGGTGTTAAGTTGGGTTAACCAAAGGAACAACACTTACAACTAAGAAAAGCATTGAGTTTTAGTTGATTTAATTACATAATTTTCTTTAAAATTTTAGTTTTTTTGGCATAAATATAGTGATATTTAATATAATAATATTATTACAAGTAAAATTTTAGTTGACTGATTTGTTTAATTTTGTTGATTTTAATGTTATTATATGATATAATCGCATTAGATATTAGGACTAATAAGGAGATTTATATGCCATTTGATAACCGTATAATTGATGATATCGTCAACGAAGCAAGAAAAAACCGAAACGAATTACCATATATTGAATTCAAGGTTAACAACTACAAACCCGAAAGTATCGGCGAATATATAAGTGCGTTGTCAAATACAGCAACACTTTTTAATCAAGACCACGCCCTTATGATTTGGGGAATTGATGACAAAACACATGAAATATTAGGTACGACGTTTTGTCCCAAAACAGAAAAATATGGAGGGCAAAGTTTAGAATTGTGGCTTGCCACTCATTTGAAGCCACAAATACAATTCTATTTTCATGAAACAGAAATTGAAAGTAAAAAAGTAATTCTTTTAGAAATCAGCCCCGCTTCCACCGCTCCTGTAAAGTTTAAGGATGTTGCATACATTAGAATAGAATCTAACAAAACTCGATTGAAAGACTATCCAGATACAGAAAGAGAGCTGTGGGCGATTTTTTCAAAAAAGCCATTTGAAACATTAATTGCAATGGAAAATGTTTCTGCGGACATTGTATTAAGACTACTCGACTACTCTGCATATTTTGAACTGTTATCTTTAGATTTACCAAGTGACAAAAACGGAATATTAGAGGCCTTATTAAACGATGGGATGATTTCAAAAAACGAAACAGGAAATTATAACATTACCAACTTGGGTGCTATTTTGTTCGCTAAGAAACTAGCTGAGTTTCCTTCATTAGAAAGAAAAGCTATAAGAGTTATAAAATACGAAGGAGTTGACAGAATAAGTTCTGCTAGTAAAGAACAGGTAGGAGCAAAAGGATACGCCAATGGTTTCGAGGGGCTAATAGATTACATTAACAATCTTTTGCCAACAAATGAAGTTTTAGGAAAGGCTTTGAGAAAAGTCGTTCCGATGTACCCCGAGCTTGCTATTCGTGAACTTGTCGCAAATGCTCTTATACATCAAAACTTTTTCACGGTGGGAACGAGCCCGATGATTGAAATCTTTACTGACAGGCTCGAAATAACAAATCCCGGTGTGCCTCTAATAGACAAGTCTCGTTTCGTTGACCATCCTCCGATCTCGAGAAACGAAAAGCTTGCTTCTTTTATGAGAAGAATAGGTGTATGTGAGGAACGAGGAAGTGGCTATGATAAGGTTGTTTCACAAATAGAACTGTACCAATTACCCGCTCCCGATATAGAATTATATGAAAACCACACACGTGTAACGTTGTTTTCTCACAAAGAATACGCAAAGATGAGTAAAAATGACAGATTCAGAGCTTGCTATTGGCATGCATGTTTGAAGCGAGTAAATAGAGATTATATGACAAACTCTTCTTTACGAGAAAGATTTAAAGTTGATGCAAAAAATAGTTCTATGATATCAAGACTTTTAAATGATGCTTGTGAAAAAGGACTAATAAAAATATCGGACGAATCAACATCTGATAAAAACAGACGATATCTTCCATTTTGGGCATAAACTTTACTTGACTCATAGTTGATTAACCGCAGTTAATTTTTCAAAAAAGCCTTTATTTCCTATATTCTATTGATCCTTTTTACTTGACTCATAGTTGACTAGGAGCGAAACAGACAAACTCTCATATAAAAAGTTAAACTAATCTTTAGATAATTTAAACCATACCAAAAGTTAAAGAACAATAACATTTATCAAGAAGCAATTCAATAGAATTATCGAAATCAACGGAGCGTGGATTTGTATTCTTCGTTTGTTTTGTAGATTTTGTGTTTTTTGTATGCTATACTTAAGGTACAAAGCACAAAGGAGATATAATTATGGCTATGACTTTTGGACAAAGGCTTAAGGCTTTTCGTAAAAATGAAAATTGGACTCAACAGGATTTAGCTGAAATGATAGGTGTCAGCACACAAGCAATTTCCAAGTGGGAAACTGATGCAGGTATGCCTGATATTTCACAAATCGTTCCACTA
>JAFTUD010000001.1 GCA_017466455.1 Clostridia bacterium
GAACCAGTTTTGGAACGGACAAAAGTCCCGTCTTCTGTGTTAAAATTTTTTGAAATATTTTTATATATCGGCAAAATTTTGCCTTGAATACAAGCCTTTTGGCTCGTTCTAAAATGCAAAGCACCTTAAACCGATGTATTTTTAGATGATTTTGGCAAGGTTGCGACGCAGTTGTATTAACATACTACAAGGAGCAAACTTGTCAAAAGGGCTAAAGGCCAACGGGAATACAATTAAAACCACACTTAATGCCGTAAATACACGGTTTAAGGCTGGTTCGTTCCGCTCCCGTCAGGCATGGGAGTGGACTCGTATTGAAACGCCAACAAGCCCACCGCTTTCATACATTGTAGCATAAAAAGCTCTCATAAATCAACCCTAATTTATATAAAAGTGAAAAAATCTCACCGTAGCACTGTTTTTTCTTGACAATAGCCCTCTTTTGTATTATAATATACTAATAAAATTAAAATGCGCAAATATTATAAAAATGTTGCGCGAGAGGAGATAAAAATGCTCGAAATATCAGGAAAAACAAATCTTCTTGAGCAAAAATCGTATAAATATCAGCTTCAGGATGTCAGTGAGCCGAATTTATACAGAGATATATATAGCTATGACGAGGTGCCAAAGACGCCCTTCAACCACCGTAGGGTTCCTATCGGCATGCCCGAGGATATATGGATTACCGATACCACCCTTCGCGACGGACAGCAAAGCGTTGAGCCGTACAGCGTCGACGAAATAGTTGAAATCTTCAAGCTTCTTTCACGCCTCGGCGGAGAGAAGGGAATTATCCGTCAAACCGAATTTTTCGTATATAGCAAAAAGGATAGAGAGGCTATTGAAAAATGTCAGGAGCTCGGTCTTAAATTCCCCGAAATCACAACATGGATAAGGGCGAATAAGGAGGACTTCAAGCTCGTTCGCGACCTTGGAATTAAGGAAACGGGAATTTTGGTAAGCTCAAGCGACTACCACATCTTCAAAAAGCTCAAAAAGTCGCGCTCCGAGGCAATGAAGCTCTATTTGTCCGCAGTCTACGACGCATTTGAGGCAGGCGTACGCCCAAGATGCCACCTTGAGGATATAACAAGGGCGGACTTCTACGGCTTTGTAGTTCCGTTTGTAAACGAGCTTCAAAGGATGTCGCAGGACGCAGGCATTCCCGTAAAAATCCGTGCGTGCGACACAATGGGCTACGGTGTTCCGTATCCCGAGGTTGCCCTACCGCGTAGCGTACCGGGAATTATCTACGGACTTCAGCACTACTCCGATGTCCCAAGCGAAATGCTCGAGTGGCACGGACATAACGATTTTTATAAGGCTGTGTCAAACGCAACAACCGCGTGGCTCTACGGCGCAAGCGCGGTAAACTGCTCGCTCCTCGGCATCGGTGAGCGTACAGGAAATATCCCTCTTGAGGCAATGGTGTTTGAATACGCCTCGCTCAAGGGCACGCTTGACGGAATGGATTCCACAGTCATCACCGAAATCGCTGAATTCTTTAAAAAGAAAATCGGCTATGTTATCCCGCCTATGACCCCGTTTGTCGGAGCAAACTTCAATGTCACAAGGGCAGGAATACACGCCGACGGTCTTTTAAAGGATGAGGAAATTTATAACATCTTCAACACCAAAAAGCTTCTTAATCGCTCGGCAGGCGTCGCGGTAACAAAGACCTCGGGTCTTGCAGGAATTGCATACTGGATGAACGAGCATTATAGCCTGACGGGAGAAAGCGCAGTTGATAAGCGTAGCCCTGTCGTTATGTACCTTAAGGACTGGGTAGATAAGGAATACGAAAACGGAAGACAAACCGCAATCACCGCACAGGAGCTTGAGGCTCAAATCGCAGAATTTAATAGAGAATAGTCGGAATTTAACAGAGAATAAGAGGAAATGAAAATGGGACTTACAATCGCACAAAAAATCATTAAAAATCACTTAGTGTCGGGCGAAATGAAGGTAGGCGAGGAAATCGCGCTCCGCATCGACCAAACACTTACGCAGGATGCAACAGGAACAATGGCGTATCTTGAATTTGAATCAATCGGCATTGAAAGAGTAAGGACAAAGCTCTCCGTTGCGTACATAGACCATAACACCCTTCAATCGGGCTTTGAAAATGCGGATGACCACAGATACATTCAATCCGTAGCAAAGAAATACGGCATTCGCTTCTCCCGCCCCGGAAACGGAATTTGCCATCAGGTTCATCTCGAGCGCTTTGGCGTGCCGGGTATGACCCTTATCGGTAGCGATAGCCATACTCCAACCGCAGGCGGTATAGGTATGCTTGCAATGGGCGCGGGCGGACTTGATGTTGCGGTTGCAATGGGTGGCGGTGAGTATTATATCACCATGCCTAAGATGTATAAGGTAAACCTCACAGGCAAGCTTCAGCCGTGGGTAAGCGCAAAGGATGTCAGCCTTGAAATCCTTCGTATCCTTTCAGTAAAGGGCGGTGTTGGCGCAATCATTGAATGGGGCGGAGAGGGCATTAAGACCCTTAGCGTTCCCGAAAGAGCAACAATTACAAATATGGGCACTGAGCTTGGTGCAACAACCTCAATCTTCCCATCTGATGAAATCACTAAGGCATTTCTTGAGGCGCAGGGCAGAGGCGATGCGTATACCCCTCTTGCAAGCGACCCCGATGCCGAATACGATAGAATTATCGACATCAACCTCTCCGAGCTAAAACCGCTTCTTGCGTGCCCGCATAGCCCCGATAATATCAAAACCGCTGAGGAGCTTTCTCATATCAAGGTTGATCAGGTATGTATCGGCTCATGCACAAACTCATCACTGCGTGATATGCTAAGGGTTGCAAAAATGCTCAAGGGCAAGAAGATTGATGACAGCGTAAGCCTTTCCGTGTCCCCGGGCTCAAAGCAGGTGCTTTCAATGCTTGCCGACTGTGGCGCGCTCTCCGACATTTTGGCGGCAGGCGCAAGAGTTCTTGAATGTGCTTGCGGTCCGTGCATAGGTATGGGCTTCTCCCCTAACTCCGCAGGCGTATCGCTTCGTACCTTCAACCGTAACTTTGAGGGAAGAAGCGGAACTAAGGACGGACAGGTTTATCTCGTATCCCCCGAGGTTGCAGTTGCATCTGCGCTTACAGGCTACATCACCGACCCAAGGACACTTGGCGCATATGAGGAAATAGAAATGCCCGATGCGTTCAAGATTGACGATAGCGCGGTAATTATGCCCGCTTCCGCAGAGGAGGCAAAGGAGCTTGAGGTTCTTCGTGGACCAAACATCAAGCCCTTCCCCGAAACAAGCAAGCTTGAAAACAGAATTGAGGCAAACCTCACCCTTAAGGTTGGCGATAACATCACAACCGACCATATAATGCCCGCAGGCGCAAAGATTTTGCCATACCGTTCAAATATTCCATACCTCTCAAAATTCTGCTTCGCAGTATGCGATGAAACCTTTGCACAGCGCGCGCTTGAGGCTAAGAACAGCATAATCGTAGGTGGCTCAAACTACGGTCAGGGCTCGTCAAGAGAGCATGCCGCACTCGTTCCGCTTTACCTCGGAGTAAAGGCAGTGGTTGCCAAGAGCTTTGCAAGAATTCACGCGGCAAACCTCATAAATGCGGGAATTTTGCCACTCACCTTTGAAAATCCCGAGGATTACGATAAGCTCACACAAGACACCACCCTCTCACTTGAAAATCTCTATGAGGGCATGAAAAACGGCAGAATTATCCTAAAAAGCGGAAGCGATGAAATCCCTGTTGTATGTAGCTACACCAAGCGCCAGATTGACATTTTGATGGCAGGCGGACTTCTTGCATACACAAAGGGCGAATAAATCACTGTAATCACGCATAAAATAATAGAGTAAATTCAAAAATAAAGGAGAAAAATCATGGCACTTTCAAAGAAAATACTTGACACCTACGAGCTTTGGAGAACAAACGAGCTTTTTGACGCCGAAACGAGAAGGGAGCTTGAAAACCTTGATGAAAAGGAAATCGAGGACCGCTTCTGGCGTGACCTTGAGTTTGGAACGGGCGGACTTCGTGGCGTAATGGGCGCAGGAACAAACCGCATGAATAAGTATATCATAAGAAAGGCAACCCGTGGCTTTGCTAACTATCTTATAGATAAGTATGGCAAGGATGTGTCAAGAGGCGTTGCAATCGGCTATGATTCAAGAAATAATTCGGGCGCATTCGCGCTTGAAGCTGCACTCGTTATGGCGGGCGCGGGAATTAAGGCGTACCTTTATGATCAGCTTGAGCCGACCCCTGTGCTTTCCTTTACGGTAAGAGAGCTTGGATGCGTTGGCGGAATTGTCGTTACCGCAAGCCATAACCCAAGAGAGTATAACGGCTATAAGGTGTACGATGATCAGGGCTGTCAGGTCCTTATAGACGACGCAAATAAGATTATCTCTTATGTAAACGCAATAGAGGACATCACCGCAATCCCCGTAGCTGACGAGAGCGAGGCAAGAAGCGCTAAAATTATCGAAAGCGTACCAAATAGCGTGCTTGACCGCTTCAACGAATGTGTAAAGGCACAGGCTCACGAAATCGGCGAAAAAAGCGCGAAAATCGTATACACCCCCCTACATGGCACAGGAAATGTTCCTGTAAGGCGCGTGCTTAGCGAGCTTGGATATGATGTAACAGTAGTTAGCGAGCAGGAATTGCCAAACGGCGACTTCCCAACCGTCGTTTCCCCTAACCCCGAAAATGCCGAGGCGCTCAGCATAGGCTGTAAGCTCTGCGAGAAAATCGGCGCGGACCTCATTCTCGGCACCGACCCCGACTGTGACCGTGTCGGAATTGCAGTAAATACTAAGGACGGAATGAAGCTCTTTACGGGAAATCAGGTTGGCGCGCTCCTCGTTTACTATACAATACTGATGAAAAAGGGCGAAATCACCCCGAAATCAACCGTTGTTAAAACAGTTGTAACAAGTGAGCTTGGCTCAGCTATCGCAAAGGCAAACGGTTGCCGTGTCGTTGAAACCCTTACAGGCTTCAAGTTCATCGGCGAGCAAATCGGAATTTACGAAAAGACAGGCTACGATTTTCTTATCGGCTATGAGGAAAGCTACGGCTACCTCGTCGGCACTCACGCAAGAGATAAGGATGCAGTCGTTTCCTCAATGCTTATTTGCGAAATGGCTTCATACTTCAAAAATCAGGGCAAGACCCTCGTTGATGTTATGAACGATATTTATAACGAGTATGGCTACTACCTTGACGCGCTTGATAACTTCACCCTGAAGGGCATTGACGGCGTTGAGAGGATTAAGGCTATAATGGCTGAAATGCGCACACAGGGTAAGTCGCTTATGGACGGAATTGTCACCGTTTACGACTATGAAAAGGGCATTGAGGATCTTCCAAAATCTGATGTTCTCAAATTCATCTTTGAGGACGGCTCATGGATTGCAATCCGCCCCTCAGGCACCGAGCCAAAGATTAAAATTTACTACTCCGTAAGGGGCGAAAGCAAGGACGACGCATCAAAAACCCTTACCGCACGCCGTGAAATCATCAATAAAATAGTAAACGGCTAAAAATCCAAAATGTGCGTTTGCAGACACATATCAAGGGATTTTACAACAAAATAATAAAAACCGAGGAATTTTCCTCGGTTTTGTTTTATAAAATTAAAGTGTTGAATTGAAAATTACAGGCACATTAGAGAGGTCCGCTTCAATTTCAATCCTTTCCCATTCTTCCTTGCTTCCCGCATAATATATTGTAAGCTGAGGGCAATCTATAAATGCTCCTGCATTGATACGAGTTAGACTTTTTGGCAAAAGTATGCTTTTAAGGGCACTGCAATGCGCAAAGCAAAACGAGCCAATCTCTGAAACTCCCTCGCATAAAATCGCATCCTCAAGCCTTGTGCAATTTGCGAAGGTGTAAAGAGAGGTGTCGGTAAAGGTGCTTGGTATAACCACGCTCGTTATTCGGGAATTGCACTCAAAAACCTCAAAAAACACATCGGTAATGCCCTCGGGAATGACAACCTCACCGCCATTTCCGAAATACTTCATTATCATAGTGCCTTCAACTTCAAATTCCTTATATTTATCAAACCTGCCCATGCTATTTTTTGTTAAAGAACTCCTTTAATTTTTGAAATGTTTCATCGCTTATAACATGCTCAATCTTGCATGCGTCATCGGTAGCAGTCTTGTCACTGACTCCGATTGATTTCAGCATAGTGGAAAGCACTACATGCCTTTCGTAAATGGTCCTTGCAACATCTTGCCCAAGCGGAGTTAGATTTATTCCGTCCTTCTTAGTAACAGTGATGTAGCCCCCATCTCGTAAAAGCCCCATAGCACGGCTCACGCTCGGCTTTGAAAAGCCCATATATTCGCATATATCAACCGCCCGAACAAAGCCCTTTTGCTCCTTTAGCCGAGCAATAGATTCAAGATACATCTCGCCCGATTCCTGTAATGCCATAGCGAAAGCCCCCTTTAAAGATAAATACTAATCTTATAATAAATTACAATTACATAATAATATTACATTAACTACATTTTATCATTTATTTCATACTTTGTCAAGAATTTTAATATAGTATCCTAACAGGCGCGCCGTATTTGGAAAAATTTTTGAAAAAAATATTAAAACCCCCTTGACAAACCTGTAAGAATATGTTAATATATCACCGTAGTTAGCAGTGGCTAACTTCCAAAATGATACATAACCAAGAGTACAATTAAGGAGAGCTTAGAATGAACTTAAGAGATGCTCAGGACGGCAAGGAATACATCATAAGCAGAATTGAAACCGATGATGACGAGCTGAACGCATTCTTATTTTCCTTAGGATGCTACAGCGGAGAGAAAATCACCGTTGTCCGCCATTCAAGGGGTGGCTGTGTCGTTGCTATAAAGGACGCAAGATATAGCATTGATAACCCTCTTGCAGAGGCAATCATAGTTGAACAGTAAATCAAATGACACAAAATTAAAAATGACGCCACGCTTATGCGGGCGAATTGATTTGATTAAAAGTTAGCCAATGCTAACTAACAAAACCGCATAAAACCGTTGCATATAAATAGGATAAGGAGAGCTTTATGAGAATTGCCCTGACAGGAAACCCCAACTCAGGTAAAACGACCATGTATAACGCCCTGACAGGCAGTAGCGAAAAGGTCGGAAACTGGGCAGGAGTTACCGTTGACAAAAAGGAACATTTGATTAAAAGGAAATACACAGGGGGCGAGCAAATTATCGCAGTTGACCTACCCGGTGCATATTCCATGTCGCCGTTTACAAATGAGGAGAGCATTACAAGCGACTATGTAAGGCAGGAAAATCCCGATGTCATCTTGAACATCGTTGACGCCACGAACCTAAGCCGTAGCCTTTTCTTCACCACACAGCTTTTGGAGCTTGGTATTCCAATGGTTGTCGCACTTAATAAGCAGGATGTAAACGAGAAAAAGTCAATAAGCATTGACACCGAGGAGCTTTCAAAAAGGCTCGGCTGTCCTGTAATCAATACTGTATCAACCTCGGCTAAGGGACTTAAGGACGCAATAAAGTCCGCCATTGCCCGTGTAGGCGTGGAGCAAAGCGCCCCATACACTCAAAATATGCTCAACCTTACCGATAAAAGATCGGTTGAAATGGCTGATAGGGCTCGCTTCGCCTTCGTAAACGAGATAGTTGATGATGTAGAGGCTCGCAAAACCCGCACAAGCGAAAGAAATATCGGCGATAAGATTGATGAGGTCTTGACAAATAAGTGGCTCGGCATTCCAATTTTCGCACTCGTTATGTGGGCAGTATTTTGGATTTCGCAGGCAGGACCCGGCGTATGGCTCGCTGAGGGTCTTGATATAGGCGAAACACACCTTTGGGGACTCGTTGACTGCATCGGCTGGTTCAAGGATGTAGTAGCTACCTGGCTCGGCTCGGCACACCATATAATTCGAGCAATCATTCTTGAGGGCATTATAGAGGGCGTTAGCGCAGTAGTAGGCTTCTTGCCACTCGTTATGGTAATGTACTTCCTTATCGCACTTCTTGAGGACTGTGGCTATATGGCTCGTGCAACCGTTGTCCTTGACCCGATTTTCAAAAGAGTAGGACTTTCGGGCAAATCCGTTATCCCATTCATCATAGGAACAGGCTGTGCAATCCCGGGCGTTATGGCTTGCCGTACAATCCGTAACGAGCGTGAGCGCAGAGCAACTGCAATGCTTGCACCGTTTATGCCATGCGGAGCAAAGCTTCCCGTTATCGCTCTTTTCGCAGGCGCATTCTTTGATAATGCGGAGTGGGTTGGTACTCTTATGTACTTCGCAGGAATTGTAATCATACTTCTTTGCGCCCTTCTTATCAATGCAATAAATGGCTATAAGGCTAAGAAATCCTTCTTTATCATTGAGCTTCCCGACTATAAAGCGCCATCACTCGGCTTGGCATTTAAGTCAATGTGTCAAAGAGGCTGGTCGTACATAGTAAAGGCAGGAACGATAATTCTCGTATGTAACTTCATAGTATATATGATGCAAACATATAGCTGGAGCTTCCAAATGGTTGAGGACCCCTCGAAATCAATCCTTGCGTGGGTTGCAACACCTATTGCATATATAATCGCCCCCATTGTCGGAGTGGCAATGTGGCAGCTCGCAGCCTCGGCGGTTACAGGCTTTATCGCAAAGGAGTGCGTTGTTTCAACCCTTGCAACCGTGTTTATGTTTGACCATCTGATAAACGAGGACCTTGAGGCTATCGGCTCAGTAGGCGCTTCAAATATGGGCGGAATTACAGCCGTTGCAGGTCTTGCGTTCCTTATGTTCAACCTCTTTACACCGCCGTGCTTCGCCGCTATGGGAGCGATGAACGCCGAGATAAAGAGCAAAAAATGGTTCTTCGCAGGAATAGGACTTCAATTTGCTGTCGGCTATACAGTGGGCTTCCTCGTATTCTTCTTCGGCTCGCTATTTACCAAAAATAGCCTTGGCTCACCTTGGATGCCAATCGTCGGCTGGATAATAGTTTTGTCAATCGTGGCAATCTTTGCATTCCTTATCATTAAAAAGAATAAAGAGCTAAAGCGCGAAATGGCGCAAAAGGCAGAATAGGAGAAAAAATGGGACCCGTTGATATTATAGCAATAGTCGCTATTGCCCTCATAGTCGGTGGCGCGCTTGCCTACATAATCGTGGCTAAAAGGCGCGGACAAAAATGTATCGGCTGTCCCTACTCTAAGCAGTGTGGTGGCTGTTGCTCAGGCAAATGCGACTCAAATAAATCCGATAAATCAGAAAATAAATAAGTAAAAAGAGCAAGAGTAAAAGGAAACAAATCCTTCTATTCTTGCTCTTTTTTCTTTTGCTGATGTGTCAGCGCCATACCGAAAATCCCGCAAGGGATTTATCTTGATGATTGTTCTCCGTTGAGGATAATACACCAACGCATCTCCTTTGTATTTTAAATCGAAAGGTCAGCTCAAATCCCCCAAAAATCCCTTGTAAAAAATATCCAAAAAACCGCTTCGTTTTTTGTGAAAATTTAACAAAAATTCGGGGGGGGGTGAATTTTGTTTGTGCATATTGACAAAGCGTTTTTCGTGTGTTATACTGTGTATACGCTCATAACCAAAAGCGCGAGAGCGCGCCAAGCAGATAAGAGGAAAAGCACCGCGTCATTGCCTTGACTTAGGCAGGATTATTTGCACACCGAACATTCCAAATTCCTCAAAGTAGTCAACCATTCCGTGGTAATCGCAAACTATCTTTGAAATGATTTTCGTGCCATATCCGTGCAGGTGTGGCTCGTTTTTGGTTGTTACAAGCTCCTTCCCCTGCGAAAGCACGGGCTTTGCCACTGTGTTCTTGCAAATTATGATTCTGTTTGAATTTTGGTTCATAAACAGTAGCTCAAGCCTCTTTGAGTCACTGCTCTTGACCTCATCAAGCGCGCTTACCGCATTGTCAAGAATGTTACCGATAAGGCACGCAAGGTCCGTATCCTTTATGTCGGATAAATCCCCAACCGAGCCGGAAATCACTATTCTTGTGTCGGTAAGGCGGGAGAGCTTTGAGTTGATAAGATAATCAAGCACAAAGTTGTCGGTTTTGGCAATCTTGTATCCGTAGCTCACCTCGGGCAGTAGCTTTTGAATATATTCCGCGCAGGCGTCGGGGTCTGTTTCCGCAAGCCCCAAAATCACGGTAAGGTGTTGCTTCATATCGTGTTGCATTTGCCTTGCCCCTGTCCACATAGCGGATGCCTCGTTATGGCGCGCCCGTTCAAGCTCTATTTTCTCTTGTAGCATTGAAAGCTCGTACTTGTCCCTTTGATACCTCTGAATATTGAATATAAGGAGATAAAGCGCGACATTTGCAAAGGTAAAGGCAAGCGTAATTATCATTGCTTGAATTTGAATGTCCCGTGCATCGGAGCGCGAGGCGAGATACATAGTAGAGCCAAGCCCAAGCACAGTCGCAATAGAAAACGAAAACGCAAGTATTCCGTGCCGTGGCTCAATGGAGCAGTCCGATTTGAAGCCCATAAGCACAAGCCTTAAAACAACGAAAAGACAAATCTTGTGAATGATAAGGTAAATGACTCTGAAAATTCCGCCTGTGCCCTGCATAAGCGCATCAAAATCCTTGATTATGTGCGAAATTATGAAGTATAAAAGCGTTGATAAAAGCACAAAAACTATTTCAAAAATGCACGCGGAGAAAAGCGCCCTTACATAATTTTTGTTGCAAATAAGCAGTGCGTAGGTAATGTATAAGGCAAGGAAAATTGCCGTGCCAACGACATTAAACCCCTCAAGAAGAAGGTCGTTTATCACAGAAAAGGCGAAAATTACAGCCACAGCAGGCAGTGCAAGCCTGTTTTTGCTCACGGATAACGGCACGCCGTTAAATCGGCTTATAAAATACACGCAAATAAGCGCGTCAAAGAGCGAGATTGCAAGCTCAAAAAATATCATATCAGGCTCTCCTTCTTATAAATTTCATATATGCGCTTCTGAAATTTGCAAGTCGCTTTCTTGAAATTGAAAGCATTTTCCCGTTTTTCATAACGAGATACCCATCGGAGCTTATTTTCTCAATATGCTCCAAATTCACAAGATAAGCGGAGTGAATTCTAAAGAAATCAAGACCCTGTGTGCGATTTTCAAGTAGCTTCATCGTTCCTCTTACACGGTATTCCTTGTCGTGCAGAGCCTTTATGTAAAAATAATTCTTTTGTCCCTCAAAGAACAAAATGTCCTTTACCCTGAGGGCAACATCACCCTCGGTCGTGCTGAAAAGAAGCAATTCATTGCTAAGGGTGTATTTTTCAATAACTCGCTTCAGCGTGACCTCAAGCTCCTTATCAAGATGCCCCTTGCGCAAGAACGAGAAGGGACAAAACTCAAACGAGGTGTAAACAAACTCCTCATACGCCGAAACAAAAATGATAGTTGTGTCGGGATAAACATCACGAAGGATTTTAGCAAGCTCAAAGCCACTCATGCTCGGCATGTCAATGTCAAGAAATAAAATATCAAGCTCGTTTTCCTTTAGATATTCAAGCACCTCACAGGCGCACGAAAAGGCAGGAGCGAGGGAAATATCAAGCTCCTCGGGAGCGCAGTAGGCAATAAGTCGCCCGATGCGAGCCTTTAAAAGCTGAGCAAAGCTCAAATTGTCGTCACAAACCGCAATGGTCATATCAAAAACCCCTTTTCTATATTGATGTATCTATTTTAGCACAAAAGCATACCGTAAATCAATATTTGACACAAAATGTATCAATTTAGGGATAAAAAGCACATTTTAGGGATAAAATTCAAAAATTTCCCAACCGATTGAAAAGTCCCCATACTATATAAGAAAAGCAGAGAAATAGCGCAAAAAAACCGCGAAAGCAAATACTCCCTCGCATTTTATCCCACAAAAAAGCCGAAATATCCCAAAAACCGATTTTGGCAGAAAAAGGTGCTAAACTTTAGCTAAGAGATAAGCTTAACCCACTTGGCAGGCGCACGCCACTCTCACGAGGTAGACGCCCCAAGGCATACATATATTGACCCTATGAGAAAAACAGGAGAAACAAATGAAAAAAACGAAAAAGGAACGCAGTCCAAAGCCCAAAAAAGAGAAAAAGACCAAGCTTTCCGTCAAGGCGGTAATCAAGGACTCTGCCTACGCAATAAGGCTGATTGCAGGCACATCCCCCGCCCTGTTTGTGACAAGGCTTCTTTCTCAAATAATGTATACGGTGATTTCCTTTATTGTAGGAACATATTCACTAAGGTACATAATCAACTCCTTTGAGGACGGCTTGACCTTTAAAACAGTCGCGCTTACTGCCCTTACGCTGGTGGCAGTGCCCTCACTACTCAGCCTTATAATTCAGCCTCTTACCGACTATGTTACAAACATATCCTTTATTAAGGTTGAAAAGAAGGTGCTTTTAGGGCTGTTCAGAAAGAGCGCAAGCGTTGAGCTTGCATGCTATGAAAATCCCGAGTTTTACGATAAATATGTAAAGGCATCAACCGATATTGTGTGGCGTATGTGGAATATAACATGGAATGTCACGAGCTTCTTCGCGGTAATAATCGGAATGTGCCTGTACGGCTCGCTTTTGTTTACAATGGACCCTGTGTTCATAATCTTTGCGGTTTTGCCCCTTTTCGGTGCATTTCTTAAAAGAAAATGGAACGAGCTGTGGCATAAGCACTCAACCGAGGACAGAGAATGGCACAGGCGTGCGCAATACGCTCAAAGAATATTCTATTCAAGCGACTACGCCAAGGAAATGCGCCTGACAAACGCAAAGGAGCTTTTGCTCCAAAGATACGATAAGGCATCTGATGAAAGGGTGAATATCGTAAAGCGCTACGGACTTAAGGAAATGTTCCTTGAGGTAGCACAGCACGGAGTTCAAAGCATAATAACAAACCCGCTTGCCATCGCCTACGCAATCTTTCGCACGGTCGTGTCGGGTACGCTCGGAGTGGGCGACTGCGCAGTCGTAATCAACTCCGTATCCCAGCTCACATCAACCTTCACTCAAATAACGGACAGATATTATTCAATTCACGAAAATGCCCTGTTCTTTGAGGATTTCAAATCCTTTATGGAGTATGAGCCGAAAATGAAGGATAAGGAAAACGCCCTTGACCCGTCTCGCGGTACATTAAAGGCGACAAATCTTTCCTTTAAATATGACGGAAGCGAGGAGTATGTCCTCAAAAATGTAAATATCGAGGTCGGCAAGAACGAAAAAATCGCCCTTGTCGGTCATAACGGCGCAGGTAAAAGCACGCTGATAAAGCTTCTTTTAAGGCTCTATGACCCGAGCGAGGGTAGCATTACCCTTGACGGCGTTGATGCTAAGGATATAAGGCTTGATAAATACCGCGATATGTTCAGCGTAGTATTTCAGGATTTCAAGACCATTGCCCTGCCTGTGGCTGAAAATGTGCTTATGCGCCCAAGAGAGGACGGAGATGAGGAAAGAGTTGTCGATGCACTCAAAAAAAGCGGTGCGTATGAGCGAGTAATGGAGCTTCCAAACGGCATAGAATCAATGCTTACCAAGGAGTTTGATGAAAACGGAGCCGTTTTGTCCGTCGGACAAAGCCAAAAAATCGCAATAGCCCACGCCTTCGTTAAGGATTCGCCGTTTATCATTCTTGACGAGCCGTCAAGCGCTCTTGACCCCGTAGCCGAAAGCGAAATGTATAATAACATGATGCGTGCAGGCGAGGGCAAGGGGATGATATTTATCTCTCACCGCCTCTCAAGCGCTGTCGGTGCGGATAGAATATATATGCTTGAAAAGGGCGAGGTTATAGAAAGCGGAACTCATGCACAGCTTATTGCCCTTGGAGGCAAATATGCCGATATGTTCAAAAAGCAGGCTCAAAACTACTTGGATATAGAAAACGGGGAAGGAGGCGAGGCTAATGAGTAATAAAAAGGATAAGGTAAAGCTCTCGCAGGCTCTTAAAAACAATGCCTTCATAATCAAAACCGCCTTCACCACCGCCCGCGGGCTTTGCATAATGAGAATTATAATGGGCGTAATCACGGGACTGAATCACGGTGTTACAATATATCTCACAAGCGAAATTCTGAACGCGCTTGACAGAGGCGACCCGTTTGATAAAATCCTGTGGCTGATTGTCATAATGGCAGGCTATATGCTCGCATACCAGCTCTTTTATTCGTGGCACTGGAAAATCTATAACCCGATGCACAAGCTTGATTTTATAAGGCGACTGCACAAGCGCTTCTTTGTCAAGGCGAGTGAAATTGACCTTGCCTGCTACGATACTCCCGAGTTTTATAACGACTTTATCTACTCGATGCAAAACTGCGATAAGAGTATTGTAAATACGCTTGATATGCTGTCCGATATAATACGATGCCTTGTCGCGTCCGTGTCCGTCTTTGGCGTAATTCTTACCGTAAATCCGATAATAGCTGTCGTAATCCTCGGCTTCTCGGTAGCCACAATGCTCCTTGATGTTATAAGCAATGCTATTTACTATAAATATCAGCTTATGGCAAACACCGTATGGCGCAAGGAGTGGTATATGCAAAGGTTCTTTTCCCTTGCCGAGTACGCAAAGGAAATTCGCCTTACCAAAATAGCCTTGAATATGGAAAAGGAATATGATGCCAATAAAAACGAGGAGCGAAAAATCCTCTTAAAGAGGCAAAAGAGCCTTCTTGCCGTGCAAATATCGTATTCTCTTATAAACCTGATTGAGGATTTGTTCATAATACTCTTTATGACCTACCACCTCTTTGAGGGAAATATCCTGATAGGTGGCTTTGCGGTCGCTATTGCCTCGGCAAATAAAATGCGTAATATGCTAAGCGAAATCCAATGGAGGCTTGCCGAGATAAATAAGGACTCAATCTTTGCCGATAAGGTAAGAAAATTCCTCTCAACCGCCCCGAGCCTGATTTCGGGAACGCGCGAGCTTGACTCCTTTAAATCCGTTGAATTTAAAAATGTATGCTTCGCCTACGGCGACAAGAATGTGCTTGAGAATGTGAGCTTCAAGGTAGATGAGGGCGAAAGAATTGCCTTCGTCGGCTATAACGGAGCAGGAAAAACCACCATCACAAAGCTGATGATGAGGCTTTACGATGTCACCTCGGGCGAAATCCTTGTAAACGGAATAAATATAAAGGAATACTCTCTTGATAGCCTGAGGGGTAAAATCGGCGCAGTATTTCAGGACTATAAGGTCTTTGCCGCAAGCGTTGCCGAAAATGTTCTTGTAGATATCTATACCCCCGACAGGGAGCAAACGGTAATAAACGCGCTTAATGATAGCACCTTCGGTGAAAAGCTTGATACATTGCCAAGCGGAATTAATACCGAGCTTACCCGTGAGTTTTACAAGGACGGTACGGAGCTTAGTGGCGGAGAGAACCAAAAAATAGCCATCGCCCGTGTCTTTGCAAGAAAGAACGAGTTCATAATAATGGATGAGCCGTCAAGCGCCCTTGACCCGATAGCCGAATATAATCTTAATGTCGGAATTGACAAAAACGCCAAGGGAAAGACAGTCGTGTTCATCACACACCGCCTGTCAACCACAAGGCATGTTGACAGAATTTATATGCTTGAAAACGGCAAAATTATAGAAAGCGGAAGCCACGATAGCCTGATAAGCTCGGGTGGCAAGTATGCCGATATGTTTGAATTGCAGGCGAAAAAATACCGCGCGTAATGCTCCTGATGCTTTTCCAATTTGCATGCTGATACAAATAGCGCGCCTTACCTGCAATAAGGACAAAAACAAAAACGGGAGAATGAAAATTCTCTCGTTTTTTAGTGCTGAAAATTATTTGTCCTCGCCTTCGCTCTTGCTTGCTATCTCGCCCTTGGCGTCACTGCCCTCACCCTCACTGCCGTCATCGTTGCTTGACTTTTTGTCAAACTTGCTTGAGTGTGGGCTTCTGCTTGAATTTTCGGCAACCGCACGCATTGTCAAAACGATTGCGAACATCTTTGAAAGTGCGTAAATACCGAATACAACGCTAAGGATAAGCTCCGGCTGTGAGAATGCTCTGTAAGGCGACATCTTGCCGACAATCTTCGCAACGGAAATTCCGAATGGGAAGCCGAAGGTAAGCGCGGAGCAGGTGAATGCTGAAATGAAGTACGCCTTGTGACCCGAGCCGAATATTTCAAACTTGCCCTCAAATACGAGGAACATTGCGCATGACGCATATACAAAAAGCTGTGAAATCTTTGCAATATCCGTTGCGGTAAGTGAGCTGAAATATGTGGTAAGAATACCGAATAAGCACCAGAGAATACTGCAAACGGAAAGCGTAACCTTGATATATTCGGGCGGAACAATCTTAACACGCTTTATTCTGTTTGGCATAGCCTGAAATACAAAATAAATACATGTCGGTATTGTAAGGAGCCATCTTATAACTCTGAAGATGAAATATGCCTGAAAATTCGCCTTTGTAATGCTTACAATGCACTCATAGATGAAGAACACAATCATCATAATTGCGCCAAGCGTTGATGCAAATCTCCAGAATCTGCTTGTTTTCTTAATGCGGGTGATATTGATGCTCTTAACCTTAAGCGTGAAGTAAACGCTGTATGCAACAGTTCCGATAATAGCGAAATAAAGAAGTCCTGTTACAATATGCGGAAACCTTAGCGTATATGTGGGCGCATCATACATAAATGAAAAGCAAATTCCACTCATGAGCGCTATTGCCAAAAGACAAATGACGGAAATCACAAGTGATTTTTTTAGAAAACGATATTTTTGTCTCATCTCTGCCTCTATAATATAATAATAAAATACTATAATATTGTAGCACACATTGTAGATAAAATCAATACATAATCAAAAAATATTTGTAAATTCGTGTCAAAGCAAGGAATAATCCCGATTTGGTCATTGATTACGGCTTGATCTCGGTGATTTTCAGCTCTGTAATTTGCCAAAAATCACGCAGGGGAGAGAGCGTCGCTATTTTTTCTTGTAGTCGGGAAGCGCACTGCTCAAAAACCTGTCGCATTGCTTCCTTATTTCGTCGCCCGTGTTTCCACCGCCTATATGGAGCGCAACCTGTCCCCAGCTAAGCCCGTTTACAAATCTCAGAGAAATCGCAAGCCGTAAAAGCGCATCGTCAATCCCGTCAATAAAATCGAGGATTTTGTGATATAGCTCAAACGACGCGCGCACCCTCTTGTCAATGCGCCTCTCAATGCGCTCAAGCTCATCGGCGTAGATGCTCTTTTTGATTCCACCAAGCCCAATTACGGACACATAGTCGCACTTATTGCGAATTGAAGCAAGAGTAACTCTGTCATGCTCTATCTCCTTATGCAGGGCGTGAAGCCGTTTCAGCTCGTCATATGTGATAAGGCTCATAAGCGCCCGATCACCTGAATATCCCCAAGGTCAAATTCCTCAATAAGGTCAAAAATATTGTCACAGTTCACAAGAAAAAGCAGGTCGGAAAGGTCGAGCGAATCCACGCAAGACTCACACAGGGTCTGCCCTGTTGGAAAGGTAACGATTTTTTCCATATCGCCGACAGCCGTTTCGCAAAAGTCACAATAGGTTGATGAAGGGGCGCATGCCTCGGGACAGCCCGAGATGTGCCCGAATAATGAATTGCAGATGTCACACATCTTAAAAACCTCCTAAAAGCTGATTGATTATTAAAAACCCTTGATATGTGTGCGTTTTTCGGCAAATACGCCTTAAAACGGCACTCGGCAACACGCGTAAACACAGTACGCGGTCAAACGCCTCTATCAAGTCCCAAGCATTAAAAATCGAATCCTCGGAGTCTTGGCAATTCCCAAGCCAAGCGCCACCCGTGTGGGAGAATGACTGCGAGTAGCCGTCACAGGGGTAACGCTCCGAGTACGGGGCTTTTATCGGTTGAATAGAACCGTGGAAGTGCGCCTGACAGGAGTGGAACGGATCTGCCCTGAGCCGTGTATTTACAACATTAAGGGTGGCTTTTATTGCATTTTTGCCGACCCTTGCCCCTTTGGTAAGCTTGCTCCTTGCAGTATATCAATACAACTGCGTAGCAATCCTGCCAAAATCATCTGAAAATACATCGGTTTAATGTGCTTCATATTTCAGAACGGGCAAAAAGGCTTGCATTCAAGATGAAATTTTGATGACATATAAAATCCTTCAAAAAATTTCAACACAAAAGACGGGTCCTTTGTCCGTTCTGAAGCTGGCTCGTTCCATCACCGCCAGACATAGCAAAAGCAATTTAAATTTGCTTTGCCACACCATAATAGCAAATAAAATTTGCATTTTCAACCCCAAGATGTCAAAAATAAGTGACATTCATTTACAAAAAGACCTTGACAAGGCAAAAAATATTTGCTAAAATAAAAGCAACTAAACAAAATAAGATAATATTAATATCTTACTAATATATCATATGCTACTATGATACAGAAGGGAGAAAGAAATGTTAAAGCAAAGACTTATATCTGCGCGCAAGGGCGCAGGACTAACGCAGGCTGATGTTGCCGAGGCGCTCGGAATAAAAAGACAAACCTACTCCGCCTACGAGCGTGGAGTAAGCACACCCGACGCAAACACAATAACAACCCTGTCGCGACTTTTCGGTGTTAGCGTTGGCGAACTTGTAACAGGAGAAATAAGCGCGAATACAATAAAAGTCCCTGTATGCGGTAATGTTGCCGCAGGAATACCGATTGATGCCATTGAGGATGTTGAGGAATATGTAGATGTTGACGCCTCACTCGCAAGGGGCGCAACCCTTATCGGCTTGAAGGTTAAGGGAAGGAGCATGGAGCCGAGGTTTTCAAGCGGAGATACCGTAATTGTAAGATGCCAAAACAGCGTTGATAACGGCGATATCGCAATAGTCCTTGTCGGCGATGAGGCTACGATGAAGAAAATCGTAAGATATACCGATGGTATTCGCTTAATGCCGACAAACCCTGCTTATGAGCCTACATATTTTACAAACGAGGAAATAAGGACAATTCCCGTTACCATTCTCGGCAAGGTGATTGAGCTTAGGGCGAAAATCTAAGTAGCGCGTAAGGCGCAATAAAATTATCTAAATTATCTTATGTACTTGATAAATAATCAAACTTAATGTATAATTGTTATATACTGAAAAATAAGGAGAATTGCAATGCTTGAACAGCTTAAAAAAGAAGTATACGAGGCAAATATGATGCTCGTAAAATATAATCTGATCACCTTTACATGGGGAAATGTAAGCGGAATTGACAGGGAAAAGGGGCTCGTTGTAATAAAGCCCTCGGGAGTTGAATATGATGACCTCACCCCCGATATGCTCCCGGTTCTTGACCTTGACGGAAATGTTATTGAGGGAGATTATAAGCCCTCGTCCGATACCGCTACTCACCTTGAGCTTTATAAGGCGTACCCCGAAATCGGTGGCGTAACCCATACCCACTCACCGTGGGCGGTAATCTACGCGCAGGCGGGCAGAGGAATTACCCCATATGGCACAACCCACGCCGATTACTTCGGCACAACAATTCCTTGCACCCGTAAAATGACCGATGAGGAAATTAAGGGCGCATATGAAAAGGAAACAGGCACGGTAATTCTTGAGGCGCTTAAGGATATCGGCGCAACCCGGATGCACGCAGCCCTCGTTCATTCGCACGGTCCGTTTACTTGGGGCGATAACGCGAAAGCATCTGTTGAAGCCGCAGTAGTTCTTGAGCAGGTTGCTATGATGGCATATAATACCGAAATGCTTATGCTTAATGCAAACGGTAAGACCGAAAGAATGCAGGAAACTCTTCTTCGTAAGCACTATGACCGTAAGCACGGACCAAACGCATATTACGGACAGGGCAAGAAATAAGTAGATAAGAAAACATCGCATTTCTTGAAATAATCCCACGGCAAACCGCCGAGGCTCTTGCACCAAGGTAAAATCACTCTTCATAATCTTAAAACGGGACATTTTTTGCACACCAAAGCGAAAATGCCCCGTTTCTTTCTTTAAAACAAATATATGAACATATGAACATTTGAATAATATTTGCAAAAAACGAATTCTCATAGCGCAAGCTCCTTAATTCCTTCACGGCGCTGTATTATTATAAAAGCCGTAACACTTTGTGCATTTTGCGCAAAAATCAGGGGGTGCTAACTTTTTGTGCAAAATGCCTTGACAAATATATTCCTTATGTGATAGTATATGCTCATAAATATATTTTACGCTCGCGAGAGCGTTCCCGCAAAGGAGAAGAAATGAAAAAGCTTTTAGTTACACTTTTACTCGCTCTTTCGTTTGTGCTGGTCCTTGCCGTAAGTGTAAGCGCGGAATCGCTTAGCAACTTCATAAATGTTGACCTGACACTAACGGACGGCACACAAACGGTCGGCTATCTCAAAAAAGGAAATACATGGAACAATGGTCGTGGCGCCACATATCAAGGCTATGACCGTGTTACAATCTATGCTGATTACACGGATACAAGCAAGACTATTCCGTGGTCAAGCGTCAAGGTCTTCGACGGAAGAAATTCTGAAATTTGCACCTATGACGGAACAACGGTCACAAAAACAGGTACATATGCTCAAACCCTTCTCGGATATCCAAGCGGTGTTTCCAATGTAACACATGTTTATTACCCACAGGGCTCGCTAATTATAGCTGACAATTCCTTTAACAAGGATAAGGAAGGATGGAATATTGAATATCTTTATGTTCCAAAAAGCGTAAAGGAGATAGGCTTTAGTGTATGCAAGGGTGAAACGGGGCTAACAACCGTTGAATTTGAAAAGGAATCGGCTCTTGAGGAAATCTTAGGAATGGCGTTTAGCGGCTGCACGAGCCTTTCCTCTATCAATCTTATAGATACATCTGTAAAGAAAATAGGCGGCACAAGCAACGCCGATGCATATAAGGACGCCTTTAGGGAGTGCACAAGTCTCACCGCTATTGAGCTTCCGGAAACTCTGGAGCTTATAGGCTATAACGCCTTTTATCTATCAGGTCTTAGCGGAACGGTAAAGCTTCCAAACAGCTTGAAAACATTAGCTCCGGGCGCGCTCCTTTCTACCAACATAGAAACCGTCGTTTTAGGCGCCGGCGCAATTGAAATTGGAAGCAATGTTCTTGGAACATATCAAAGCAGCAGTAATGCTTACCTTAAAAATGTATATATTCCAATAGAAGCTACATTTACAAACGCATCTGAAGCATGGTTTGCTTGCGCAAATACCGTAAATTTCTATGTAATCGCAAGTGAGGGCGAGGATACAAGCGCATTTGTAGCTGCTCTGAAATCAACGGGCAGATTTAAATTCGCTACCCAAGCCGAGATTGATGCAGGTACAGCTCAAAGTGGCTATAACGCAGTGATAATTGAGGGCTATAATAAGTGCTCCGCTTTTTATAATGATATCCACAACGAAAGCATTGATAATGACTGCACAACCGCTAACCATTGCTCACAGTGCAATAAGGTTATGACCGAGGCAATTTCTCATGTTATCAATACCGAAATTACATACTTAAATGGCTTTGATAAGGCAGGCTCTAAGATTGAGGGATGCACAAATGAGTCATGCACCGCAGTAGATGCGGATGCTGTTGAGGTAGATCCAATCTTTATAGCAAACGGCTATTCCACAAATGCGTACAAAACGGCAATAAACGGCGGGTATAGCGTAAACCCGAAGGCGCTTGAGGCGTACGAGGCGGTAAATGGCAAAATCACCTACGGTATAGTGATTGCAAATGCCGACTCCTTCGATGGCAAGACTTTGTTTGACGAAAACAAAATGGTAAACAGCAATAAGGCACTTCAGGTTGAAATCGGTGGAGAATATGTGAACTTTGATTGCTCAATCCACTTCGTTTCCGAATCCTCTTATGGCTTGAAGCTTCTGATTTGCGCATATGTAATCGACGGAAATGATATCTTTGTAGTTCAACATGAAACGGGCACATTTGTTGAAAATACACAAATTTCGGGTGGCTCATATAAGAGTGTAACCCTTGCTACTGTCGTTGCGAGCCTTCCTGCAAACGCATGGAACGAGGATAATTAACCCTAAAAACCTCATAAAACCCCAAATAAAAATAACCGATTTTCAAGAAAACCCACTTGAAAATCGGTCTTTTTTTATCCGAATTTCAAAAAAATCCTGAAAATTTTTCAAAAAAATCAAAAAAATTTCAAAAAGCTCTTTACAAAATCAAAAAAATGTGTATAATGGAAATTCCCTATTATAATCAATATATATAATAATGAAGGAAAAAATCAAGCCTTGAAAAATCCGATTTGTGCAATCATACGAAATTTCAGCACTTTTTTGCCTTTTTTATCCTTAAAAACGGCTCAAAAACTGAAAAATCACTGATTTTTTTGTGCAAACTATACAAAAATGGGGGTGTTTTTCTACATTTGACAAAAACCCATTTTGAAAAATTTTCAAAAAAATATTGACTTTACTTATATATATATGGTAAAATAGTTCCGCTTGGTATGCGAGGAAGCGAGAGGTTGCTACAATGCCGTACTGCTAAGGTGTTGTAGGGAATTTTCGTGGAGTATATCGGATCACACGGCAGAGAATGTAAAGCCGAGGGTCTTCCACTTGGGGTGCCCAAGTCGATTGCTCGCTTGCATTTGTCCGAACCTATGATATGCTGACGGGTTCGGTTTTGTTAAGCGGGTGATTGAAACACACGGGGCGGTGTAAAAGCAAACGACCCAAGTCAAATTCTATATAATAAGGAGGAAAGCAACATGGCAGTAAACGAGAAGATCAGAGTAAGAGTAAAGGGCTACGACCACAAGCTCGTAGATTCCGCATCTGAAAAGATTGTTGAGACAGCTAAGAGAAACGGCGCGACTGTATCCGGTCCAATTCCGCTACCTACTGAGAAGGAGATTGTAACAATCCTTCGTGCGGTACACAAGTATAAGGATAGTCGTGAGCAGTTTGAACAGCGTACTCACAAGAGACTTATCGAGGTAATCAAGCCTTCAAAGAAGGTAATTGAGGCTCTCGCAGGTCTTGAGCTTCCAGCAGGCGTTGAAATTGAAATTAAGTTCTAATTAACCCAAAAGCTTAATAAAACGCGGAAGCTAAAAAGCCAAACCCGACTGTACAGTAGCGTAAATTTGTATGCGCTATGATGACGGAAGGTCAAGTTGATGCGTCGGTGGCACGACAAAAAACAAGCGTCAACCAATAACCTTAAATTAGGAGGAAGCAAAAAAATGAAAAAAGCAATTATCGGTAAAAAGCTCGGTATGACACAGATCTTCGCTGAAAACGGCGTAGTAGTTCCTGTGACAGTAATCGAGGCTGGTCCTTGCGTGGTAGTTCAAAAGAAGACTACCGAAACAGATGGCTACGATGCAGTTCAGCTCGGATTTGAGAAGGCATCGGAGAAGCATGTAAACAAACCACTTGCCGGACACTTCAAGAAGGCAGGCGTAGAACCACAGAAGCATCTCAAGGAGTTCAGACTTGACAATGCAAGTGAGATGAATGTAGGCGATGTAATAGCAGTCGATACCTTCGCACAGGGCGACAAGGTCGATGTTTCAGGCGTTACAAAGGGCCACGGCTACTCAGGCGCAGTTAAGAGATGGGGACACCACATGCTTCAAGCAACACACGGTGTTGGACCTATCCATAGACAGGTTGGTTCAATGGGTGCAAACTCAACACCTTCCAGAGTATTCAAGAACAAGAAGATGGCTGGACAGTATGGTAATGAGAACCTCACGGTACTCAATCTCGAAGTAGTAAAAGTTGATGCAGAAAAGAACCTTATCGCAATCAAGGGTGCAGTTCCAGGCGCTCGCGGCGGTATTGTATTCATTCGCAACAGCGTTAAAGCATAAGTAGGAGGAAGAAACAATGCCAGATATTAAGGTTTTAAATATGAACGGCGAAGAAGTTGGCACACTTGCACTTAGCGAAAAGGTTTTCGGTGCAGATGTTAACGAGGCAGTTCTTCATTCGGCAGTAAGAGCTTACCTTCTCAACCAAAGACAGGGCACACAGTCCACACTCACAAGAAGTGAGGTTTCAGGTGGCGGAAGAAAGCCATGGAAGCAGAAGGGTACAGGTAGAGCAAGACAGGGCTCAACAAGATCACCGCAATGGACACACGGCGGAATTGCTCTTGGTCCTAAGCCACGCTCATACACCACAAAGCTTAACAAGAAGGTAAAGCAAATCGCTCTCTTCAGCGCACTCAGCGCAAAGGTAGCTTCAAACGAGATGATCGTAGTAGACGCTATCACAGCGAGCGAGTTTAAGACAAAGACAATGGTAGCAATGCTCACAGCAATCGGCGCAGGAAAGAAGAGCCTCGTGGTTCTTGAAGCTCCTGATGCAAAGGTAGTAAAGAGCCTTGCAAACATCCCGGGTGTTAAGGTAGCATACTCAAACACCTTGAACGCATACGACATTCTTAACTGCAACTCAATCGTATTTGCAAAGAATGCAGTAGCTAAAGTAGAGGAGGTATATGCATAATGAAATTTGCTCAAGACATAATCCTCAAGCCGGTAATCACTGAAAAGTCAATGGACGGAATCTCAACAAAGAGATACACCTTCGAGGTTGCTATTGACGCAACAAAGCCGGAAATCGCTGCAGCAGTTGAAGAGCTCTTCAATGTAGAGGTTGCAAGCGTAAATACAATGATAATGAAGAAGAAGCCAAAGAGAATGGGTTACCATTATGGCTACACCTCTGAGTGGAAGAAGGCAATCGTAACACTCAAGGATGGCTCTAAGGAAATCGAATTCTTTAACGGCTTGAACTAAGACGGAGGGTAAGAAGCTATGGCAACAATGAAATATAAGCCGACTACACCGTCGAGAAGACACATGTCGGTACCGTCCTTCGACGAGGTAACAAAGTTTACTCCCGAGAAGAGCTTGATAGAAATCAAGAAAAAGCACGCTGGCCGTAACAGCTACGGTAAGATTACAGTTCGTCACCAAGGTGGCGGAAACAAGCAGAAGTACAGAATCATCGACTTCAAGAGAGCTGAGGGAAAGGCAACCGTAATCGGTGTTGAATACGACCCTAACAGAACCTCATACATCGCACTCCTTCAAAACGAAGAAGGAAAGAAGAGCTATGTAATCGCTCCTGTTGGAGTAACTGATGGCGATGTTCTTTGCTCAGGACCTGATGCGGATATCAAGGCAGGAAACACACTTCCTATCGAAAATATCCCAGTAGGTACAATTATCCACAACATTGAGCTTTATCCTGGCAAGGGCGCTCAGCTTGTTCGTACCGCAGGTGCGCAGGCTCAGCTCATGGCTAAGGAAAACGGAATGGCTCAGGTAAGACTCCCATCTGGCGAGGTTCGTCTTGTTCGTCTTGATTGCAAGGCAACCATTGGACAGGTAGGAAACATCGAGCATGACACAATCAAGATCGGTAAGGCTGGTAAGACTCGTCATATGGGTATTCGCCCAACCGTTCGCGGTTCTGTAATGAACCCCTGCGATCACCCACACGGTGGTGGTGAGGGTAAGTCTCCTATAGGAAGACCCGGCCCTGTAACTCCATGGGGCAAGCCTGCTCTTGGTCTTAAGACAAGAAACAAGAAGGCAAGAACAAACAAATATATCGTTAAGCGTAGAAACGGCAGATAAGGAAGGAGAAGAAAATGAGCAGAAGTTTGAAGAAAGCGCCTTATGTAGAAGAGAAGCTCTACAACCGTATCGTTGCAATGAACGAGAAGGGCGAAAAGAAAGTACTAAAAACATGGTCTCGTTCTTCGACCATCTTCCCAGAGTTTGTTGGACATACAATCGCTGTTCACGACGGAAGAAAGCATGTTCCTGTATATGTAATCGAGGACATGGTAGGACACAAGCTCGGCGAGTTTGCACTTACCAGAACCTTTAAGGGTCATGCAGGATCAAAGACATCCAATAACGGTAAGAAATAATAGGAGGCATACGTTAAATGGAAGCAAAAGCATATCTTTGTGATGTTCGTATCGCTCCCCGCAAGGTAAAAATCGTTCTCGACCTTATCCGTGGTAAGGACGTAGAAATGGCAGCTGCAATTCTTAAGAATACTCCTAAGAGCGCTGCAGAATATCTTGAAAAGCTACTCAAGAGCGCAGTAGCAAATGCTGAGAACAATCACCAAATGGATAAATCAAAACTTTATGTATCACAGTGCTTTGTAACCGCTGGAAGCCATATGCTCAAAAGAGTAATGCCCAGAGGAAAAGGCAGTGCGAATAGAATTTTAAAGAGAACCAGCCACATCACACTTGCAGTGGCTGAGAAAGAGTAAGGAGGACGCTGAAATGGGACAGAAAGTAAACCCACATGGATTGCGCGTTGGCGTAATTAAGAACTGGGATTCAAGATGGTTCGCTTCTGATGAAAGCTTCGGCGATACTCTTGTATCTGACTATAACCTTAGAAAATATCTTAAGGAAGAGCTTTTCGCAGCAGGCGTTTCCAAGATCGAAATCGAAAGAGATTCCAAGGATGTTGTAAGAGTGTTCATTCACTGTGCAAAGCCTGGCGTTGTAATCGGTAAGAAGGAAGAGCCAAAGGAAGGCGAAAAGGCAAAGCCACGCAGAATTGATGCAATTCGCGAAAAGGTTGAAAAGATGACTGGCAAGAAGGCTCATGTAAATGTTGTTGAGGTTAAGCACATTGACACCGACGCTCAGCTCGTAGCTGAAAACATTTGTGGCCAGCTTGAAAGAAGAATCGGCTTCCGTCGTGCAATGAAGCAGGCAATCGGAAGAACAATGAAGTTCGCAAAGGGTATTAAGATCGCATGTAGCGGTCGTCTTGGCGGAGCAGAAATCGCCCGTACCGAGCAATACCACGAGGGAACAATTCCGCTACAAACAATCAGAGCGGACATCGACTACGGATTTTGGGAAGCTAACACCACCTACGGTAAGATCGGCGTTAAGGTTTGGATCTACAAGGGCGAGGTTCTTAACAATGTATCAAAGAGCGTTGAGGAAAAGACCGACCGTCCAAGAAGAAAGTTCAACAAGGACAAGGATAACAACAGAGGTGGCAGAAGACCAAGCAACCGTGGACCTAAAAACACTGAAGGAGGCGCACACTAATGTTAATGCCTAAAAGAGTAAAATACAGACGTGTTCAAAGAGGCCGCCTTAAGGGTAAGGCAACAAGAGGAAACACCATTACAAACGGTCAATACGGTCTTGTTGCATTGGAGCCTGCTTGGATTCACGCAAATCAAATTGAGGCAGCCCGTATCGCTATGACAAGATATATCCGTCGTGGCGGTAAGGTATGGATCAAGATATTCCCTGATAAGCCTATCACAGAAAAGCCTGCTGAAACTCGAATGGGTTCAGGTAAGGGCTCACCTGAGTACTGGGCAGCAGTAGTTAAGCCGGGCAGAGTAATGTTTGAAATGGACGGCGTATCCGAAGAGATTGCAAGAGAGGCTATGCGTCTTGCAATGCACAAGCTCCCTATCAAATGTAAGTTTGTAGTTAAAGAGCAAATCGAGGAAGTGGAGGAATAAGCTGTGAAAACTAATGAAATCAGACAAATGTCTTCACAAGACTTGGAAAAGAAGCTAAAGGAGCTTAAGCAAGAGCTTTTCAATCTTCGTTTCCAACACGCTATTAACCAACTCGACAATCCTCACAAGATAGCAGATGTTAAGAAGGACATCGCTCGTGTAATGACCGTTCTCAACGAGAAGAACGCATAATTGGAGGAACTGAGTTATGACAGAACGCAACTTGAGAAAAACAAGAGTTGGTATTGTTGTTAGCACAAAGATGGATAAGACAATCGTAGTTGCAATACAGGACAATGTAAAGCACGCGGTATACGGAAAGATCGTAAAGCGTACAACAAAGATCCACGCTCATGACGAAAAGAATGAGTGCACAGTAGGCGACAAGGTAGAGGTAATGGAGACAAGACCTCTTTCCAAGACAAAGAGATGGCGCCTCGTACAAATCATAGAAAAGGCAAAATAATTGATCCTTATGAGGGTACATTCAATGAATGTGCCGAATATTAGGGAAACCTTATTAGGAGGATAAAAATGATTCAGCAAGAAAGCAGAATGAAGGTTGCCGACAACACAGGCGCTAAGGAGCTTCTTTGCATAAGAGTCCTCGGTGGTACAGGCAGAAGATATGCCAACATCGGTGATGTAGTAGTATGCTCAGTAAAGAAGGCAGCTCCTGGCGGAATTGTTAAGAAAGGCGATGTAGTTAAGGCTGTTATCGTTAGAAGCGCAAAGGGTGTTCACCGTGCAGACGGTTCTTACATCAAGTTTGACGAGAACGCAGCAGTTATTATTAAGGAAGACAAGAGCCCAAGAGGAACTCGTATCTTTGGCCCAGTAGCAAGAGAGCTTCGTGAAAAGGAATACACAAAGATACTCTCCCTCGCTCCTGAAGTACTTTAATGGAGGTAGATAGTAATGAATAAATTGCATGTAAAGACAGGCGATACCGTTATTGTTATCTCCGGAGACGATAAGGGTGTAAAGGGTGAGGTGCTCGCAGTAAGCCCAGACGAAAAGAAGGTTATTGTAAAGGGTGCAAACATTGTAACCAAGCATACAAAGCCAAGAAGACAGGGCGAGACCGGTGGCATCATCAAGGTTGAGGGTGCTATGTACGCATCCAAGGTTCAAATCTATTGCAAGAACTGCGACAAGGGCGTAAGAGTTGCACATAAGATTGAGGACGGCAAGAAGATCCGCGTTTGCGCAAAATGCGGAAAGGAACTTTAATAAGGGGGTAACTAACGATGGCAAGATTTAGAGATCTTTATAAGAACGAAGTTGCTCCTGCTCTCATGAGCAAGTTCGGATACAAGAGCCCAATGCAAATTCCAAAGTTTGATAAGATCGTTATCAATGTTGGTGCGGGCGACGCAAAGGATAACGCAAAGGTTATCGACAAAATCATTGAGGAAATTTCACTCATCGCAGGACAAAAGGCAGTTCCTACCTACTCTAAGAAGAGCGTTGCGAACTTTAAGCTCCGTGAGGGCGTAAAGATCGGTGCAAAGGTTACACTTCGTGGCGAGAGAATGTACGAGTTTATGGATAGACTCTTCACATTCGCACTCCCAAGAGTTCGTGACTTCAAGGGCATCAACGCAAACGGCTTTGACGGCAGAGGTAACTACTCAATGGGTCTTCGCGAGCAGTTGATTTTCCCTGAAATCGAGTACGATAAGGTTGATAAGATCCGTGGTATGGATATCACATTCGTAACAACCGCAAATACCGACGAAGAAGCAAAAGAGCTCCTTACACTTATGGGCGCTCCGTTTGCTAAATAATTGGAGGATTTAAAATGGCTAAGAAAGCAATGGTACTCAAACAGCAGAAGAAGCAGAAATTCTCCACAAGAGAATACAACCGCTGCAAGATCTGTGGCAGACCTCACGGCTACCTTCGTAAGTATGGCATTTGCCGTATTTGCTTCCGTGAGAGAGCATACGCAGGAGAAATCCCAGGCGTAAAGAAAGCAAGCTGGTAATCACCGGCTACTCCATCTATCGGAAGGAAACAGTAGTTTAACCACCGATATGCCATCACCCGAGAGGGTGGTAGCAAGAATAATTAACTTGCATAAAAGGAGAAATAACAATGCAAATTTCAGATGTAATCGCAGATATGCTCACAAGAATCAGAAATGCGAGCAATGCAAAGCACGAAACAGTAGATGTTCCTGCTTCTAACATGAAGAAGGCAATCGCCGACATTCTTCTTGAGGAAGGCTATATTAAGGCTGTATCCATCATTGAAGACGGTAAGCAGGGCGTTATCAGAATCACACTTAAATACGATGGTAAGGCAAGAGTAATCCACGGTATTCGCAGAGTTTCTAAGCCTGGTCTTAGAATTTACTCAAACTGCGAGGATATGCCAAAGGTTATGAACGGTCTTGGTATCGCAATCGTATCCACATCAAAGGGCATCATGACAGACAAAAAGGCAAGACATGAAAATGTCGGCGGCGAAGTTCTCGCATTTGTTTGGTAATAGGAGGAAAAGGACATGTCAAGAATCGGAAGAGCTCCAATAAATGTTCCTGCAGGCGTTGAAGTAAAGATCGACTCCGCTAACTCTGTAATTACAGTTAAGGGTGCTAAGGGTACATTAACATTTAATTATCACAATAGAATGAGCGTTGCGATGGAAGGCACTGTGATCAGCGTAACCCGTCCATCTGACGAAAAAGAGGATCGTGCGCTTCACGGTCTTACAAGAACTCTTATTAACAATATGATAGTAGGCGTTACCGCGGGCTATTCAAAGAAGCTCGAGGTAAACGGCGTAGGCTACAGAGTAGCGCTTCAGGGCAAGAACCTCAATCTCACACTCGGATATTCACATCCCGTAGTTGTTGAAGCACCTGAGGGAATCACCTTCGAGGCTCCTGATGCAAACACCATCATCGTTAAGGGAATTGATAAGCAGCTCGTTGGCGAAACAGCAGCATTTATCCGTTCTAAGAGAGCACCTGAGCCATACAAGGGCAAGGGTATTAAGTATGAAGGCGAGAAGATTCGCCGTAAAGCCGGTAAGACTGGTAAATAATGAAAGGAGACGACAAAAATGGTATCAAGAAAAGATAGCAATGCACAGCGTCTTAAGAGACATGCAAGAGTTCGTGGAAAGATTTCTGGAACTGCTGAGCGTCCACGCCTTTGTGTATATCGCTCAAACAAAAACATCTCTTGCCAAATCATCGATGATGTAGCAGGAGTAACACTCGTTTCCGCTTCTACTCAGGAGGCTGGCTTCGAAGGAATCGGAAGCAACAAGGCGGCTGCAAAGAAGGTTGGTCTTATGATCGCTGAAAAGGCACTCGCAAAGGGAATCGACACAGTAGTATTTGACCGTGGCGGTTATGTTTATCACGGACGTGTATCGGAGCTTGCAGAGGGTGCAAGAGAAGGCGGACTTAAGTTCTAATTCTCGCCAAGCAGGCATCGGTTTGTACACTGTTTAATTCACAACACTAATTAAACAAGAGGAGAAATTAAAAATGGCAAAGATTGACGCAGCAACCCTTGATCTTCAAGAAAAGATGGTTGCACTCAACCGTGTATCCAAAACAGTAAAGGGTGGCCGTATCGCTCGCTTTACCGCACTTATGGTAGTAGGCGACGGAAAGGGTCACGTTGGCTATGGTCTTGGAAAGGCAGCCGAGGTTCCGGACGCAATTCGCAAGGGAATTGAGGATGCTAAGAAGAATATGATTACTGTAGCTATGAAAGATACAACAATCCCACACGAGGTAATCGGAAAGTTCGGTGCAGGTACCGTTCTTCTAAAGCCCGCTGCCCGTGGTACAGGTATTATCGCAGGTCAGACTGTTCGTGCAGTTCTTGAGCTTGCAGGAATTGAAAACATCAGAGCAAAGAGCCTTCGTTCAAACAACAAGACTAATGTAGTTAAGGCTACATTCGAGGGTCTTAAGGCACTTAGAACTGCTGATGAGGTTGCTAAGACTCGCGGAATTGACGCGAAGCACATAGGCTAAGGAGGAAACAAAGATGGAAAAGGTTAAAGTAACATTAACAAAGAGTCTTATTGCTTCCAAGCCTAACCAAAAGGCAACAGCAAAATCTCTTGGCCTTACCAAGATTGGTGACAGCATCGTTCATGCGAACGATCAGGTTTTGGCAGGCAAACTAAAGGTTATCGGACATCTTGTAACAGTAGAAAACGCATAACTTTAACTGCCAAAAGGGCAGAAATTGATTGAATAAATCAATTACACAAAATCAATTTCAACAAGGAGGATAAAAAATGAAGCTCCATGAACTTTCACCCGCTGCCGGATCAGCAAAGGCAGCTTGGCGCAAGGGAAGAGGTCCTGGCTCTGGAAACGGAAAAACCGCAGGAAAGGGTCACAAGGGTCAAAACGCACGCTCAGGCGGTGGTGTAAGACCTGGATTTGAAGGCGGACAGCTCCCACTTTACAGAAAACTCCCTAAGAGAGGTTTCAATAATAAATTCGGTAAAGAATACGCTATTATCAATGTTAGCACACTCAACAAGTTCGCAAACGGCGAGACAGTAAACATCGAAGTACTTATGAATAAGGGTATTATCGACAAGGCTTGTGACGGACTCAAAGTGCTTGGCAATGGTGAACTCAAGAAAGCTATCACTGTCGAGGCTAAGGTTTTCTCAGCAACAGCTAAAGAGAAGATTGAGGCTGCAGGCGGAAAAGCCGAGGTGAAATAATTATGTTTCGTACTTTGGCTAATGCCTGGAAAATTCCAGATTTAAAGAAAAAGCTATTATTTACACTTTTCATTATCCTTATTTACAGAGTAGGCGCATGCTTGCCTGTACCGTTTATTGAAAGCGGTGCGCTTGAAAATGCGTCAATGGGAAATGGAACAATACTTGGATTTGTAAGCATCCTTTCAGGAAACGCATTCCAGTATGCAACCCTGTTTGCACTCGGTGTATCTCCATACATCACAGCATCCATCGTTATCCAGCTTCTCACAATCGCGATTCCCGCGCTTGAAAGACTCGCAAAGAAGGGTGAAGAGGGTAAAGAGAAAATAGCTCAAATCACTCGTTACATTACAGTCGCAATTTCCATTGTAACAAGTATCGGTTATTACTTCCTTCTCAAGAACCAATTCGGAGCATTAAGAATTGGCTATGAGGGTCCATTCTATGCAGTTGTAATCATCGCTTGCTTGGTTGCAGGATCATCAGTTGTAATGTGGCTTGCTGAAAAAATCAATGTTAGCGGTATCGGAAACGGTATTTCAATAATCCTTTTCGCAAACATCGTATCCCGTATGCCTACAACAGGCATCGCAATGATTAACACAATCATTGACCGTCCTATCGGCGGAACAATATTTGCAATTTGCTACGCAGCAGTAATGCTCGCGCTTGTATGGTTCGTAATCTACATCTCCGACAGTGAGCGTAGAATTCCCGTACAGTATGCAAAGAAGGTAGTTGGAAGAAAGATGTACGGAGGACAAAGCTCCAACCTTCCGATTAAGCTTAATATGACAGGCGTAATGCCTATCATCTTCGCAAATGCAATTCTTACACTCCCTGCAACAATCGTTGGATTTACAGGTTATCCCGAAAACACATTCTGGAGAGCAGTGCTTCTTCAGTTTGACCCATCTAACTCAAATGTAGCGTGGACATATGTAGTGCTTCAGTTCCTACTCATTATTGCATTCGCATATTTCTATGTTGCAATTTCCTTCAACCCAATTGAGGTTTCAGGAAACTTGCAGAAGAACGGCGGTTCAATCCCCGGTATAAGACCTGGAAAGGCAACCTCCGACTTCATCTCTAAGGTTCTTTCAAGAATTACACTCATCGGCGCTCTTGCCTTGTCTGTAATCTCAGTTCTCCCACTTATCATCAAGTTCATTATGGCTTACATTCCGAAGGTTCAGGATTTCTCCAATGGCTTTGCGAACATCGCATTCGGCGGAACATCTATTATCATCGTAGTAGGCGTAATTCTTGAAACAATAAGAGAGATTGAGGCGCAGATGACAATGCGTCACTATAAAGGTTTCCTCGAATAATAAAAGGAGAAAACTAATGAGTAAAAATCTTAAGCTTATATTCCTTGGCGCACCTGGTGCAGGCAAGGGAACACAATCTGACATCGTTGCCGAAAAGTACGGAATTCCAACAATTTCTACAGGCAACATGATCAGAGAAGCAATTAAAAACAATACCGAAATGGGAATTGCCGCAAAGGCATACACCGAAAAGGGAGCGCTCGTTCCCGATGAGGTTGTAATCGGCATTATCGCTGAGCGCCTTGCAAAGGATGACTGCCAAAACGGCTTTATCCTTGATGGCTTCCCAAGGACGGTTCCGCAGGCTGAGGCGCTTGACAAGATGGGCGTAGATATCAACTGTGTTGTCAGCATCGAGGTAGCGGATGATAAAATTGTTGAGCGTATGGGTGGCAGACGCGTTTGCCCATGCGGAGCATCATACCACACCGTGTATAAGCCTTCGGCTAAGGGCGAGTTCTGCGATAAATGCGGAGAGAAGCTCATTATCCGCAAGGATGATGCACCTGAGGTTGTTTTGAGCAGACTGGAAATTTACCACGCTCAAACCGAGCCTCTTAAAGAATTTTACGGTAAAAAGGGCGTTCTTTCGTTGGTAGAGGGACAGGAGGAGGTAGCAGATACCACCGCGCTTACCCTTAAGGCAATAGAGGACGCAATCGCTTAAAGTATGGTTCCAAGAATTAAAACTCCAAAGCAAATAGAGAAGATGCAGGTAGCCGGTAGAATTACGGGCGAGGCGCTTCTTTACGCGAAGGAATTCATTCACGAGGGCGTAACTACTAAGGAAATAGACGATAAAATTCGCAAATATATCGAGAAATGCGGTGCAAAGCCAACATTTCTCGGATATGGCGGATTTCCCGGTAGCGCTTGCATCAGTATCAATGATGAGGTAATACACGGTATTCCCTCACATAAACGGGTGTTAAGGAACGGCGACATCGTCAAAATTGATGTAGGAGCAGCAAGAAACGGATTTACAGGTGACAGCGCCGCAACATTTGCGGTAGGCGAAATCTCCGAGGAAGCGCAAAGGCTCATCGATGTAACAAGAGAAAGCTTCTATGAAGCAATCAAGGCTATTGAAAATACCCCGAATCCAATAATTATGGATATCGGTAAGGCTGTATCGGCACATGCCGAGGCAAACGGATTTTCAGTAGTTCGTAAGTATGTCGGACACGGAGTCGGCGCAAGCCTTCACGAATTTCCAAATGTACCTAACTATCCTGCAATAGGTGATGCAAGCTCAAGGATAAAAATCATTCCGGGAATGACCCTTGCAATAGAGCCTATGATAAATCAAGGCACAAGAGTCGTTAAGGAAATGCCCGATGGCTGGACTGTCGTCACAGGCGACGGAAAGCTCTCGGCTCACTATGAGCACAGTATTGCTGTAACCGACAACGGAATAATAATTCTGACCAAGGTAGACTAAGTGAAAAAATAAAAGCTTTCTTGTGCGGCTGAATTTTCAAGAGAGCTAAGGGCTCGCACACTCCGTTACTTAAGGTGCGAGAGGATCAAAAATAAGAAAAACCGAATTTTCAAGGAGCATAACATGGCAAAAGATGATGTTGTTGAATTTGAGGGCGTAGTAAAGGAAGCACTTCCTAATGCGACCTTCAAGGTAGAATTGCCAAATGGGCACATAGTAACCGCCCATATATCAGGCAAATTAAGATTAAATTATATTAGAATATTGCCCGGTGATAAGGTAACCGTAGAGGTATCAGTATATGACCTCTCCAAGGGACGAATCACATGGCGCGCTAAATAAGAAAGGTGGTTTCATAATGAAAGTAAAGCCTTCCGTAAAGAAAATCTGTGACAAGTGCAAGGTAATCAAGAGAAAGGGTACCGTAATGGTAATCTGCGAAAATCCTAAGCACAAGCAGAGACAGGGCTAATTCAAACCAAACAACCAATATTTATAATTAATGAGGTGAACAATAATGGCTCGTATAGCTGGTGTTGACATTCCGAACGCAAAGCGTGTTGAAATTGCTTTGACATACATTTACGGTATCGGAAGAAAGAGTGCGCAGGACATTCTTGCAAAGACAGGAATCAACCCTGACACACGCGCAAAAGACTTGACAGAGGATGAAATCGCGAAGCTTCGTGATGAAATCGAAACAAATTACCATGTAGAGGGTGAGCTTCGCAGAGAAGTAGCTCTTAACATTAAACGCTTGGTAGAAATCAACTGCTATCGCGGTATCAGACACAGAAAGGGACTCCCTGTAAGAGGTCAGAGAACCAAGACAAATGCAAGAACCAGAAAAGGTCCTGCAAAGACGATAGCTAACAAGAAGAAATAAGGAGTGTAGCAAATGGCAAAGGATAAGAAGGTTGTTAGAAGACGCCGTGAGCGCAAGAACATCGAAAAGGGTGCAGCTCATATCAGCTCTACATTTAATAACACAATAGTAACCATTACCGATCTCAACGGAAACGCTGTATCATGGGCATCCGCAGGCGAGCTCGGCTTTAAGGGTTCAAGAAAATCAACTCCATTCGCAGCACAAATGGCAGCTGAAGCAGCAGCTAAGGCAGCAATGGAACACGGAATGAAGACCGTAGAGGTTTATGTAAAGGGCCCAGGTCAAGGCCGTGAATCTGCAATTCGTGCTCTCTCAACCGCGGGACTCGCTGTTACAATGATTAAGGATGTAACACCTATCCCACACAACGGATGCAGACCGCCAAAACGCAGACGTGTTTAATATAATAGGAGGAACAGAATAATGGCAAGATATACAGGACCATCATGCAAGCTTTGCCGTAGAGAAGGCGTAAAGCTTTACCTTAAGGGTGAGCGTTGCCAAAGCGGAAAGTGCGCACTTGATAGAAGAAAATCTGCTCCCGGACAACACGGTGCAGCAAAGAAGAAGCTCACTGAGTATGGAACTCAAATGAGAGAAAAGCAAAAGGCTAAGAGATACTATGGCGTTCTCGAAAAGCAATTCCTTAACTACTACAAGAAGGCAGCAAATCAAGATGGCGTAGCAGGTGAAAACCTTCTCAGACTTCTTGAAAGAAGACTTGACAATGTAGTATTCAGAATGGGACTCGCAGACAGCCATAAGGAGGCTCGTCAGCTCGTATTGCACGGACACTTCACACTTAACGGACACAAGGCAGATGTTCCTTCAATCCTTGTTAAGGTTGGAGATGTTATTGAGGTAAAGGAGACCGAATCACCAAAGATCAAATCATTTGTAGAGGCAATGAAGGATGTAGTTGCACCAAAGTGGCTTGAGCTTGGAGAGAAGAGCGCAAAGGTTGTTGCAATGCCTGAGCGTGACGATATCGACTTTGAACTCAACGAGCAGCTCATCATCGAACTTTACTCAAAATAATAATCGCTCTTTGTATGCTGTACTTCTCCGTTTATTACTAAACGGAGAATGCACCAAGAGTGCGAGTACAGTTCAAAAAAACAAATATGTAGCGTAGATTCCTCGCAAAAAAGAGAAAACAAAAACATGCTTGAAAACAAGGAGGATTATTTGTCATGATGATTGAAATTGAAAAGCCTAATATTACTGTAATGGGCAGTAGCGATAACGGTAGTAAGGGTAGATTTGTTATAGAGCCCCTTGAAAGAGGCTTTGGAACAACTCTTGGAAACGCACTTAGAAGAGTGCTTCTCAGCTCACTTCCCGGATATGCAGTTTCCAGCATTAAGATCAACGGCGCACTTCACGAAATCCAAACACTTGACGGAGTTACTGAGGATGTTACCGAAATCGTTCTTAATGTTAAGGGAATTATTCCAAAAATCTACGGAGATGTCGCAAAGACCGCATTTATTGATGTAACAGGTCCATGCGAGGTTACTGCCGGAGACATTAAGCATGATGCCGATCTTGAAATTTTCAATCCCGATCTTCATATCGCAACAGTAGCAGAGGGAACAAGCTTTTATATGGAGCTTACCTTCGAGCGCGGACGCGGATATGTATCGCAGGAAAAGAATAAGCAGGATCATATAAAGAGCCAAGCAATCATTCCGGTAGGAACAATATTTGTTGACTCAATATACACCCCTGTTTATAATGTAAGCTACACAGTAGACAATACCCGTGTAGGAAGCGTAGCTGACTTCGATAAGCTTACAATGGATATTGAAACAAACGGCACAATAGACGCAACAGAGGCAATATCGCTTGCGGCCAAGGTTCTCAACGATCATTTCACCTTGCTCGTAGAGCTATCTGACGAAGCAAGAGGCACTGAAACAATGGTTGAGCGTCAGGAAACAATCAAGGAAAAGGTACTTGAGATGACCATTGAGGAGCTTGACTTGTCTGTAAGAAGCTTCAACTGCTTGAAGCGCGCAGGCATAGATAATGTAGAAGACCTTATCAACCGCACCGAAGAGGATATGATAAAGGTTAAGAACCTCGGAAAGAAATCCCTCGAGGAAGTAATAGCAAAGCTTGCATCACTCGGACTTGAACTCAGAAAGGAAGAGGAGTAATTCCAATTCCTTGAATACTAAACTCTGCAAAGGAGGATAAATCAATGGCAGGAAATAGAAAGCTCGGCAAGAATACTGCTCAAAGAAAAGCAATGCTCCGCGGAATGGTTACCTTGCTTCTTGAAAACGGCAAGATCGAAACAACCTACGCAAGAGCAAAGGAGCTTAGCGCAGTTGCTGACAGTATGATTACACTCGGCAAGAAGAATACTCTTGCATCACGCCGTGAGGCTCTTGGCTATATCACAAAGGAAGATGTAGTAAAGAAGCTCTTTGACGAGATCGCACCTAAGTATGCGGATCGTAACGGTGGATATACACAGGTTTATAAGCTTGGACCAAGACGCGGTGACGCTGCGGAAATGGCTCTCATTAAGCTTGTTGACTAATTAAAACTAACAAAAAGGCTATCGCATCAGCGATAGCTTTTTTTGTGCTTAAGGGCAAAAAAGCCGACCCTGTGTCAATAAAATGCCATTTAGCCATAAAAACCCCTTAAATAATGCTCAAAATCCATTGTGATAATTTTACAAAAACGCCCAAAATGATAAGTAATTTTTGTATATTGTTGACAAAAGGGCAAAATTGTGATAAAATAATTTTGTAAAGCTATATCTTTTGAAGGAGATTATATATGAAAAGAAGGATTTTGGTGCTTGCGCTTGCACTTGTAATGCTTATGTCGCTCTTTTCGGTTGTTGCATTTGCCGATACCGCCGAGCAAAGTGATAAGCAGTGTACCGTTAGAACGGAAAATATTGCAAATCAGGCAACACTTTCAACACGCTCCCCCTGTTGGGTAATTAAGGACAATCTTGGCTACCTCGTTGATGGTGACCCCTCAACAGGTGCAGGCGGTGCTCACTCGGGTGAGGCAGGTGGAGTACATAGATTTTTGGATTTTGGCTCACCTAAAAACATTAAAAAGATCGTTATCTATGTAAACTACAATGGCGAAAATGCTAATGTAAGTAACGACGGTACCCTCAGCGCTATTAGAAATCAAGATAAAAAGTTCACCTTGGTTTGTCACCCACTTGCTGAGTCAGGCTATAACCGTCTTTTCCAACAGGAATTTTCAACTAAGGATAAAATCACAGTTGAATATACATCTGATAAATGGGATAATAAGCCCGTTCAAACTATCGAGATTTGGAATAACGATAGCCGGAATAACACCTACATCATCTACGAGGTTGAGGTGTGGACCGAGGAGGGCGAGCATGCCTGGGAGCTTGAGCAAACTATAACCCCACCAAAATGCGATGAAGCAGGCGAGGGCAAATATAAGTGCGAATGTGGCGCTACAAAGAACGATGTTATTGAAGCAACAGGCCACATCACTGATGGCGTGTTCGTTGTTGATAACGCTAAGGGTACTCACTATACCACCTGCATAACCTGTCACCAAAGAGTTGATGAGACAGAGCACATCTACGACCACGAATGTGATGTTGACTGTAACGACTGTGGCTTTGAAAGGACAGTCGCAGGACACGAATATTCCTCCGATTGCGATACCGAATGCGATAAGTGCCAATCAATACGCACTAACGCCCCTAAGGCTCATGAATACACCGCTGACTGCGATGAGGAGTGTAATGTGTGCCAAGCAAAGCGCAAGGCAAAGGCGGAGCATCAGTACGATAACGCCTGCGATGCCGACTGTAATGTTTGTAAGCTTGTAAGGACTCCGTCAGACCACGAATACAGCGCAGTATGTGACGCAGAATGTAATATTTGTAAGGCAATAAGAGATGATGCCCAGGAGCATAAATATACAAGAGAGTGCGATGTTGACTGTAATGTGTGCAGAGAGGTGCGCGAAAATGCGGAGCCTCATAAATTCTCAAACGCCTGCGATACAACATGTAATGTTTGCGGACTTGAGCGCGAGGGCGGAAAGCATGCGTATCTGAACGGATGCGCAACTATGTGTACCATCTGTCAAGCAACAAGAGTAACCTATGGACATGTATATAACAATAAATGCGACTTTGACTGTAACGAGTGCGGTGAGCAAAGGGTTCCGGAGGCTCATAAGTATGGCGACTGGATTACTCTCGTTCCTGCCGATGTAGATGTTTCGGGATACAGAGTTCAATATTGTAGCGAATGTGGCGTTGAGCAGGGTGAAAATATACCCGCGCTTGAGGGCACAAACGATAAGACGGTAAAGGTTATCGTAATCACTTCATGCTCCGTTGTTATCGGTGGCTGTACTGCGATCGGCTTCTACTCACTTGGAGTTAAGAAGTGGGTAGCAAACGCAAAGCGTAAAAAGGAGCTTGAGCTTCAAAAGGCTAAGGAAGACGCTGAAAACGCGGATGATGACGAATACGAGGACGACGAGGAATAATTAAAAATAAAAATGCCACTTCAAGTGAAGTGGTATTTTTTAATGCGGAACAGTGCTATCGCAAATGCGGAATTCGGATGAGCGTACACCCCAAGAACACGAGCCTTGGCGAAGTGCGATTGGCTGGTGGTAGCCATGCATGCGACCGCAGGGAGTCGCAATTCGGAATGAAAAAACTGCTTAGCGCGTTGCAGAAGCAGTTAATTCTTAATAATATCGGAGCTTGGGGGTCGAGCCACTCGACTCAGCAACCAATGGTGAGCATAATGTCGTACATATCCTCAAAATATCTACGGCGCTCGGCACAAAGCTCTTCCATCTTAGCAATTTCCTCTTTGCTAAATTTGTCAAGGTCGCCATCCTTAAGCTTGCCCTTGAACATTCTGTCAACGATAAGAGCCCATTTAATCTCAGTAGAAACGATTTGATTATCTCTTGAGCAAATAACAACATCGCTCTGACCCTGAAGAAGAAGGTCAACTGCCTTGTCACCCATAACGGAAGCAAGCGAGCGATCTCTTAGTGTAGGAGTTCCGCCACGAACGATGTGAGCAGGGCGAACAAATCTTGTTTCAACGCCTGTATTTGCCTCAATTTCAGTAACAAGCGACTCGGAGAATTCACTGCCCATACCCTCGGCAACAACGACTACAAAGCTTTGTTGACCCTGAGCGCGGAGCTTGTTAATCTTAGCAAAAAGAGCTTCCTTGTCAAAAGGAATTTCAATAAGCGCAACACCAACCGCATTGAGCGCAATTCCTGTTTCAATAGCGATGTATCCCGCATTTCTTCCCATAACCTCAATAACGATGCAACGGGAGTGTGACTCGGATGTCTCTCTTAGCTGATCGCCAATGCGAACAATGGAGTTCATCGCTGTATCAAAGCCGATTGTATAGTCGGTTGCGGTAATGTCATTGTCAATAGTTCCGGGAATTCCGATGCAGGGAATACCGCGAATGCTAAGGTCAGTAGCGCCTCTGAAGGTTCCGTCACCGCCGATGCAAACAAGACCGTCAATACCGTTTTTCTTGCATGTAGCGATAGCCTTTTGCATACCCTCCTCATACTTGAATTCATCACAGCGTGCAGAGTAAAGGGCTGTACCGCCTCTTGAAATTATATCATTAACATCGTTAGTGGTAAGAGGCTTGAGATTTTCGTTAATAAGACCTGCATAACCGCCAATAACTCCAACAACCTCAACACCGCGTGCAATAGCAGAGCAGGTAACGCTCTTTACAGCCGCATTCATTCCGGGTGCATCACCGCCCGATGTCAAAATACCGATTTTTTTAAACTTCTTTTGCTCCATAATAAAAGTAAATCCTCCTAAATTGGAAAATATATTAAATCCAAGGGATATTTTACCACATAAATGTAATAAAATCAATAGATTTGCATAAATATATATAATTAAAATATGCGCGCAAGACTATGCCTCAAGCAGGGAAATTACAAATTCAATCAAAAGGCGTGTAGCCTCGTGTCTGATTTTATCACGGGAAAGAGCAGGGTCAATTTGCAAAAGCCTTGAATGGGCAACTCCGTCAATAAAAGCACCAATGTAAACCGTTCCAACAGGCTTTTCCTTAGTCCCACCGCCTGGGCCCGCAATTCCCGTTGTGCTAATGCCGATGTCGGTAAAGCAAGCACGGCAGACCCCTCTTGCCATTTGCTCGGCAACAGGCGAAGAAACCGCGCCAAGCGTGTCTAAAACAGACCCTTCAACGCCCAAAACGCCCATCTTAACCTTATTGTCATACGAAACAACTCCGCCGTAAAAAACCTCGCTCACGCCCGAAATATCGGTAAAGCATTTAGCCACAAGACCGCCCGTGCAGGACTCCGCTGTGGAAATTGTCAAATTTTTCTTTTTCAAAATAGAAACTAATTTTTCAAATAGCTCAGTCATAAAAGCTCCTTTTGTCCTTAAATCCTTATAATAAATAGCCCGAAGCAATCGCACCCCTAGCGCAAAGCCGAGCCTGTTAAGGATATTTTACCACAAAAAAACGCATTAAGCAAGAAAAATCAAATATTCTATTGACAAAAAGCATAAAATGTTGTAAAATTGATATGTAGTATGACTTACTTAAAGGAGAATTATAGTATGAAAAGAATTATTGCACTCTTGCTCGCACTCATTCTATGCTTTGCAATGCTCGTATCCTGCGGAGACGATGAGGAAAGCTCATCATCAAGCAGCGGCGAATCTCAGTCAGAGCAGGGCGGCGGCGGACAAGTAGACCTTGAGGGCATCGGCGACCTACCAAACGACTCTAATGTTGAAGGCGATAATATCGTAGAATTCAACTAATTTTCAAAAAATGAATAAATACCTTCCAAGGTGGAAATACTTTTTTCCGTTGGGAGGTTTTTATTTTATGAAAATTACAAAAAACGCATTAAAAATTATAGTTACATTTACCCTTGGCTTAATCGCCTTTTTGTTCATATGGAGCGTTATACCAACGAGGGAGGAGTGCGAAATATATAACTCCACAATCCGCCTTCATGTTATCGCAAGCTCCGATAGCGAAAGGGACCAAAGCGCCAAGCTAAAGGTCCGTGATGCCGTGCTTGAGCATATCTCCGCCTACGAAGCACAAAGCAAGGCGCATACCTTGTCCCTCATTGAAAGCGATAAAAACGAGCTTGTTAAAATCGCTAAGGAAACACTTGAAAAAGAGGGAATTTACGACACAGTGTCCCTCGAAATCGGCAAGGAGAGCTACCCCACAAGGTATTATGAGGGCTTTTCTCTGCCGGCAGGAGAATACACCTCGGTAAGAGTCATAATAGGCGAGGGAGAGGGTCAAAACTGGTGGTGTGTCCTTTTTCCGCCACTATGCACCGCCGAGGCTATTGAATACGATGAGGAGACATATATTGATGTCGGACTCACAAAGGATCAGTATTTTATGATAACAGGCACAAGCCCCGAGTATGAAATAAAGTTCAAGCTTCTTGAAATCGTGTCCGAGGCGTTCAATTTAGAATACTAAAAAGCCGTGCCTTTTGGCACGGTTTTAAAATTCCTATTGCAAAATCTCTTAAAAGATGTTAATATATAGTATGACTGACTGGTTCGTTCCATTCCCGTCAGGCATAATATTAACAGGCGTAAAGGAGAAAAGCGTGTTCGGATATATAAAACCAACAATCCCCGAGCTGAGGGTAAAGGAGCTTGAGCTATATAAGGCAACCTACTGCGGGCTCTGCCGTACAATGGGAAAAACCACGGGATGTATCTCTAAAATGACTCTAAGCTACGATTTTGTGCTTCTTGTTCTATTAAGAAAGGTTGCAAACGATCTTTCGGGAGAGGTCAAAATGCGCAACTGCATCGTTCACCCCTTCAAGAAAAGACCGATGCTTGAAATGGACTCTGACCTTGAATACTGCGCAAGGGCAAGCGTTATGCTCACTAAGCTAAAGCTAAAGGATAATATAAACGACAGTAAGGGCTTCAAGCGAATGATCGCAAAAATAGCGGGACTTGTGTCGTTGTTTTTCAAGAAAACCGATCCAAGCCTTGCCGAGCTTGAGAGGGCTCTTGCCGATAAAATACGCGCCCTTGGTGAGCTTGAGGATCAAAAATGCGACTCGGTTGACACCGTCGCGTCAATCTTTGGAGAGCTTCTTTCGCTCGTCGCATCATACGGAGTAGAGGAGAAAAACGCCACCCTGTGTGCAAAAATCGGCTATCACCTCGGAAAATGGATATACATTATTGACGCGCTTGATGACCTTAGCGACGACATCAGGTCAAAATCGTATAACCCCTTCGCCCTGTCCTTCGGTAGCGAGCTTGGCGAGGACGATAAGGCTCTTATTAAAACCGCCCTTATGCTTGAGCTTGATGAGATGAGTAAAAGCGTTGAAGCGCTTGACTTTTCCGCCCACCGAGATGTTGAGGGCATAATCAAAAACATAATTTACGACGGAATGATAAGACAAACCGATAAGGTGCTAAATGTGAAAAGTATGTGAAATATAGGGCAAATCCCTTTACATTTTCAAAATATTGTGGTAGAATAATCAAGATAGCCAATGGCTAATATTCACTCTAACGGAGGAAAAATATGAAAGACCCATACAGAGTGCTTGGTATATCCCCAAGCGCAACCAATGAGGAAGTAAAAAAAGCATATAAGGCGCTCGCCGTAAAATATCACCCCGACAATAACCAAGGACCTATGAAGGATTTTGCCGAGGAGAGAATGAAGGAAATAAACGAGGCGTACGATGAAATTCTCAAAATGAGGACTGAGGGTGGCTCGGGTAGCTCGTATAACGGCACAAGCGAGGACGCAAGCGAGATTCTTAAAACCGCCCGCCGTAAAATCACCGAGAGCCAGTTTATCGAGGCTGACCTCATGCTTGACCAAATAGAAGGAAGTCAGAGAAATGCCGAGTGGTACTTCCTGAAATCCTGCATCTATACCCAAAAGGGCGCATACCTTGACGCGCTCAGGTTCGCAAACACCGCATGCAACATGGACCCAAATAACGGAGAATATAAGCTGTTCCGCGACAACCTGCAGAGCCGTGGAAATAACTACGGTCACGGCACAACCTCACGCCCGGGAAATGCGGGATGCGATATGTGCGATGTCTGCTCACTTCTTATTTGTCTTGATTGCCTTTGCAGATAAGGCGGAAAAGACCTATGAAAAAAACTAAAAGGCTTGCCTTTTGCGCGATGATGGGCGCGCTCGGCGTAGTCATTTTGCTTCTTGGCTCGCTTCTTGACATCTTTGACCTGTGCGCGGTGCTGATTAGCGCCCTGCTCATATTCATTGTAAGAGAGGAGCTCGGTGGTGGAAGCGCTATGGCAACCTACGGCGTGTGCGCGATAATCTCAGTTCTTCTTTTGCCGTCAAAAAGGGTAGCTATCGAGTATGTAATCTTCGGCTTCTACCCCGTGCTTAGGGCAGTGCTTGAAAAATTACCCAAGGTAGTCTGCATATCATTAAAGGCGGTATATATGCTCCTTAGCACGGCGCTCACCGTCTTTACGGTAAGATTTTTCTTCACCGTCGGTGAGGTAAATGCGGTTTATATTGAGGTCATCACCGCAGTCTTAGGACTTGTGTGCCTTATTTTGTGCGATGTAGTGTTCAAGCGCTTTTCAAGACACTACCGCGACAGGATTCGCAAAATGCTGAGAATAGATAAATTCCTTGGCGACTGAGCGAGGACCCGAAAAATTCGTTAAAAAGAGCAAAAACCACGCCCTGAAACGGCGTGGTTTTATCAATGTATACAATATTTTAAGAAAAAAGTTGACAAACCCGCTTAAATATATTAAAATATATGTGTACGAAAATCTTTAATATTAGAGGATATAAAAATGTTTAAAAGCATGACCGCCTTTGCAAGGGCAAGACAAAGCATAAACGGTAAGGACATCACCGTTGAAATAAAATCGGTAAACAACCGCTATTTTGACTGTAGCGTAAAAATATCAAGGCTGTATAGCTTTCTTGAGGACAAGGTAAAGCAGCACATTCAGGCAAACGGAATATCAAGAGGTAAGGTAGAGGTGTTTATAAGCGTTGATGTGCTTGAACAGCAGGGCGTTGAGATTGACCTTGATACCGCCTATGCGCAATCCTACATAAACGCGCTTTATAAGCTCAGAGACACCTTCGGTCTTGCCGACGATATCACAACCTGTAAAATAGCGTCTAACCGCGATATATTTAATGTTAAAAAGCCCGAGGACGATATCGAGGGCGACTGGCAGGATATTCGTAGCGTTGTTGATGTTGCTCTTGCCGATTTTCTTTCACGCCGTGCTACCGAGGGAGAAAACCTTCTTCGTAACATCAGAGAAAAGGTTGACAATATAAAGGGCTTCGTTAAGCAAATCGCCGAAAACTCCGAGAGGGATACAAGGGAATATGCGAAAAAGCTTGAGGAAAGAATTGTTAAATTCCTTGATGATAAGTCAATAGAGATTGATCAGCAAAGAATCCTTACCGAGGTTGCAATCTTCGCCGATAAAATCGCAATAGATGAGGAGCTTGTAAGGCTTGACAGCCACTTTGACGCATTTGAGGAAATCGTTGCGTCAAATGAGCCCGCGGGAAGGAAGCTTGATTTCCTTGTTCAGGAAATGAACAGAGAAACAAACACAATGGGCTCAAAGGCATCTAATGCAAGCACCGCCCACCTCGTTGTTAATATTAAGAACGAGCTTGAAAAAATAAGGGAGCAAATACAAAATATAGAATAATGAAGCTGATAAATATAGGATTTGGAAATATGCTTCTTGACGAGCGTATTGTCGCCTTGGTTCAGCCCGACTCCGCCCCCGCTAAAAGGATTGTGTCCGAGGCGAAGGATTCGGGAAGAATAATAGACTGCACAGGCGGACGGCGCACAAGGAGCGTAATAGTTACCGATTCGGACCATGTAATTTTGTCCGCGCTCATATCGGACAAGATTGCCGAAAGAATAAACGGAATAGAAAATGACGATAATGGAGGAAACGGCGATGGCTAACGGAATTTTATTTGTTATCTCAGGACCAAGCGCAAGCGGTAAGGGCACGGTTGTAAAAAGCCTGCTTGATAAGTATGATGATATCGGACTCAGTGTCTCCGCAACCACAAGGGCGCCAAGAGAGGGCGAGGTAGACGGAAAAAGCTACTTCTTCATAACAAAGGATGAATTTGAGGCTCGCCTTTCGCGCGGTGAAATCCTTGAGCATACTGTCTACAATAACCAATACTACGGCACTCCGTATACGGGAGTAAAGGAAGCGCTTGATAGCGGACGCGACATCATTCTTGAAATTGAGGTTGACGGAGCGTGTCAGGTCAAGAAAAAGTTCGGAGACAGCGCAGTTACAATAATGCTCACTCCACCCGACTTTAAAACCCTTGAGAGCAGACTCAGAGGAAGAAACAGCGAAAAGAGCGAGGAAGCAATCCAGTGGAGGCTCAACCGTGCCAAGGAGGAAATAAAGCTCGTTGGCGAGTATGACTACTGGGTAGTGAACGAGGACGGACAGGTTGATGCGTGCGCCGACCTCATACATAAAATTATCGAGGCGCAAAGAATAATGCGACAGGGCAAGACCACTCTTACCGATGATGAAAAATCACTCATAGAGCTTGCAAGCAGTCGTAAAATAGGCGCAAACACAAGCGAGATTATTAAAAAATTTATATAAACAAGGACAAGGAGTTATAAAAATGATTTATCCATCAATTCAAGAGCTTTTGAAGAAATCAGAGGACGAAAACGGAAACGAGAGACTTAATAAGTATACCCTCGTTATGGCAAGTGCAAAATGCGCTCGCATCATTACAAACGATAACAGAATGAAGAAAATCACCGAGAAGAACAGCGGTGAAAGACGCGACTATAAGAAGGACCCGCCAAAGGAGGAAAAGGCAGTAAGCGCCGCAGTAAAGGAGCTTAAGGCAGGCGAATTTGAGGTGTTCTTTGAGGGCGAGGAGGGATACGATAGCGCAGTCGTTGATGTAAGAGCGATTGATGCTGACCTCGAGGCTCAAATTAAGGCGATTGAGGAAAAGGAAAAGCTTGAATCAAGACGCGCGCTTGACAGAGATAAGTCCTACGCAGATAAGGATGAGGACGATGATATCGACACAACCGACCTCATGGGCGCAACCGAGGTATATGTTGAAACCTACGGAATGGACGAAAGATACGAGGATCCGTCAGTAACAGACGAGGACAAATAATTGAAATTAACAGCCGAGGGGGTGATACGGTATGAAATATGTGATGGTGCATGTGTTTGATGTGCCGTATCACGCCGATAGGGAATATACATACTCCGTTCCCGATGAATACGAGAATAGCGTATTTGTCGGTAGCGTTGTAATTGTCCCCTTCGGTAAATCCGATAGGCATAGAAATGCAGTAGTCACCGCTACTGCCGATAAGTGCGAGTGCAAAGCGGTAAAGCCGATAATATCCGTTATGAACGAGTATTTCAGCCTTGATGCCGATATGCTCTCGCTTTGCCATTTTATGAAGAGTCAGACTCTTTGTACGGTAGGTGAGGCAGTAAGATGCGTCGTGCCCGCCGTGTCAATGGCATCAAAGGTGCTTGAAAGATACCGCATCACCGATAAGTCGCCAAACCGACTAAGCAGTGAATATACCGAAATCTATTTTGAAATAGAAAAGGAGCCCGGTATTACCCTTGACAGGCTTAAGGCTCGCTTTGACTCCCCGAGGGATAGGCTCTTGTGGCTCGCCCAAAACGGATATATTACAAGGCGTGTTGAGATTGAGGAGCAGGATAAGACCAAGTACGAGGAGGTTATATCCCTCGCAATTTCAAAGCCCGAGGCGCTGAGCCTGCTTGATGATGCCTCGGTGGCAAGGCTGAGGGGAGAGAGGCAAAGGGCAGTAATTCGCGCGCTTTGCGAGTTCAGCACACTGACCGATAAGGCGCTTAACGAGGTCGCACAGGCAAATCGCACAACAATCTTGACCCTTGAAAATAAGGGCTATGTAAAAATTGACCGTGTGCCGATAATGCGTGACCCCTATCAGGGCGCAAAGGAGGGTAAAAGCGAGGATGTTGTTCTGAATGATGAGCAAAATCAAGCGCTAAGCACTCTGAAAGAGCTCTATGAAACGGGCGAGCCGAGAGGGGCGCTCCTTTATGGCGTTACAGGAAGCGGAAAAACGAGCGTTATCAAGAAGATGATAGATGTCGTCGTTTCAAGCGGTCGTAGCGTCATAGTTTTAGTTCCCGAAATTTCCCTGACACCGCAAACCGTGTCCGTCTTTTGCGGATATTACGGTGAGCGCGTGGCGGTTATCCACTCAAATCTTTCACAGGGTGAGAGATTTGACGCATACAGAAAAATAAAGGATGGCGAGATAGATGTCGTAATCGGCACTCGCTCGGCAGTCTTCGCTCCGCTTAAAAACCTCGGAATGATTGTAATAGATGAGGAGCAGGAGCATACCTATAAATCCGACACAAGCCCCAAATACCTTGCCCACGATATCGCAAGGTTCAGAAGCGCTAAGAGTAATGCTCTTATGCTTCTTGCGTCGGCAACCCCATCTCTTAACTCATATTATAAAGCAACAACAGGCGCATATACGCTTGTGAAAATATCAAAAAGATATGGCACGGCAACGCTTCCCGATGTCATTATCACCGATATGAAAAGAGAGAGGTCAAACGGCAATGTCACCGCCTTCAGCACAAAGCTTGCTACACTGATGGCAAGAGGGCTTGAGGATGAAAAGCAAGCGATTTTGTTCCTGAACAGGCGTGGCTATCACAGTGCCGTGTCGTGTAGCGAGTGTGGCAGGGTCGTTGAATGTCCGTCATGCTCGGTTGCAATGACCTATCACTCATTCAGAAAAATAGATGAGGAGCGCACCCCCGAAACCGAAAAGCAGATAATGAATGCAAACGGTATTCTAAGATGCCATATGTGCGGACATCAAATGAAAATTCCAAGCGAGTGTAAGGAATGTCACAGCACCGATTTTCAGTATGTCGGCTTCGGCACTCAAAAGCTTGAGGGTGACCTTGAGGCGCTTTTCCCAAGCGCGCGCACACTCCGCCTTGATGCCGATACCACAACCGCAAAATCCTCATATGAAAGGATACTCGGCTCATTTCTGAATAAGGAAGCCGATGTTATGATAGGCACTCAAATGGTAACGAAGGGACATAACTTCCCGTCAGTTACCTTAGTCGGCGTAATCCTTGCTGATATGATGCTCTATACAAGCGATTACCGCGCGTCGGAGCGTACCTTCTCAATGCTCACTCAGGTAATAGGCAGGGCAGGAAGGGCGCAGGATAAGGGCGTTGCCGTTATCCAAACCAACTCTCCTAACGACCGTACAATTCTCTATGCCTCGGCACAGGATTATGAATCGTTTTATAAGAACGAAATCCAGATAAGAAGGGCATACGAATTTCCGCCGTTTTGCGATATTGCGGTAATTACCCTCTCCTCACAGACAGAGCAGGAGGTGGCAAAATTCTCATCAAGGGTTATGCGCACGCTTACCGACTCGCTCACCGAGAGCAAGCTTCCCGCAATCGTGTACGGACCGTTTGATGCTCCGATATATAAATTGCAGGGCAGATACAGAAAGCGTATAATAATAAAATGCAAGCTGAATAAGCAAATAAGAGAGCTTTTTTCGGCATTGCTGTGTAAATATTCAAGTAACGGTGCAGGAAGCTACATATCAATAGACCTGAACCCATCAAGCCTATAATCGAGGCTCTATCACACACGCTCATCATTCGCAATTCAACTCTTTACTGTGATATCGCCTTCAAACCGAAAGGAGAACGAAATGGCAATTCTTAAAATAGTTAAGGTAAACGACGGAGAGGATTTTTTGAGAAAGAAAAGTCGCCCCGTTGAGGAAATCACCCCAAGAATAAGGACCCTTCTTGACGATATGGTTGAAACAATGCGCCACGCAAACGGATGCGGACTTGCAGGCGTGCAGGTTGGCGTTTTGCGCCGTATTGTCGTAATTGAAACCGAGGAGGGGCTTTTTGAGCTTATCAACCCTCGCATTGTCGCTATGGCAGGCGAGCAGGAGAGCGAGGAGGGCTGTCTTTCGCTCCCAGGCGAATGGGGAGTTACAAGGCGCCCAATGTATGTCACCGCAAGGGCTCTTAACCGAGAGGGTAAGGAGATAGAAATAAAGGCAAGCGGACTTTTGGCTAAGGCGATTTGCCATGAGCTTGACCACCTTGACGGAATACTCTATACCGATAAGGTAATTCGCAAATAATAATCACTAATCGGAGAAAAATCAATGAAAATACTGTTTATGGGCACACCCGAGTTCGCAAGAAAAAGCCTTGAGGCAATCTACGAAAGCGGAGAGGAAATTGTCGGCGTTGTGACAACCCCCGATAAGGTAAGAGGCAGAGGAAGCACGCCAAGCCCCACCGAGGTGAAGAAATTCGCTCTTGAAAGGGGACTTGATGTCTACCAACCGCAAACCCTTAGGGACGGAGCATTTCAAGAGGTGCTTGATAAGCTCACCCCCGAGCTTATTGTTGTTGTCGCATACGGTAGAATTTTGCCCGAATATGTCATAAATTACCCCAAATACGGCTGTATAAACTCACATGCCTCAATCCTTCCGAAATACCGCGGAGCCGCCCCTATTCAAAGGGCAATTATTGATGGCGAGGCGGAAACAGGCGTTAGCGTAATGCAAATGGACGCAGGTCTTGATACAGGAGATGTCATTCTTACCGAAAGAGTTAAAATTGAGCAGGATGACGACTTTGAGGCAGTTCACGACAAGCTCGTTCTGGCATCGCAAAGGGGACTTTTGCGCACCATTGAACAGCTTAAAAACGGCACAGCAGTCCGTACAAGGCAGGGCGAGGACTTTACCTACGCCGAGAAAATCACAAAGGAAGACTGCTTTGTGAGCTTTGAAAAAACCGCACTTGAAACGCTTAATCAAATAAGGGGGCTTTGCCCCGTTCCTATGTCCTTTACAAGACAGGGCACAAGGGTGCTTAAAATTGTCAAGGCTCATATGAGCGATGAGGTAGCGCAGGGCGCTGATATAGGACAGGTTGTAAGGCTTGATAGCTCTATCCATGTAAGGTGCAAGGATAGATGTATAGCTCTTGACATCGTAATCCCCGAGGGTAAGGGAAGAATGATGGCAAGGGACCTTATAAACGGAAGAAAAATTTCTCTTAACGAGATTTTAGGATAAATAACAATAAAGCACATCATCAAGGCATAACAGTAAAGGAGAAGCTATGGAAAATCCAAGAAAACTCGCACTTGCCTCACTCGTAAAATCAGAGGACGGCTTGAGCTACTCAAATATTGAGGTAAACACCGTAATTTCAAGACACGATATGACAAAGGTAGATGTTGCGCTTTACACCGCGCTCTATCTCGGAGTCGTTGAAAGGGCAATCACGCTTGACTATATCATTTCCCAATATTCAAGCCTGTCTCTTACCGAGATTGATACGGAAACCAAAAACGCGCTCAGAATGGGCATTTATCAGCTCCTCTATATGGACAAAATCCCCGATTATTCCGCAGTTAGCGAATCTGTTTCGCTTTGCAAAAGAAGATCCAAGGGATATGTAAATGCGGTTTTGAGAAGCTTTTTAAGAGCGAATAAGGAATATACTCTGCCACAGGATAAGTGGCAGGCTCTTTCCGTTGAGCTTTCAATCCCCGAGGGTATAATAAATATTCTTAGAAGCTCCTACGGAGATAGCGAGGCGTGTGAAATTGCCCGTGCGCTTTCATCACGCAGGGAAGGCACGGTCATAAGAATAAATACTCTTAAGCTAAGCCCAACGGAGCTAAGACACTCCTTCAAAACAAAAAATATCCCATACGCAAGCGTTGGCTTCGCCGATGAATGTCTAAGAGTAAAAGCGCCTATATCCGACCTCGTTCACTACATAGAAAGTGGAAGGTGCTTTGTTCAGGATACATCGTCATTTGCCTGCGTAAAGATCTTAAGCCCCAAGGCGAGAGAGCGCGTGCTTGATGCGTGCGCATGCCCGGGCGGTAAGACCTTCTCGTGCGCTATTGATATGAAAAACGAGGGTAAAATCGTAGCCTGTGACCTTCATAAAAACAAGCTTTCTCTTGTTAAGGCGGGGGCTAAAAAGCTCGGTATTGACATCGCCGAGGCACAGGAGCAGGATGCTAAAAAATACCGTGAGGATTTTGACTCCGCATTTGACAAGGTTCTTTGCGATGTGCCTTGCTCGGGTCTTGGAATTATTTCCAAAAAGCCCGATATAAGATATAAATCCCTTGACCAAATTGAAAATCTCCCAAGCGTTCAGCTTGAAATTTTGAATAACTGCTCAAAGTATGTCAAGGTTGGCGGTGAGCTTGTTTATTCAACCTGTACCCTTAATAAAAAGGAAAACGAGGATGTTGTAAAAGCATTCCTTGCTTCAAATAGCGCATACGAGGCTCTTGATTTTGACCTCGGTGATATAAAGAGCGAGGAAGGATGCTATACCTTCTTCCCAAATAAGCTCGAGTGCGACGGCTTCTTTGTCGCAAAGCTGAAAAGAGTGCGCTAACGCTAACGCTGATGCGGATGCGGAATAGTGCTAACGCAAATGCGGAGTTCGGAGTTCGGAGTTCGGAGTTCGGAATGCGGAGTTCGGATGAGCGAACACCCCAAGAGTTCAAGCGAAGTGAAGAACGATTGGCTGGTGGAAGCCATGCATGCGACCGAAGGGAGTCGCAATGCGGAATAGTGCTATCGCAAATGCGGAATTCGGAGTTCGGAGTTCGGAATGGTGCTGACGCAAATGCGGAGTTCGGAATGCGGAGTTCGGAGTGATAGGTTAGAATATTGCTCGGGGAGTATAGAAACGGCTCATACTGCACGATGTCGGAGCTTGCGTGTCGAGGCACTCGACTGCTTCGTAGCGAATGGAAACAGCTTGTACTAAACAAAAGCGGAGTTCACCACCCGAGGTACTTGGGGGCTTCGGGGTGTGTGGAACAAATTCATACTGCACGAAGTCGGACATTGCGTGTCGAGGCTCTCGACTGCCCTGCCTAAGGAGGAAAAATGAAATACGATATATTATCAATGACCCTTCCTGAGGTTGAGGGCATTGTCGCCGAAATAGGCGAACCGAAATTCAGAGCCAAGCAAATCTATGGTTGGATTACCAAGGGTGCTTGGGGCGATGAAATGAAAAATATTCCCGCATCACTTCGCAAAAGGCTTGATGATGTGTGTGAATTTCGCCTGCCCAAGGTCGCAAAAAGGCTCGTTTCCCAAATTGACGGAACGGTAAAATACCTGTTTGAGCTTATCGACGGCGAGTGCATTGAAAGCGTGTTTATGAAATACGAGCACGGAAATACCCTCTGTATATCCTCTCAGGTGGGTTGCCGTATGGGCTGTAAATTTTGCGCATCTACGATAAACGGCCGTGTGCGTGACCTTACCCCCTCTGAAATGCTCGGGCAAATAATCTCGGCTCAAAGAGATACAGGGGAGCGTATTTCCAATGTCGTTATGATGGGAATAGGCGAACCGCTTGATAACTACGACAACACAATAAGGTTCTTAAGGCTCGTATCAAGCTCCGACGGACTTAATATAGGACTGCGCCACATCTCCGTGTCCACCTGCGGAGTAGTTGATAAAATTGATAGTCTTGCGCTTGAGGATATGCCGATAACCCTGTCAATCTCGCTCCACGCCTACGATGATGAAACAAGGGGCGCAATAATGCCGATAAATAACCGCTTTGGAGTTGATGAGCTTCTTCGGGCGTGCCAAAGATACTTTGAAAGGACATCAAGGCGTATTTCCTTTGAATATACGCTAATCGCAGGAAAAAACGATACTGACGAGGGTGCTGTCGCCCTTGCAAGGGTGCTGAAAAAATATATAAAGTCAACACCCCATGTAAACCTTATCCCGCTTAACGAGGTTAAGGAAACGAGGCTTCTGACCTCAAAAAATGTAAATAGCTTCAAAAACAAGCTTTTGTCCCTTGGAATAAACGCAACAGTAAGAAGACGGCTCGGCTCGGATATAAATGCGTCATGCGGACAGCTTAGAAGACAATCTCAAAATAAAGGCTAAAAGAGGAATATAAAAATGATTTGTGCAGGAAATAGCGATGTAGGAATGAAAAGAAGCGTCAATCAGGATAGCTTTATTTTGAAATCGTATTCGGAAAAGACCTGTCTTTGTATCGTGTGTGACGGAATGGGCGGAGCGCGCGGCGGATGCGAGGCATCAAAGATAGCAAGCGAGAAGTTCGTTTCCATAATTGACGATTTTGTAACACCCTACATAGGAAATAAAAATAAAAAGCTTCAGGGCTCGGAGATTGAAAGGGCAATGCTTGACGCCGCATATCAGGCAAATACCGCGGTTCATGACTACTCCCTTATCCACCCAACCCTTAAGGGAATGGGCACAACACTCGTTGCGTGCCTTATTATAAAAAACTCAATCTTTTGCGTCAATGTAGGCGATAGCCGTGCCTACCTTATAGAGAATAAAACAATTACGCAAATAACGAAGGACCACTCATATGTTCAGCACCTTCTTGAAATGGGCGAGATTACCGAGCAGGAGGCAGAGAGCTTCCCGAACAAGAACATAATCACCCGCGCAGTAGGAACTGAAAGCGAGGTTAAGGCTGACCTTATTCGTAAAACAGCCTCGGAGGGATCATACTTGCTCCTATGCTCCGACGGACTTACGAACTTTGTAAGCAACGAGGGAATACTTGATATGATAAATAAGGGCGATGAAAAGCGCCTTGATCAGGTAAAGCTCTCACTTACCGTTAGAAGACTTATTGACAATGCAAACGCAAACGGCGGAGCTGATAACATCACCGCCATACTCGTAAGAATTTAAGGAGGCCACGATGGAAAAGGAAGTAATAGAGGCGTACGAGAAATTCGTAGGCACGCTTTTTGACGGAAGATACTTTATAGAGGCGATAATCGGCGTCGGCGGAATGGCAGTCGTTTTCAAGGCAAGAGATACCTTCACAAATGAAAACGAGGTAGCAATAAAGATGCTAAAGGATGAGGTTGCCTGCGATAAGGTGACTCTGAAGCGCTTCAGAAATGAATTTAAGGTTGAAAATAATATCCGCCATAAGAACATCGTAGACACCTATGGAATGTTCAAGAGTCAGGATAAGAAGAATATATACATCGTAATGGAGTATGTAAAGGGAATTACACTCAAAAGATACCTGAAAACCCTTGAAGGACCTCTGCCCTATGAGTATGTAATGAGCTTCACCTCTCAAACCCTGAAGGCACTTAAGGTAGCGCACGATCAGGGCATTATTCACAGAGATGTAAAGCCACAAAATATAATGGTAATGAAAAACGGTCAAATCAAGGTGATGGATTTTGGCATTGCCAAGCTTCCAAACGCCGAAACCGTAACAATGACCGATAAGGCAATAGGAACAGTTTACTATATGAGCCCCGAGCAGGCTGTCGGTAAGCCCGTTGATTGCCGTAGCGACATTTACTCCGTCGGAGCAATGCTCTATGAGCTTGCGACAGGCGTTCTCCCCTTTGACGGAGAAACACCCGTGTCAATCGCGGTTATGCAAATAAACAACACTCCAACCCCACCAAGACAAATAAATAAAAATATCCCGATAGGACTTGAGCAAATTATTCTTTACGCAATGAATAAAAAGCCAACCGACAGATTTCAAAGCGCGGATAAGATGCTTGAATATATAAAGGCACTGCATAAGGACTCCAAAATCATATTTGAGGACCTGCCCTGCGTGTCAAGGATAAAGCCGACCTTCATTGAAAGAATTAAGGGCTTCTTCAAGTCAAAAAAGGAAAATAAATGAATTTAAAGGGAATAATTATAAAGAGCGTTGGCGGACTTTTCACCGTAAGGCTTGATAGCGAATATAACGGCAGGCGACTTATTGATTTGCGTGCCAAGGGCGCGTTTAAGCACGATAAAATCACCCTTCTTGCAGGGGATAGAGTCGTAATCAGCGTAAACGAAAACGGTGAGATGTATATAACTGAGATTGAGGAGCGAAAAAACGCGCTGATTCGCCCCCCGCTTGCCAACCTTGATGTTATCTTTGTCGTAATCTCGTGCGTAAAGCCCGCCCCCGTGCTTGAAACGGTTGATAAGCTCATTTGTATCGCCGAGGAAAAGGGGATTGAGCCCGTTATCGTGATTACAAAAAGCGACCTTGACCCCGAATTTGCAAGACAAAGCGCCGAGCTTTACAGGAGCATCGGCTTTGATGCGTTTATTACCTCAAGCAAGGATAACAGCGGTAAGGACGAGCTTTACGAATACATAAGGACAAAATCCGAAAATAAGGATACAGTCTTTGCCTTTTCGGGCGCATCGGGCGCAGGAAAAAGTACATTTATAAATGCGCTTTTCCCGACCCTGTGTCTTGAAACGGGTGAGCTTAGCCACCGCTTAGAGCGCGGAAAGAACACCACAAGGACAACGGAGCTTTTCCCGCTTTGCGACCTGATGCAGGGGGACTGCCGTGGCTACCTTGCCGACACTCCGGGCTTCACTCTTATAGATTTTGAGCGCTTTGATTTCTTTGACCTTGATAGCCTCTTTGATACCTTCAGAGAGTTCAGAAAAAGCAAGGGCGAGTGCAAATTCACAAAATGCTCTCATACAAAGGAGCAGGGCTGTGACATTATAGCAAGAGTAAATAGCGGAGAAATCCCCAAATCAAGACACGATAGCTATGTTTCGCTTTATAACACCTTAAAGGCGAAGCCTAAGTGGAAAAAATGAAAAAGTCAGCCCTGTGTCGCATTTCAGATGCAGGGCATCTTAATAACGAGCCCCTTTTAAAGAAAAAATCAAAAAACGGAAGGAGATAAGCATGCTTAGCAGAAAATATAACCTTAGCGCAAGGTATTTTTACACAACGCTGAACAGATACGAAAAAAGACTGTATAAGATAATTGCCGAAAGCCTTCTGAAAAGAGAATATAAAATTACCTATGATAAGAGCCTGTGGGGGCATATTGATATATCAAAGGCATACTATGCGGTAATTGATGATTTTCCCGAGCTTTTTTACCTTGATACCAGTTATATAAACTGGGGCGAGATAGGAGAAATTAGGGTTTGGGCAGGGCGTAGACTTTATACCGATAAGGAAATTGAGGAGCTAAACGCAAAATTAGATGAAATCTACCATAAATTCGACCACATCACCGACCCGTTTGAGCTTGAGGTAGCGGTAAACGACTTTATTTGCACGGAATATACCTACTCAATGGACGGAAGGGGAGCAAAGACCTCTCTTGAAAGACACACACCAATCGGTCTTATAAAGAGAAAAAAGGGCGTATGCTCCGCATTCTCACAGCTCGCTCAATACATATTTGTAAGGCGCGGAATACGCACCGTCTACTTCGTTGGAGAAAGCAACACAAGCATATCAAAAAACGAAAGAGACTCCTACCACGCATGGCTTGCCGTAATGCTCGGCGGAAGCTACTACCACCTTGATATCACCGATAATATGGGCTCATATGGCGAGCGCGATTCACTTTGGTACCCAAGCTTTAATAAAACCGATGCTGATTACGCATCTAATTACAGTATATCGTGGCACCGATACCCAACCGTCAAATGCGACTCGGTTGAATATGAGTATTACCATAAAAGGGGTCGCTATTTTGAAAGCTTTGAGCAAATTACCGAGGGCGTTGAGAAGTTTTACGCATCACTTCCCCCAAGGGAGGGAGAATACCGCTTTGAATTTCTGATAACCCCCGAAATGTTAGGGCATAACCTTCTTGACCATTTCCCCAAAACCGTTTCCGAGCATAGGGAAAGGCTCAAAAGCCAAGGATATACGATAAGTGCCTATGAAACCGACTTCTACGACGGCTTTTGCCAAGCCATTTTGATAATAAAAATAAGAAAGGCTATTCAAATGAAGCTAACAGTTACACAGCCTGCCTATAATCACGAGAGTGATCCGTCAAGGGCAGTGCGCGAATTTTTAAAGGCTCAGCTTGAAAATCTCGGAGAAAATGAGCTTATGGTTCTTCCCGAATACTCAAACGCGGGCGGACTAAACGATGCCGAGGCGGAGAAAAACGAGCTTAAATACGCAAAGGAAATGAAGCGCGCTTGCTCTGAAAAGGCAAAGGAAAAGGGCGCATATGTGGCTGTAAATGTCCTTGAAAGGCGTGGCGGTAAAATCAAAAACAGCACATACCTCTACGGCAAGGACGGCACGGCAAAATTCGTCTACGATAAGGTGCATCTTCCCCCATCTGAGCTTGAGCTTGGCGTTGCGCGCGGAAACGGCGAATGTACCGTCGTAATTGACGGAATACGCTTCGCGTTTATGACCTGCTACGATGTCTACTTCAATGAGCAAATTGAATACATAGCCGATTTTAAGCCCGATGTCATAATCCTTTGCGGATACCAAAGGGGCGAAAGGACAGAGATTATAAGGGCGCAAAGCCAAATGCTCGCATTCAGATGCAATAGCGTCGTGCTTCGCTCCTCTTATTCAATGGATAGTGACAAAAACGGCGGATGCTCAATGATAGTCTATCCAAACGGAAAAATCGCTAAGGACCTCGCATCTGAGGTCGGCGCCGTGTCCTTTGACTTTGATGTAAAGATGAAGCATTTTCGCGACAACGGCTACGGCGGAGATAAAATCAGAAATGATGAATTTATTGCAAACGGTAAATGCGCCGAGGTCTTTGACGCGCTAAAGAACCGCAAGAAAAGAAAAAAGTAACCCAAGCCAAAATTAAATAACAAAAATGGCAGTCAAGCGACTGCCATTTTTACATTTTAAATATTCTTTTTAAAATACCGCTGATAAATCTCGGTGATTTCACAATAACAATTTTCATAAGCAAAGCTCCCTTAATCACTTACTATATATTATGATAAGAAGCGCGCTCTTGCTACATTATTCGTCCTTAATTAAGGAATAATTTCCTTCCCTTAGCACCTTAACAAGCGTGTCCATGTCGGTAATTTCAAAATCGGTTATAATTCCCGCATTAGCAGGCGCGTAATCGTAATGAAAGTCCGTGCCCGAGGTCTTAATAAGCCCGTACTTGCTTGCCCAAGCGTCGGCAATGTCATTTCGTGAATCGTGACCGCGGTGACCGTTAAACACCTCAACTCCGTCAAGCGCGTGAGGGTGCGTAACCGTCATTCCGTCCCTGAACGGGTGGGCTTGAACGAGAAGCAGGGAGTTTTCCTTAGTAAGCTCTCTTAATTGCCAAATGTTAAGGGCATAAAAGTCCTCATTCTTGCGAAGAAATTCTTCCGTAATACCGAAGATAAGATAATCGTTGTTATTTTCATCAAGCCTTAGCTCCATGCCGAGCAGAACATTTATCTTGCCCTCGCCCTCTTTTTTCAACTTGTAATATCCGTCTAAATATTTGTCAATCCATTCATTCCATGTACCGCATCCGAGCGTCTCCTTAACGAAACGGGAAAAGTGGTTGGATAGCACGAGCGTTGAGTAGCCCGCGCCCACAAATTTATCAATTATTGTGCTTGTATCAACCCTTGCGCAGGGACTGATATCCTTTGAATGACAGTGTAGCTCTGTTTTGAATTTCATTTTTCTGCTCCAAATTTTGTTTCATTAAATTCTTTACCTTTAAATTATATACCCAAAGCGCACCGCAGTCAAGCGAAAATCAAAAATCTCCTTGAAATTTTTCCTCTATAAAACAGCATACCCTCATTATATCGCACGCAAACACTCGTACATCTAAAAAAATCTCATTTTCATCAAGCGCCGAGCAAAGGGCATACCCCTCAAAAAGCATAATGCGAAGTAGCTCCGTAGCGCTCATGCCGACTGCGCTTATCGCAATTCCGTTTTCCAAAAGCCGATAGCAAAGCGCGCTCTTGCTCAAAAAATAGCAGAGCAGATCCGTGTTGAATCTCGCATATTTACCGCTGTATTTTTCAAGACTGTGTGAGCCGTCAAGATAGATTATCCGCTTTTTCGGATACATATTCTTAAACTCCGCTAAAATATCCAAAAAACCACCCCTATATAATTATATGAAAAAAGGGCGGAGGATGCTCCGCCCTTAATATCATTCTAATATATCAAATATAACATCAATGTCGCTTGGCTTTTCCTTGCTCAGCTTGAATGCGCAATCAAGCTCACAAATAGCACCGCCAAGCAGATTTTCGCTTGATGTGTAAAGCACAGCTACCGTGTCACCGCGTTTAATGTATTCGCCATAGCCCACCTTTAATTCGATTCCCGCAAGAGGGTCAATGCTATCGCCCTTTTTGGCTCTGCCTGCTCCAAGTAGCATAGAGGCAACGCCAACCCTTTCGGCATCAATTCCGCTTATATATCCGTCGCCTGTCGCCTTGTATTCACGCCGTATAGGAGCAAGAAGCAGTCGCTCGCTTTCACAAATCAGCGATACATCACCGCCCTGATGGCTAATCCATTCCTTCATTTTTGAAAGAGCAGAGCCGGAGGCTATCGCATCTAAGACACGAGCCCTTGCCTCGTCCTTGTCAAGCCCAAGTGAGGCTTGTATCATATTAGAGGCAAGAGAAACGCAAAGCTCGGTGAGCCTGCACTCACCCTTGCCCGAAAGGACCTGCACCGCTTCGTATACCTCAAGCGAATTGCCAACGAAATATCCAAGAGGCGCGTCCATATTCGTAATGAGCGCACGCACACGCCTGCCAAAGGCAGTGCCTATTTTTATCATCTCGGTAGCAAGCGCGCGGGCACCTTCAATATCCTTCATAAATGCGCCGCTGCCACACTTTACATCAAGCACTATTGACATAGCCCCCGATGCGAGCTTCTTTGACATAATGCTTGACGCAATCAGCGGAATAGAGTCAACCGTTGCCGTCACATCGCGAAGAGCGTATAGCTTTTTATCCGCAGGCACTAAATTTCCGCTTTGACCCGTCACCGCAATGCCGATTTTCTCAACCTGCGCAAGAAATTCCGACTGCGTCATCTCCGAGCGATAAGGACCGAGCGATTCAAGCTTGTCAACCGTTCCGCCCGTAAAGCCAAGACCTCTGCCCGACATTTTCGCAACCACAGCCCCAAGCGAGGCAACAATAGGCGCAACAATCAGCGTTGTCTTGTCGCCGACACCGCCCGTTGAGTGCTTGTCAACCGATAAGCTCCCAAACCTGTCAAGATTTACAACATCACCCGAGCGCATCATGGCATCGGTAAGGTAAAAGACTTCCTCGTCTGTCATTCCGTTAAGGCATATCGCCATTGCAAGCGCCGACATTTGATAATCAGGCACACTCCCCAAGACAAATCCGTTTATAGCAAACTCAATTTCCTCACGGGAAAGCGCACCGCCGAGCCTCTTTTTATAAATTATATCATACATTCTCATAGCTTAAAGCCCTTTGTTAAAAGCTCGGAGAGCTTATAGGAATAATATCCGTAATCCTTAAATAAAACAATTTCAAAATCATCGTCGCAAAATTCACGCAAAAGCTGTAAGCAAATGCCACAGGGTGGAGCTAAAAGATCCGTTTCATTCTCCCTTCCGCCCACAATGGCAATAGCGACAAAATCACGCTCACCCTCTGAAATTGCCTTGGTCACGGCAACCCTTTCAGCGCAAATTGTCGCACCGTATGAGGAATTTTCCACATTACACCCTGTGTAAATCTTACCGCTTTTTGTAAGTAGCGCAGCCCCTACCTTAAAATTAGAATAGGGAGCGTATGCGCGCCTACGGCAAATTAGCGCCATGTCCATTATTTTCTTGTAATCAATTTCCATTTCTACCTCATTATCGCGCCCTTAAAGCTCGTTCCCTCACATTCAAAATCAACGCCAAGCATGTCGCATACGGTCGCACCAATGTCCGCATATGTCGATAATGTGCCGAGCTGTGTCGGTAAAACGCCCTTTCCGTATACAAGAATAGGAATATATTCCCGTGTGTGGTCCGTGCTTATGTCATCGGGATCACAGCCGTGGTCGGCGGTGATAATAAGCACATCATCATGCCCAAGCCCCGATAAAAGCTCATCAAGCCTGCTGTCAAAATACGAAATCGCCTTGGCGTATCCGTCAACATCGTTCCTGTGCCCGTAAAGCATATCAAAATCGACTAAATTCGTAAAGCACAGTCCGTTAAAATCGCTATCCATAATCTCAAGCGTTTTGTTAATTCCGTCCTCATTTGACTTGGTCGGATAGCTCTTGTCAATTCCGCGACCGGCAAAAATATCGTAAATCTTGCCAACCGAAATTACATCAAGCCCCGCACCCTGTATCGCATCAAGTATAGTTTTGCCCGTTGGCTCAAGAGAGAAGTCGTGACGCCTCGGTGTACGCACAAAGTTAGGAAACTCCCCGATAAACGGACGGGCAATCACCCTTCCGACACCGCTTTCACCCTGAAGCATTTCTCTTGCGATTTTGCAGTATTCATATAGCGTGTCAACGCTTACAATGTCCTCATGCGATGCAATTTGAAATACACTGTCAGCCGAGGTGTAAACGATAAGCTTGCCCGTTTCAATATGCTCCCTGCCGTAATCGTGAATTACCTGCGTGCCCGAATATGGCTTGTTGCAAATAACACCGCGCCCCGTGCGCCTCTCAAATTCCGCAATCACATCGTCAGGAAATCCGTTTGGATAGGTCGGCAAAGCATGCTCGGAGATTACCCCCGCAATTTCCCAATGCCCAACGGTTGTGTCCTTGCCTCTTGATTTTTCAAGCGCGCGCCCATGTGCGCCAATCGGCATATCACACCTGCCAAGCTCAACACCGTCAATACAGCCAAGCCCCAATTTCATAAGACCGTCGGCCTTGAAAAACGGCGATTTAGCGATACTTGACAGGGTATTTGCTCCCGCATCGCCAAAATCCGAGGCATCGGGAAGCGCACCTATTCCAAAGCTATCAAGAACTACTAAAAATACTCGTCTAATCATATTCTAATAGGCGCTCGCCGTAAGCGCTTCTCGGTATAATCCGTTAGCGCAGGGCGAGATACCTTCCTCTTAAATGGTTTTCAAAAATTATAATCTTATCGCCGTTTCAAGCGCAAGAATAATCATATCGTTAAATGAGGTTTGACGCTCCTTAGCGCTCGTTGCCTCACCCGTTAAAAGATGGTCGGATACCGTGCAAATCGCAAGCGCACCCTTTCCGTGCCTGCAAGCGTTCATATAAAGACCCGCCGCCTCCATCTCAACCGCCAAAACGCCCATCTTAGCCCATTTTGCGCTTGATGTGTCAGAGGGAGCAACCCCCTCAAAATCTCCGTAAAATACATCTGATGAAACAAGATTGCCAACATGGTAGGAGAGCTTCATTTTCTCACACAGGTCGGCACATGTCTTGAGTAGCTTGTAGCTTGCAATAGGCGCAAATGTACCGCCAAGACGGAAATTGCTTGCATAATTTGAGTCCGTGCAAGCGCCCTGACCAAGCACAATGTCACGCACATGCACGCTCTCTTGCATACCGCCGGCAGAGCCGACGCGAATAATATTCTCAACGCCAAAAATTGTGTAAAGCTCGTGTGAGTAAATTCCTATTGACGGAATACCCATACCGCTTGCCATTACCGAAACGGGAACACCCTTGTATGTGCCTGTGTAGCCCTGCACACCGCGCACATTGTTCACAAGCCTCGGATTTTCAAGAAAATTCTCGGCAATATGCTTAGCCCTAAGCGGATCACCGGGCATAAGCACGGTTTTCGCAAAATCCTCGGGCGTTGCGTTTATATGCGGAGTAGGATAAAGTGCCATTAGTAGCCACCCCCGTTTTCGTTTTTAAGAATTTTAATAAGCCTCGATGTGCCAAGCCTTGACGCGCCAAGCTCAATAAAGTCGCGTGCATCCTCAAACGAGGAAATACCGCCCGCTGCCTTGATCTTGACATTAGGACCTATATTCTGCGAGAACAAAATAATATCGTCCCGTGTAGCCCCTGCGGTCGAAAAGCCCGTCGATGTCTTTATGAAGTCAGCCCTTGCCTCGGTAACAAGCTCGCACATGTGCTTCTTTTCATCGTCAGTGAGCAGACATGTCTCAATAATAACCTTAAGCACCCTGTTTCGGCATACATACCTTTGCGCCTTAAGCTCATCAAGAATTTTGTCAAACCTTCTTTCCTTAAGGTCGCCGATATTTATAACTGTGTCAATTTCATCAGCACCGTTCCTTATCGCGTCCTGAATTTCGAAGCACTTTGTCTTTTCCGTGCTGTATCCGTTAGGAAAGCCGATAACCGTGCAAATCTTAGTTCTATGCTGAGCATAATCACTTGCTATTTCAACAAATGACGGCGGAATACAAACCGAGGCAGTGCCGTATTTTATAGCTTCATCGCAGGTCGCCTTTACCATTTTCCATGTAGCGTCCTGCTTCAGCATGGTGTGATCAACCGTAGAGAGAATAGAGTTAATTTCCTTAATGTCCATAATTATACACCTCCAAAAGTATTTCTTATATTCATATTTTATCATATGTAATGGAAAAAATCAACTTTTCAAGCGCAAAAATCCCTAACTTGTTCCCATAATTATACAAATTCTGCCGTTTTTTGACAAAAAGTATTTAAATTTTGAATTTTATGTGATATAATTGTTAACAAGAGATTGATTTATCAACAAAATCCCCCCGAAAATGAGAGGAAGCATTATGCTTGAAAATCAGATTCAAGAAAACACAGTCAATACCGTTTCCGCACCCCTTACAAAAAAAGAGAGAAGGGCGCAAAAAAGGGCGGAAAAGGCGGAGCTGAAGGCAAAGAAAAGGGCGCAAAGGGCGTACGAGAGGGACACCTTCCACCGCGTGCGCGGAATTTCGCCAATGTCAAGAATAGTTCCGTATATCATGGAAACAAGGACATCATCGCAAAACTTCATCTTTGATAAAATAAATATGCCCAAAATTGACGAATACATCAAGGAAAAGCAGGCGAAGGGACTTTCCGGCTTCAATATAATGCATGTAATTCTGTCATCGTACATAAGGGCATGCTCGCAACGGCCCGCGATCAACCGCTTTATAAGAGGACAAAAGATTTACTCAAGAAAAAAGGTTGAGGTAGCTATGGTTGTAAAAAAGGAAATGTCACTTGATGCCCCCGATACGGTAATCAAGGTTATCATTGACCCGGGCGCAACCGCCGAGGAGGTTTACGAGCGCTTTAATGCCAAAATAGAGGAATATCGCTCACAGCCTGGCAGTAGCTTTGATAAGCTTGCAAAGGTCCTTAACTTTATCCCGGGGCTTTTCCTTAGATGGACAGTTAAATTCCTTCGCTTCCTTGACTATTTCGGACTCATTCCGAGATGCCTGACAAGGCTCAGCCCCTTCCACGCAACCGTATTTATCACCTCAATGGGCTCGCTCGGAATTCCACCAGTCGTTCATCACCTCTATGACTTCGGCACACTCCCCACATTTATCGCCTTCGGCTCACGCCAAAGAGAATTTAAGATAAATGAAAACGGTGAGGTGGTGAAAAATAGCTATGTTGAGGTTACATATAATCTTGATGAGCGAATTTGTGACGGCTTTTATTATGCCTCGGCGTTAAAGCTTATGCGCACATACTTCAAAAAGCCCTCACTTCTTGACTCTCCACCCGAAACCGTTTTTGAGGACATAAAATAATAAAATCACAAAAAAACGCCACCCTGTGGCGTTTTTTGCTTAAATAATCTCCAAGGAGCGAAAACGGCGCGGTGAAGCATGACCGAGAAAAATGCGCGTCTGACAAGAAAAAACTCTGTTGGCAAAAAATAAATTCAAAAAAATCAAAAAACTTGCATCTAACATTTGACTTTTTGACTCGCGTGTGGTATACTTAAATATAGTTAGGCGTACATGCGAGGAATAGAAATGGGCAAATCTCTAAAAAATGCAGTAATAGGACAGTCGGGCGGACCGACCTGTGTGATAAATTCATCACTCTTTGGAGTTATCTGCGAGGTAATTTCAAATAGGGATAAAATCGGCTGTCTGTACGGCATGAGGAATGGAATAGAGGGCTTTTTGAGGGAGGATTTTGTCAATCTTTTTTCTTTTTGTGGACTTGATACACTGCCCCCCAAAATGGCAATCAAAAATGTAGAACCGCTTACAAATACCCCGGGCGCGTTCCTCGGCTCCTGCAGATATAGGCTTGCCGAGTCCGCTAAAAATAGCGAGGACTACGAAAAAATAGTAAAAATCCTTGAAAAATACAATATCGGTTATTTCTTCTATATCGGCGGAAATGACTCAATGGATACAGTCGCTAAGCTCTATGAATACACCCGTGTTCATATGCCCGAGCTTAAGGTAATCGGCATTCCGAAAACGATTGATAACGACCTTGCGATGACCGACCATACTCCGGGCTACGGCTCATGCGCGAAGTATATCGCTACAACCGTGTCTGAAATAGCGAGGGACAGAGAGTCGTATCATACCCCGTCGCTTACCCTTATTGAAATTATGGGCAGAGAAACAGGCTGGCTGACCGCATCGAGCGTGCTTGGCGGAGCTGACCTTATATACCTTCCCGAGCGTGCCTTTTCACCCGAGCAGTTTATAGCTGATGTAAACCGCGTGCTTGAACGGAAGGAAACCGTAATTGTCGCGCTTAGCGAGGGATTGAGATACGAAAACGGCGTGTACCTGTCCGAGGCAACTGAAAGCGATGTGTTTGGAAACCGTCAGCTTTTGGGTGCATCACGCACGCTTTTGAGGCTTGCACAGGACAAAACAAAATGCAAGGCAAGGGCGGTTGAGCTAAGTCTTAGCCAAAGATGCGCCTCACACCTTGCGTCAAGCACCGACATTAACGAAAGCATCGAGGTCGGTAAAATGGCTGTGAAATATGCCCTTGACGGTGAAAACGGAAAAATGGTTGCGCTTGAGCGAAAGCAGGACAAGCCGTATAAAGTCAAAATCCGTACCGTTTCCGCCTGCGATGTCGCAAATCAGATAAAATATCTCCCAAGCAATTATATAAACAGCGAGGGAAATTTTGTAACCGAAGAATTTTTGAAGTATGTAAAACCGCTTGTGAAGGGTGAGCATTATCCGAAGTATGAGGACGGCGTGCCTGTTCACTGCGTATTAAATAGAGGTAAATGAGATGTATAAGATAGGCTTTGACAATGAAAAATACCTTAAAATGCAATCCGAGAAAATAAGAGAGAGGATTGACCGCTTCGGCGGTAAGCTCTACCTTGAATTTGGCGGTAAGCTCTTTGACGACTACCACGCATCAAGGGTTCTGCCCGGCTTTGAGCCCGACAGCAAGATAAGAATGCTTGCCGAGCTTAAGGATGAGGCGGAAATCATCATCGCAATCAACGCAACCGACATTGAGAAAAATAAGGTGCGTGGCGACCTCGGAATTACATACGACCTTGATGTTTTGCGCCTTATTGACGCGTTTCGTGGCTTTGGCTTGTATGTTGGAAGCGTCGTGCTGACAAGATATCAGCCGTCGTCCGTCGTTGAGGCGTTCAAGGCAAAGCTTGAGTCACTTGGAATTAAGGTGTTCAAGCACTTTGAAATTGAAAACTACCCTTACGACATTGAATATGTAGTTAGCGATGAGGGCTATGGAAAGAACGAGTATATTGAAACAACCCGTTCTCTGATTGTCGTTACCGCCCCCGGTCCGGGAAGCGGAAAAATGGCTACATGCCTCTCTCAGATCTATCACGAGGCAAAGAGGGGAATTAAGTCGGGCTACGCTAAGTTTGAAACCTTCCCGATTTGGAACATTCCGCTTGACCACCCCGTAAATGTCGCATATGAGGCAGCAACCGCCGACCTTAGCGACATTAATATGCTTGACCACTATCATCTCTCCGCATACGGCAAAACGGCGGTAAACTATAATAGAGATATTGACATTTTCCCCGTTCTTCGCTCAATGTATGAGGGAATTCTCGGTGAGTGCCCCTATAAATCCCCAACCGATATGGGCGTTAATATGGCAGGCAACTGCATTTTTGATGATGAAGCGGTAAGGGCAAGCGCACGCCGTGAAATCATCAGAAGATACTATAATGCCCTTTGCAACCAAAGAAAGGGTAATAACTGCGAAACCGAAATCAATAAAATTAAGCTCATAATGAAGCAAAGCGGTATTGATATATCCGTTGAGCGCCCCTGCATAAAATCCGCAAATGATAAGGCGGAGGCAACAGGCGCACCCGCTGCCGCAATTCAGCTGTGCGACGGAAGAATAGTAACGGGTAAAACCTCGGAGCTTCTCGGCGCGTCAAGCGCAGTCCTTATAAACGCAGTAAAGGCAATCGCGGGAATAGATGATGATAAGGATATAATCTCCCCCGAGGTCTTAGGGCCCGTTCAAAGACTAAAGGTTGAAAACCTCGGTAACCATAACCCAAGGCTTCATACCGATGAGGTTCTGATCGCTCTTGCAATCACCGCCGCAACAAGCGAGGAAGCAAAAAAGGCAATGGACGCCCTCGCAAGCCTCAGAAATACCGAGCTTCACTCAAGCGTAATCCTCTCCCCCGTAGATGTCGCAACCTTCCGCAAGCTTGGAGTAAACCTCACCTGCGAGCCTAAATATCAGACGAAGAAGCTCTATCACGGCTAATTTCGACCGTTTATAACGGCACAATACTGCGTTGCTCCTCGTTGACAACCTCGACTATAAGAGCCTGACCTATCTGTTCTTGCGAACAGTCTGCTTTGCAGATAGTGAAAATCAGATAGAATTTTCACGGTCAGAACCTTGTTACTCATTACATTCGTAATAAACAAGATAGCCATCGTCTGTCACCTGTGGTGCGCCTTGTCTTGCTTGTTCTAAACGCTCGAAATCCATCAAGGCTTGATAAACTTCGTTATGCGTCGTTACTAACTTCCCCTACGACCTTGGAGTATGTAAATTTCATCAAGCATCACAAATGAATAAAACAAAAAACCGACACACTGTGTCGGTTTTTTATTTTGTTTTAATTTGGTTTCTTTTTTGCTTACTTTTTTCTTCTCCCAAAGAAAAAAGTAAGTTAATTTATCGTTTTCTTGCCAATCTCGCAAATCTTCAAAACCTCGGCGCGAAGGAGAGCATTTTCGGGGCTTGATAGCGTTTTATCAACACATAGCACGCCCTTTGCGCTCTCGAAGGCGGAGTGCAAAAGCGCCTCATCGGAGCAGGATTTAGCGATATTGAAGCTAACCTCACCCGACTGACGGATTGATGAATTGCTTGAGAAGAAGTCACCGGGACCACGCATTTTGAGGTCACGCTCGGCAATCGTATAGCCATCATAGGTTGTACGCATAATTTCAAGGCGCTCCCTGCTTGACTCACTGCGTGAGCTTGAAACAAGAATACAGTAGGACTTGTCCTTGCCACGACCGACACGACCCCTTAGCTGATGTAGCTGAGAAAGGCCAAAGCGCTCGGCATTCTCAACAATCATAAGCGTCGCATTCGGCACATTTACACCAACCTCAATTACCGTCGTTGAAACGAGAATGTTAGTTTTGCCCGAGACGAAATCCATCATAATTTGATCCTTTTCCTTCGCCTTCATCTTGCCGTGTAAAAAGCCCACAGTAAGGTCAGGGAACACATTTTCGGAAAGCTCCTTAGCAAAATCAACAGTCGCCTTAAGCGGGGGAGTGTCGCTGTATTGAATAATAAACGGGTTAAAATCCGCATTATCAAGCACATCTTCCTTCTTTTCCTCAACACTCGGACAAACGATATAAACCTGATGTCCCGCATCAACCTGTTTTCTTATAAAAGCATTGAGCCTTGCGCGATAGCTCTCATCAACCACGAATGTGTCAACCCTTTGCCTGCCAAGAGGCATCTTGTCAATGAGCGAAATATCAAGGTCGCCATAAATCATAAGGGAGAGTGTGCGTGGAATAGGAGTAGCGCTCATAACAAGCACATGCGCACTCTTGCTCTTTTCCGCAAGCGAAGCCCTTTGCATAACACCGAAGCGGTGTTGCTCATCGGTAATAACAAGACCGAGCCTTGAAAACTCAACACCCGATTGAATAAGGGCGTGCGTACCGATGACAAACTGCGTTTCACCCGATTTCAGGCGGGAGAGTATCTCTTTTTTAGCCTTAGCAGGCACCGAGCCCGTAAGTAGCTCACACGAAATTCCAAGCCCCTCAAGCATAGGTGAAAGGTCCTCAAAATGCTGAAATGCGAGAATTTCCGTCGGCACCATAAGCGCACATTGATAGCCCGATTTGCAAGCAATATATGCCGAGGCAGTAGCGCAAATAGTCTTACCGCTTCCAACATCGCCGACCAAAATCCTGTTCATCGGCTTTCTTGTGATTTGTGATACAAAATCATCGCTTTTCGCACACATATCCGCTTGAATTTCCGAAATCGCCCTCTTTTGAGCATCGGTTAATTCATAGGGAAGCTGTGATAAAAGCGGAGTTAAGTCCACCTGCGACATAAGAGGCGCAGTCTTAAGCTCCGAAACAGTCTTCATTTGCGAGATTGAAAGCGCAAATATAAATAGCTCATCAAAGGTCAATCGCTTAATAGCCCTGTCAAGCGCATCGGGATTTTCGGGGAAATGAATATTTTCAAGCGCATATGCGAGGGTGCAAAGCCCGTTTTTAAGGCGTACGCTCTCGGGGATATGATCCTTTATAATAGTAGGTATAAAGGGGCGTATTTGAGATAAAACCCTTGCGAGATATTTTTGATTTACCCCCTTGAAAAGCGGATAAACCGAAACATAAGGATTCGGTGGCTTTTCCTCGGAGTAAGGCTCATATGACGGCGAATTTAAGCACAGGGTACGCTTTTCTTGCGAAATCCTGCCCCAAAATCTAAATGTTTTTCCCACCGTAAAGGTGTCCTTCAGGTAGCTTTGGTTAAAGAAGGTAATATTTACACTGCCACTTTCGTCAAACGCCTTGAATTTCAAAAGATTTAACCCCTTGCGTATCTCTGCGCTTTTTGCGTCTGAGCTTACAGTAAGTAGGTATGCGTGCGGGAGATTGTCAAAGCATGGCTCTGCCACTAAGCGAATATCCGCGCGGTTCTGATATGCCCTTGGAAAATAGTAGAGCATATCCCTTACCGTGTAAATATCATTTGAATTAAAATATTTCTCATAGGCAGGACCAACTCCGTAAAGCGCGCCAATCGGCGATTCAAGAGTCAAATTGAAAGCCATAAAATCCCCCTTTCACGACACATGTCGCAGTTTTTTGAATAATCAAGTAAAAATAACAATCTTGAAAACAAAAGCGTGGTAGGACCACGCTTTTACAGTTAAACGCTTATGCACTAAGCCTTAAAGCCCCAATGAGGCAGCACCAACAATGCCTGCATCGTTTCCAAGCTCGGCAATCTTGATTTGAGTTTGCTTGCTGGGGTCCTTAGAGTATGTCTCGGCAAATACCTTTTCCTTAAGTGGAATAAGGAGATAATCCTTCTCATTGCATACGCCACCGCCGATTGAAAGCACATTAGGCTGGAAAATGTTAATCATTGTTGCAACACCGCTTGCAAGATAGCTGATATATTCATCAACAATCTTAGCGCCAAGCTCATCGCCCTGCTTCATAGCCGCAAAGGCAACACGGGCATTCACCTTGTTAAGGTCACCGCCAATCATTTCATCAATAAGCGACTTGACGCCCTTTTCTCTTGCCTCAATTAGCCTTTCCTTAGTCATATTTACAAGACCTGTTGCGGAGCTGTATGCTTCCCAACAGCCCTTTCTTCCGCAAGAGCATTGCTTTCCGTCCTTTTGAATAACAACATGACCAAGCTCACCGCCCGCGTGGTTGAAGCCCGAGTAAACCTTGCCGTCAATGACAATACCGCCGCCAAGACCTGTGCCAAGAGTAATCATAACCGAATACTTAGCACCCTTAGCCGCACCGGCAACCGCCTCAGCCTTAGCCGCCGCATTAGCGTCATTCTCTATGTAAACCTTTTTAACTCCGAGATACTCCTTGAGCAAATCCGCAATAGGGAAGTCCACAAACGGAAGGTTGTTAGCATACTCAACAATGCCCGTTTCTGAGTTCGCAGTTCCGGGGGTTGCAATTCCTGCATATTCAATGTCATCAACAGTGATGCCCATATCGTTGATAAGCCTCTTGCAAAGCTCTGCCATGTCCTTTATGATAAGCTTTCCGTCTCTGTTTGAAAGAGTAGGAACGGAGCCCTTTATAAGAATTTTAGAATTTTCGTCAACAATACCTGCGGCAATGTTAGTTCCGCCAAGGTCAATACCCAAATAGTACATTTTTAATTCTCCTGTCATTTGCATAAGGTTTTGAACAGTCGCATAGCGCGCCTGATTACCTTCATTATACAGTAGAATAAGGATAAAGTCAAGAGTTGACGGGCAAAAAAACAATCTTTTACCGAAAAAAATAAAACACCCGAAAATCCGCCCGAAAAACACGCAAATCTCCCTTGAAATCTCCCTTGAAGCCCCGTCAATTCCGTTAAAGGAGCGATGGAATTTCACAAAAAGCCACATGCCTGCCAAAAACCGCCAAAAAACTTTGTTATCTTGTGCAACCTGCATAAAAATAAATCGAAAATTTGTGCATTTTGCCAAAATCAACCTTTGCACAAAGTTCATAATTAGTTAACATATTCTGCCTCTGCCTCGTTCAAAAATCGCAGGAGCAGACAGGCGTTTCCGCTATTTTCATAGCTTTCGCGAAAAATATAAAAAATTTACAATTAGTTAATAATAAGAAAAAATTATAAAGCTTAAAAGTCTTCAAATAACTGTTACCTATTTATTATATATAAAATACAACCTTGACTTTGCTCGGCTATTGTGTTAAAATAAGCCTTGCATGAAGTATTTACGCACGCGTAAATGCGCCCGCCACGCTCGGCGGAAGAAAATTTGCAAAAAACAAGGAGGCTTCTTATGAAAAAGAAAGCGAAAAGATCTCTGGCGCTTCTGATCTGCATCGTAATGATTATCGGTGCGTTTGCAGTGCCGGTATCTGCCGCAACCGAAAGCGCAGGCTCGTCCGGCAATAAGGTTTCGATTTCCGATGTCAGTTCAATCCTAAACGCATTGTCCTACAAGGAATATCAGAAAAAGTTTGCCGGTAAGCAGGAAAGCACCGAGGGTATGAAGGATGTGGTTATTGATATAACCGAGGACATCATAGCCGAGGAAACAACTGCAACGACCGAAAAGGTTGATGGCTACTACGGTAAGGACGGTGTACTTAAGACCGGAGATATCGGAAAGGTAACATGGAAATTCACAGTTCCTGTTACAGGCTTCTACCAGATTGACATTCCATATTGTCAGGTAGTTGGCAAAACGACATCAATAGAGCGTGTATTCTCATTAAACGGTGAGGTTCCGTTTGCTGAGGCGCGTTCAATCGTGCTTCAAAAGGTATGGAAGTATGATTATGAATACAAGAAGGATGAAAACGGTGCGTTCATTCTTGATGAAAAGGGCAATAAAATCCCTTCCTTCAAGCTTGACGGAAACGGCAACGACATTCGTCCAAGCGTTATTGAGGATCCAAAATGGATCACTTATGCGCTTCAGGATGTTGACGGTCACTATACATCGCCATTTGAATTCTTCCTTGAAGCGGGTGAAAACACAATTACTCTTGAAAGCACGAGAGAATCCGTTGTCCTTGACGACATCATACTTCGCCCGACATCAAGCATAAGCATTCCTACATATCAAGAATATATAAACAAGCACGGCGACATCGCGTCAAACACACCAAGCGTTGGCTCAATTCTTATTGAGGGTGAAATGGTAACAAACACATCAAGCGTTACTATCTACCCATTGCAGGATAGAACCTCGCCTATCACAAGCGGTCTTACAGGTATTCAGTCTGCTCAGGTACAAAAATACAATGTTGCAGGCGGAACACAGTGGAGCACTGTTGGTGAGTGGATTACATACGATGTCACAGTAGAGCAGAGTGGATACTACGGAATTGCGCTCCGCTATAAGCAGGACCTTCTTAGCGGTATGTATGTTTCCCGTAAGGTATATATCGATGACGAGCTTCCCTTTGTTGAGGCAGCAGGCTGTCGCTTTGACTTTACCGATAAGTGGAAGGTAAAATACCTCGGAGATGAAACACAGGATTTCTATTTCTATCTCGAGGAAGGAACTCACACAATCAAGCTTGAGGCTGTTCTTGCCGATATGGGCGAGCAGCTAAGACAAATTTCCGAAACGCTTGCAAACCTCAACAATGCGTATCTTGAAATCATCAAGCTCACAGGAAGTGATCCTGACGAAAACCGTACATATAATTTCTCTAAGATGATGCCTCATGTCCTTGAAACAATGATGGTTGAGTCAATCAACCTCAAAAAGGTATTCAGATATCTTTCCGAAACAACAGGACTAAAGGGCGAAAATACCGCAACTCTTGAACAGCTCTACATTCTATTAAATAAAATGGCGAGCGATGAGAGTGAAATCGCGGGAAATCTTGAAACCTTCAAGGCACAGCTCGGTTCACTTGGTACATGGATTACCAATGTTTCCGCACAGCCACTCAAGATGGACTATCTGACAGTTCAGCCCGCAAATTCGGAATTGCCAAAGAGCGATGGCAACTTCTTCCAAAAGCTCTGGTATGAGCTTTCAATGTTCTTCTATAGCTTTGTTACCGACTATAACTCCCTTGGAGTAGTTGATGACCCAAGCCAAAAGGTTGACCCCGTTGAGGTATGGATCGCACTCGGTCGTGACCAAGCACAAGTAATGAGAAGCCTTATAGATAACGATTTCACACCTAAGACAGGCGTGTCCGCAAACCTTAAGCTCATCTCAGCGGGAACACTTCTTCCATCAGTACTTGCAGGAGCAGGACCTGATGTATCGCTGTTTGAATCAAGTGCGCAAATTATTGACTTCGCACTTCGTAGCGCAGTTCTCCCGCTTAACGAGCATATTGAAAATGACTCTGAGGATGTGCTTTCATGGTTCCCTGAAATGGCAATAGTTCCGCTTACACTTCACGATAATTCGGAAAATGCCGAGAGGGAATACACCTACTACGGACTCCCCGACAAGCTCAACTTCTCAATGATGTTCTACCGTAAGGACATTCTTTCACAGCTTGAGCTTGATATTCCCGAAACATGGGACGACATTCTCGCAATGGTGCCTGTTCTCCAGTATAACCACATGGAGGTAGGTATTCAAAACGATATTTACACCTTCGTATATCAAAGCGGTAATGAGGCGTATAAGAACGGCGGTATGCAAATCAACTTTGACAACACAGGCGTTCTTGCTGCGTTTACCAGACTTTGTAATATGTATACTCAATACTCACTCCCAACCGTATACGATTTTGCAAACCGCTTCAGAACAGGTGAAATGCCAATCGGTATTGCAGACTATACAACCTGTAACCAGCTTGCACTCTTCGCATCTGAGCTTTCGGGTCTTTGGGGCTTCACCGTTCTTCCGGGACATGTAGTTGAGGGAGAAAACGGCAAGTACATCAATAACAGCGCAATCGCAACCGTAACAGGATGTATAATGCTTGAGGGCTGTGAGAGCGAGAAAAACGCATGGCAATTTATGAAATGGTATGTTGGTAAGGACTGTCAGGTAGCATATACCAATGAAATGGTATCAATTCAAGGTATTGCAGGCCGTCACCCAACACCAAACACTGAGGCAATAAACGAAATTCCTTGGACAAATGATGAAAAGGCAGCAATCCTTTCACAGTTCAACAACCTTGCCGCAGTTCCAAACTATCCGGGAAGCTACTATCTTGCAAGATATGTAAACTTCGCATTCCTTGCCGCATATAACGAGGCAAAGGACCCTGCTGACTCACTTCTTTCCTATACTATTACTATAAATAAGGAAATAACCAGAAGAAGAATTGAGTTCGGTATGGACTACATCGATGTAACAACGGGCGAAAAAGTCATCGTTGGAAAAAAATAAGTCGGAAAAATACTTGTAAAGGAGAGAACTAATGGCTAATACAAAAAGACCACCATTACGCAGATTACCGGCAGCCGAATTTAATAGAATTTATGCCGAGTATTGCGACGAATCAGCAAGTACCGTCGGATTTAACGATGATGGCACTCCCAAAAAGGCAGTTGCCAGAAAAGATATGACCATGGCACAATGGACAATAAAGGAAATGAAGAGAAATAAGGTAGCATACTTTATGATCGCTCCGTTTATGCTCGTGTTCATACTTTTTACACTTTTCCCAGTACTTCTTTCGTTCATTCTTAGCTTTACCTCATTCAATATGCTTGAGGTAAGCTGGGATATATTCATAGGAATAGACAACTATACAAGATTGTTCTTCGAGGACGATATATTCCTTCAGGCATGCAAAAACACACTTGTATTTGCAATAGTAATCGGACCTGTATCGTATATCCTTTCCTTCCTCGTTGCTTGGTTCATCAATGAGCTTGCGCCAAAGATTAGAGCAGTTGTAACTCTTATCTTCTATGCACCGTCAATTTCGGGCGGAGCATACACAATTTGGTCAGCGCTCTTCTCAGATGACGCATACGGCTGGGTAAACGGAACAATGCTTGACCTCGGACTCATTGATACTCCTGTTCTTTGGTTCCATGATGAAAAATATGCAATGACCCTCTGTATCGTCGTTGCTCTTTGGATGTCACTCGGTACAGCCTTCCTTTCATTCATAGGAGGACTTCAAACCCTTGATAAGAACCAATTTGAGGCAGCAGCCATCGACGGAGTTAAAAACAGATGGCAGGAGCTTTGGTATATCACCCTGCCACAAATGAAAAACCACCTTATGTTCGGTGCGGTTATGTCAATCACAGGCGCATTCAACTTCGGTGGCGTTGTAACACAGCTCTGTGGCTTCCCGTCAGTAAACTATTCGTGCCATACAATCATGCACTGTATAGACGACTACGGAAACCAGCGCTGGGAGGTTGGTTACGCATCCTCAATCGCATTCATTTTGTTCCTTATTATGATAGGAGCAAATATGCTTGTTAAGAAATTACTTTCAAAGGTGGGAAAATGATATGCAGAAAATGAGAGTCAGAAACCACCAGGTAGTCCTCAACCGTTCGGTAGGAGGAGATACAGGAATCTTCGTATTCCTTGCAATCATGGGCGTATTTATGTTCTTGCCTATGTACTATGTAGTTATCCAGTCCTTCAAGCCTCTTGATGAGCTCTGGGTATTCCCGCCAAGATTTTATGTTGTAAAGCCAACATTCGGAAACTTCGGCGATTTGTTCTATCTTTTGAGCGACTCTTGGGTGCCGTTCTCAAGATACATATTTAATACAGTTCTTATTACTGCCGCAGGTACATTCGGAAACATCTTCTTTGCATCACTTGCATCATATGCGCTTGCAAAGATTCCGTTCCCGGGAAGAGCTGGCACCTTCAAGATAATTCAAAGCTCGCTTATGTTTACCTCAACGGTAACAGGTATTGCGAACTTCCTTACCTTGACCGCGCTCGGACTTCTTGATAACCCGCTGTCAATCATCATTCCCGCATGGGGAGGTGCGACAGGTCTTTACCTTATGAAGCAGTTTATGGAATCCTCAATTCAGGATTCAACGCTTGAGAGCGCCCGTCTTGACGGTTGTAGCGAGCTTAAGACCTTCTGGACCATTGCAATGCCAATGGTTAAGCCGGGTTGGATTACGCTTATCATCTACTCCTTCCAGGGACTTTGGCAAACAGGCGCGTCAATCTACATTTACAGTGAGCAGTGGAAGACGCTTAACTATGCGATTTCACAAATCACCGCAGGCGGTATTGCCCGTATGGGTGCTTCCGCAGCAGCTACCGTAATTATGATGATTGTTCCTATCATAGTATTCGTTGTTTCACAAAGTAATGTAATTCAAACGATGGGAACAAGTGGAATGAAGGACTAAGGAGGATATATGAATAAGTTAGTTAAAATAACAGTATTTGTACTAATGCTCCTTATGGTTCTCCCTGTCGTAGCAATGGCAGCCACCCCTTATTCAACCTATACCTATTCAATCGACGGCACACTTCTTAATTCACCCGATGCGTATGTTCCCGATATCGCAATCGACTCCGTATCGCTCGGACTTGATAAGAAGATGTCAGCCTGCTCGGATATTGAGGCGGACAAGGAAGGAAATATCTATATTACCGATAAGGGTAATAACAGAATTATCGTAGCAGACAAATACTACCAAACAAAATATGTGCTTGAAAGCTTCCTTAATAATAATGGAGTAGACGACACATTCTCATCACCCACCAGCACATTCGTTGTTGATGAGGGCGAGATGAGAGGACTTTATGTATGCGATACCTTCAACAGAAGAATACTCGTATTCAATCAGGACAACGGAGATTTCCTTCGCGAAATTAACGAGCCTGTTACAGACCTTATAAAGGAAGGAAACTTCACCCCTATCAGCTGCGTAGTTGATAAGCACGGAAGAATTTTCGTTGTGTCCGATAAGGAAACACAGGGTATGATAGTTCTTACCTCAACAGGTCAATTCATCAACTTCATCGGCGCCCCGAAGGTAACGATGAGCGCGCTTGACGCCCTCATTCAAAAGCTCGGAGGAGCAGCCGCTGAGGCACTTACATTTGTACCGACAACCTATAAGAATATCGACCTTGATGCTCAGACTCAGGAATTTGTATATGCTACAATCGTATTTACAAAGGAAGAGGATGTGTCAGCACAGCTCGGACAGCTCACAACAAAGCTTAGCGACGCATCTCCTGTTAAGCTTCTTAACGCAACAGGCGTTGACATCATGCACCGTAACGGCTTCTTCTCCCCCTCAGGAGAGGTTAGCGTAGAGCTTGAAACAAAGACAACAAGCTCAAATGTGGAGGCACCTAAGGGCGTATCCGACATCGTAGATATCACAAGCGGACCGAACGGCGTATGGTCAATTATCGATACTAAGCGTTCAAAGGTTTATACCTATGACAGAGACGGTAGCTTGCTTTATATCTTTGGAGATAAGGGTAACCAGCTCGGTAACATCACATCAGCAAGATCAATCACATATCAGGGCACAAACCTTCTCGTGCTTGATATGACCAAAAACTCATTTACCGTATACCGCAGAACAGAGTATGCGGAAATCCTTGATGAGGCAATCCAGCTTCAAAATGTTGGAGAGTACGACAAGGCGGTTGAAAAATGGGAGGAGGTCCTTGCAAGAAATAACAACTTTGACGCAGCATATGTTGCAATCGGTAAATCACTTTACCGTGACGGAAAATATCAGGAAGCGATAGATTACTATAAAAATGCTTACGATGTAGAAAACTATGCAACCGCATGGAAGGACCTTCGTAAGGAAAAGATGGAAATTCTGTTCATTCCTATGATCGTTCTTATTGTTGCTCTTTGCTTTGCTCTTGGAAAGCTCTTTGGCTGGGCAGGCAGAATAAATAAGGAGGCTCAGCTTGTAGTTGGTAAAAAGACCTTCAAGCAGGAGGTTCTCTACGGCTTCCACCTCATATTCCATCCGTTTGACGGATATTGGGACTTGAAGCATGAGCAGCGTGGCTCGGTAAGGGCGTCAGTTGCTATAATTGCAGTAACAGTAATAGCCTTCTACTATCAGTCAATAGGAACAGGCTACTACTACAACCCACAGGGAACATATATGTCCATATTTGCGCAGGCAATGTCAGTTCTTATCCCGCTTCTTCTTTTCGTAATCGCAAACTGGTGCTTTACCACCTTGTTCGACGGAGAGGGAAGCCTTAAGGATATCTTCATTTCCGCCTCATATGCACTATTCCCCGTTCCTGCATTTGTAATCATTTCAACAATCCTCACAAATGTACTCGTTGGAGACGAGGGACAAATCACCTCAATGCTCGTAACGCTTGCATTTATCTGGATGGGATTCCTTATGATTCTCGGTATGCAGGTAACACATGACTATTCAATGGGTAAGAACATCTTGACAATCATCATGACAATCGTCGGAATGGTATTCATTATGTTTATTGCTCTGCTATTTATTTCACTCGTATCAAAAATGATCGCGCTTGTTACAACGATAATAAGCGAATTAAGCTACAGATAACGGAGGGTTAGCGATGAAAAAGAGAATATTATCAATGATCCTTGCAGTTATGCTTGTGCTTCCTGTGTTCGGAGCGTTCTCCGTATTCGGTGCAGAGGCACCGGGTGCTAAGGACTACCTTACCGAGGACTTCGCAGATGAGCAGGCAAAGCTTGATTCAATGGACAAATACGCCGAAAACGACAGCTTTGAGCTGTACGCAAGTAAGCTTTCGGGTGAAATCGGTATTAAAAACAAGGTAACGGGCGAAATCATGCTTTCTAACCCATATAATGTTAGCAAGTCAGGAATTGACCTTACCAAGCAACAATACCTATCAACCGTTATCCTCACATATAAAAATATAAAGTGGGGAAGTGAAACAACCTATTATTCCTATAAGGACTCAGCAATGCACGAGAACCAAACTCATGTTGAGGCAATTTTGGAAAACGGCGTGCAAACAGGCGTAAAGGTTGTATATGAGCTCGGTAAAAAGGAAATTGTCCTTCCGTTCGCAATCCTTAAGGCGGATTATGAGGCTATATTTGAGGATGCAAAGGATAAGATAAATTCCGATGACACTCTTTCCGCAGAGGATAAGGAAAAGGAAATTAAGCAAATTGACTCCTACTATAAGTCATTCTCTTACTACTATTTCTATTCTCAGGAAAACGATATTTACATTCTTAAGGATACACTTGAAAAGAATAAGCAAGCCCTTTCAAAGATGCTCATCTCAATGGGATATACCCTTGAGCAACAGCATGCCGACTACGAAAAGGTAGGCTTTAACAATGTAACGGGTCTTCTTAACTACGGAACCTATAAGAATCATAACCTTGGCGTTTCCGCACAGGCATACTTTAAGATAGAGGTTGAGTATAGAATTACAGCTGATGGCTTTAAGGCATCGGTTGATACCTCAAAAATTGAGTACGACGCAGAGGAAAACACACTTCAGTCAATCTCAATTCTTCCATACTTCAATCCATCAGTGCGCGGAGAGGATAAGGGATATACCTTCTTGCCCGACGGTAGCGGAACACTCATAAGATATGAGGACCTTCTTGCCGCAGGCACAACCGATAATGTGGCAGTAGAGCTTTACGGTCCTGACTACGCGTTCTATACCGTATCTGTTAAAAATCAGGAGCAGGCAACATTCCCCGTATTCGGTGCGGTAAATACCTCAAGACCGATTCACTCAGGCTTCTTCGGTATTATCGAAAAGGGTGAAACCCTTGCAACAATCGTATCACACAATGATGCGTACTACCACACAGCATACACAAAATTCCAGCTTAGCGCAAGCGATAAGTATGACCTTGCAGACTCCTTCTCAAGCGGAGCAAGCTCAAGTAATGTAATCACCGTAAACGGTGTATCCCGTTACGAGGGACCGATTGAGGTTAAGTATGCAATGCTCACACCTACATCTCTTTCAAATACTGCATCTCCAACAGCAAAATACGACACATCGTATGTTGGAATGGCAAATTATTACAGAGATTATCTTATGGCAAACGGCACACTTTCAAAGCTTGATGCTTCAACGCTCAGTAGCCATACAAAGCTCTTCCTTGAGGTGTTCGGTTCCCTTCAGGTAGAGGAGAAGATTATGACCTTCCCCGTTACCAGAAGCAAGGCGCTTACAACCTTCAATGATGTAATCAAAATTCATAAGACCCTTTCAAATATCGGAGTTGATAACATCAGCTTCATCTTGACAGGCTTTGCCAACGGCGGACTTATGGAGAATTATCCAACCTACCTTAAATGGCAAAAGGTTCTCGGCGGTGCCGAGGGCTTTGAGGAGCTTATGAAGTATGCAAACGAAAATGGCATTGAAATTGCGCCAAATGTAAACTTCTCATATTCAAAGTCACTCAAAAGCTTCAGTGGCTTCGGATATAAAAAGACCGCTGCAAAGGCACTTGACGGAAGATATACCACTAAGCGTGAGTATGACGCGTCAATTCAAATGTTCCAGCGTAAGGGCGGAGTAGTTATCTCAACCGACTCATATGACCTTGCTTATACAAAGTTCATAAAGAGCGCGTCACAGTATAACATCACCACCTTGGCAACAAGAGCGCTTGGTAGCGACCTCAGCTCTGACTTTGATAAGGATACAGGATATATCTTAAGAGAGCAGTCTAAGGTAAATGCGCAAGCCTTCCTTGCGAAGCTTTCGGGCAAGAATACAAGTGAGCCTGTTAGCAACGCATACAACCTGATTCTCGATGCAGGTAATGTTTACTCACTCCCATATGCGTCAAGCCTTACAAATGTAGCACTTGACAGTAGCCGATTCCATAGCACCTCTGAGGCTATTCCGTTCGTTGGAATGGTTCTTCACGGCTCTATTGAATTTTCAGGCGCGCCTATCAATATGGAGGGTGATGAGCACTATATGTTCCTGAAGGCTCTTGAAAACGGAGCAGGACTCTACTTCACAGTAGCAATGCAAAATACAGAGCTTCTTAAGGGAACAATGAGCTACAACCAATATTATTCCGTACAATTCAGCATTTGGCGTGACGAGATAGCCAAGATGTATAAGAGATATAACGATGTTATGACATCTAAGCAGGACTCCTACATCACCGAGCATGAGTTTATGAACACAAGCGAGGGCTTTGAGGTTTACCGTGTAGACGATGGCGCAGCGCTTGATAACTCAAGAATAGTAAGGGTTGAATACGCAAACGGTGAGGGCTTTATCCTCAACTACAACTCATACGATGTAACCGTATCATATGACGAGTTTAGCGAGCCTATTGTAATTCAGGGACTCAGCTTTGCATCATATGGAATGAATAACTAAGAAAGGAGGAGCAAAAATGACATCTACAATACCAACGCTTAAAAAGAAAAAGAAATGGCTGTCGCTTACAAGAAAGAAAGCGATGACAGGATGGATTTTCGTTCTTCCCTTCATAATAGGAGTTCTATTCCTATACGGACCGATCGTAATTCAATCAATCAGATTTACATTCAGTGACATCGTAATATCGGGCGGTCAAATCACCTTGAACCCCGTTGGATTTAAGAACTATATAGATATTTTCAATCCAACCAACCCCGATAAGTCGTTCCCTGTAACGCTAATTGACGGTGTTCAAGACCTTATTTTGCAAATCCCCGCAATCGTAATCTTCTCCCTCTTTATGGCTATAATCCTTAACCAAAAGATGGCAGGCAGAACCGTATTCCGTGCAATCTTCTTCCTTCCGGTTATTCTTTGCACAGGTATTATTGACACGATTGACTCCGACTCGGCAATGCTTGAGGCGCTCAACGGCGCAAGCGGTTCAATCGACGACGGAACAGGCGAAGATACAGGCATTATGTCCGCTATGGACCTTCAAAGCCTGCTCGGAAATATCAAGCTCGGAACGGGACTTGTTGATTATGTTGTAGGACTTGTAAACAGCATCTTTGATATCGTTAGCCGTAGCGGTGTTCAAATGCTTATCTTCCTCTCAGGACTTCAGTCAATTTCACCTGCGATTTATGAATCGTGTCAAATTGAGGGTGCGTCCGCGTGGGAAACCTTCTGGAAAATTACCCTTCCTATGATTAGCCCAATGATCCTCGTAAACTTCATTTATACGATTATCGACGCGTTTACATCAGCTGATAACCGTGTTATGAACTTTATCGGCGGAATGACTAAGGCGGGCTACCAGGAGGAGGTAACCGCGATGTATTGGATATACATTTTAGTAGTACTTCTTATGATAGTTGTCGTAGTCTTCCTGATGAAGGCATTCGTATTCTATCAGAGAAGAGATTAAGGAGGGGACGACGATGGATTCAACACCAAAAGTTAAAAGAGAATCTAAGAACAAGATTCGTGTAGAATTTGAAAGAGCTCCTCTTTGGGAAAGATTTAAAGCAAAGTTCCTCTCAATGTACTTCCTTAAAAAGGTAGTGTATGTTGTATTCAGAATGGTTCTTTTGCTCGGCGTATCCTATGTAATTCTTTTCCCGTATATCGCAAAGATCTTCAGCTCATTTATGACCGCATCCGACTTTAAGGATGTAACAGTAGTCCTTCTTTCAAGGGCGCCAACGCTTGATCAATACAAATACATAATACTTGAAAACGACTATTTCCCGGCACTTTTGAAGACCTTCCTTCTTTCCTCAACAACCGCGCTTATTCAAACCTTCATATGCGCACTCGTTGCATATGGACTTGCTAAGTTTAAGTTCAGAGGAAACGGAATCGTTTTCGCGGTCGTTATCGTTACCCTTATGGTTCCAATGGAGCCAATCAAGTATTCAATGCAACAGTATTTCAATAGCTGGGGCACTTGGGAATGGGTAGGCAAGTTTGACGCCTTCCTGAAGGGCATTAACCCCGAGTGGAGATTTGGCTTCTCCAACTCCTATATTCCTATGTATCTTATGTCCTTCACAGGACTTGGATTTAGAAACGGACTTTTCATCTTCATGCTAAGGCAATTCTTTAAGGGAGTTCCCGATGAGCTTGAGGAGAGTGCGTATGTTGACGGCTCATCAATGATGAAGACCTTCTTCCGCATCATCATTCCGATTTCAATTCCAATGCTCGTAACAGTGTTCATCTTCTCATTCGCATGGCAATGGACTGATGACTTCTTCGTAGGCACATTCTTTGATGCCCTCTATGTTCATGAGCATGGCTATCCAAACCTTACAGGAATTGTTGGAATTCCAAAATCCCTTTCACAAGCATCTAACAACCTACCGCAGTATAAGTCTGCGATTACAGGAACAGCTACAATCCTTATCGCCGTACCTCTTATCATTGCATATGTATTCTTGCAGGATAAGATCGTTCAAGGCGTTGAGCGTAGCGGTATCGTTGGATAATAAAAACACAAAAATCACCGACCCTGTGTCGGTGATTTTTTTGCCGAGAGCCTCGGGTCGCAAACTCCGACAGGGAAGCCCCTGTGGTCGAATCCCGACTTCGTGCAGTATGAACTTGTTCCACACGCCACGGCTCTTCTCGGCGTTAGCCATATCGTGTTGCGAAGCAACATATCGTGCGACGGAACGGAGCATATCGTGTCCGTAGGACATATCGAGCTTGCGTTAGCACTCCTCGTTACGACTCCCTACGGTCGCATGCATAGGTAATTCTAACAAAAAGCAAGTTTTTGAGAATTACGATATCTTGGGGTGTTCGCACATCCTCATTCCGAATTCCTCATTCCGAATTCCGAACTTTTTTGTGCATTTTTGGTAAAAATGCACAAAAAATGGGGGGGGGGATTTGTTTATTGTGCATATTGACAAATAAATCCATTGTATGATATAATTAAACTGTAATAATATTTTATAGTGGGAGTCGAGCCTCTCGTCCCCGTAAGGAGAAAAATTATGAAAAAGAAATTGTTTTTTGTGCTTTGCATAGCGGTATGCGCAATGCTCTTTGCAATCACCGCCTCTGCAACATCTGTTGTTCCACAAAAGCCAACGCTTGATGTAGATTTCGGAGCTGTAACCACAATTCCCGAGTTTACACCGCCGTCAGAGCTTTATAAGACAACAACCGAGCGCGTTTTGTTGGTTGACGGAGAAGGTAATTATGTCACCTACCCGACCTACTATGTTACAAAGGATAGCACAACCTTTGACTTTGATTTTTCAAAGCTCAATAGCGCTCAAAGCGTTCAGTACTCAAAGAAATCCGTTGTAATGCTTGAAATTCCAAAGGGCGTTACAACAATTTCCAATTCCTACTTTTCGGGAACAGGCAATTTCCCGCTTTGTGTATCCGTTCAATTCCCCGGCACTGTTACAAGCTATGGAGCAAGCCTGTTTGCTGGTCATAACAGTGTAATAAGAGTGGTTGAATTTCTTGATGGAACCGAGCCTATAACGATGGGCAATAACTTGTTTGGCGCACAGTGGAATGGTGGAGCTGACAATATAGAGTATGTTAAGTTCCCAAATAATCTTGTTTCTATAGGATCTGGTACTTTCGGAAAGGCTTATCAGTCAAAAACAATTATTTTGGGCGAAAATCTTGAAACGATCGGGGAGAATTTCTTCAGTGAATCAACACCGAGTGACAAGGATACATTTTTGTATGTTTCTGACAACTTCTTTAAAGACACATCAAAGTTGTTTGCAAACTTATTCGGTAGTAATATAAATGGCAAGAATACCACAGAACTAAGACTGACAATTTTCTACACAGGAACTCAGGCTCAGGCTCAAGCTCTCGTTGATGCCTATACAAAGGTTCAAACAGGATATGTTTTAAGCAATTCAACCCTTGTAAGCGCAAGCGCTTATGATTATGCAACTCATAAGCCAAATGGCAAATTAAAGGCAACAATTATTTATGATTGTAACAAGTGCGATGCCTTCTATAACGGCATTCACGCATTCGATACCGACTGCACAACCGCCGACTCCTGCGAAAACGGTTGCGGTCTTACAAACACTAAAAACGATTCGCACAATAACAGCGAAAAACTCACATTTGCAAACGGTATTACCGCCGAGGGCGTTTATACCTTAGGTTGCACAAATGACGGTTGTGGCGCAAACTCTAAAACAACAGTTGCTCCTGTATTTACCGCAAAGGGCTACTCAACAAACACGGATAAAAACGCAATCAATGGCGGATATAGCGTAGACCTTGACTCACTCGCTCTTTACGAAAGACTAATCGGTGAGCTTAAATACGGTATTATAATTGCCAACGCAAACTCCTTCGGAGAAAAGGCATTCCTTGACCAAGATAATAAGGTAAACTCCGATAAAGCCCTTCAGGTTGAGATGGATAAGCAATACACAAGCTTTGATTGCTCAATCAACTTCGGCACAAAAACAGACATAGACCTTGACCTTGTAATTTGCGCATATGTAATTGAGGGCGATACAGTAACCTATATCCAATCCTCAACAGGCGACGATGTAACGATCGGTGACACAACCTTCAAGAGCGTAACCCTTGCACAGGTAGTTGCCCTTGCCCCTGCCGAATCAAAGGAAAACTAATCAAATAAATAAGAAAGGCTTTGCGAAATGCAAGGCCTTTTTACTTTGTGATTTTTGTGCATATTGCACAAAAAATGGGGGGGGGCGCTGTTTTTTGTGCAATTTGTCTTGACATATTGAACATTGTATGATACAATTATTGTGCAATAATATTTTATAGTAGGAGTCGAGCCTCTCGACCCCGTAAGGAGAAAAATTATGAAAAAAAGACTTTTAGTTCTTGCTATTATGATTATGGCTCTTTCGTGTTTACTCGCAATTTCAGTAAGCGCCGAGAACAAAATCATAAAACTTGACACTCTTCCAACATTGGAAGAAATCCACGCAAACCCAAGCGCGTATGTTTCGAGAATTGATGCGCTTGAAAGCACCGAGTATAAGGATAAAGATCCAAATTCTGTTCTTGTTTTTGGAGATAGCACATCGACTGCAACATACTACTATGTTTATCCTGCATATTACCTTCTAAGAAGTTCTGGTTGGAATCTTTATGATAACCTTTCGACATTTAATTCCGCAATAGCAGGGGCTGATTCTACTGCATTTGCAGAATATACCTCACCGGGCGGAAATTATGGAAAGGGTCGTTGTGACTTTCTATACTTGGTTGAAGTTCCTACTTATGTTACATCTTTGAATGCAAACTATAAGTTCGAGAATAACGCAAATATCAGAGAAATTTATTTCCCAACCAAAACTGTTGTAGACGATGAAACAGGTGAAGAAAAGACTGTTACTATCGTAGGAATAAGCGGACAAAACACTTTTACAGGTTGCAAAAAACTTGTAACAATTCACAACTTTGAATATCTTCCCGCCTCTGCGTTCAACAATGGCGCATTCTCCGGATGTAACAGCCTTGTTATTGAGCAAGTTGTAATTCCAAAGAGCATAACTTCTATTCCAAGCGGAATTTTTAGCGATTGCTATAAAATTAAAAGCGTAGTATTCCACGACGGAATTACTTACATCGGTTCAAGCGCATTTTATAACTGTGATTCGATTACTGAAATTATATTGCCAAACACCGTTAAAACAATTTGCAAAAAATCCTTTGCAAGTATGGATAAACTTGTAACAATCAGTTTTGGCGCAGGTTTGGAAAAAATGGACGGTAGTGACGGAAACTGTGAAATTTTGACAGGTTCGGCTCTTAAATATGTTTATATGCCCGCAACATTCGCATCACAAATAGTGAACGGAACATCGGTTAGAAACGGAAATAGCATCCTTTCGGGCGGCTCAAAAGTAACAATGTTTTTCACGGGAACTCAGCAACAGGCTGAAGACCTTAGAACAAAACTTACAACAGGTATGACCAATGACCTCATAAAAAATGCCACATTCGTTAAATTTGACGAAAATCAAGATTATGAGGGATATGCTGATGAACTCGGCTACACAATTCTTGTGTATGACTGTAATGTTTGCGATACCTTCTACGAAGGCAATCATAACTACACAGGCGACGGCGACTGCACACACGGCGTAACTTGCACACAATGTTTGGATAATATCGAAGGTTTTGCCGACCATGTATATACCGAAACACTTGTATATCCAAACGGATTTGCAGCAAACGGTGTATATAATAAGTATTGCACAAACGCATCCGACTGCGCAGTAGGTCTTGTTGAAAACGGAGAAAAGAAGCCCGTATTTACCGCCCTTGAAGATAACGGTTATTCCATAAACGCATATGGCACAGGAATTGCATTCGGCGGATTTGTAGTAAATACCGAGGAATTTAAACTCTATAACGACCTTAATGAAGACGATATTTCCTTCGGTATCTTCGTAGCCAACCCAAAATATGTTGGTGATACCTTTATGAAGGACGGAGAAGTTAATGCAACAAGTGGCTTCTTAAAGGTTGATATGACAAGCGATGAATATACAAACATCAAAATTATGCTTGACGGATTTACAGGAACTGCGCAAAACCTCGAACTTGTAATCTCACTCTATGCGGAAGCAGGCGAAGATGTTGAGTATATCCAAAGTGAGCATACCGCATGCGCAAACGCAAAGGTAACAAAATCCGATGCAACACTCTATACAGTAACACTTAACTCCGTTGCAAATAAACCTTATAAGGATAACCTTGACGCACTTCCCGAATACGGTAAAGAAAACGAAGTAGCATAATCAAAACAAAATCAAAAGCACTGTTCAAACGAGCAGTGCTTTTAAAATTTTATCAATAATATCAAAAACAAAATATATAAAACAAAAAGAGAGCCGAAACTCTCTTTTGTATGTTTTAAAAATCAAAATTGTTTATATATTTTTCTTTTCTTTTTGCTTACTTTTTCTTTTCAGTAAAGAAAAAGTAAATTACTTAATAAACAATTCAGCGATTTGAACAGCATTAGTAGCAGCACCTTTTCTTACCTGGTCGCCACAGCACCAAAGAGTGATAGCATTGTCAAATACGAGGTCCTCTCTGATTCTGCCAACATAAACAATGTCCTGACCTGATGTTACAATAGGCATAGGATATTCCTTCTTTTCACCATCGTCATAAAGACGGCAGCCCTTAGCGTTAGCAACCGCATCTCTTACCTGTGAAACGGTGAGCTTATCCTCTGTAAGAACAGTTACGGATATAGAGTGTGAGCGAACAACAGGAACACGCACGCATGTGCAGGTTACCTTAAGCTCGGGAAGGTGTAGAATTTTTCTGCCCTCATTTTGCATTTTCATTTCCTCGGCGGTAAATCCGTTTTCAAGGAACGAGCCGATATGAGGGATTACATTTTCAGCGATTTGATGCTGGAATACCTCAGCCTTAATCTCACCGCCGTTGATAATAGCCTTCATTTGATCCTCAAGCTCAACAGGACCTGCCGCACCTGCACCGCTTGTAGCTTGATATGTTGAAGCAACCATGCCCTTAATCTTGGAGAGCTTGTTAATAGCGTTTACCGCAACAAGAGTGATGATAGTAGAGCAGTTAGGGTTAGAGATAACACCGTTGTGATTTAGCGCGTCCTCTGGGTTGATTTCGGGAACAACAAGAGGAGTGTTAGGATCCATACGGAATGCGCTTGAGTTGTCAACGAAGATAGCGCCCGATGCTACAATATCGTCCTTAAACTGCTTAGCAACCGCGTTTGAAGCCGCACCGAGAACGATGTCAAGTCCCTTAAATGCGCCAAAATCCGCAAGCTGAATTTCAATTTCCTCACCCTTAAATGGGATCTTCTTACCAACACTTCTTGCACTTGCAAGGAGTCTTAGCTCACCAACAGGGAAATTTCTTTCCTCAAGAATATTTAACATTTCACGGCCAACAGCGCCTGTTGCGCCAAGAATACCTACATTTAACTTTTTCATATTAGTCTACCTCACTTAAATTATAAAGAACTCTGATAGCGTTCTTGAAATCCTTGTCATCAACACCGATAATGATGTTAATCTCGTCAGCACCCTGCTCAATCATGCGGATGTTGATATTGTTTTCACCAAGAGATGTGAAAATCTTTCCTGCAATACCAATGTTAGAGGCAAGCTTTCTACCAACAATAGCAATAAGGCTTATATCGTTTGCAATCTTAATTGAATCGGGAGCAACTGCCGCATTAAGTGCGGAAATAAGCTCGTGAAGATTTGTTTCAATAAAGCTTGATGCTACAACAACGGAGAAGCTGTCAATACTGCTTGGAATATGCTCAATAGAAATACCGAATCTTTCAAATACCTCAAGCGCGCGTCTTACATATCCGATTTCATCGTTCATTCTATTCTTTGCAATAGTAATAATGGAGTAGTGCTTCTTTCCCGAAATACCGGTGATGAAATGCACATTCTTATCTTCCTCATCCTCGTCAAAGCTCTCCATAATAAGCGTTCCGCGAGCATTCATATCATTTGTATTCTTGATATAAAGAGGAATGGATTTTTGTCTTACGGGGAATACTGTTTCCTCGTGCAAAACCTCAGCTCCCATGTAAGAAAGCTCACGAAGCTCCGCAAAGGTAACATTTTCAATAGGTCTTGGATTGTCAACGATTCTCGGGTCGGCAGTCATAATACCGCTGACATCAGTCCAGTTCTCGTACATATCCGCATTGATAGCCGCCGCTGCAATAGCACCGGTAATGTCAGAGCCACCACGAGAGAAGGTCTTTACCTGACCATCGGGAAGCGCGCCGTAGAAGCCGGGAAGCACAACCTTTGGATTTTCCTCAACAATCTTAGCAAGATTTTCATAGGATTTTTCAAAGTTTACCTTGCCATTGTAGTTAAATACAAGCCAGCTTGCACTGTCAACAAACCTGTAGCCAAGATACTCTGCCATCAAAAGACCGTTGAGATACTCACCGCGGGAAACGATGTAGTCAACGCTTGTTTTCTTTGTTAGCTTAGCAGAAATAGCCTCAAACTCCTTTTCAAGGTCAATTTTAAGACCGCAGGAGTCCTTAATTTCGTTGTATCTTTGCTTTATTTTATCAAAGATATCAACAAAGGAAGCGTTGTACTTGATGTGCGCCTGCAAGAGGTAGAGAAGGTCGGTTACCTTCATATCACCGCTGAATCTCTTGCCGGGTGCGGAAACTACAACAATGCTTCTTGAATTATCAGCCTCAATAATTTTCTTTACCTTAGCAAATGACTCGCCCGAGGCAAGGGATGAGCCACCGAATTTTACTACTTTTATCATATATTACTCCTCGATTCCCGCAAAGAATGCGTCAGCGTCGATAGCGTAGATTTCCTTAGCTATCTCGTGAATTTTCTTAACGGTTGTTTTCTTAGTTATTATATATTTGCTTCCGTCAATATTTTCAACACTGTCAAAAATATCAAGGCTTACATCAGCATTTGTTCTGATATAGTATTTCCTTTCGCATGCGCCGTTATCAATTTTAACACCGCAGGGGGCAAAGTCACTGCTTGTCGCACCGTTTATGATGTCAATAGCATCCTGCGCAAGAGAATTGCCGGTAGGATATTTTCCCGCGCCCTGACCGAAGAAGGAAAGGCGACCTACATCCTTGCCAAAAAGCGAAATCATGTTGTTGTTTTTCGTTACATTGCTCTCAAGCGCATTTGAGGGAAGGCAAGCAGGCTCAACAAATGTGCTAACACCGCTTTCACCCTTAACGCCAAAGCCGAGATAACGCACAGTCATGCCAAGCCTTTTTGTAATGTAGTCAATATCACACTTTTTGATGTATCTGAGAGAGAAAATATCAACATTTTCTTCCTTTATAATAGTATTAAATGCAATAGATGATGAAATGGCAGTCTTTCTTGCTGTGTCAAGTCCGTCAATATCCGCGCTTGGATTAGCCTCGGCATAGCCAAGACGCTGAGCTTCCCTTAATACATCGTCAAAGTCGCGTCCGTCACTTATCATAGCATCAAGAATGAAGTTTGTAGTTCCGTTCATAATGCCCATAATCTTGCTGATTTCATCACAGCGCGCGCTTCTTCTGAGGTTGTAAAGCCAAGGAATACCGCCACCAGCGCTTGATGTAAAGCGAAGGGTAACGCCGTTCTCCTTCGCAAGAGTGTGAAGCTCCTCATAATATTCACAAATAAGATGCTTGTTAGAGCTTACAACATGCTTTCCCGCCTTTAATGCCTTAACAACAAATGTGTGCGCGGGCTCAAGTCCGCCAATCGCCTCGGCAACCACGCCGATCTCCTTGTCATTTAGAATATCGTCAAAATTAGAGGTCAGCTTGTCCCCAAGCTCATCGTGAGGACGAATGTCAAGCACACGGCCAACCGTGTAGCCTGCGTTTTCAAGCACCTCATAAGCACCCGAGCCAACAACTCCAAAGCCTAAAATCGCAATTTTCATAAAAAATTTACCTTTCTTTGAGTCTTTATTTCAAAAACACTTGTATTTCGTTTGCAAATAGTGTATCATATAAGAAAAGTAATGTCAAGAGGTATTTTAAAAAATGTTTTATTTAAGTACAAGAAATGAAAAAATAAGAAAAACACCGGCGCAGGCAATCCTTGAGGGACTGGCAAAGGATGGCGGTCTTTATATGCCGGAGAGCTTTGAGGCGCTTGCCTTTCCGATGGATAAGCTTACCGAAATGAGTGAAACCGAAATCTCGGCAAAGGTTCTTGAGCTTTTCTTCGGCGATGACTCAATGTTCACGGGAAACGATGATAAGAACGGTGAGTTTAATGCGCTTGTAAATAGAGCATACGGCGGAAAATTCGCAAATCGCACAGCCGACTACGCACCGCTTAGCGAGGTAGCAAATGCGTATGTTATGGAGCTTTATCACGGCCCAACCTGCGCATTTAAGGATGTTGCGCTTCAAATTCTCCCTCACCTTATCGTAGAGGCGAAGAAATCAACGAAAATGACCGATGAGATAGTAATTCTCACCGCAACAAGCGGAGATACAGGCGGAGCTGCACTTTCAGGCTTTTCAGATATTGAGGGCATTAAAATAATCGTGTTCTATCCTAAGAACGGAACAAGCACCGTTCAGGAAAGACAAATGGTTTCCTGCGAGGGTAAGAATACCTGCGTTTGCGCAGTTGTCGGAAATTTTGATGATGCGCAAAGCGGAGTTAAGAAAATCTTCTCCGAGCTTAAGCTTCCAAGCGGTGTTCAGCTCTCAAGCGCTAACTCCATAAATATAGGAAGACTTGCACCGCAGGTTGCATATTACTTCAAATCCTACGCCGACCTTGTCAAGGCGGGTAAAATCAAAATGGGCGACAAGGTAAACTACATCGTTCCAACAGGTAACTTTGGCGACATCTTGGCAGGACTCTTTGCAAAGAAGATGGGACTTTTCGTTGGCAAGCTTGTATGTGCCTCAAATGAAAATAAGGTTCTTACAGAATTCTTTGAAAACGGAACATATAACAAAAACAGAGCCTTCCATGTAACCAAATCCCCCTCTATGGATATTCTTATCTCCTCTAACCTTGAAAGACTTCTTTACATCGTTTGCGGTGCCGAGAAGTGCGCTAAGTATATGAAGGAGCTTAACGAAAAGGGCGAGTATACCGTATCAAGCGAGGAGCTTGCAAAAATCAGAGAGCTTATTGACGCAGGCTATGCCGATGATAAGGACTCGTACGAAACAATAAAGAGCGTGTACGAAAAGGACGGCTACCTCATGGACACCCATACCGCGGTTGCTTGGAGCGTGTACGAAAAATGGCTTGAAAAAACCAAAAACACAGATACATGCGTCGTTCTTTCAACAGCTTCCGCATATAAGTTCGCATCAAGCGTTATGACCGCGCTTGAAAAGGATTTCGACGGCGAGTTTGATGCGGTTAAGGGACTTAATAAATACACAGGCGTTACCCCGCCGTACGGGCTTGACGGAATTGAGGACAGGAAAGTAATTCACAAGACCGTGCTTGAAAAGAGCGAAATGCTTGACTTCGTTGCCGATATGGTAGCAAAAAGGACTTGGAGAGAATAATTTTTTGGAGGTACTATGGGAAGCTATCTCTTAATAGACAAAATGATTTTGCCTGATTACTATCAAAAGGTTATTGACGCAAGGGCACTGCTTACAAGCGGAAGGGTAAAGGATGTTTCCGAGGCGGTAAGACAGGTTGGTATATCCCGAAGCACATATTATAAATATAAGGACTATGTTTTCGCACCCAATACCGATATGGAGGGGCGAAAGGCAATTCTTTCCTTTAGCCTGTCGCATAAGGCGGGCGTGCTCGGTGATGTTCTTAAGGTTATCGCGGAAAATGGCGCAAACATTTTGACAATCACGCAAAACCTTCCAATAAGCTCTCGCGCCCATGTTGTCGTAACGCTTGACATCTCGCATATGACAAGCGAGCTTGATGAGCTTATAAGGGCAATAAACGATGTAAACGGAGCCAGCGGAGTAAAGCGAATTTCCGTTGAATAGCCAAGAAAAAACCATTTTATTCAAAAAAATAAAAAAATTTCAAAAAACATATTGACATATCAAGATATATGTGATAGAATAAGCATGTAAATAGTATTTAACCTTAAAAGGAGAAAACGGTTATGAAGTACACAACACCTGAAATTGAGATGGAGATCGTAGATACCAACGATGTTATCGCTCGTTCTATCGGAAACGGAGTACAACTCAACGAAGTTACCGACAACGAGGGCAATGTTATCGGTCAAGAAGTAGTAATTCCAGACGTTTCTATCTTGCTCTAATCGCAAAAAGGATAAATCCCGCTTGAATAAGCGGGATTTTTTCATATCATATAAGCTCTATATAACAACTCTTTATATAATAAATAATGAAGAAAACAAAAACCTCTTGCATAGGCAAGAGGTTTTTTGCTTGTAGAATTATTCAGTTCTTAGCGCAATAACAGGGTCCTTCTTAGCCGCAATGCTTGATGGAACAAGTCCCGAAATGAGCGTAAGTCCCATGCTAATGAGAATAAGCGCAATAGCACCGCCAACAGGAAGGAATGCCGAAAGATTTGCAATGCCCGTTAGTGCGTGAAGAATGATATTAATAATAACTATGAATATGAGTGAAACGAGAATACCTATCGCACCCGCACCGAAGCCGACAATGAGCGTTTCTGCATTGAATACTCTTGAAATATCCTTCTTTGACGCACCGATGGCACGCAAAATACCGATTTCCTTTGTTCTTTCAAGTACTGAAATATAGGTGATAATTCCAATCATTATTGATGAAACGATAAGCGAAATTGCAACAAAGGCAATAAGCACATATGAAATCGCATTTACAATGGTAGTAACCGAGCTCATAAGAGTGCCGACAATGTCAGAGTGAGAGATTTTGTCCTCATCATTTATTTGTGAAGCATTGTACTTCTCAATCTCGGCGTTGATAATGTCCTTTGCCTCGAAATCTCTTGGATAAATAAGGATTGTAGAGGGCTTGCTCTTGTCAACATATCCAAGACGGGAAAGAAGTTCGTCATAATCGTCCGTCTCAATCATTGAGTTTATAATGTTTACAAGATTTGTAAGCTTCTGCGGATTTGTAGGATCGCTTACAATATCCATAGTGATAAAGCCCGCAAGAGCCTTTGGAAGCGCGCCGTCAACCTGAGCAAGCGCCGAGGTAATTGTCATCGCATCCATAGCGGTGTAGCCACCGTAAGGCACAACACTTCCCACATTTCCGTAAGGAACTAAAATCGCCTCAATCTCGGGAGCGAGATATGATTTCAAAACATCAATAAACTTTTCCTCGCTTGAAAAATAAGGAGCGAACTGCGCAAGCTTCGGATCGGCATTTATCATAGCCTGAATGCCTGAAATGTCAAAATCAAAGCCCGCAAACGGGAAGCCGTTGTAAAGGTTTGTTGTCTGATTGCCCTGTTGCAGAGTAATAACATCGGAATCCTTTGACTTGTCAATCATCTTGTCCATAAGTCCCTCAAGGTAGCCTATTGAGCCGATAGATGGCATTGCATTGTCCTCAACGGGAGTTACAATTCCAACAACCTTAAGTGTTACTGCATCATTGCCCGATAGAATTTTATCAATCTCACCGGGGGTTGTTTCAACAATTTTTCCGTCAACAACCTTGTATCTGTCAGCATCGGGAAGCACCTTGAACTCATAGTTCAAGATTTCCTCAAAGGTGTACTTCGTGGACTCAATCGTTTCGTCATTAGTCGGGTCATCATCTGAGATTGAAATAATATAGTTGCGTAGCTCCTGTGAATCTCTTATTCCGAGCATATAAAGCACGAAGTCGGAGATTAAGAGGTCCTTACCGACAATAAGCACAACCTCGTTCTCATTCTCGGGCATGCGTCCGCCGCCCTCAACAACCTCATATTGAGTCCTTATATAATCAAGGTCGCCAACGAATTCCTTCCAAACCTCGGAATTGATAACAGACGCATTCGCATTGAGTGAGCCTGACATAATAACCGACATAAGGTCGTTCATATCACCAAGATTTCTGCGATAGGTGTAGGTAATGTTTCCGTTCGCGTCGACCATTTCAACCTTTGTATAGGTGTTAAGACCCGCCTTGTACCTGTACTTGATATCCGTCGCATTGTCTGTGATATTCTTATTCATTTCAAGGTGCGCCTTAAACGAGGTTAAATTGTTCTTCGTTATTCCGGCGGAAAACGCCTTCATAACATTTATCATAACATCATTTGAGTAAATCGTGTTTGGCTCTTTGTTCACAACAGTGTTATTTTCAAGGAACGCGCCAAGCAGAGCATTCGTATCCATCGTGCTCTCGTAAATTTCAATAGGATATGAGGACATCGTGCTTTCCTCAACGCTTGTAATATACCTGTTTACACCCGTTGAAACCGCCAAAATCAGCGCAATACCGATAATACCGATGCTACCCGCAAACGCAGTTAAGAAAGTGCGTCCCTTTTTAGTCATAAGGTTATTTAACGAGAGGAGCAGAGCAGTGAAAAACGACATAGAGCGCTTCTTTATTTTTTGTGGCTGATTGTCTACCTCGCTCTGGGCCTTGTAAGGATTTGAATCCCCCTCAACCTCACCGTCCTTAAGACGGATAACTCTATTCGCATATGTGTCAGCAAGCTCAGGGTTGTGAGTAACCATAATAATAAGCTTGTCTCTTGAAATCTCCTTGAGGATTTCCATAATTTGTACGCTTGTTTCAGAGTCAAGCGCACCGGTCGGCTCATCAGCCAAAAGAATATCAGGGTCGTTTACAAGCGCACGGGCGATAGCCACCCTCTGCATTTGACCACCCGACATCTGATTTGGCTTTTTGTGAATTTGATCGCCAAGTCCAACGCTCTCAAGCGCCTCAATAGCTCTTTTTCTGCGTTCTTCCTTAGATACACCCGAGAGGGTAAGCGCAAGCTCAACATTTGAAAGCACCGTTTGGTGTGGAATCAGATTGTAGCTTTGGAAAACGAAGCCGATCGAGTGATTTCTGTATGTGTCCCAATCCGAGTCCGTAAAATCCTTCGTGGATTTTCCGTTTATGATGAGATCACCGCTTGTATATTTGTCAAGACCGCCAATGATGTTAAGTAATGTGGTTTTGCCACAGCCCGAGTGACCAAGCACCGCTACAAATTCGTTTTTGCGAAACTCAAGATTTATACCCTTAAGCGCATTTACCGTGATATCGCCCGCAGGGTAATCCTTAGTTATATCGGTTAACTTAAGCATGATTTCTCCTTTATAATATTATAACTTTATTTTACTAAGTCTAATAATTGTATCACTATTTTATAAGTTAGTCAATAATTTTTATGTAAAAAATTGCGAAGAGCAAAAAAATTCAGTTTTTGTTCACAAAAGAGAAAAATCGGATATTTTGCCGTATCCTGTCAGAGCCAAAAATCAACAAAATCCCCCAAAAAAGGACAAGCAATTTGCACTCGGGCACTAAAGCTCCACTTCCTTTGATAAAATCACCAAAAATACGAGATTATATATCGCCAAAAATGCGATAATAAGGTCGCAAATTTGCCAAATTAAATCATTTGAAATTACAGAGGCTATAACGCATATCGCAAAGAAAACTGCCGAATATAGATACATATAACGCTTTTTTGACGAAAGAAACGCAAGCGACTCTCTCCCGTAATAGTATTGACAGCAAATTGTGGCAATAGCGAATAAAATGCAAGAAAAAACAATAAACCAACCGCCAAAGCCCCCTAAGAAGTGTGAATAAGCGGAGATGACAAGCCCCATTGCTGTACCGCTTGCGCATGGAGAAATCAGAATTACAATGGCAGTGAGAGGGCAAAGGACAATCGTATCCCAAAACACCTCAAACGCACCAAGACAGCCCTGAGCGTGCGCGGATAGCGAGGAGGAGGCGTGCGCCGTAGGAGATGTTCCGCACCCCGCCTCATTTGAGAGTAGCCCTCTTGAAATTCCGTACCTCATCGCCGTCGAAATCCCATATCCGCAAGCCCCTGCTCCCATACACCGTACCGAAAACGCCTCCTTAAAAATCCTTGAAATTGCGACACAGGTAGCCCCTAAATTAGAAAAAATGATAAATAGAGATATTCCAATGTATAAAACGGAGAGTAGCGGAATTAAAACCGAGCTTGTGGCCTGCATGCGCTTGATTCCACCCTTGATCACAATAAAAACCGCAAAAGCGATGAAAATTCCTAAAAATATCCTACCCTGTGTAAGAAAAGCACTGCTTGCTCCTACCTGCACAAGGTTGCCCGTGGAGAGAGAATTTAATATACAAAGCAGGGCAAAGCCACTGCCAAATATCCTGCCGACACGAGGCGAGGCACAGGCATCTTGTATGTAAAATGGCGCACCCCCGTGGTAATTTCCGACACAGCCACGCCTGTGTCGCACAGCGAGAAATGCTTCCGCATACTTGACCCCCATAGCGATAAACGCGCTAATCACCATCCAAAGCACCGATCCGGCGCCCCCCATCATTACCGCCGAGGCAACTCCGACAATGTTTCCAATGCCGAGCGTGCCCGACAGTGCAACGCATAAGGAGCGAAATCCCCCCGAGGATGACAAAATTGAGCGAAAAAACCGCACAGGTCTTAGGATAAAGAAAAACCGCACCTTGATAAGAAAGAATATTCCCACGCCAATTATCATAGCGGGAAGAGCGTACGAGCAAAGCAAAAAATTCAATAACTCAAGCATAAAATCACCACCATGTGAAATATATTCTAAATATAACGGCAATATTCTAATCAAGGGAAAGAAAAGTAAAATGTTAATAATTTGTGAACAATACATATTAACACTTGATTTTCTTACCTTGTGGATATAGAATATAATTTGTTGGCACTCAACACGCAAGAGTGCTAAAATGGAGGTGAATAAAATGACAATAAAACCGTTATCAAACAGAGTCGTTCTTAAAAATCTTGAGGCTGAGGAAACCACAAAGGGCGGAATTATCTTGGCAGGAAGCGCTAAGGAAAAGCCACAAACAGCCGAGGTTGTTGCAGTAGGAGGCGGAGCAGTTTGCGACGGCAAGCTCATACCAATGACTGTAAAGGTAGGCGACAGGGTAATTATCGGTAAATATAGCGGAACCGAGGTCAAGCTTGACGGATGCGAATATATAATCGTTAAGGAAGACGAGATTCTTGCAATAGTTGAATAAGGAGAAATAATATGGCAAAGGAAATTCTTTATGGAATAGACGCAAGAAATGCAATGCTAAGGGGCGTTGATAAGCTTGCCAACACAGTAAAAATCACCCTTGGACCTAAGGGCAGAAATGTCGTGCTTGATAAAAAGTACGGCGCACCTCTTATCACGAATGACGGTGTTACAATCGCAAAGGAAATTGAGCTTGAGGACGCATGCGAGAATATGGGCGCACAGCTTGTTCGTGAGGTTGCCTCAAGGACAAACGATGCCGCAGGCGACGGAACAACGACCGCAACCCTTCTTACCCAGGCAATTATCCGCGAGGGAATGAAGAATGTCACCGCAGGCGCAAACCCAATCGTGCTTCGTAAGGGAATTGCAAAGGCAGTTGATGTAGCGGTTGAGGCGCTTAAGGCAAACTCAAAGAAGGTAAACGGAAAAGAGGATATTACAAGAGTAGGTACTGTATCCGCAGGCGATGCCTCAATCGGTCAGCTTATCTCCGATGCTATGGAAAAGGTAACTGCCGACGGCGTTATCACCGTTGAGGAGTCAAAGACAACCGAAACCTATTGTGAGGTTGTTGAGGGTATGCAATTTGACCGTGGCTACCTTAGCGCATATATGGCTACCGATATGGATAAGATGGAAGCCGTTCTTGATGATGCACTCATTCTTGTAACCGATAAAAAGATTACAAATATCCAAGATATTCTCCCGCTTCTTGAGCAAATTGTTCAAGCAGGAAGAAAGCTTCTTATCGTTGCCGAGGATATCGAGGGCGAGGCTCTTACAACTCTCGTGCTTAACAAATTAAGAGGCACATTTACCGTAGTTGCTGTAAAGGCTCCGGGCTTCGGCGACAGAAGAAAGGAAATGCTTCGTGATATCGCAATCCTCACAGGAGGCGAGGTAATTACCGAGGAGCTCGGCTATGAGCTTAAGGATACAAGCATTCAGCTTCTTGGCCGTGCAAGACAGGTAATTGTAAATAAGGAAAATACAACAATTGTCGGTGGCTATGGCGCAAGCGATGCTATCAAGGCAAGAATTGCTCAAATAAAGACCGCTATTGATATTACCGAAAGCGACTTTGATAGAGAAAAGCTTCAGGAAAGACTTGCAAAGCTCTCGGGCGGAGTTGCGGTAATCAAGGTAGGCGCTCCAACCGAAACCGAAATGAAGGAGAAGAAGCTCCGTATTGAGGACGCACTCAACGCAACACGCGCCGCAGTTGAGGAGGGCATTATCGCAGGTGGCGGAACTGCCTATGTCAATGTAATTGATAAGGTCAGCGCACTCGTTGGAGAGGTAGACGGCGATGAAAAGACAGGCGTTAAGATAATCGTTAAGGCACTTGAGGAGCCCTTGCGCCAAATCGTTACAAACGCAGGCTTTGATGGAGCAGTTATCGTAGATAAGGTTAAAAACAGCGGTAAGATCGGCTATGGCTTTGATGCCTATAACGAGATTTATTGCGATATGATGGAGGCAGGAATTGTTGACCCGACAAAGGTTACAAGGAGCGCACTTCAAAACGCCGCAAGCGTTGCCTCAACCGTTCTTACAACCGAGGCTATCGTAGCCGATAAGAAGGAAGAAAACCCTAACCCACCTGTCGGTGGCGGAATGGGCGGTGGCATGGGCGGAATGTATTAAGCCCACCCGCTAAAGGAGAAATAAAATGGCTGAAAATCAAAATGAAGATCTTGCAATCATTGATATCCTGATGGATGAAACGATTGATGAAATCACCCTCGTTGATGATAGCGGAAGGGAAACAAAATTCTATAATGACGGAATTATAATCCCATATACCGCAGGTGACGAGCCAAGAATTTATACAATCTTAGAGCCAAAGGATAAGGTAGAAGGCGTAGAGGAGGGCGAGGGCATCGTTTTCCGCGTCTATACTGAGGAGCAGGACGGCAAGGACGATATTGAAACCGAGGATGATGAAGAAATCATCAAGGCGGTATTTGAGGCTTATGAGTCCCTCATTGAAGACTGAAAATAAAAAGGAAGTGAGAAATCACTTCTTTTTTTGTGCTTGCGAGGCATCGCTCGCGCACCGTAGGTGCAATCCATGTTCGCTTGCGAACAATTCATGACGGTTTACCGTCAATTCATGTTCCACGGTAACAATTCACGGCACAAAGTGCCAATTCATGTGCCAACGGCATAATTTATCTACTCCCGTTTCAACAAAATTTTGATATCATGATATCAAAACAATCGGTTTTATATGAGCAATAAGCTCCAAAATTAATGAGATACAAGGCTTTGCCTTGATGATATGCACACCAACGGTGTGATGGTATGCAACGCCACGGGCGTTGATGATATACACTCCTTCCACGGGGAAGGAGTGATAATTTTTGTGCAATTTGCACAAAAATTGGGGGGGGGGCGTTATTTTTTGTGCAATTTGCCTTGACATATTGAACATTGTATGATACAATTATTATGCAATAATATTTTATAGTTGGTGTCGAGCCTATCGACCCAGTAAAGGAGAAAACCATGAAGAAAAAGATTTTTTTAATTAGCCTAATGGTAGTTGCACTTGTTTTTGCACTTGCTATCTCCGCTTTTGCCGAGGAAATTGTCGTTTCCAAAACCGAAAGTGCAGAACATGGCACAATCATTAAACTAAACGCAGACCCGGGTCTTGATAACGCAAGACAGTATTTGTCCACACTAACAAAGATTAGTGATGACGGTAAAGATACAACCTCACTTTGTATCCTAACCGATGACGGCACAAACTACTATGTTTTCCCATCATCATATGTAGTTTTAGAAGCAAGTAATGGTATATTCAATTTGGATACAACCGCCCTTGTTCAAGCAATAAGAGATTTTAATACTGCCGAAAATACCGAATATTACGATGCTTTTGCAATAAGCGGAAGCGGTGGTTCAAAGAAACTTAACAACATCGTCCGTTTCGAATTTCCAAGCGATGTAACATCGGCAAAAAATGATGTATGCTATATGAGAAGTCAATCATATTTGGTAGAGGTTAGATTTAACCACCCAATCGACCTCTCAAGCTCATCTGATATGTTTAAAGGAAGCACCAAATTGCAAATTGCTAATCTTGAAAAAGCAAATCCTAACTTGGGACCTTCAATGTTTACGGGTTGTTCAGCCTTGGAGAGTGTTACATTACCAACCGGCATTACAAAAATTTCAAGAAGCATGTTTTGGGGATGCAAAAAGGTTGTTATCGAAAACCTATCTGAATGCACACAACTAACAACAATCGGACAAAGTGCGTTCCAAGATACAGAGAGCCTCGTGTTCACCTTGCCCGATACCGTTACTACAATTGAAAAAAGCGCATTCCAGTCCGCGTTTAAGCAGGGTGGATCATTTACCATCAACCCAACATCACAACTTCAAACTATCGGACAAAGTGCTTTCCAAGATTGTAGAAAACTTGGCGCAATATACATTCCATCAACCGTTACAAGTATCGGAACACAAGCCTTTCAACAAACATTTGCGTTGGTAACCATTGAAAACCTTGAAAACTGTCAAGTGACCGAACTTCCTGACAGTGTGTTTGCTTCCGCTACCTCTTTGAAGAGCATCAAGCTTCCTAAGGGACTAAAAACTCTTGGCAACGCATTTAGTAACTGCGGTAACCTCACACAAATGTATCTACCCGATACATTGACATCAATTTCCGATACCCTTACAGACAACTCAAAGAACATTTTGTTCATCTACACAGGTGATGATGTAAGCGTTCTTTCCGCTTGCGCAAAGATTTCATCGGCTACGGCTGTTAAGTATACCTATCCAAATGAAGAGCAGCTCTATAAGGATATGGTTTCAAGTGAGAACACAAGCATAATCGTTTATAGCTACGATAAGTGCAAGGCATTCTATAACAATGTTCATAACTACATCATCGGCACAGGCGACTGTATGGACGGCGTAAAGTGTGAAAGATGCCCATCAAGTCTTGAAGGCACAACCGGTCATACCAATTATGAAAGGGTTACATTTGAAAGCCTTACATCAAGCGGTGTGCGTGAATACGGTTGCTCAAACGAGGGTTGCACAAAGTATGATGCTTCCGAAACACTCAAACCCGTATTCACAGCAAAAGGCTACTCAACAAACCCTGATAAAAACGCAATCAACGGTGGCTACACAGTAGATCTCACATCACTTGCTCTTTATGAAAGATTTATCGGTACACTTGAATACGGTATTGTAATCGCAAATGCAAACGCATTCGGCGCAAATAGCTTCTTCAACAGTGAAAATAAGGTAAATACCGAAAAGTCCATTCAGGTTGAAATGGATAAGCAGTATTCAAACTTTGACTGTGAAATCAACTTCGGCGCAAATACAACAATGGACCTTGACCTCGTAATCTGCGCATATGTAATCGAGGGCGATACAGTAACCTATATCCAATCCTCAACAGGAAACGATGTTAAAATCGGTGACACAACCTTCAAGAGCGTAACTCTTGCACAGATAATCGCTCTCGTTCCTGCCGAAATCAAGGAAAACTAACAAGCAAAAAACGCACTCAAACGAGTGCGTTTTTGTTTCGGCTTATCTTTTGCTTTCTATATTCACTTGGAGAAATACCTGTTATTGATTTAAAGCTTCTATTAAAGCTTCTAAGACAATCAAAACCGCATTCATAAGCAATATCAAGGACGGTGTTGCTTGTGCTTGTCAAAAGATAGCACGCTTCATTTATGCGGAAACGACAAACATACTCGGTATAACTAATTCCAGTGCTTTTTGAAAAATGCTTGGATAAGTATACATAGCTATAGTTGGTTCTCCTTGCAAGCTCGTAAAGAGTGCATTTCCCCTTGTAGCTTTCGGCAACGAAATTAAAAATTTTAAGTAGCAGATTTTGATCATCACCCTTGAACTTCGTGTATTCCGCGTTTTTATCAAATTCACCGCAAATTGAATATAAAAGCCCCTTTAATTCTAATAGGCTTTTTTTGTTGTCAAATCTTGAAATTTTGTCAATATAAAAGTCGTTCAAATAAAACTTGTTATTTTTCGGCACAAAATTTTCAAACCTGTTGCCAAATGTCTTAACAAGCTGGGGCGAAAAAATCAAAATAGTATGCTCAGCGTGGCTCGGAGTTTTGATTTCATGAAGCTGGTTTGGAAAAACCAAAACACATTCGTTGCCCGAAATGGTATATTTAATTCCCTGAACGGTTATTTCCATTTCTCCATCAGTTGCTATTATTATTTCAAAGCTGTTGTGAATGTGATTAGGAAAGTTAAGGTTGCTTCCATGCTCAAGCGTCGCCTTGTCAGGCAGTATGGAGTGCTGCGTTTGGTATAGCATATAAATCTCCGTAAAAACTATATTTTGTCCTATAATTATATCATAGTTTTTTTGTATTATCAATGCTTTTGTATATGATTTTTCTTAAAAATAAACAAAGATACTAAATGTAATTATAATAATGAAGGTGATATTTTAAAGCGTTGCCTTGAAAATGATGCTTGTTCCTTTCTTGACTTACAGTATGATTGCTTATGCAAGTACAGCGAAAAGCTAAATTATGTCTATGCTTCACATGTGTTTTGTCGTGATTGTCTAATAAAAGTGATATATCATAAAGATGAGGTATAATTTTAAAATATAGCTTACAAAGGAGAGAAAGAATGAAAAGAAAGCTTATAACCATATTTTTTATCGCCTTGGCTTTTGCGTGGATTTTTGCAATTTCCGCATTTGGCGCAGTAAATTATAGCGAAATGGCAACCCTTGCCGACGGAACAACGCTACCAATTTATGATGAAGCGCATAATCCGTTGATTTGGTATGTTAGTGGAACTGACCAAGATGGCAACAACGTTTATAGCTCCGTGCCAAACAACCGCAATGAACCAAATGAGAATCACGACACATATGTTACATATGTAAGCACAACAGGCACATGGGCGCAGTTAACAGATATATACATTCATACTTATAATGAAACAACTGGCGAATATGATTCAACCATTGATGACAATTTGCAAATCGTTGTTCTCAACCTAAGAGAATTTGATATGATATATCTTGGTAGTATCAATGTAAATTACATTCAGTATATGTATTATCCTGCAACGTTGAAGGATTGTCCGGAATTTTTTAAACAAAAAACAGCATTAAGACTTGTTGATATGTCTGTCTGCACAAATCTTGTGGGTGGTTTTGGAGGCACTCAAAACTTTAGAGACTGTATAAATTTGCATACTGTTAGATTGCCGATAGGACCAAGCTATACATTTGAAGGCGGCAATAACTATAAATTCAAAAGCACCGCAATTTCATCGATAATCATTCCCGAGGCGGTAACAAGCCTGGGAACGGACAACTTTTACAGTTGCGCCAAACTTGAAAGCATTTATATTTTAGGCAATAATACCGGTCTTGGCAAACGAAACTTTTCGGGATGCACAAGCCTTGAAAATCTATACTTTTTAGGCGACTCGCCCTCTATTACCGCCACCGAGTTCAAAGAAAACTTCGTTGAGTGCGTAGATGAAGGCAAAACCTATACCTTTGACGGAATAGGAAAGTATTTCTATTTTGTAAGCACGGATTTGAATTATTTGACAGAGGTTAAGGAGGCAGTTGGCGCTGTTAGCATTGTTTCGTACAATGATTATAAGGCTAACCCATCTAATTATACTGAAGGTAGATATGTAATTTACGGCGCTAATATATGCGAGATTTTATACAACAATGAGCATGACCTTGAAGAGGTAGATAGTTGCTTGAAAGAAAGAGCTTGCGAAAGAACAAATTGTGATTATGTCCTTGTTCCCGAATATAGCGAGCATAAAATGGCAGAAGCGCTCACCTTCGTAAATGGCATCACCGCTGAGGGCATTTATTATGCAGAGTGCCAAAACGATGGCTGTGCTGTAAAAACCGAAGAAACAGTTAAGCCCGTATTCACAGCAAAGGGCTATTCAACAAACACCGATAAAAACGCAATCAATGGTGGATATGAGGTAAATCTCACCTCGCTCGCTCTTTATGAAAGACTAATCAGCACACTTAAATATGGCATTGTAATCGCTAATGCAAGCTCCTTTGGAGAAAAGACATTCCTTGACCAAGATAATAAGGTAAACTCCGATAAAGCCCTTCAGGTTGAAATGGAAAAGCAATATTCAAGCTTTGATTGCTCAATCAACTTCGGCACAAATACAACAATGGACCTTGACCTTGTAATCTGCGCATATGTAATCGAGGGCGATACAGTAACCTATATCCAATCCTCAACAGGCGACGATGTAACAATCGGCGGAGAGAGCTTCAAGAGCATAACTCTTGCACAGGTAGTTGCCCTTGTTCCTGCCGAATCAAAGGAAAACTAATCAAATAGCTAAAAAAGGAAGTGAAAATCACTTCCTTTTTTATTTATTAAAATCATTTCGTAGCATTACACGCCAAGCAATCACAAATTTCGCCCGTGTGGCGTTTAGCCTAAGCGAGGGCTTTGCCAAGCAGTATAAAGATAACCTCGGTTATAATAGGCAGAATTACCGCACATAGGAAAAATATAATGTTTCCCCTGTCGCGCTTTATTATGGTAGCTATCAAACCGATAATAGCGGGAACTAGCGCTATCGCATAGCCAATTACACCGAAAATTATAATTATAAAGGATAAGTAAAGCGCCACACTTAGCGATGTGTTTTCGCTCGGAGTAGTTACAACATCAATAAGCCCCCAAGCAAGCCAAATTGTCATTCCGATATAAATGAGCGCGAAAATCAGCTTTAATACAAATAAAAATTTGCTTTTTGTCTTGTTACTCATAATATCCCCCCATTCTTTTATCTAATTATATTTTACCATATATAGCAACGATTTGCAATAGTAAAATATTTTCCAACCGCCAAAGCGAAAAAATCAAAAAGGAAGTGAAAATCACTCCCTTTTATCTTTTGAAACAATTTTGTTTCCGAATTCCGAACTCCGAACTCCGCATTCCGCCCGAGTGCCTCGGGTGGCAAAATCCGCTTTTGCTTAGTACAAGCTGTTTCCATTCGCTACGAAGCAATATTCTTCATTCCGAACTCCGCACTGCGACTCCCTACGGTCGCGTGCATAAGTTCCACTAAGCCAATCGCACTTCGCCAAGGCTCGTGTTCTTGGACTGTCACTTATCCGCACTCCGCACTCCGCACTCCGCATTCCGAATTCCGCATTCGGCTGTCGATCCGCCCCGCTTAGGCTTTGTTAACTGAGCCGAAAAGCTCCATCTTTTCCTTAACAGTAGCCTTAATAGCCTCAAAGCCGGGAGCAAGAAGCTTTCTTGGGTCAAAGCCCTTACCGGAAAGGTCCTTACCTGCCTCAACATAAGCTCTTGTAGCGGCAGCGAATGAAAGCTGGCACTCAGTGTTTACATTGATCTTTGAAACGCCAAGAGAGATAGCCTTCTTAATCATGTCCTCAGGAATACCTGTACCGCCGTGAAGAACGAGAGGCATATCGCCAACCTTCTCACTGATAGCTGCGAGAACATCAAAGTTAAGACCCGCCCAGTTAGCAGGATACTTACCGTGAATATTACCAATACCTGCAGCAAGCATAGTAACACCGAGGTCTGCAATCATCTTGCACTCGTCGGGGTCAGCGCACTCACCTGCGCCAACAACTCCGTCTTCCTCACCGCCGATAGAGCCAACCTCAGCCTCAAGTGAAAGACCGAGAACATTACAAGCGTTTACAAGCTCTTGAGTTTTAGCAATGTTTTCCTCGATAGGATAGTGAGAGCCGTCAAACATAACGGAAGAGAAGCCCGCATTGATGCAAGCCTTAGCACCCTCGTATGAGCCGTGGTCAAGGTGGAGAGCAACAGGAACAGTAATTCCGAGGCACTTAATCATGCCCTTTACCATACCAACGATTGTCTCATATCCGCACATATACTTGCCCGCACCCTCGGAAACACCGAGAATAACAGGGGAATTGCACTCCTGAGCTGTGAGAAGAATTGCCTTAGTCCACTCAAGATTGTTGATATTGAACTGACCTACTGCGTATTTGCCTGCTTTTGCTTTTTCAAGCATTTCTTTTGCTGAAACTAACATAAAATTAATCTCCTTTTAATATAAATTTTTTTCGCTAAATATTTTATCATATATATGAGCAAAAATCAATAGTTTTTTATTTTTTTGTCATTATGCTATATATATAATTTTCGTTGACGGCAGTAATTATGTCATCTGTATCAATACTGCTTTTGCTTGCGCATTCCATAAACGGCGTTCCGAAATACTTTGAAAGCGCTTCCTTCCTTGTCCAAATTGTAAAAAACATTTCAGATGAATAATCCGCCTCTTTTAACGCCTCAATTTCCCCGATTGTGAAAAAACGCGCGCTAATGGAGCGTATTTTTTCGGGCAATACCGTAGCTCGCCTTTCAATATCCACCCCAATTTGCGTATCCGCAACAGCACAGGCTACAAGCCCGTTTGAATGTGAAATGCTAAAATGGTAGGGCAGGTTAGCAAGGTAAGGCTTCCCATGCTCGCCGATTTTAATTTCGTAGTCCGTAATCCCAAAATGTATTTCCAAAAGCGAGCGAAGTAGCTCCCTGCCAAGCTCATGCTCCGCCTTGACAAGCTCCGCCCTTGATAAATATTCGTAATTTTCTACTTGACTGATTTTATCGTAAATCATAAATAATCTCCCGTACTTACTGAATATATTTTAACATGTTTTGCCCGTAAATACAATTTTTTCTTGCAATTTTGTGAAAAAAATGATAAAATATAGTAAAGAGAACAAATGATACCGAGGAGGAAATGTTATGAGCGAAAATATTATTGTAACGATTGCTCGCCAATGCGGAAGCGGAGGGCGTGAGGTAGGAGAGCTTTTGGCAAAGAGGACAGGAATGGTTTATCACGACAAAAGCCTTATCAACTTAGCCGCCGAAAAATCGGGAATGAGCCCCGAGATATTAAGCTCCGCGGATGAGAAGGCAACACCAAGCTTCCTTTACTCAATAGCGGTTGGAGCTATCGGAATGGTTCCGTTTTCCCACGGTATGCCATACGATACCCCTATAAACGATAAGCTCTTTGTGCTTCAATCCGAAATTATCGAGGAGGAAACAAAAAAATACCCCTGCATTTTCGTAGGCAGATGCGCGGACTTTATTCTAAGGGAGCATAAAAAGCTCGTAAGAGTATTCATCTACGCAAGCCCCGAAAAGAGAATTGAGCGAATCGCAAGCGCAAATGAGGTAGACCCAAGCGAGGCAAAGAGCCTTATGAATAAGATTGATAAAAAGCGTGCGAATTACTATAACTACTATACCTCTCAAAAATGGGGCAAGAGCGAAAACTATGACCTCATGATTGATACAACCAAAATCGGCGTAGAGGGCGCGGTTGAGCTGATTGAAAAATATATCTCACTGCTCAAATAAATTACTAAAAGAAAAGCGGACTGATTTATCAGTCCGCTTCGCTTTTAGATATTACGAGAAGTTAGTAATAGACAAACGAAATTAGGCGTATTTGTCTATTTTTGGTCTGCGCTATTTTGCATTAGGGAATAGAAAAATGGATGCAGAAGAGGCGAGTGCGTTCTCGTCGGCGTATTAGTATACGGCAGAGTAGCAGTCGCCTCTAAAAAATGGACATAAAAAGAAGATAACTTGCAAATCACTTTGCAAGTTATCAACCGTTAGATATTACGAGAAGTTAGTAATAGACAAACGAAATTAGGTGTATTTGTCTATTTTGGTCTGCGCCATTTTGCATTCCCTAATTATGCGTTAGCCTCAAGGTAAGTAACAACATCACCAACGGTGATAAACTTGTGAATGTCGTCCTCATTGAACTCAACACCGAACTCATCCTCGCAAAGAAGAACAAGGTCAGCAAGGTCAAGAGAGTTAATACCGAGGTCGTTTACAAGCTCTGCCTCCATTTTGATATCATCAGCATTAAGAGCAAGCTCAGAAACAAGAATATTCTTCAAATTTTCAAACATGGTAATTCCTCCATTTATTTGCTATCCTCTAACCGCTGTGAATCGCAATTAGTAGGCACAACTCTAATTATATACATTTTATATCAATATGTCAATAGTTATATTGAACAAAAAAACACTGCTTTTTTTGTGAAATATGAACAAATTTTGACAATTTTTCGCGATATTGTAAACAAAAACCGCATTTAAGTTCAAAAATTGCCCCGAAATCAGTCGTCGCTCGTTCCCTTTTTGCGCTTAATTGAGGCAAGCGGATTCATATTTACGGCATCCTCCATGCCCTTGTTGGAAACATGCGTGTAAATTTGCGTGGTGTTCAGCTGCTCATGTCCCAAAATTTCCTTAAGCACACGGACATCAACCTTTCCCGTCTGATACATTAGTGTTGCCGCAGTATGCCTTAGCTTATGCACGGAGTAATGCTTGTAATCAAGTCCTGCCATTTCAAGATACTTGTAAACAAGCCATTGAACGGTCTTGTCGCTTATTCTTTGATTACGCTTGCTAAGAAACAGAGCAGGCACATTTATATGCGCATACTCGTTTGAGCGACGGATATTAAGATATCTTGTAAGCGCATCACGGCACGCGTCATTCAAATAAATTACTCTTTCCTTGTTACCCTTACCGATAACACGGAGTGAGCGTAGCTCCCTGTCAAGGTCGTTGAGATTTATACCGCATAGCTCATTAAGACGCATACCGCAGTTCAAAAACAGCGTAATAATGCAGTAATCCCTCTCACGGGTCTTTGACTCCTTGTCATTTTGCACCGCCTCAAGTAAGGCAACACTCTCATCAATGCTCAAAAACTTCGGTAGTGATTGCTTCTTCTTCGGCGTTTCGATGTCAATGGCGGGATTAGACTCCATAAGTCGCCTTTTTTGGCAAACAAACTTGTAAAATGACTTTATCGCCGAAAGCTTCCTTGACTTAGCCGCCGCTTGATTTCGCCTTTCGTTAGATACATAAATGAAAAACTCGTAAATCTCATCAGTGCGCACCGAGAAGATAACATCATTGCCAAGATTTGAAATATCAATTTTCTCAAAAAAGTCCGAGCGTGTGTCAATTCCACTGCGCCTTGCGTATATGTAGCGGAAAAACAGCTTAAGGTCAGATAAATATTCGTTTATCGTTTTTTTAGAGCACCCCTGAATTGTGAGCTTGTAGGACGCAAAATCCCGCACAATCTGAGGCATCGTTTCAATAGGAAAAATCTCCATAATGTCCCCCTAATTTAATAGCCAAGCGCTAAGCAAGACCGAGATGCTTGGCATAATCTATACCTACATTCTACCACAACGAAAACGACTTTTGTATAATTTAAGCGAAATTTTGTATAAAAACTGTAAATTTTTTTAAATCCTCTTGAAATTCCTTGGCAATTATTCTATTATATATGTAAGCAAAACCGATAAAGAGGAAATAGTAATGGAAAAAATAAAGCGCTTCTTCTCCGAATACGGAGAGATAATAGGAAAAATAATCATAAACCATATCGCAATGGCGATTTTCGGAATAATCGTAATTATCGCAACAGGCAAAATCCCCGTGCTTCAGCATGTCGCAGGCATTGTCGCAATACTTATGTATATGTTCCTTTTGTATATGATAATGTGGGAGCTGGGCGCAAAGCACCATGTAAGAGTGGACAACGGCGAAAAAAAGGATAAATTGCTCGGGCTTAAAATCTCCCTTGTGGCAAACTCCGTTTTCATTCTTATAAGCACCGTTGAATTTGTTCTTTATTTCTTCACCACCGCCGATATGGAAAGCGCGGTAAATAATGTGTGGGGAATTGCACGCATTATAATGCAGTATGTCTACGGAATGTATCTTTCAATTTCCTCGCTTACATTAAGCTTCCCGGCAACGCATATTCTCCTTGCCCTGCCTGCTATAATATGCTGTACCCTTTCGTACATAGCGGGCATTAGCGGAAAGAAGTGCCTTGTCCCCGACAGAAAAAAGGATGCTCAAAATAAACGCAGATAAATAAAATAAAAAAGTCTCGGACACCCGAGGCTTTTTTATGTATTAAGTTATGCGCACAATGGTTGCTTGTCGAGAATAAGGAAAATGAGGTCAAGTACCCATGTGATTGTGCAACCAGCAACAAGCCAAATAATTCCAACAACGAGAGTTACGAGGTTGCCGGTGCAAGCTCCCTTAACGATACGATAGATAGCCCATGCAATATCGAGAACAGGAAGTGCGAGAAGGATTTTAACAATCTTAGGAAGGTTGTCAAATGCTTTGATAAGATCCATAATATTTCTCCTTTCAAAAATTAACTGAGAAAAATCTCAACGATATTCTCAACGATATTATATCACTGCACTGTTAAAAAATCAACCTTTTTTATGCTATTTTTCAAACTTTTTGAAAAACTTGAAGGTAAGTGGCCATACAACCGCCGCAAATATAACGATAATAGCATACCTGATGGCTCTTTCCACCATAGCAGGAAGGAAGAGAAGAAGCAGTGGCTTTAAAAGCACCTTGATAGCAAGCACAAGCCCAAGACCGATGGCGCTCTTAATCACCTGAGTGTACCATTTTCCGCTGACATCAAAGTTGACATACTTCCTTTCAAGCGGATAAGCAATAAGAAATCCGCCCGTTGCGCCAAGTAATGTGCAAGCATTCTTTAGCCCCGACTCATAGTTGTGCGGGTCAAGGTCGGCAGGGAAAGGGAAGAATAAAACGAAGAACAGGAAGAAAAGCGAGAGGGCGAACATCGCGCCAAAGAAAATGTACATTATCTTGGGGTTGTCCTCAGCCTTGTCAAAAATCGGCTTAACTAAGAATATGAGCGCAAGCGCAATACCCACAGAAACAAGCACATCAAGCGGTGTATGCACGCCAAGATACATTCTTGAAATAGGAACAAGGGCGCAAATTACAATGCAAACAATTCTCACCCATTTCTTTTTGAAAATATAAGCAAGCGCGCCGAATGTGCCGACCGAGTTTTGCGTGTGACCGCTTGGGAAGGAGTAGCCCGTTGCCTCAGCCCTTGCGCTTTCAACAATAGAAAACGAGGGGTCCTTCACCCACGGACGGGGAATTCTGAATAAAAGCTTCAAAAACTGATTTAATACCGTGCCAATAAAGCCGACGCTTAAAATGTAGTAGCCGTTCTTCTTTGAAAAGCACCAAAAAATAATGATAGCCACCGCCATAAAGGCTGTTTCCTCACCGAGCTTTGTAATCAGCGAGAAGATAAAATCAAATACAGGATTTCTGATTTTTTCAAGTAATCTTAAAAATTCCATAATAATCACCTCAACTAAATTGTATAATAAAAGCGTCAAAAAGTCAAGTAAAGTATTGACAAAAGGGGCAAAAACTACTAAAATTATAGGTAACTACACATATTACCGAATATAACGGAGGAAAAATATGTCAAAATGGATATGGCTTGATACGGTTGCGTTTCCCGAATATGACGAAAACGGCGGAAAATACTGCCGTGTGGAGCTTGCTTGCGAATATCTTATCCCAAGGGGAGAAAAATATAAAATCCAAGCCTGTGCCGATGCAAGGTATGAGCTTTTTGTAAACGGCAAATTTATCGGCAGAGGACCTGTTAGCGCAGGCGGAGATTTTCTCTATCCCAAAATGATAAATGCTTACTATGATACATATGAGCTTAAATCAAGCGAAATCGTTGAAATAAGGGCGATTGTCACCTCAAAGCCCCTTGCCCTGTGCGAATATTCGTTTGGAAAAAGCGGATTTTACCTTGAGGTAATCGGCAAGGACGGCGCAATTATACCCCCTGCCACAAAATGGCGCGCACGCCCGCTTAGCGAGTGTGTAGAGCCAACCGTTACCGACTATACCCGCCCCCCGCTTGAATTTGCGGACTGTAAGGAAACAGAGGATATCTATAACGCGCTCCCGTCCCCCCTCTCTCACCTTGATGAGCAAATTATATCCCCTGTGAAAATAGACACAATAGACCTGAATACAACCACAGGTCGCGCTGTTTTTGATAAAATATACTCCGCCTATCCCTTGATTAGCATAAAAGCCGACGGAGAGGTAAGGGTAAATATAAAATGCGAGGAAATTGACGGCGTTGGCGAATATAGCGAGGTAATAATTGTCTCAGGCGATACCGACCACGCCTGCCATCGACTCCGTAGCGTCGGACAAATCACACTAACCCTTGAAAATATAAGCGCTAAAAACGCTAAAATTGATAGCGTAAAAATCATATATAGCGCCTACCCTGTGAAAAACGAGGCTACCTTTGCCTGCGATGATGAGCTTCTTAATAAAATATACGAGCTGTCTATGCACACACTCAAGATTTGCCGTCGTGACATTCACCTTGATTCACCGCACCATCAGGAATTTCTCGCCTGCACGGGCGACTACTTTATCCAAGCGCTGATGGAGTATTATAACATTTGCGACCCCTCGCTTACACGCTTTGATATTCTGCGTACCGCAAAAATGCTTGAAATCCAAAACGGACGCATTTTTCACACCACATATAGCCTTATTTTTGCCGAATGGCTTCTTGATTACTATATGCACACAGCGGACATCTCGCTCGTTAAGGAGTGCAAAACAGCGCTTGAGTGCCTGTTTAGTCGCTTTGATACATATATGGGCGAAAACGGACTTGTTGAAAAAGCGCCTAACTATATGTTCGTTGACTGGATCTTAATGGATGAAAACGGCAACCATACCGACCCTACAAATATGATGTCCCACGGTAATTTTGAGGGCTTTAGCCTTCATCATCCCCCAAAGGCGCTCGGACAGGGCGTGCTTTGTATGCTTTACTATAATGCCCTTGTCAAGGGTAGTGAGCTTTTTAACCTGCTTGGCGATACAAAAAGTGCCGAGGTGTGTCTGAAAAAGGCACAAAATCTCAAAAAAAGCATAAACACTCACCTCTACGACAGTGAGCGTGGGCTCTACCTTGGCGGTCTTAATACCGAGGATATGGCAAAAACGGGCGAGTGGCTACCCAAAAATACAAAAAAACGCTTCTATCTAAAGCAGGCAAATACCCTTGCAGTGCTATACGGCATTGCCCCCGAGGATAAGGCGAGGGACATTTTGACCTATGTTATATCCGACCTTAAAAAGGAGGAAATGCAACCGTATTTCTACCACTTCCTTTTTGAGGCGCTTATCAAAATGGATATGTTTGACCCCTACGGAATGGAGCTTCTTCGCAGATACGAGTCGCTTCTTAAAAAGTGCGATAAGGGTCTTTGCGAGGCGTGGGAGATGTTCCCCTCGGATTGCTCACACGCATGGGGTGGCACACCTGCCTATATCCTAAAGAAGGCACTTAGTGGCTTTGAAGTTCTTGAGGCAGGCTTCAAAAAGGTCAAAATCAGACCGTGGATCTTTGATCTTGACTATATCTATATCGGAATCCCAACCCCATATGGCGAGATTGAAATCAGAATAAACGAAAACGGATTTCTGTGCAATGCTCCCGATGAGATACAGGTAGTAACGGAGGAATATAAAAAATGATAAAAATAGCACCCTTTTCAAAAGAAAACTCCACCGAGGCAATAGCCGTGTGGAACAGCGTCGTTGAGGACGGTCGCGCCTTTCCGCAGGAAATCCCCTTTACATATGACGAGGGCGTAGCCTTTTTTGAGGGTCAGACCTTCACAGGCGTCGCCTATGATGATGAAACGGGAGAGGTCGTCGGCGTATATATTTTACACCCTAACTTCATCGGCAGATGCTCGCATATCTGCAATACAAGCTACGCCGTTAAAAGAGGCAAAAGAGGTCTTGGAATAGGTAAGCTCATTGTCACAAACAGTATGGAAAAGGCAAGAGAGCACGGCTTCAAGGTCCTTCAGCTGAATGCTGTAATCGCCTCAAATGCTCCCGCCCTCGGACTCTATAAAAAGCTCGGACTCACCCCCCTTGGCGCGATAAAGGACGGATTTCGCAACAAGGACGGAGAATATGAGGATATAATCCCGCATTATATCAAGCTGTAAGAGAAGAGGTAAAAATGGAAATTTTCGCACAGGTTATCGGTATTTTTGGAATGATAGCGAATATCCTATCCTTTCAGCAAAAGAGCCAAAGGGGAGTTATTGCCCTTCAATTTTTCGGCTCGCTCCTTTTTTCAATAAACTTTTTTATGCTCGGCGCATATGTAGGCTCAATGCTCAACCTCATCGGCATAGTAAGGGCGCTCGTTTTCTACTTTAAGGAAAAGACCCACGCAAATCACATCGCGTATCTCTTTGCCTTTTCATCGCTCTTTATCCTTGCATATGTGTTGACCTTTACCGCCTTTGGCACTGAGCCAAGCGCGAAAAATCTTGTAATTGAGTGCCTGCCCGTTGTCGCAATGATTGTCGCCACAGTAGCCTTTCGCTCTGAAAACGCAGGGGCGATAAGACGCTATGGCTTGATCTATTCGCCAATGTGGCTCGCCTATAACCTCTTTAACCTTTCAATCGGAGCAATCGGCTGTGAGGTTCTAAACCTCGCGTCAATAATAATCGGTATGATAAGACTTGATAAGTCAAAAAAGAATAGCAACGAAATCAAAAAATAAATGAATTCCGCATTTCGACCGAGCGACCTCGGTAGGCAATCTCCGGCAACATACAATCGGGCTTTGCTCTGCACTCTCCGAGCAATTTTCTAACTTATCATTCCGAATTCCGAACTCCGAATTCCGCATTGAAAAAACCGCCACATGTGGCGGTTTTTTTGTTATATTTCATCTTTTTTGAAGAATTTTTTAAGCACTACAACCATAATGGCAAGCGTTATCGGGAATATCATAGAGAACAGAAATCCTGCCTTTAATTCACCGCCAAACGCATCGGAAACGAAGCCTGCCACGCAAGGACCGCTAAGGCAACCAAGGTCACCTGCAAAAGCAAGTAAGCCGAAAAGCGGAACACCGCCCTTGGGCATGCGCTTCATAGCGATGCTGAATGACCCGGGCCAAAGCATGCCACAGCCAATACCGCAAATCGCGCAACCAATGAGCGAGATTATAGGAATAGGTGAGAATACAATCATAAGGTATGATACAACGCAAATGCACGATGAAATCAAAATTCCGTTTTCAAGGTTGATTTTGTCCGCCATTTTTGCGTAAAACACTCTTGCGCTACCCATCGTAATAGCAAACAGGCAAGGACCGATAAGGTCGCCGACCCACTTTTCAACGCCAAGACCCGCCTCGGCAAATGCGCTTGCCCATTGAGTAATGGCGATTTCGCTTGCTCCTGCGCAAAGCATCATAATGAACAACACCCAAAAAATCTTGCTTGTCAAAAGCTCCTTGAATGAGCTTTCCTCGCTCTTTTCAACAAGAGTGTTAATAGGCACAAAGCAAAACATAAACAGCGCCACCGCAGGGACAATAGCCCAAATTACCGACACAAGTCGCCAGTTGTCAATTCCGACCGTGCGGAAGAATATCGTGGAAAGAAGCACAACCGCCATTTGTCCCCAACAGTAGAAGGAGTGCAAAAAGCTCATCATTCCGCCCTTGTTTTTAGACGGACACGCCTCAACAATAGGGCTGATAAGCACCTCAATCATACCACCGCCAAGACCGCAAAATACAGTAGCAATAATAAGAGCTAAGAACTTTTGTGGCATGATAGCGGGTAAAATCGGCAGAAGCAAAAGACCGCTGACCGAAAAGGCAAGAGCGATTATAACGCATCGCCTGTATCCCCAAGTGGAAACATATTTTGAACAAATGAAGTCAATTAAAAGCTCAGTTACAAAGTTGCTTGCGATAAGCACACTGAGTTGCCAGATTTCAAGTCCGAATTCCTTTTGAAATGTGACAAAAAGAAGCGGAGCAAAGTTAATTAAAATCGCCTGCGTAACATATCCTATGCACGACGCGCCGATAGTCGCCTTGAAGCTTTTTCTCATAGAACCCTCGTTAAAAAATCAAGAAAAAATTAAATGTAATTTTCATACTCAATTATTTTAACACATATAAAAATAAAGTCAAGCCCTTTGGCGAAAATACTTCCTAAATTTAATTTTATACAAAATTAACCCCGTATTTCTCCACCCAAATATCAAGCTGAATAAGCCATGAAACGAGCTGTGCGTCACCCATTAGCTGACCGAACCAAGTGCCCCCGCGCTCAATCGCGCCAAAAAGAGCAGAGGTGTTCAGACACTCGCTAAGATACCCACCGCGCCCCAATCGCTCCTTAAGCATAGAAAGCACCGTTTCAAGATATTTCGGATTGTGCGTTTTTGGATAAGGGCTCTTTTTTCTCCAAAGAATTTCATCGGGTAAATAAGAGCGCATAGCATTTCGCAAAAGCGCTTTTTCAACCCCGCCCTCAAACTTTATCTCCCACGGAACATTGAATACAAATTCAAAAATTCGGTGATCGGCAAAGGGCACGCGTATCTCAACACCGCTTGCCATGCTCATTCTGTCCTTTCTTTGCAAAAGTGAGGTCATAAAATAATTCACCGAAAGGTAAGAGCCAATGCGGGAAAGCCTCATGCTGTCATTATCGGACTCAAGCACAGGGCACTCCTTAAGTGAATTTTGATAAATTTCGCACACATAGTCGTACCCCTTGTCTGATTTTGATGTGCTGTCCTTAAATAGCGAGGCTCTCATTCTCGGCTCGTGTATCCAAGGGAAAAAGCCCGAATATAGCATTTCGGGGCGGTAAAACCACGGATATCCGCCGAAAATCTCGTCCGAGCATTCACCGCTAAGCCCAACCGTGTGTCGCTTCTTTATCTCACGGCAAAAGTATAAAAGCGAGGAGTCAATGTCCGCTTGACCCACCAAATCACGATACAGGGTCGCATTTTCAAGCTCGCTTGCCAGCGCGCTTGTCGGAATTGTCAATACTGTGTGATTTGTCCCGATATACCTTGATGCAAGCAGTGCGAAGTCGTCATCGCATTGAGGCTGAAACGATGAGGAGCTAAATGCTTCCTTGTTGCCCTCATACTCAAAGGAATATGTGTCAAGCACACCCCCGTTTTTTCGATACTCCTCGCTTGCAACCGCGCTTACCACGCTTGAATCAAGTCCGCCTGACAGTAGTGAGCATAGAGGCACATCACTCCGTGTTTGTCGCTTGATTGCATCGCTTACTAAAAATTCCGTCTTTTCAATGGCGTAATCTCTGTCCTTAAAATACGGAATTGCCGTTATCTGCCAATATTTGCGCTTTTTCGCCCTTCCTCTCTCAACCGTGATACATTCCCCGCCCTTTAGCTCTGAAATATCACGAAAAACGCTCTTTCCCGACACGAAATTAGGACCTAAATAGAGTATTTCCCAAAGCCCGAACTTGTCAACCTCGGGGCGCACCTTAGGGTGAGATAGCATAGCCTTGATTTCCGATGCGAAAATAAACTCACTCCCCTTGACGGAGTAATAAAAGGGCTTCACCCCAAAGCGGTCACGCGCGCAAAACAGCCTTTCTCCGTCCCATACAGCAAAGGCGAAAATTCCGTTTAAGTATTTTGCACAGTCCTCACCGTATAAAATGTAAGCATATAAAACTATTTCCGTGTCACATTTCGTAGATAGAACGATACCGCTTTTCTCAATCTCGTGCCGTAGCTCGTCACAGTTGTAAATTTCACCGTTGTAAACGATAGTGTATTTCTTGTTGCCGTAGTAAGCGCTCATAGGTTGCTTCCCGTTTTCGGGGTCCATAACCGATAGTCGGTTGTGCCCAAGACAGATACATTCCCCGTCAAAAATCCCACAGTCATCAGGACCGCGATGCACCATCGTTTCGTTCATTCGTTTTACCGTTTCGTAAGATGCCTTGCTCTCAAAATCAAGAATTCCGCAAATTGAACACATAAAAAAGCTCCTTGATAAATAAGTAAATTTAAGCCACACAGTGCTTCTTTTAGTATATGCAACAAATGAAAAAACGATACCCATATCACAAGGGATTGACAGTAGCCTACTTCTCTTGAAGGCAGAAGTGATGTTTTTACGCATTTTTGGAAAAATGCACAAAAAATGAAGGGGGGATTTGTTTATTATACATATTGACAAATAATACCAATATATGTTAGAATTAAAATGTAAAAATATTTAATGCTCACGAGAGCATTCTTATAAAGGAGAAAACAAAATGAAAAAGAAACTTATAATGCTTGCCATTATGATGCTTGCAATTGCCTCAATGCTCGTGCTAAGCGCAAGCGCAAGAGAAAGGACCAGTATAAGCTATACTGATGCAAGCGGAGTAACGCACGATGTTCCGATTGTAAAATATGATGACGATGTCGCTACCGTTGCCGGTGTTTTGGGAAATAACGCAACACAGCAGGGATATTTTGCTGACAACTCATCGTATGTTATCCTGAAGGCAAGCGACGGAAGCCTCACCGCTTACCCCACATGGTATATCATTGAGCCATCGGGAGAAAACAAGGATTATATAGCCATAAGCGAGGTTGAGTATGGCTATGTAAACTCAAAGTCTGGAAAAACCTATTCAAAGGGTGCAACTCTTTATGTTGAATTCCCCGAGGGAATGACTCACCTTCGTAACAATGGCGTTTGGGGAAGAGGAACACATTATGAAAATAATGTTACCGAAATCGTTATTCCAAAATCTGTGACAGTAGCCGCAGCTACCGCATTTCAAAACAACACTACTCTCAAAAGGGTTTACATAAGAGAGGGTAGTGCTATGACTCAAATAGAGGATTATGCCTTCGAGGGCTGCACATCACTTGAATATTTTCAGTTTGACAGCCTTACAAAGCTAACGCTTATAGACGGCTTTGCTGCCGATACTAAGCTTGCAGGAGATTTGGACCTTTCTAAAAATACAAAATTGAAAACCATCGGTAATAATGCTTTTAAAGATGCATTGATTGGCAAAATCACTCTTCCCGATTCTGTGGAGAGCATCGGTGCAAAAGCGTTTGCTGGACCGAATTTTTACTTTGCAAGCCCATATTTGCCAAAAAAACTCACAACGGTTGGAAATGAATTTATTTGTAGCACTAAAAACCTCAATTCGCTTCTCATTTTCCCCGAGGGCGTTACAGCTATAAATGATGAGGGCTTCTCGGGCTGTTATCCCGCCGATTCAAGCCAAACCTTCACCCTTGTGTTCTTGGGCAAAATGACAAAGGTATGGATTGATGGACATACATATCTTAACTGGGGATCACAAACAACAGTTTATTTTGCACAAAATAGCCTTAGCGATGTTATAGGAAAGGTTTATTCCTATACCGACAAGGCAACAGGAGCTCTTGGTAGTGTTGCTGTTGACCAAACCTCGACAGGAACTCTTGACCTTGATATCGCATCACAATCTCCGCAAAGCACATCACAGGTGGGTGCTAACTTTATAAGACTTGTTTTCTGCGCAGGCAACGGAAAGGTTGAAACCTCTCACATTCTCACAAATGATGGAAGAGCAATAACCGAGGACCGTGGCGACTTCGTAATGGACGGACACACTCATATCAATCCCGATTATGTAGATTGCACAGGCGAGCTTTGTATAGTTTGTGATGAAATGAATTACGCTCCACATATAGGCAATACCTATGTAACAATAGCATATCCCGACGGCTTCGCTAAAAACGGATACGAAATGCACCTTTGCGATGTGTGTGATGCGGAGTATAAGAGCGATGTAACAAGGCTTCCAATCTTTGAGGCAAAGGCGGAAAACGGCTACTCCACAAATACAGACGGCACAGGAATTGCCTTCGGCGGATATACAATAAACCTAACCGCACTTGAAAATTATAACACCGCAAACCCCGAAAAGAAGCTAACCTTCGGACTCCTTATCGCAAACCCAATCTACATCGGTGAAAGCTATATGACAAATGGCGCAGTAAACGCATCAAAGGCGTTTTTGCAGGTAGACCTTACCGATACCGAGTATTCAAACATCTCTATTATGATAAACGGCTTCGTTGGCGATAGCGCAAGTATTTCTCTTGTAATTTCACTCTATGCCTATACCGATAAGGGAAGCGTGGAATTTATCCAAAGCGAGCATACCGCATGCGCCGACTCAGTAGTGGAAAAGACCGATGCCTCACTCTACACAGTGACAATTACCTCGGTTAAAAACGCAGTAGGCGTTGCAAGCCTTGACGCACTCCCCGAAAACAAAAGGGAAGATGAATAATCCAACACTACAAAATGAAAATCACCACTTCACAACGAGTGGTGATTTTTGTTTAGTTATTCTTAAATAATGACAAAGCATCATAAACGCTTCTTATATCAATTATAGATACATCATGCGGTATTTTGAGCTTTTTTCTATCGCTCTTTTGCGGAATTGCAATAGTAGTAAAGCCAAGACGGTAGCTCTCGCTAATCCTCTTTTGAAGCTCGGAAATCGTACGGCACTCGCCCGCCAAGCCAAGCTCACCCATTGCAATCACATTTTGTGGCACAGGTATGTCCTTAATGCTTGAAATAAGCGCAAGCGAGAGCGCAAGGTCAATGCTCGGCTCATCAAGCTTAAGACCGCCGACAACATTTAGATAAATGTCGCATTGAGAGAATTTAAGTCCAAGTCGCTTTTCCAAAATCGCAATAATAAGACACGCCCTGTTGTAGTCAAGACCGTTTGCGGTCCTTCTCGGCTGTTGGAATGATGTCGGAGTAACAAGCGCTTGAATTTCCGCAATAATAGGACGCGTACCTTCCATAATGCACACAGCACAGCTTCCGCTAACACCCTCGGGGCGACCCGAAAGTAGCATTTCCGACGGATTTTGCACCTCATAAAGCCCCTTGTCAGTCATTTCAAATACGCCAATCTCATTTGTTGAGCCGTATCTGTTTTTAATAGCCCTTATAATACGGTATGACTGCATGCGCTCACCCTCAAAGTAAAGCACTGCATCAACCATATGCTCAAGCACCTTAGGTCCTGCGATAATTCCGTCCTTGTTCACATGCCCGACAAGCACTATTGAAATTCCTTGACTCTTAGCCTTCGCAATGAACTTAACCGCACATTCCTTGACCTGATTTACACTGCCAGGAATAGATGCGCACGAGGGGTCAAACATTGTTTGAATAGAGTCAATTATCATCACCTCGGGCTTGATTTTATCCGCTTGAGCGATTATATTGTCAACATTCGTTTCCGTCATTACATATGTTTCCGAGCCCGATAGCTCAAGCCTCTCGGAGCGAAGCTTTAGCTGACCCTTTGACTCCTCTCCCGAAACATATAAAATCCTTGATGATATCTGTGAGCATATTTGCATAAGCAAAGTAGACTTACCAATTCCGGGCTCACCAGCCAAAAGCACGACCGACCCGCTTACAATTCCACCGCCAAGCACCCTGTCAAGCTCCGAAATCCCCGTTGATGTGCGAATATATTCGGGCATTTCCATATCGTCAAAGCGCACCGCATCAGCCGAGTCCGAAATGATGGAGCTGCGCTTCATCTTCACCTCGGGAGTCTGCGTATATGTTTCCTCAACAAAGGTATTCCAGCTCTTGCAGTTAGGGCAACAGCCAAGCCACTTAGGAGCTTGATAATCACATTCCGTGCATACATAAACAGTCTTGCTTTTCATTTTTAGCTTCCTCTCGTTTTTATTTTCACGATTTTTATGCTTAACGCCAAGTCATAATCGACTCCGTGCTACAAGCTTATCTTATCATATAAAAGTAAATTTGTCAAATTCAAATGGCATAAAATTACGACACTATACCGCCTAAACCGTCTGTATAACGGAAGAAAAGAGAATAAGCGACAGCTTTAGCCGATATTTTTCGTTCTTAAGATTTGCAAGCTCGCCCTCATTCGACAAAAATCCGCACTCCACAAGCACCGACACACACTCAAGCGAGGATAAAACAAAAATATCGCTTGTAGCCCGCTTTATCTGCCTTTTGTTGCTCGGCTGAAGATAAGTGCGAGCAGAGCCTTGTATCACCCGCGCAAGAAGCTCGCTCTTAGCATTGTTAGGAGAAAAATACACCTGCGTGCCACTGTACTGCGCGCTTGAAAAATTATTCATATGTATGGAAACAAAGACCGCATTTTCATACTCATTTGCAATCCTTACACGGTTTTTAAGGTCATAAAGCTTCTTCTTGCCTGTGTAATTTTCCAAGTCATCATATCTGTCATACAAAAGCGTGTCATCATCACGAGTCATAACACACTCGTTCCCGTTAAGGGAGCATAGCGCGTAAAGCAGAGTCGCAATTTTCAAATTCAAGTCCTTTTCAAGCGTGCCGTCATGCGCCACCGCCCCTGCGTCCTCTCCCCCGTGCCCTGCGTCAATTACAATAACAGTAGGAGTCGCCCCTTCTAAAATAGCGGTAGATGTATCTCTGATTGAATAGCTAAGAAGGGAAGCGGACAATACCGTCACACCGATAATAAGAGAGAAGCAAAGCGTAAATTTTAAAATATAATTAAATGCCGTAGAGCGTTTCAAAAAAATCACCTCAAAACAGTATATGAGGTGATAATTTGTAAAATGCCTTAAACAGTAATTCTATATACCCGCATAGCATTTTCAAGCGTAATGCGAGCCATTTCCTCAAACGAAACGCCCTTAAGCTCGGCAACCCTTTCACAGGTGAACCGTACATATTTCGGGTGGTTCATCTCTCCCCTGTGTGGCACGGGAGATAGATAAGGGGAGTCCGTTTCAATCAAAAGCCTGTCAATAGGCACACTCTCACACGCCTCAACCACACGCCTTGCATTCTTATAGGTCACAACACCCGAAAACGAAATGTACCAGCCAAGGCGAATTAGCTCCTTCGCCATCTCAGCCGAGCCGGAGAAGCAGTGAAAAATCCCCTTAACCTCGGGAAAGGCGCGAATAATATCCATACAGTCCCCGTGTGCATCTCTGTCGTGAATAATCACAGGAATATCAAGCTCACGGGCAAGCTCCATTTGCGCTACAAAAAAGCGTCTTTGCTTTTCAAAATCCGAGTCCTCATAGTGATAGTCAAGACCGATTTCGCCAAGCGCAACCACCTTCTTATGCGCCAAAAGCGCGCGAAGAGGCTCTATTATCTCAACCTCGTTCTCATAAAATCTTGTATCATACGGATGGACACCGCACGAGGCGTAAATTTGCTCGAATTTCTCCGAAAGAGCGACACTTGCCACCGAATTTTCAAGATTTGTACCAATGTTTACAATAAAGGAAACACCGTTTTCAAGCTGATGCTTGATGTATTCATCTGTGTCGCCAAATCCGTTTTTCACCCAGCTGTCATCACAGTGAGCGTGTGTATCAAATAGCATAAATTAAAATCTCCCAAAAGGGGCTCGCAAAAGCCGAGCCCCAAAATTCAAGTTAGCTGATTCTTTGTCCGTTAGGTGTTTCGCTATCAAGGAATACAACCCTTACCGTGTCACCGCTTGATGCAAGAATCATACCCTGTGACTCCACACCGCAAAGCTTTGCAGGCGCAAGGTTCGCAACAACAATTACCTTCTTGCCAACAAGGTCATCGGGCTTGTAATACGGTGCAATTCCCGATACAACCTGACGCTTTTCATATCCAAGGTCAAGCTGGAGCTTTAGTAGCTTCTTCGCCTTAGGCACACTCTCGCAAGCGATTATTTGAGCAGTGCGAAGCTCAATCTCAGCAAATTTGTCAATACCGATAATCGCACAGCCCTCGGGCTTTTCGGGAGCCTTTTCAGCCTCCTGCTCCTTTTCAAGCGCCTCAAAGAATGCTTTTTCATCAATTCTTTGGAATAGGTTAGTGGCATCGTCAGCAACCCTTACACCGTGAGAGAGCAAGCCAAAGGAAATGTCCTCAAAGCTCGTCTTGTCCGTGTTGATTTGTCTGAATATTTCCTTACAGGTTGAAGGGATGATAGGCGAGAGCATAATAGCCCCAATTCTGATAGCCTCAAGCAGATTGTAAATTACCGTTCCAAGGCGTGGCAACTCGCTCTCGTTCTTTGCAAGCACCCAAGGAGTTGTTTCATCAATATACTTGTTTGTTCTGCTAAGCATATCAAAAATATCCGATACCGCATCGGCAATCCTGTACTCGTCCATATGCTCGCACATTTTTGTAAATGCTTCCGCACACTTAGCCTTCAAATCACGGTCAAGCTCCGTTTCCTCGGCAGGGGCGGGAATTACACCGCCAAAATACTTCTTAGCCATTGAAACCGTACGGCTGACAAGGTTACCAAGGTTGTTTGCAAGGTCCATATTGTATCTTGTAATCACACTCTCATAGGTAATGCTTCCGTCAGTTCCGTAAGGCATTTCGGAAAGAGCATAGTACCTTACACCGTCAACGCCAAATCTCTTTGCAAGGTCATCAGCATAAACAACATTGCCTCTTGACTTGGACATCTTGTCCTTGCCGAACATAAACCAAGGATGTGCAAAAATCCTCTTGGGAAGCGGAAGGTCAAGCGCCATAAGAATAATAGGCCAGTAAATCATATGGAAGCGCACAATATCCTTACCGATAATATGCACATCAACAGGCCAATATTTTTGGAATAGCTCGGGCTGTACCTCGTTTGCGGGGTCATAGCCAAGACCTGTTATATAGTTAGTAAGCGCGTCAAGCCATACATAGGTTACATGCTTCGGGTCAAACTCAACGGGAATACCCCAGCTAAACGAGGTTCTTGAAACGCAAAGGTCCTGAAGACCGGGCTTTAGGAAGTTGTTTACCATCTCGTTCTTTCGGCTCTCGGGCTGAATGAAGTCGGGATTTTCCTCAATATGCTTCATAAGCCTGTCAGCATAGCTGCTCATCTTAAAGAAGTAAGCCTCCTCCTCTGCGTGAGTAACCTCTCGTCCGCAGTCAGGGCATTTTCCGTCAACAAGCTGTGTTTCGGTAAAGAAGGATTCGCAGGGAGTGCAGTAAAGTCCCTTGTAAGAGCCCTTGTAAATGTCACCCTTGTCATAAAGCTTCTTGAAAATATTCTTAACAGCTCTTTTGTGATAGTCATCAGTCGTACGGATAAAGTGGTCGTGAGTTGAGCCCATAAGTCCCCAAATATCCTTAATCACACCCGACATCTTGTCAACATATGCCTGTGGCTCAAGTCCTGCTTCCTTGGCAAGGTTTTGAATTTTTTGACCGTGCTCGTCAGTTCCGGTCATAAAGCGCACATCATATCCGCGAAGTCGCTTGTATCTTGCATATGCGTCCGCCATAATAATTTCATAGGTGTTACCAAAGTGTGGCTTTGCCGATGCGTACGCAATGGCTGTTGTCATGTAAAACTTTTCTTTCATATCTGACTCCTTAAATTACCTTATTTGCACTTACATAAACTGTGTCAATTTCGGGATTTTCAATATCCTTAATAGCGATAAAATCCGCACGGTATGAAACCGCAATTCTTCCGACTCCGTCAGCCTTAACCATGCTTGCGGGATTTACCGTCGCATACTTGATAGCCTCTGTCAGCGGAATGTCGCAAAATTTCATGAAATTCGTTAATGCCTTGAACATTGAAAGCGTGCTTCCCGCAATAACTCCGAATTCATTAACAGCACAGCCGTTCTTTACAGTCACCTTAGTTCCCGCAACACTGCAGGAGCTTCCGTCAGGAATGCAAGCCGCCGCTACCGAGTCAGTAATAAGCACAAGCTTATCCGAGGGCTTTGACTTGTACGCAAGCCTTACCATTGCAGGGTGAGAATGAAATCCGTCAGCAATAAGCTCGGCATAGGCTGTATCCGCCGTAAGCGCTGCAACAGTAGCGCCGGGCTCTCTGTGATGTATCTTTGTCATTGCATTGTATGTGTGAGTAAATGAGCGTGCGCCAAGCTCGAGCGCGTGCATAGCCTGCTCGTATGTCGCGGTCGTATGCGCAATTCCAACGGTAACGCCAAGCTCATTCGCTTTTTTGATAAACTCATCACCGCCCTCAAGCTCGGGAGCAAAGGATGCGTGTATAGGATGTGGCATCATCGCGCCTGCTAACTCCGCAAGCTCGTTTGCACTTGGCTTAGCCAAAAGATGCTCGGCATGCGCGCCCTTAGCCAAGGGATTTAAGTATCTGCCCTCAAGGTGAATACCCATTATATTCGCACAGCCCTTTTTTGCGTTGAGCCTGTTCTGATTTATCTTAAATACCGAATTTGTAAGATGCGAAAATGTGTCCGAGGCAAGAGTAGCCATAATAGAGGTCGTACCCATTCGCGCGTATCTCGCAGTCATAAACTGTATTTCATTTTCCTTAGCGAAGTTGAAATCATATCCGCCGATTCCGTGCGTATGCACATCGACAAGACCGGGGATAAGATATTTTCCCTCAAGGTCTATAATTTCATAATCATCGCCAAAGCTATCCCTTGTAACTCCGGAAATAAACCCGTCCTCACAAAGCACGGTAGCCTCAACAAAGCTCTCGCTTACCGAGTTGAAGATCTTACCGCCAACAAAAGCAACTTTTTTCATAAATTCCTCCACAGTCAAGTGATAAGTAACGCTATATCACATCTGAAGCGGGCAGAGAGATAAAAACAGCCCCACCACCTCATAATACATTATTTTAACAAAAAAAAGCCCCAATATCAAGGGCTTTTTATATTTTTTATAATTTTATGCGTTAATTATTTTATATATTTCATTTTTAGGCACGCCTCTGTCCTTAGCAACCGCCTTTATCGCGTCCATTTTGGAAAGGTCAAGCGAGATATAATGCTCAAAATGCTCCTGTACGCTCATGTTCGCCCAAAATGCGTTGCTTGTAGCCTCGGATTTGCTTGCCCCCTCGACAACAAGGACAAATTCACCCCGTGGCTCATTCTCCTCATAGTATTTAACCGCACCCGAGAGGGTCGTGCGAATTATCTCCTCATTCAGCTTTGTAAGCTCCCTACAAAGCGAGATTTTCCTGTCCCCAAATGCTTCAAGCAGGTCGCCAAGCGTCTTTTTCAGCTTGTGAGGCGCTTCGTAAAAAATCGTAGTGCGCGTGTCCGCCTTAATCTCACTTAGGCGTGCGCTTCTTTCGTTCTTGTTAGTGCTTAAAAAGCCCTCAAAGCAAAATCTTCCCGTCGCAAGCGCGGAAAGAGCAAGGGCGTTTACCACCGCCGAACAGCCGGGCACCGATGTAACAGTAATGTCCCTTTCGGCGCAAAGGCGTACAAGGTCCTCACCGGGGTCGCTAATCGCAGGCGTGCCGGCATCGGTAACAAGCGCACAGCTCTCACCGTTAAGCAGGCGAGAAGCAATCACCTCACCGCGCTCCCTCTTGTTATGCTCAAAGTAGCTCACCATAGGCTTGCTTATTTCAAAATAGGCAAGTAGCTTGCCCGTGTTCCTCGTGTCCTCCGCCGCTATAAAGTCAACCTCGCGAAGGGTCTTTAGCGCACGCTCGGATATGTCGGACAAATTTCCGATAGGGGTCGCAACAAGGTATAAAACCCCACCCTGTATCGCGTTTTTGTCCTCTTTTGAAACATTTTTAGATTTTATACTGCTCATTTTTGTTCCTTATTCAAACTTATTTGGCTTACCTTATGTCACTTGACTCAAAGCTACAACTCTCGTAAATTTTCGCATACCTCTCGGTGTACTCGCTTGTTCCGTCCTTATAGATAAAAATCGGCTCGGTTGTCACCATTCCGCTTTTTGCACCAAGCTTTGCCGAAATCAGCAAAAGACAAGGGGGAGTGGTTGAATTTGGGTATATAAGCGTCATTTTTTTAGGCTCTAAGCCGTTTTTCTTTAACGCAAAAATCAAATCTGCCATTCTATCAGGGCGATAAACAACATAAAAGTCACCGCCGTGCTTCAAAAGTCGCTTGGCGCACGCACAAAAGTCGTTAATATCACCGCACACCTCGTGCCTTGCGATATTCTTTTGCTCACACTCGTTCGCCTTTCCTGCATCGCTTTTCATATACGGCGGGTTTGAAAATACAAAGTCCACCTCTTTCACCGTATCAAGCGGACCTGCGTCCCTGACATTTTTGCATATGGCGGTAAGCTTGTCCGAAAATCCGTTAAGCTCGGCATTCCTCTGACATAGAGAGGCAAACTCGTCCTGCACCTCAAATCCATACACATGTGCGCACTTTTTGCGACTGAGAGCAAGAAGGGAGATTACCCCCGTGCCGGCGCCCAGCTCCGCGCCAATCAGCTTTGAGCGTGATGGTAAAAATGATGATAAAAGATAGGCATCAGTTCCAAAGGTCAGCCCATTTTTCTTTTCAATCAATCGGAGATTTTCGTTTATTTCATTTATTCTTTCGTCATTATTCAGCATAATAATAAAAAGTGGCTTATTAAACAACAACGGACTCGGTAAGGAGTCCGTTAAGCTGTTTGATTTGAATTATTCCTCAACGATAGCATCAACAGGACATTGACCTGCGCAAGCTCCGCATCCAACGCAAACATCTGCGTCGATTACATAGATGTCACCCTCGCTGATTGCCTCAACAGGACATTGAGCAGCACAAGAACCGCAAGCGATGCAAGCATCAGTAATTTTGAAAGCCATTTTGAATACCTCCGTATAGATTTTTATTATAGCTCAATGGAAATCCAAAGGAGCTTTTATAAACTAATTTTATCACAAAATTTAATTTTGTCAATATAAAAACGAAAATTAGTTGTCATTATTCTTCATTATTCGTGTTTTTTTCCGACTTTTTCTTTGGATAGGAAATTACGGTAACATCATCTCTGTGATACTGCTTTATATTTTCGTTTATCATAACCTTGATAAGCCCTCTTATGGGATTTGTGTCCGTAACAACTCCGATGCCGTCAGGAGTCTTAACCGAGGAATCGACAGGCGGAGTCAGGCGAATTTCCTCTTGATACGCCTCATGCTCGTATCTGAGACAGCACATAAGCCTACCGCACGCACCCGAAATCTTAGCGGAATTAAGCGACAGATTTTGCTCCTTCGCCATCTTGATAGAAACCTGCACAAAATCGGGAAGGAAGGATGAACAGCAAAACTGCCGTCCGCAAATACCGAGTCCGCCCATAAACTTGGCTTCATCGCGAATGCCGATTTGCCTTAACTCAATTCTCGTTCTGAAGGTTGAGGCAAGGTCCTTTACAAGCTCGCGGAAGTCAATTCTTCCGTCAGCGGTAAAGTAAAAGGTGAGCTTTGTCATATCAAAGGTGTATTCCGCCTCTATCAGCTTCATTTCAAGCTCGTGAGCTAAAACCTTAGCTTGGCAAATCCTCATAGCCTCGGACTGCTTCTTCTTTATCTCCTCATGTTGCTTTATATCGTTTGGCGTCGCGATTCTCAAAACAGGCTTAAGCGGAGATACAACATCCTTTGAGGCAACAAGCTTGTTAGGTGCGCAAACTCTGCCGAATTCAACACCGCGAGCCGTTTCCACAATGGCGTAGTCCGTTGATTTTGCCTTGATTCCGTTCGGCGCAAAGTAGTAGGTCTTTCCGCCGTCCTTAAAGCAAACGCCAATTACCTCAGTCATTTCCTGAGTGCCTTGTGTGGCTGTATCGTTAATTACATCATTATTTACTTCGTTTGACATTTTATTTGCCCTTCTTTTTAGTATTCGTTAGGATTGACATAAGCGTAAGTGCCGAGCTGCAATTCATATTAAGGTCCGAAATTGCGGTGAAAAATGACTCGTGACAGGCGCAAAGCCTCTCCATTTTGTACTGCTTAGCTATGCTAAGAGCCTTTTCCTTCGCCGTAAAGAAATAAAGCGACGCATCGGGATTTTTCTTTACAAGCATAATGTCGCCAAGCACCTCAAGAGAAAGTGAAATCAGGTCCTTAAGCTCCTCTCTTGGCATAGAGGACAGAGTAAGCATGTGAGCAACGCTTTCGCCATCGTCACGCAAGACATCAAGCGTTAAATCAAGCGCCAGCTGACGCTTGGCGAGTAGCTCCTGCGATTTTTCCTCATCAAGTAAATCAATAGCGTATCCGAGCGACCCCGCCGAGGCAACGACAATTTCCTCAAGCCTCTCATCTGACAGGGATGAGCGAGAAAGCGATTTCAGATGATTAAAAATAACATCCTTCTCAAGATAGCTCGTTTTGAGGATTTGCGCCCGTGAGCGAATTGTTTCAAGTAGCGTGCCGGCATTCGGAGTCAAGAGAAAGAAAATTACATTCTTTGGTGGCTCCTCAAGGGAAATGAGAAGCGCGTTTTGCGCCTTCACATTCATTTTGTGCGCGTTTTCAATAATGTAAATCTTGTAATCGCTCTCGTTTGGCGAGTTGTAAAGCTCCTGCTTTATCGCACGCACCTGATCGACCTTGGTTATCTCAAAAAATCTTACATCAGTATGTAAATCGTTAAGCACACGCTGACACGAGCGACATACCCCGCACGGACAGGCGTCGTTGCTTTCGCAAAGAATACCCGCCGAGGCAAGCTTGGCGACGGTTTTCTTTCCCGTGCCCTGCGCTCCCTCGATTATGTAAGCGTGAGAAAAGCTCCTTGAGGCGACAGCAGTGCCAAGAGTATTTTTAATGTCATCGTTTCCAATAAGAGTTTTAAAAATCTCCATATGTGCCCCCCTTGATAGCTCTTATTCATATAGTATAACATATCAAAGCGCAGTATGTCAAATAAAATTAAATAAAAAGTTCAACATTTTAATATAAAGAAGATACTTTTTGTAATATTTGATATTAAAAAGTATAAAAAAGCGAAATTTTTTATGCAAGAGTGAGAAAAATGGACAATTTTCAAAAAACTCTTGAATATTTTTCCAAAATGGTATAAAATATATAATCGGTAGGGAATGGAAGGTTCCATACACAAAATAAAATTTTTTGGAGGACTTTAAAATGTCAGTTAAAGTTGCAATTAACGGCTTTGGCCGTATCGGACGTCTTGCATTCAGACAGATGTTCGGAGCAGAGGGCTACGAGGTAGTAGCAATCAACGATCTTACAAGCGCAAAGATGCTTGCACACCTTCTTAAGTATGATACAGCACAAGGCAAGTACGCTCTTGCTGATACCGTATCAGTTGATGAGGAAGCAAATAGCATCACAGTAGACGGAAAGACCATTAAGATTTATGCAGAGAAGGACGCTGCAAACTGCCCATGGGCTGAGCTCGGTGTAGATGTAGTTCTCGAGTGCACAGGCTTCTACTGCTCAAAGGACAAGTCAATGGCACACATCAACGCAGGTGCTAAGAAGGTAGTTATTTCTGCTCCTGCAGGAAACGACCTTAAGACAATCGTATTCGGCGTAAACAACGAAACACTTACAGCTGATGACCAAATCATCTCAGCTGCATCATGCACAACAAACTGCCTCGCTCCTATGGCAAAGGCTCTTAACGATGCATTCCCAATCCAAAGCGGTATTATGACAACCGTTCACGCTTACACAGGCGACCAAATGATTCTTGACGGTCCTCACAGAAAGGGTGACCTTCGCCGTGCAAGAGCAGGCGCTCAAAACATCGTTCCTAACTCAACAGGCGCTGCAAAGGCTATCGGTCTTGTAATTCCTGAGCTCAACGGCAAGCTTATCGGCTCTGCACAAAGAGTTCCTACCTGCACAGGCTCAACAACAATTCTCGTTGCTGTAGTTAAGGGCAAGGATATAACAAAGGACGCTATCAACGCAGCTATGAAGGCACAGGCTAACGCTTCCTTCGGCTACAACACCGACGAAATCGTTTCATCTGATGTAATCGGTATGCGTTATGGCTCACTCTTCGATGCAACTCAAACAATGGTTGCAAAGATTGACGACGACACATATCAGGTACAGGTTGTTTCTTGGTACGATAACGAGAACTCCTACACAAGCCAAATGGTTCGTACAATCAAGTATTTCGCTGAAATCTAATTTCAAAAATACAAATAAAAGCCTCTTGCTTCGGCAAGAGGCTTTTTGTTTGCAATTTGCACAAAAATCGGCTCTCCAAGTCCGTCAAAATCCTTGCTTTTTTGTGCAAAATGTAAAACCTTCCATTTTGAATGTGAAGGTTTTGTGAAAATCAACAAAATCATAATACGGTGTGATAAAATTAAATTAGCAAGGGGGAATATGGACATTCTAAATGCCCTCACAAATAAAAGGAGCGTGATTTTATGAAGAAAATATTATCAATACTTTTGGCACTCATTCTTTGCCTTGGCATGCTAATTTCGTGCGGTAACGAGGAAAATTCATCATCACAAGGTGAATATTCAAGTGTTTGCGGTAGTGAATCATCAGCTTGGGAACCTAAAATCAATAAAATAAAAACGGAATATTCATTTGAACGATGTTATTTAAAGGAAGACAAATTTAATGAGCATTTATATAATGCTTTTGACCGATTTGTTTTTGCTGAATATTCCGATTACTTGAATTTTGTAAATGACGGAAATATTAGCGATTCTGATAATATAACTCAAGAGCTTTTTAATGAAAACTTCATTATAGCAGTATATCAAGACGGGTATAAGAGTCGAGAAAATGAGCGTTATGGTGATTTTGAAAAGAAAACAGATTCTTGTAGACTTGTTCTTGAATTTACGAATTATACCAATGTGCCCGAGGAAGACCAAGAAATTTGGCCGGTTTTTGATTTGATTATTATTCCAAGAACGCTTTGCGCGGAAATATCATCTAATATGGAAATCTCTCTCGTAATATGGGAACATAATTATGAATTTCGCGAACATATTTACCATTAGATGTATGACTGATATGATTACTTTGCGAAAACAATAGCAATATCGTAATTAAAAAACGGGGGGCTCTTGCCCGCCCTTAAATAAAGGAGTGTGATTTTATGAAGAAAATATTATCAATACTTTTGGCGTTGATATTTTGCTTTGGAACTCTTGTGTCTTGCGGTGATGAAGAAAGCTCATCAAGCGAAAGCAGTCAACAAAGCGAGTCCTCAACCATAGGCACGGATTCAACGGAAACTCAAAACACAAATGCCGAGCCGATAGGAGCAAATCCCAAGAATGAGGGATATGTTAAGTATTACTATCGAAAAACTTACAAAAAAGAGGAGATGGTTTTTCAAAAACCGGCAATAAGATTGATTGAAAGCAAAAAAGAAATGCAAGAATATTTTACCGATAAAGGATTTTATTGGAACGATATTGAAGACAATCAGATAGAAGCAGTCTTATCCGACAACTACATTCTAATTATATCAAGAAATCCGTCGTTGCTTATAGGATACAGGGACGCTTATGTCACGGATAACGGTGAAGCTGTCATTATGGCAGATGTTTTGAAGATTTATGACGAAATGAGTTATTCTACTGACGGAACTGTTTATTATGTAGAGAGGGATTCTGACATTCAAGAAGAGCCTGAACAGAGTGATAATTATTATACATGCTATGATGTTATTTATATTCCTAAGAGCGAGTGTGTTATAAATCCTGATAAAATAAGGGTTGAAAATCGAATTCATCAAACGATAAAAAATCCCGATTTTACAGATGTAATGAAGTAACCGAAATTAAGATCAACGGTAACGCGATTGCAGAGGACTAAAACGGGACGCCCTCGCCCACCCTTGAATATTTCTGAAAATAACAGGCAAAATTTGCCTGTTATTTTTTAAAGCTATTGAAATTTGCATACCATAATGATAAACTAATTGTGAAAACGATAGGCACGGCTGTGCGGAAGGGAGAGAAAATGAGAATATTTAAGCATAGACCCCTTGCTCTTGGGTGTTTTCTTTTTATTGCTTGTATGTATCTTGGATATTTCCTTGGAAATGTTTTTGATATTGTCCTGACTGTTTTGTCTGCCCTCGCCCTTGTAGCCACCACCCTCGTTGCTATCATTAAAAGAAAAAGCGACGCAGTGCTAAAGACCGTTATCAAGCTTCTGCCTACCTGCGTGTGCCTTCTGATTTGCGGAATTTGCGCACTTACAAGCTTTGAGGTGGATAGAAAAATCGCCCAAAAATACGAAAACACCGATGTCGTAGCCGAAATACTTGTAACCGATGTCCGCTATTCAATGCCCTATGAAACGACCGTCATCGGCGAGCTTGAAATTGATGGCGACAAGCTCAAAATTCCCGTAACCCTGCCTAAAAACGAGATAGAAATAGGTGATAAAATCAAAGCAAGCGTAAGCCTTTACCCCTTTGCTGACGGCGAGAAAATCGGATATAGCGAAAAGGATTTTTATGCGGAAAGGGGAATGCTTTTGTTTGGCGAGGCTGAGGAATACGAGCTTGTTTCAAGGAACAACTTCGTTTTAAGCGCAGTCTTTACAAAAATCAATAATTTCCTCTCAAGCCACCTTCAAAAATGCGTAAATAACGACACATATACCCTTCTTTCGGCAATGCTACTCGGAAATAAGGACGCACTTGCCGATAATGTAAGGCGTGATTTTTCAAGACTTGGAATTAGCCACATTCTCGCCCTTAGCGGAATACATATCTCCCTGCTCACCTCAATGGCGTATGGATTTTTGGACCTTCTAAGGGTGAGAAAAAGCATAAAATATACCGTTCTTGTCGCAATCATAATTTCATTCACCGCGGTAACGGGCTTTTCTCAATCAGCCATAAGAGCAGGACTTATGCTCATCATCTTCTACATACTGTCCTTTTTCGGCTTCCGAAGGGATGGCGTAACCTCGCTTTTTGTGGCAGTTTTCCTAATCTGCGCCCTTGACCCGTATTCAATTATGTCAACAAGCTTGATTTTGTCCTTCCTTGCAATGCTCGGCTGTATTGCAAGCTCATATTTTTCAAGGCGTATAAAAATATTCAGGAAAATCAAGCCAAGGCTTCTTAAAAATACCGTTTTCAGCTTAATTTCATCAATCACAATTATGATTTTTACAATGCCAATGATGATAATTAAGTTTGATAATGTGTCTGTTTTTGCGCCATTTTTCAACATAATTTTCGTTCCGCTTCTTACTCTGCTTCTATATTTCGGACCGTTCATTCTGCTAATCGGCTCAGTCCCGTACGCATCGTACATTTTCACACTTCCTGCCGAGCTTATAACCTCGCTTGCGCTTAAAATGTCCTCAAAAATAGCAAAGGCAGACTTCTTAACCCTCTCCTTTACAACCCCTGCCCACGCCGTTGGAATATGCGTGGCAGTGCTTGCGGTAATTTTGTTCTTTGCGCTTGATAAAAGGAAAATTAAGTATTCCGCCCTTACCTTAGCCCTCGGAATTGTAATTATGGCAGGGGCAAGCACCTATACCGTAATATCAAGAAATAACACCGTTTCAATAACTGCATATGATAACCGTGCGAGCGACATTGTAGCAGTTGAAAGCGGAAATGATATCATGATAATAGAGGTTAGCGCGCCAAGCACAACCACAATGAAAATGTCAAGCGCCCTTGCCTCGCATCTTGGATATTCCGATATAGACCTGTATGTTATGACTGATTATAGCTATCGCGCAGGGGTCGCCTTTGATGCACTGACAGATGAAACAATCGTAAGAAGGGTTATGCTCCCCACCCCCGAAACCGAGCAGGAAGCAGAGCAGTGTGCCATCATTGAGCAAATAGCGTCAAAAAAGGGCGTATTGCTTGAAATTCTGCCAAACGGATGTGAAAATATCGCATTTAACGATACATTCCTTGACATAATGGAGTATGAAAGGGTAGGAATTTCGGTGAAAAGATGCGTTTCCTTCTCCGTTTCAACCGATAACGAAAGATTTACCTATCTTGGTGCGTCAAGCTATGAATGCGTAAGTAAATTTCCCGAGGCATATGCCAAGGCGTCGGATGTGCTTCTTTTCGGCTCATACGGTCCGCCGTATCACGAAAAATTCAAATTTGACCTTGAAAATGTAGACTATCTCGTTTTCCACGGAAAAAGCGCCGAGTTCTTCGACGGCGAAATCCCACAAGAAAAGCTCCGCCCGCATATGACAAAATTTGTGTTCAGATAATTCAATCGTTTAGTGCGAGCTGTTTCCTCACGCTCCGAAGCCCCGAGTGCCTCGGTAGGCAAAATCCGCCTTTGTTTAGTATAAATTGCTTCCCCTCGCCCCGAGCAATATTCTAACTTATCATTCCGAACTCCGAATTCCGAACTCCGCATTTGCGATAGCACCGTTCCGAACTCCGCACTCCGCACTCCGCATTGCGACTCCCTACGGTCGCTTGCATAAGTTCCACTAAGCCAATCACACTTCGCCAAGGCTCGTGTTCTTGGACTGTCACTTATCCGCATTCCGCCCGAGTACCTCGGGTCGTAAACTCCGCTTTTGCTTAGTACAAGCTGTTTCCATTCGCTACGAAGCAGTTTTCTCCATTCCGAACTCCGCATTTGCATTAGCACCATTCCAAATTTTACAAAAGCTCCCACGGGAGCTTTTGTGTCTTTATGGCGACTTTTGTCATATTATGTATTGAGCGAAAGCTCGAAAGGAGAAACAGAGAATGGAAAGAAATTCAAGAGGTCATGAAAATGACTATCAACAATTCTCAAATTTTTTAAGAGGCAGAAGAAGCGACGCCACAACGCCCTGCAATAGCTCGCCGTCACCCGTAGCTCCGAAGCCAAACTGTCAAAATAACAGCTACACCACCCGCCCTGTTGCAATGGTTTATCCCGTAATGCAGGAGTGGAAAAGCATCTACGACCCCGAAATTGCCCTGATCAACGGAACAATCTTTGAGGAGCTTAATAAGCCCTTCTATATGTCGGGATGCTCTCAAAACGGAGGATGTCGCGGAAAGGGAGGCGCACAATGGTAAATAACAACGCAAACCGCGCACGCCTTATGCGCCAGCTCCAGATGTATTCCTTCGCAGTCTATGATGCACGCCTGTATCTTGACTCTCACCCACAATCAAAATCCGCCCTTGAATTCTATAACAAGTATAAAAGGCTTGAGCAAAATGCTATGGCGGAGTATGAGGCACGCTACGGAAAAATTGCCCTTGACGGACAAGAAGGCTCTTGGCAATGGATCGAAGGACCTTGGCCATGGCAAAATGAGGAGGTAAAATAAATGTTTCAGTACGAAAAAAAGCTTCAATACCCCGTAAACATCAAAACCCCTAACCCTAAGTACGCAAGCATCATTATAAGCCAAATAGGCGGTCCTGACGGTGAAATAGGCGCATCGCTTCGCTACCTCACCCAAAGAATAGCGATGCCGTATCCGCAAATTGTCGGAATTTTAACCGATGTGGGAGTAGAGGAGCTCGGACATGTGGAAATGGTATCCGCAATCATCTATCAGCTCACTAAAAACCTCACACAGGAGCAAATTCGCCAAAACGGCTTTGACACCTACTTCGTAGACCATACAACGGGCGTGTATCCAACCTCAGCCTCAGGCTTCCCATATACCGCCGCCGCTATGGCATCAAAGGGTGATGTTTTAACAGACCTGCACGAGGATTTAGCCGCCGAGCAGAAGGCGCGTACAACCTATGATAATATCCTTCGTTTAGTTGATGACCCCGATGTGTGCGATGCAATCAAGTTCCTAAGAGCAAGAGAGGTCGTTCACTATCAACGCTTTGCCGAGGCGCTTGGCTTGGCGCAGGATAAAATGGATGAGAAAAACTTCTACGGCTATAACCCCGCCTTTGATAAAGCCTCACCGTTTGCAAGAAAATAATCCAAAATCAATCAAAAAGCACGGAAACCCGTGCTTTTTGTGTTGCGTGCGAAAAGTTTACAATTTGTTCACAATTTGTATAAAATAACCAAAATACTCATCGATCAACAAAATATCAAGCCGAAAACCCCGTCACATTCCAAGCTCTAAAGTAGAAAAATTGCAAGATTTTTGTGCAAAATAAACAAAAATAGGGGGGGGGGGTTCATTTTTTGTGCAACTTGACAAAATCTCGTGTATGTGATATTATAAATCATATAAAATTTTAATGCCCGCGGGGGCGTCCCCGCAAGGAGGAAAAATATGAAAAGAGCAATTAAACTCAGCATCGTTCTTCTAATGGTAGCAATGCTTTGTGCTTTGTTTACGGTGTTCGCATCAGCCGAACAGTATACCGTAACGTATTCGTATCGCAACAGTGGTAACAGTTGGGATTCAAGCACAAGCGAAAAAACCGCGGACGATGGAACAATCACACTTCCGGACAGGAAAAGTACCGTTACAGAGGGCAAGACCTTCTATGGATGGTTTACCGATGACGGAAAATTTTATGAGGTTGGTGAAACCGTAAGACTTACTGCCAATACCACTTTCATAGAAGCAAATGCTTTTGAGATAAATTCTCAAGAGGATGCTGCAAGCATTTTGACCAAAAAGGGTGGGCAAATTGTTCGGCTTAACTGTGACCTCAGTTACACATCTCAAATAGACTGGGATGAATGGACTACTCACCGAATTGACCTTAACGGACACACTATCACCATTGTAAACACCTCTACCAATGACAACTCGGGCTCGGGTATGTATATAAAAAGAGGTGGCATCAGATTTTTCAACTCTAACGAAAAAGAAGCAAAAATCATTGCAAGCGTTAAAGACGGACTTGGACTTTTACGTGTAGAGCCTCACGGATACGGTGACGGCAGAAATCATAGATTGCTAATAGGTCCAAACGTATATGCCGAGTGTAACGAATCTCTCGTTTATACGTGGAATTCTTATACGGGTGATCAAACAATAGAATCTCCAAAGGTTCAAATCTACGGAAGAAGTAAATCGGAAACACTAATTAGATTTTCAAAAGTAGACCTTGTAACAGTAGAGGCTCAGGTTACAATCTATGACGGTGCAGAGGTTGAAATCACAGGTAACACGTGGTGGGATAGATACAATACGTCTCAAACAAAAAAAGTAGGCGTGTTGACAATCGGTAACGCCAAGGTTACAGTGGCAGATCCTGCAAACTTTGACTGGAAAGTAGACCTTACAGCATTCAATTTCAACGTAACGGGCGGAACGTATAACGTAAAAATTCCGGACGGAATTTTGAAATATGGATACGATGATGTATATGACGCCGAAACGGAACGTTACAACGTTCAATTCGTGCCTTGCGATCTTGAAGGCTCAAACGGTGAGCATACATTCAAGATTCAAGAGCCGTTCAATGAAATGAGCGCAACCTGTGACGCAAGCGGGTATCATTATTATAGATGTATGTGTGGCTCATATTATGTTGACGAAGTTAGCGCACTCGGACATAGCTACACCGCAGTTACAATAGAAAAGATCGCAACCGCAACTGAAAACGGTATTAAGCGCGTAACCTGCGAAAACTGTGATGATAGCTACACCTATGAATATTCATTTGACCCGGGTGACCAAACAATCACAATCGTTGTAAAAACCGAGGGCGGAAATAAGGAAATCACCGCACTTGTAAAGGATTTGTATAACTACACAGTAAGCGAGGACTTGTCAGGCTTCGTAGCATCCTTTGACTCCGTAAAGACCTTCGCTGACCCCGATAATGCTGAAACAACATATACAATAGCAAATATCGTTAAGCTCGTTGTTCCGGCAGGCTTTACAAGCATTAAGACAGGCGCAATCAAAAACGCAACAGCCCTTGAGGAAATCGTTCTTCTTGATGGCGCAAATTTAACCTTCGCAAGCAAGTCAATTGACAACTGTACCGCACTCAATTCAATCGTTCTTGGCGATTGCACAGTTACCTTCAGTGGTAACACAATCAACGGTAACACCGCTGACCTTACAATTGATGCAAGCAAGGCAAATGTAACAACTCTTACAAGCGCGTTTGAGGGTAAATCCACCCTTAAGCACTTCGTAATGGGAACAGGCAAATCTTATGACTTCGCCGCAAGCACCTTCAAGACCGCAGGCATTGAGGAATTTGTAGTTCCTGACTACGCAACCTTGAAGGCAGCATACGCAACCTGCTATCAAGCAAACAACCTTAAATATGTCTACATCGGTCGCGGAATTACCTCTATTGATAACATCTTTGACCAATGCTACTATATGCAAACAATCGTTCTTATGGATGTTACAAACATCACAGGACAATATTTCGCATGCCTTGCAAATAAGGGCGAGGATGTGCTCAGAATTTATCACCACGGCACCAGCCTTTCCACGGGAAATAATTTCCTTTACCAGTCCCACGGTGTAATCCTTTACACCAACGCAACAGGCTGGAAGGGCTCAATGAGCTCGTGCAGTGCAATTACAAAAACCGTTGGTGGCGTTGATGTTGAATATCCCGCATACACCATAGTTAAGGGTATTCCTCACCAATACATCGAGGGTGGCGTTGATGCAACCTGTACCGCAATGGGCTCAACAGGATATACAACCGACTGTCCCTGCGGAGTAGTAGCAGACGCAACATATACAACATATAAGGGCGTAAACGCAGGCACAGCAGTAAACGGAACAACAGTTACCGAGGGCTCAATTACCGTTGGTACAACAACCCCTGCACTCGGTCACGAGTTCTATGAAAATGACGCTGAAAAGCAAATTATCGTTTCAACAACCCCTGCAACCTGTATTAAGGATGCAACAATAACCTATAAGTGCGTTCGTTGCGACGAAACAAAGACAGTCGTTCAAGAGGACACCGCAACAGGACACACTCCCGAGGCTGAATGGACAGTAACCCTTGAGCCAACCTGCGCAGCCGATGGCTTCAAGCAAAAGATTTGTACAGTATGTAACACACTCGCTGAGGGTGAAGTTATCCCCGCAATCGGTCACCAAGCAAGCGGAGAATGGGTAACAATTCAAGAGGCTACCTGCTCCGTTGGCGCAACAAGAGTTCAATATTGTAAGAACGAGGGCTGTGGCTTCGTAGCTCTTAGCGAAACAACCGAGCCAAACGGACACACCCCAAGCACCGAATGGACAGTAACAGTTCCTGCAACCTGTGAAAAGGCAGGCGAAAAGGAAAACCGTTGCACCGTTTGCCGTGCTGTCATTGAGGTAGTAGTAATCGACGCTCTCGGTCACGAATTTGATATTGCCGATGGCGCAGTCGTAAACGCAATTACCTATTCAAACGGCTTTGATAAGAACGGTATGGTATTCACAAAATGCGCCCGTTGCGATGCAACAAACGAGGGCGAATGTGAGCCAATCTTCACAGCAAAGGGCTACTCACTAAGCGCTGACAGAACAGGACTTAACGGTGGCTTCTCAATCAATGTTGATATGCTCACCGCATACGAAAGCTTGAATCCTGCACTTAACTTCGGTATTGTAATCGCAAACGCAAATAGCTTCGCAGGCGCGTCCTTCTTCAATGCTGAAAATAAGGTAAACAGTGAAAAATCAGTCGTTGCCGAGGCAAAGGAAAGAGGCTTCTCAAGCTTTGACTGCTCAATAAACGGCTTTGGCGCAAACTCAGGCACACTCGAGCTCGTTATTACTATGTATGTAATCGATGCCGAGGGCAATGTAACCTATGTTCAAGCTCAAAATGACTACGCAAACGCAGTCGGCGAGGAAAAAATCGCAGACGGCATATTCACAAGCGTAACTCTTGATCTTGTAAAGGCAAACATTCCCGAGCCCGCATCAAACGACGCGCTTCTTCCCTCAAACGATGAGGAATAATTAAAAAACACGAAAATCACCGCATTTGCGGTGATTTTCTTTTAATATATAAAAAATTATATACTAAAAAGATTGACATTAAAGAAAATAAGTGATAAAATTACATAAAGCAAAATATTTATCCTAAGGACGGGCAAAAAATGAACACACAGCATCTTAGGTATGCAATTGAAATCGCAAGAGCAAAATCAATCTCACAGGCGGCAGCCAACCTCTTTATGGCTCAGCCAAACCTCAGTAAAGCAATTCATGAGCTTGAGGAAAATGTGGGAATTGAAATATTTGAGCGTAGCTCCAAGGGCGTTGTTCCCACCGCAAAGGGCTTTGAATTTTTAAAATACGCAAAAAATGTTCTGGACGACATTGACAAAATGAAGTCCCTGCGTGAACCGCAGATTTTTCAACAAACAAACATCTCAATTCCCCGAGGAAGCTATATATCAAAGGCATTTGCCGATCTCGTTGCCGACCTTGATACAGAGAAGGAAATCAATATTCGCTATTGTGAAACCAACTCAAAGGAAACAGTAATAAATGTGTCCGAAAACGATTATAATCTCGGCATTGTCAGATATCAAACCATAGATGAAAAATATTTCATGGACTATATAAAGGATAAGGGACTTGTCGCACAGCCGATTTTGACCTTTAAGTGCGTTGTCGTAATGAGTAAGGCTCACCCCCTTGCCAAGCGTAAAAGCCTGAAGTATGAGGATCTTCTTGAAAACTCGGTAGAGCTCATACACGGTGATAACGCAGTTCCTTATACGGATAAAACAAGGACGGGTCCGAGCATAAATAATAGAAGGAGAATTTTCGTTTACGAAAGAGGCAGTCAGTTTGAGCTTCTTTCGCAGGCAAAAAGCTCATATATGTGGGCATCTCCTGTGCCAAACGATACACTCAGCGCCTTTGGGCTTGTCCAAAAGCATTGTGAAGCGCCAAATAACGAATTCAAGGATGTTCTTATTTATAAAAAGGATTATAAAATGACCGATATTGATGAAAAATTCCTTGAAAAGCTTGAAATGGAAAAGGAGCTCGTGCTAAAGAGCCTGACAGGGGAAGGGAGAAAGAATGAAAAAAATAATAATCGTACCTAATACCCTAAAGCAAAAAAGCGTCGAATACGCAAGAAAAGCAAAGGAGCTTTTGGGAAAAAAGGGCGTTTGCGCGCAAATCTACTCCGAAAACGACCCCGTTCCAAGGGATGCCGAGCTTGCCATCGTGCTTGGCGGTGACGGCACTATGCTCCGCACGGCAAAGCGCTTTTTCGGTCTTGATATACCGCTGTTCGGCATAAACTTCGGCCGCCTTGGCTACCTTTCCGCAGTCGGAGAGGATGATGCGGACGAGGGAATTGAACGCCTTCTTCAGGGTAGCTATACCGTTGAGGAAAGAATAATGCTAAGCGGAAAAATCATACGCGAGGGAAGCACCGTGCTTGAATTTATAAGCCTTAACGAGGCATGCCTCTCGCGCTCAACGCTTATACACGCCTTTCAGGCAGAGCTTGCAATAAACAAAAAGGTAACCGAAACAATAGTAGGCGACGGAGTAATCGTTGCAACCCCAACGGGCTCAACGGCATATAATTTGTCCCTTGGCGGACCGATCCTCACCCCGACCTCAAAAAGTATGGTTATAACCCCTATTTCCCCTACATATTTTCAACGCTTTTCCATAGTCATCGACCACGACGACGAGGTTGATATAGCGGTAAAATATGAAAATGTGTCTGAAAACGGCAAGCCATGTATTGAAATTGACGGAGAATCGCGCCAGACCCTTGAAAATAACGATATAATCAAAATAAGGCGCGCCCCCCACACAACAAAAATTGTAAAAATCTCCGATAAAAGCTTTTATCAAACCCTGAAGGAAAAGCTTTCGGTAATTAACTAAGGAATCAGCAAGGAACCAAAAATGTATAAGATTTTAAAAAGAGATGAGCTTAATAAGACAGTCACAAGACTTGAAATTGAAGCTCCGAGAGTAGCTAAAAAGGCACAGGCAGGACAGTTCATCATTCTCCGCACCGATGAAAACGGAGAAAGAATTCCGCTAACCGTTGCCGATACAGACCCCGAAAAGGGAAGTGTAACAATAATTTTCCAAGTGGTAGGAGCGACAACCGAGGCGCTCAACCATAAAATGCAGGGCGATTATATTGCCGATTTTGTCGGACCTCTTGGCAGACCCACCCACACCGACGGACTGAAAAAGGTCGCAGTCGTTGGCGGAGGCGTTGGCTGTGCAATAGCCTACCCTGTGGCTAAAAAGCTCCATAATAACGGCTGTGAGGTTCATGTAATCTCAGGCTTTAGGACGAGTGAGCTTGTAATCCTTGAGGATGAATTCAAGGCTGTATCGGATAAATTCATTCTTATGACCGATGATGGCACAAGGGGAGAAAAGGGACTTGTCACCACCGCCCTTGAAAAGCTCATTGAGAGTGGCGAAAAATATGATGAGGTAATCACCATAGGACCACTCCCCATGATGAAATTTGTATCGCTTCTTACTAAAAAATACGGAATAAAGACCGTCGCATCAATGAACCCAATAATGATTGACGGCACGGGAATGTGTGGCGGATGCCGACTTAGCGTAGGCGGAAAAATCGTTTTCGCATGCGTTGAGGGTCCCGAATTTGATGCGCACGAAATAGACTTTGATGAGGCTATGGAGCGCTCAAATATGTACGCCGAGCGTGAGCGTCATGCGCATACCGAGGCGTGCAACCTCTTTAAGCTAAAGGAGGAAAACTAAAATGGCAAATATGTCACCCGTAAAAAATCCAATGCCGTGCCAGGACCCAAGCCTTCGTATCACCAACTATGGCGAGGTTGCGCTCGGCTACACTAAGGAAATGGCGGTAGATGAGGCAAAAAGATGCCTTAACTGTAAGCATAAGCCCTGCATCAGTGCCTGCCCTGTAAAAATCCGTATCCCCGAATTTATCGCCCTCGTTGCCGAGGAAAAATTTGAGGAAGCATATCAAATCATATCCGAATCATCGTCACTCCCTGCCGTTTGTGGCAGAGTTTGCCCACAGGAAAGACAGTGTGAGAGCAAGTGCGCAAGAGGCATAAAGGGTGAAAGCGTCGCAATCGGAAGGCTTGAACGCTTTGTAGCCGATTACCATAACGCAAACACCGTAAAATGGCCCGATAAGCTACCCTCTAACGGACACAGGGTCGCAGTTGTCGGCTCAGGACCCGCAGGACTTGCCTGCGCATCTGACCTCGTTAAAATGGGCTATGATGTAACTGTTTTTGAGGCGCTCCACTTGGCAGGAGGCGTGCTTGTATACGGAATCCCCGAGTTCAGACTCCCGAAATCAATCGTAAGGACCGAAATCGAGGGACTCAAATCGCTCGGCGTAAAAATCGAAACAAATACAGTCGTCGGCAGGACCGTGTCCGTTGATGAGCTTCTTGATGAGGAGGGCTTTGACGCGGTATTCATCGGCTCTGGCGCAGGACTCCCCAAGTTTATGGGAATAAAGGGAGAAAACGCAAAGGGCGTCTACTCCGCAAACGAGTTTTTAACCCGTATAAACCTTATGAAGGCATATGAGGAAAATAGCGCAACTCCAATCCAAAACGCCAAGAGAGTGGCTGTAATCGGTGGTGGAAATGTTGCTATGGACTCCGCAAGATGCGCAAGGCGACTTGGCGCAGAGGTCTATATCGTGTACCGTCGCGGTATGGATGAGCTTCCTGCAAGAAAAGAAGAAATTGAGCATGCTATTGAGGAGGGAATTATCTTTAAAACCCTCACAAACCCAACCGAAATTCTTTCATACCGTAACGAAAACGATAAGCGCGACCCCAAAAACGGTTGCGTAGCAGGAATGAAGTGCGTTGAAATGGAGCTTGGCGAGCCCGATGCCTCGGGAAGGCGCGCCCCTGTGGCTAAAAAGGACAGTGAATTTGTCCTCGATGTCGACTGCGTAATCATGGCTCTCGGCACATCACCCAACCCACTGATTAAGGATACAACAAGCGGTCTTGATACCCAAAAATGGGGCGGAGTTATCGCCGATGAAAGCGGAAAAACCTCTCGCGAGGGAGTTTTCGCAGGCGGTGACGCAGTAACAGGCTCCGCCACAGTAATTCTCGCAATGGGCGCAGGAAAAGCCTCAGCCCTCGCAATTGATGAATATATCAAAAGCAAAAAATAATCAAAGCAAATGCTAAAGGAGCAAGGGATAGTCCCTTGCTCCTTTTTCTATCATCATTCCCGTCAGGCATGAATTTCTCAAAAAATGCGTAGCGCGCAAAATTTACAATTTGTTCACAATTTGTATAAATTAACCAAAATTATTAATGGCTCCCAAGCAGTCAAGCGGAAAAATCAGCCACATTCCAAGCCCTAAAATAAAAAAATCACAAGTTTTTTGTGCAATATACACAAAAAATGGGGGGGGGGCTTCGATTTTTGTGCAACTTGACAAAAAACACACGGTATGCTAGTATGTAATATATCAAAATATTACATGCCCGCGGGGGCGTCCCCGCAAGGAGAAAAATTATGACAAGAAAACTGAAATTCGGTATCGTTTTCGTAATGTCGCTTATACTTTGTATGATTTTTGCAGTAATCGCATCTGCCGAAACTTACACGGTTAAGTATTGCCAAGTAAACGGCACCAGCAAGGCAACTGCGACCACCGATGAAAACGGTAAAATCACGCTAAGAGATACCAGCGTCACCACAACGGACGGAAAGGTATTCTACGGTTGGTTCACTTCCGACGGAACTTTTTATAAGCCCGGAGAAGAGGTAACCTTTACCGAAAACACTAATTTGAAAGAGGCGTATGCCTACGTAATTACAAGCGTAGAAGATCTTCAAAAATACGTTAAGTCCGCTTATAGAAACAGTCTTGTTCGCCTTGACGTGGATTTGGAAATCAATTCATCTACCGGACTTCCGGGATGGGAGGCAAACAATGGCACAACCTGTATCTACTTTGACTTAAACGGACATACAATCACCGCAAAGGGAACGGGAGATCTTTTCAGTGCTACAAGAATGTATATGCAATTCTTTAACTTCGACAGCGAAAACGAGGGAAAGATAATTGCAAATGAATTGAAGTCTACGGACGGTATCTATTCTTATGGCAAACACGGTTCGGGCGATAGCCAAAGCTATGGAATTGTGGTTGGTAAAAATGTTTATATTGAAACAACGGGCTCGCTCTTTAAAATTCCTAACGATTATTGCACCACGGGCTCAGGCGCGGGATTTACTTGCCCAAATGTTAAAATTTGGGGAACGGTTGTTGCTCACTCTCTTGTAAACTGCAATACCAAGAGGACAATGCTTTCTAACGTTGACATCTATTCGGGCGCTGACGTTACCCTTACGGGTGATAGCTGGTGGATAAATCCTCGCACGGATTATACAACCTCATTCGCCGACTTCATGATTGAGCCGGGCGCGAAATTTACAACTACAAACGATAACTTTAATTGGCTACCCTCAAACTCATACTTGAAATACGTTGAATACGATATTAAGGGTGGAACATTTAACGCCAAACTTCCCGACGAATTCTTGAAGGACGGATATGAATCCGTTTACAATGCCGAAACAGGATATTACACCGTAGAATACGTAGCCTGCACTGTTGAGGGCTCAAACGGTGTTCATAACTATGTAAAAGCCGAGTATTGCGACGGATTAGTTCCTACTTGCACGGAAGACGGACTTGCTTATTTCCGTTGCGGATGTGGAAGTTATTATGTTGATGTTGCGGAAGCACTCGGTCACGATTATAGCATCATTGAAATTGTAACCCCTGCAACCGTAAGCACCTCTGGTGTAAAAAAATATACCTGCGCAAACTGTGGCGACTCATATACTCAGGACTATGTAGCTGACACGACAGACGCTTTGGCAACAATAGTTGTAAAGGACGAAAACGGAGAAGAAAAGACCATATCAGCTCCATTTAACAGTATATTTATCGTAACAGCAAATTCCGACGGAAGCGTTACTCTAAATGGCATATCTGACACTATCGTTATTTCCGAAACCGAGTCATATACAAAGGCGGATATCGTAAGGCTTGAAATTTTCGGTGTTACAACGATAGCAACAGGCGCAATTAAGGATATGTCCGCACTTACCGAGGTTACAATCGCTGACGGAAGTAAAATAACCTTTGAAACCGCATCATTTGATACCTGTGCAAGCCTTGAAAAGCTTGTTCTTGGTGATGGAACAATAGCTACCTTTAAGCAGTTTACCGTAAAATCAAGCGCTACAAATACAGCTGATAACGCAGGCAATACGGTTACTACCCCAACCTGCCCTAACTTTGCAATAATTGATGCAAGAAATACAGATGTAACATTTGAAAATCTCGCATTTAGATTTAATGGCGCAATTAAGCATGTGCTTATGAGCGAGGGTAACACCTATTATTTTGGAAGATTTGCCTTCCAAAGATCAGCTCTTGAAGAGGTTATCTTGCCTGATAATTCAACAGTAACCCTTTCTATAAAATCATTCGCTGAAACAAAAACAATTAAGTATGTTTATGTCGGTGCAAATTGCCTTACTAATAGAAGTAATGGAAAGATTTCTCTTGGAGATGATGGTAATAATACCTCAGTCTTTGGCGGAAACGCTGTACTATCTAAGGTAGTACTGATGGATGTTGAATACATCGGTAAATGGACACTCAGCGTTAAAACCTCTGGAGACTACGCAGCTAAAAATGACCTATACATTTATTCTCATGCGGATTCGCTAACCTTTAATGCGAGCGATTGCTCTATCAATGATAGAAACGCATATAATGTGTTCATTTATGCAAATGGCGTAGCTAATACCCCTAAAAACTGTCATTATGTAATTTACAATGGTATTCCACATAAATATGTGGCTGAGGACTCAGAGCCAACCTGCACTCTACCAGGCGTAGCAGGCTATACCATTGATTGCCCATGCGGAGTTATTGAAAACGGAGAATACCCCTACACAGTAACTGCTTATTCAAGCTATACAGGAGATACAACAGGCGGTACAATCACCATTACAGGCGAAATTATCCCTGCAAACGGACATGAATTTGACCCAGCAAATGGCGCTACCCTCATATCTCAAACCGAAGCAAAATGTGGTGAAAAATCAGTAGCTACATATAAGTGTGCAAACTGCGATGAAACCACATCAGTTGAGGTTGGAGAAACAAAGGAGCATACCGCAGGCGCAACCACCACAACTCCCCCAACCTGCACAGTAGATGGCATTTCACAAATTACCTGCTCACTATGTAATCAAGTAATGAGTGCCGAGGTTATAAAGGCAACAGGACATACCGCAACAGGCGAATGGGTGGTTAGCGAAAATGGCACCTGTACCGTTGGACAAACAAGAGTCCAATATTGTAAGAATGATAACTGTGATGCAGTAGTTCTTAGCGAAACTGATGAGCCCGTGGGACATACCTCAAATGGTGAGTGGTTATACGAGATAACTCCCGATTGCACAAACGGTGGCTTGAAATATCAACGTTGTTCAATTTGTAATACAATTTGCCAAACCCAAGAGATTGAAGCGCTCGGACACGAGTTTGACGTTAAAAACGGTGCGCTGGTATTTGCAATCTCATATCCTCAGGGCTTTGACAAGAACGGTGAAGCATCTGTAAGATGCGCTAACTGTGACGATGAAAACGCTGTTTCAACGGTCGCAGTTCTTCCAATCTTCACAGCAAAGGGCTATTCCGTAAACGGAGAGGGTAACAGTCTTAACGGCGGATACACCGTTGACCTTGATCGCTTGAAAGCATATACCGATGTAATGGGCAACATTAACTTTGGTATCGTAATTGCAAACGCAAATACATTTGAAGGTAACTTCTTCGTAGATGGCAAGGTTGGAAACGCAAAAGCACTTCAAGTAGGAATTACACCTGATTACACCAACTTCGACTGCGCAATCAACTTCAATTCGGCAAATAATGCGTCAAGCACTCTTGAACTTATTATCACCGCATACGTAATTGATGCAAACGGAAATGTAACATATATCCAAGCCGAAAACAATTATGCTGTTGAGGCAAAAATCGGCAACGATATCTTTACAAAGGTAACACTTGACCTCGTAAAGGCAAATCTTCCTACTTCATCATCATACGCACTCCTTCCCTCAAACGACGAGGAATAATAAATTAAACGAAAGAACAGGATTTTAAATCCTGTTCTTTTTGTAAAAGTAGCAAAAATGTGACCGCACCGAGCAAATTCGTGCTATAATGGGAGTAAAGAATAAGCGCGCATAGGCGAAAGGAGAAATATTATGACCGATCTTGAAAAAATTAAAGAAATAATTAAAAATAGCGATAGCGTAGTCTTTTTTGGCGGTGCGGGTGTTTCAACAGGTAGCGGAATTCCCGATTTTCGCGGTAGCGGTGGACTTTATACTGAGGATTACGACGACACTCCCCCCGAAGAAATCCTTCATATCAGTTATTTAATGAGCCAACCGCACGAATTTTACAAATACTATCGCGCAAATATGATTTATCCCGATGCCGAGCCAAACGACGCGCACATATCACTTGCAAAACTTGAAAAAAGCGGAAAACTCGACCTCGTTATCACGCAAAACATCGACGGACTACACCAAAGGGCAGGTAGCGAAAGAGTAGTCGAACTTCACGGTAGTGTAGATAAAAACTACTGCGTCGGTTGTGGCAAAAAATACCCCCTCGACTATATTCTCGACACAAACGGAGTTCCGTATTGCGAGGACTGTGGCGAAATGGTGCGCCCCGACGTTGTTATGTATGGCGAATCACTCAATCCCTCAAAACTGTATAGGGCGGTAAATGCAATATACGACGCCGACGTTCTTATCGTCGGTGGCACGTCACTTACGGTCAATCCCGCATGCTCCATTGTCGAAAATTACCAAGGCGAGCATCTAATAATCATCAACCGTGACTCCACCCCATATGACCACCTTGCCGAATTTGTCATAAACGATGACATTTGCGAGGCGCTGAAATTCATCTCGGAGGACTAAAAAGAGAACAAAACCCTCATAAAACAAAAGAGCGAACATGCAAGACAAAATAAATCTTGTATATTTGCTCTTTTTTATTAAATTAAAGTGCCTTCTTTATAGCATCGAGAAGCTCATCATACTCCTCAAATGCAGGAAGCTGAGGATAGTCAGCCTTGATTTTGTCCGTGCTCTTGAAAAGGAAGCCCGCCTTAGAATTTAAAATCATTCCAAGGTCATTATAGCTATCTCCGCTTGCAATTGTTTCAAATCCAACGCTTTGAAGCGCCTTAACGGTTGAAAGCTTTGATTTTTCAACTCTCATTCTGTATCCTGTAATTTCGCCGTTATCAGCTACCTCAAGAGTGTTGCAAAAAATTGTAGGCATGCCAAGCTTTTTCATAAGAGGCGCGGCAAACTGTGTAAATGTATCACTTATAATGATAACCTGCGTAATAGAGCGAAGCTCGTCAAGAAACTCCTTAGCACCGTCCATCGGCTCGATTTTTGCAATCGTGTCTTGAATTTCCTTAAGTCCAAGACCGTGCTCCTTTAAAATGCCAATACGATATTTCATAAGCTTGTCGTAATCGGGCTCATCACGGGTAGTTTTTCTAAGCTCGGGAATACCCGTCGCCTCCGCAAATGCAATCCAAATCTCGGGAACTAAAACGCCCTCAAGGTCAAGACAAACTATGTTAAGATTACTCATAAAATGTACCCCCAAAAAATTTGATAGACATATTTTAACACATAAAATCACATTTGTCAACTTTATATTTGACATTTTGAATAATATGTGATAAAATATATTTGTTAATTATCTTAAATATTTAAAATGGAGAGAATATGAAGAACAAAATTATTATATTTTTTGTAATGCTTCTTGCCGTTTTGTGCCTTGTGTCCTGCGGAGATGAGGACGGAATACCGACGGAAAACAGTAGCGAGGGAGCGCATACCCACGCCTTTGTAAGCACAGTAATCGCCCCTACCTGCACAGAGCAGGGCTATACCCTTATGGAATGCGAATGTGGCGCGGTTGGAAAGCAAAACTATGTTGACGCCACAGGACACGACGAGGGCACGGTAATAAGCGTGTCGTCGCCAAGCTGTGATAAAGAGGGTAAAAAGGAAAAATACTGTAACACCTGCAAACAGCTTATTGAGGAAATTACCGTTCCAAAGCTATCCCATGTCTACTCAAATAAGACATATCCCGCAACCTGTGTTGATAAAGGCTATACAACCCATATTTGTAAGCTTTGTAGCCATACCTACGATGATGCCTTCACCCCGCTTGAGCCACATGATGAGGGTGAGCCTGTAATCACTAAAAACCCCACCTGTAAATCAACGGGAGAGGCAGAATACCGCTGTGAGTGGTGCGATGCGCTTATCCGTAAGCAAACGCTCAGCGCAGTTGCGTGTAGCTATATTTCATACCCGGTGGAAAAGACCGAGCAAAAGGACGCGCATACCCTTTATGTATGTAAAACCTGCGGTGACTCATACGAGGGACCGTATGTAAACTCCGAAACCCTCGCACAGGCAACCGCCAAGGAAATCTATGCAAAATCAAAGGATGCCCTTGTTGAAATCCTTTGCCTTGACAGAAAGGGCGACAGAATGGCAGTCGGCACAGGCTTCTTTATTTCCGCCGACGGCTATATTGCAACAAACTATCATGTAATAAGGGGCGCGTATCAGCTCTCAATCACTAAATACAGCGGTGGCGAGTCTACAACAAGCGTCAAGCTCGTAGCATACGATGTGGCGCAGGATGTCGCAATTCTGAAGGTTGAAACGAGTGATGAGGTGTACCTTGAAATTTCATCGTCAGCTCCCGAAATGGGCGACAATGTGTATGTAATCGGTAGCACACTCGGTCTTACGGGCACCTTTACTCACGGAATGATTTCAAACGAAAACAGATACATAAACGGCAAATACTGCATCCAATTTACCGCGCCTATCTCGGGCGGAAACAGCGGAGGACCGCTTCTTGACAGCACAGGTAAGGTTATAGGAATTGTTACCCTTACGGTGGACCAAGCCCAAAACCTCAACTTCGCTATAAAAGCGTCCGCCGTTCAAGCGGTAAATAACGAAAAATTAGCCACTCCCCTTGACATTTCAGTTCATTATAACGATACTATTGACAAAAATGCGGTTCACATTCTCAAGTATTACATAATGAATAACAACACCTACCATAAGGATGAGGTTTACTACATTTACACCTTTGACCCGCAAACCCAAACGAGCCTTGGCAGAGAATACTATTATGTGTACGACAGCAAGGAGGATAAGCTCTATATCCAAATCGACCTTATAGCATCAAAAACGGGAATGAACCGCCTTACAATCACAGTCGAACTCGACGATGATAACGACGGAAAATTTGCGGTAAATATGTACGATTATAATTATGCTCAGCAAACAATCGTAGGCTACCTTGACCATAAGGCAACGCTTAAGGTAATGGGCTCAACCCTCAATCAGGACTACTTTGACAGGGTGTTCCCCGATGTTGAAATAAAATATCTTGAAACCAATACCGATAGCCCGCCGACAACGATGAAAATACTTTTCTATCAGTCCTATACAAGCCTTGTGGCTAAGTTCGCAAATATGCTCTTATCATCTCAAACGGGCATTACCGCAGAGAAGATGGGCATCACCCTTCCAAGCGTGTAAAATACCTAAGTCAACGCACCCACGGTGCGTTGATTTTTATATTATATTGCTTTGCGCACAAAATTTTTGCAAAATTTTAATATAATATTGAAAAAAACAAAGAAAAGTGCTATACTCTAATATGAGATGGCATAATCTTATGTAAAAGCACTATGGAAGGAGAGCCTTGTATGAAAATAGGACTTATCGGCTTCGGCTCAATGGGTAAAACTCACGCATACTGCGTTGAAAACCTAAAATATTTTTTTAACCCGTGCCCGAGCGTGCAAATATACGGCGTATGCACTAAAAATATTGAAAACGCCAAAACCGCGTGCGAAAAATTTTCTCTCGGCTTCTATACCGATAATGAGGATGATATAATCTACAACCCCGAAATTGATGCGATTGATATATGCACCCCAAATATCTACCATTACGAAACCGCTAAAAAGGCTATCTTAAACGGCAAGCATGTGTATTGTGAAAAACCGCTTGCGGTAACGAGTGAGCAGGCAAGGGAGCTTGCAAGCCTTGCAAGGGAGCATGGAGTGCGTGCGCAAATCGTGTTCAATAACAGATTTTTGAGCGCAGTAATCCGCGCAAAGCAGATTGTAGACAGCGGTGCGCTCGGTCGCCTCTTGTCCTTCAAGGCAAGATACCTTCATTCAAGCGCAACCGATACCTCAAAAAAAGCAGGCTGGAAGCAAAATAAGGATATTTGCGGTGGCGGAGTTCTCTTTGACCTCGGCTCGCATGCCATTGACCTTATCTACTACCTCGGCGGTGAGCTTGAAAGCGTAATAGGTAAGAGCCAAATTGCATACCCCACCCGTGTCGGAATGGACGGAGAGGAGTGGCAAACAAATGCCGATGAGGCGTTTTATATGATAGCTAAGCTAAAATGCGGAGCAGTCGGCACAATAGATGTTAGTAAGATAGCCGTAGGCTCAAATGATGACCTCTCGTTTGAAATAAACGGTGAGCAGGGTAGCCTTCGCTTCAGCCTTATGGATATGAACTTCCTTGAATACTACTCAAAATCAAGGAGCGATTCTCCCCTTGGCGGTGAGTGCGGATATACAAAAATAGAGTGCGTCAACCGCTATGAAGCCCCCGCAGGCATCTTCCCGGGAATAAAAGCCCCAATAGGCTGGCTAAGAGGCCATATCGGAAGCATGCACGCCTTTTGTGCCTCGGTTGAAAATCAAACACCCACCTGCCCGTCATTTGATGACGGCGCACATATTCAACGAGTGCTTGAATGTGCCTACCTCTCCGATAAAGAGGGTAGAGAAATTCGCATAGACTGAGGTGGATTATGATTGTAATAGGTCTTTGTGGCTCAAGCGGAGCAGGAAAGGGCTATACCTGTCAAAGGCTTGCCGAGCATGGCATTTCATTCATCGATACCGATAAGGTTTATACCGAGAGGGTCGTGTGCCGTGGCTCAAAATGTCTTAGCGAGCTTACGCAGTATTTCGGAGATGAGATTCTCGCCCCCGACGGCTCACTTAATAAAAAGGCACTTGCGAAAATAGTCTTTGAGGGCGAAAACGCCCAAGAAAGTTTGTCCAAGCTAAACGAAATCACACATAAGCATATAAAGCGCGAAACTGAAAAAATCCTTGCCGAAAACGAGCGTAACGGAGCTGTCGCAACAGCGGTTGATGCCCCCGTGCTTTTTGAAAGCGGATTTGATAGAATGTGTGATGTCACAATGTGCGTCACAGCCCCGAGTGAGCTTAAAATCAAGCGAATTATGGAGCGTGACGGTATAACGAGGGAAAAGGCGATGTCCCGCCTTGCCTCTCAAATAACCGATGATGAGCTGAGGGCTCGTTGCGACATTGAAATTGTCAATGACGGAAGCGATAGCCTTGATGCTCACATTATTGAAGCAGTAAAAAAATTAAATCTGAATAGATAGGAGCGTTTTATGAGTAACGAAATCAAAAACGAAAAATCACAGGAGGAGCTTTTAAAGGAAAAGCTTTTCTATAAAAAGAAGAACGCCTTCTCAAGCGAGGAGCAGGGCTATAAGGAAAGAGTGCAGGAGTATGCCAAGGGCTATATGGCATTTCTTGATGCCTCAAAGACCGAGCGCGAGGCAGTTGTAGAGGGCATAAAAATGGCAAAGAGCGCAGGCTTTTCGGAGTATAAGCTCGGCGATAAAATCGAGCGTGGCGGAAAATACTACCTCAATAATCGCGGAAAGAGCCTCTATATCTTTGTAGCAGGCACCGAGAGCATTGAAAACGGCGTTAGAATTTGCGCCTCACACATTGACTCACCAAGGCTTGACCTTAAACAGCACCCACTCTACGAGAGCGATAAAATGGCGTTTCTGAAGACCCACTACTATGGCGGAATAAGAAAATATCAATGGCTCACAATTCCGCTTGCGCTTCACGGAGTAGTTACCAAAATAGACGGCGAAACCGTAAATGTTACAATCGGCGAGGACGAGGGCGACCCAATCTTCTGCATTACCGACCTTCTTCCGCACCTTGCGCAGGACCAAGCGCAAAAGCCACTTGCAAAGGCATTCTCGGGTGAGGGCTTGAATGTCCTTATCGGTAGCGAGCCCTATGGCGAGTGCGATGAGGCGGTAAAGCTCAATGCTCTTAAAATCCTCAACGAAAAGTATGACATCACCGAAAGCGACCTTATGAGCGCGGAGCTTTCTCTCGTTCCCGCAATGAAATCAAGGGACCTCGGTCTTGACCGTTCATTCGTTGCAGGCTACGGACACGATGACAGAGTATGCTCATACCCCGCAATCACCTCTGTCCTTGAAAATAAGGATAGCAAGCACACAATCATGTGCGTGCTTGCCGATAAGGAGGAAACAGGCAGTGACGGCGTCAGCGGAATGCAATGCGACCTCATCATGGACCTTCTTTCCGAGCTTTGTGAAAATCTCGGCGGCAACCTCAGCGTTGTAAAGGCGAATTCAATGTGCCTCTCCGCCGATGTAAACGCAGGCTATGACCCGCTTTACCCGGAGGTTTACGAAAAGCGCAACTCCGCGCTTGTAAACTCAGGCGTAGTAATGTCAAAATATACAGGCGCAAGAGGTAAAAGCGGAACAAGCGACGCAAGCGCCGAGTATGTCGCTAAGATAAGAAAAATCTTTGAGGACGGTGGCGTAATCTGGCAAACCGCCGAGCTTGGCAAGGTTGATGTTGGCGGTGGCGGTACTGTCGCTATGTATATCGCAAACCACAATATCGACACAGTAGATATCGGCGTACCCGTTCTTTCAATGCACGCGCCTATGGAGGTAATCGCTAAAAACGACCTCTATGAGGCTCATAAGGCATTCAGCGCATTTTGCAAATAATCTAAGTAAAAAAACCGAAAAGAGGATAAAATAATGGACATTCTTAATCAACTCTATGGATACGGTCTTGTACCGGTAATCAAAATCACCGATGTAAAAAACGCAGTTCCGCTTGCTAAGGCGCTTGCCGAGGGCGGTCTTAACTGCGCTGAAATCACCTTCCGTACCGCATGCGCAAAGGAAGCAATCAAGGCAGTTACCGATGCGCTTCCTACAATGCTCGTTGGTGCAGGCACGGTCCTCACTCCCGAGCAGGCTGATGAGGCGTGGGAGGCAGGCGCGAAGTTCATCGTTAGCCCAGGTCTTAATCCAAGAGTAGTAAAGCACTGCATTGAAAAGGGCTACCCAATCCTTCCGGGATGCGCAACCCCAAGCGAGATTGAGCAGGCTCTTGAGCTTGGACTTAAGGCTGTAAAGTTCTTCCCGGCGGAGAGCGCAGGCGGTCTTAGCATGATAAAGGCTATGAGCGCACCGTACGGCGCACTTAAATTCATGCCGACAGGCGGAATTAACGAGGAAAATATGCTCTCCTACCTCTCCTTTAATAAGATTATCGCATGTGGCGGTAGCTTTATGGTAAAGGACTCTCTTATTGAGGCAGGAAACTTTGAGGAAATCACAAGGCTTACAAGAAACGCGGTTATGAAAATGCTCGGCTTCAAGCTCGTTCATGTTGGAATTAACTGCGAAAACCAAGAAAAAGCACTTCAAGGCGCAAAACTCATTTCAAAGCTCTTCGGTCTTGACTGTAAGGTAGGAAACAGCTCCACCTTCGCAGGCACCGAGCTTGAATTTATGCACAAGCCGTACCTCGGTAAGAACGGACATATCGCAATCGCTACAAACTTCCCCGACAGAGCAAGGATTTATCTTGAATCCCTCGGTGTAGAGTTTAATGAGGAAACCGCCGCATACGATGAGGGCGGAAAGCTCAAGGTAATCTATTTGAAGGACGAGATTTGTGGCTTTGCAATCCATCTCGTAAAGAAGAAGTAAGATGTTTGATAAGCTAAACAAAGCCGAGCAAAGGTTTAATCAAATAGAAAAGGACCTTGCCGACCCCGATATAATCTCTAATCAGGATGAGTTTACAAAGCTCATGAAGGAGTATAAAAGCCTTTCACCCATCATTGAAAAATATCGCGAGTATAATAAAGCAAAAAGCGATATGGAGGGCGCACGCGCTCTCATGGATGAGGGCGGAGAGCTTTACGATATGGCTCTTGAGGAGTATAAGGAGTGCAAGGAAAAAATAGAGGTAATTTTACAGGAGCTGAAAATTCTCCTGATCCCCAAGGACCCCAACGACGATAAGAATGTAATCATTGAAATTCGTGGCGGTGCAGGCGGTGATGAGGCAGCATTATTTGCATATGTCCTTTACAGAATGTATAATATGTATGCCGATGCCGAGGGCTTCAAGACCGAGCTTATGAGCTGTAATGAAACAGGTCTTGGTGGCTTCAAGGAGGTTACCTTTATGATAACGGGTGAGGGCGCATACTCACGCTTCAAGTTTGAAAGCGGTGTTCACCGTGTGCAAAGAGTGCCCGAAACCGAAACACAGGGAAGAATACACACATCAACCGCCACAGTCGCAGTTTTGCCTGAGGCTGAGGAGGTAGAGGTTGAAATTTTGTCAACCGATGTAATAATTGAAACCTGTAAGAGCAGTGGCGCGGGCGGTCAGCATGTAAATAAGACCGAGTCCGCAATTCGCTTAATCCATAAGCCAACGGGTATAGTTGTTGAATGTCAGGATGAGCGTAGTCAGTTTAAAAATAAGGATAAGGCGTTCAAGATTCTCCGTACAAAGCTCTATGATATGAAGCAACAGGAGCAAAGCTCAAAAATCGCCTCTGAGCGTAAGAGTCAGGTCGGCACAGGAGACAGAAGCGAGAGAATAAGGACATATAACTATCCGCAGGGTCGTGTAACCGACCATAGAATAGGATATACAATTTACTCCCTCGAGGCGTTTTTGAACGGCGATATCGGTGAAATGCTTGAAAAGCTCGCAACCGCTGACGCCGCCGAAAAGCTAAAGGGCGAGGAAAATAACTAAGGGCTAAGGATAATGATGATAACAGAGGTAGTAGACGCAAGGGATAAAGAGGGGCTTGACAGGGGCGCTGAAATAATAAAGAACGGCGGTCTTGTCGGTATTCCCACCGAAACCGTCTATGGACTTGGCGCAAATGCCTATAATGCCGAGGCGTGCCTTAAAATCTTTGAGGCAAAGGGTCGCCCCGCCGACAATCCGCTAATAGTTCATATAGCGACACCGCAGGACGCCGAGAAAATCGCATATACAAACGAGCTTTATTATAAGCTTGCATTAAGGTTTATGCCGGGACCTCTTACCGTCATTCTTCCTAAGAGAGATGTAATCCCCCCCGAGGTCACCGCAGGACTTGATAGCGTAGCGGTTAGATGCCCCGTGCACGAAACCGCAAGATACATAATTGAGAAAAGCGGAGTGCCGATTGCCGCACCCTCGGCAAATAAATCGGGAATGCCGTCACCAACCACCGCACAGCATGTCTTTAATGATATGAACGGGAAAATCCCGCTTATCATTGACGCAGGACAATGCGATGTAGGCGTTGAGTCAACGGTAATTAAAATAACAAACGATAGCATAACCCTGCTTCGCCCGGGCGCGGTAACTGCCGAAATGCTTAGCGAGGTGTGTGATAGCGTGACAATATCGGGCGCAGTCATATCCGAGCTTAAGAAGGGCGAGGTCGCCCTGTCCCCGGGAATGAAGTATAAGCACTATGCCCCCGTTGCAAGCCTGTATCTTGTTGATCTTGATGAAAACGGCTTTGAGGCGCTTGTAAAGGAGAGGGCAGAGCGCGAAAAATGCGCGGTTATGTGCTACGATGAGGAAATTCCTAAATTTGAAAAAATCCCCCTTTTGCCGGTCGGTAAAAAAGAGGATATAAAGGAACAGGCAAGGAGGCTTTTTGACCTGCTAAGGCGTGCGGACGAGCTTGGCGTAGATACAGTATACGCACACCTTCCCCAAAAAAGCGGTGATTCCCTTGCAATATATAACAGAATGATTCGCGCTTGCGCGTATAAAGTGATAGGAGAGAAAAATGGCTAAGAAAAAGAAGGTAGAGGAAATAGAGACTCTTGTGGAAAAGGAGCCAAGCTATCAACCAATAACCGAGACTATTGAAACAAACTATATGCCGTATGTCGTAAGTGTAATGGTGTCCCGCGCGATTCCCGAAATAGACGGCTTCAAGCCCGCGCACAGAAAGCTCCTTTATACGATGTATAAAATGGGACTTTTGTCACCGCAGGCACATAGGACAAAGAGCGCGAATATCGTCGGCGAAACGATGAAGCTCAATCCGCACGGCGATGCCTCAATCTACGAAACAATGGTCCGTCTTACTAAGGGTAATGAGTCGTTGCTCCACCCATTCGTAGACTCCAAGGGCTCCTTCGGTAAGCAGTATAGCCGTGATATGGCATTCGCCGCGTCAAGATATACAGAGGCAAAGCTTGACCCGTTCTGCACCGAAATCTTCAGCGGAATTGATAAAAACGCCGTTGAAATGGTAGATAACTACGATAGCACAATGAAAGAGCCAAAGCTCCTTCCCACAACCTTCCCGAATGTGCTCGTATCTCCAAACCTCGGTATTGCAGTAGGACTTGCATCATCAATATGCTCCTTCAACCTCGTTGAAATTTGCGATGCTACAATCGCACTCTTAAAGAGCAGTAAAACCGATACCGATAAGCTTATGGAAATCGTAAAGGCTCCCGACTTTTCGGGCGGTGGCTATGTCGTTTACGAGGAAGAAAACATAAGAAGGGTTTACGAAACGGGTAAGGGCGCAATCAAGCTAAGGGCAAAGTATTCCTTTGACAGCAAGGCGAACTGTATTGAAATCCTTGAAATTCCGTACTCCACCTCTATTGAGGCAATAGCGAAGGATATTGCCGACCTGATAAAGGCAGGCAAGCTCAAGGAGGTCACCGACTACCGTGATGAAATCGGTATTGACGGCTTCAAGTTCGCAATAGATATAAAGCGAGGCACAGACCCCGAGGTCGTAATGCAAAAGCTCTTTAAGTTCACATCGCTTGAGGATAGCTTTGCGTGCAACTTCAATGTTCTTATAAACGGCGTGCCAAGGCAAATGGGCATTCGCGAAATCCTTGTAGAGTGGATCAAATTCCGTATCCAGTGCTTGACCCGCGAGTTCAGGTTTGAGCTTGAAAAGAAAAGGGCAAAGCACCACCTTCTCGTAGGACTTAGCAAAATCCTTCTTGATATTGATAAGGCAGTCGCAATCGTAAAGAATACCGAAAAGGACGACGAGGTTGTCCCCAACCTTATGAATGCGTTCTTAGTTGATGAGATTCAAGCGGAATTTATCGCCGATATCAAGCTCCGTCACCTCAATAGAGAATACATTCTCAACCGCCTTGAGGAAATCAAAAAGCTCGAGGAGGAAATGGACACTCTGAAGGCGCTTCTTGAGGATGAAATCAAGATGAAGTCCTATATCATAAGACAGCTTAACGACATCAAGAAAAAGCACGGTAAGCCAAGAAAAACCGAAATTATCCACGCAACCGACATCGTTGAGTTCAAGAAGGAGGACTTCATTGAGGACTACGCCTGCACAGTGTTCTTCACCAAGGAGGGCTACCTCAAAAAGATTACTCAGCAGTCACTCCGTGGCAACTCCGAGCATAAGCTCAAGGAGGGCGACGAGCTGATTTGCGAGGTTGAGGCAAGGAATAAGGATGATGTAATCTTCTTTACAAATAAGGCTCAGCTTTACTTTGCTAAGATTAGCGACTTTGAGCTGTCAAAGGCGTCAGAGCTTGGAACATATGTAGGAAAACAGCTTAAATTCGATGAGGATGAAAAGCCGATATTTATGAAGATAAATCCCGACTATTCGCCCGAGCAAAGGATTGTGTTCTTCTTTGAAAACGGAAAGGCGCTCGGTGTGCCAATGAGCCAATATACGACACAGGGCTCAAGGAAAAAGCTCAAAAACGCATACTCCAGCGCATCTCCAATCATAAAAATAGTCTATGAAAACAGACAGGACCCCAAGGTTCTTATGATAAACTCCGACAGTAAGGCAATACTTATTAAAACAACGGACATTGACACAATGACAACGAGATACGCAATGGGTAACACCGTGTTCGTTCTCAACGCTAAGAAAAAGCAGGTAATCACCGAGGTTCTTGAAAACTACCTTGAAAGATACCCCGAAGCGCCCTCGCGCTACCGCAGGACAGTGCTTCCTGCCGCAGGTATTTTGCTTAGCGAAAAGGATATAATGGAAAAGCAAATAAAAATTGATGATAAAAGGAAAGGTCGCAAATAATGAAGAATAAGAAGAAAAAGACAAAGGTAAACGCAGTAAAAGTAGTTTGTTGGATTCTTGCAGGACTTATGGCTCTCGGCTGTGTAACAGTCCTCATTTCCGCACTCCTCTGATTTTGGGAAAATGGCTGAGCAGGAAAAATCAAGGCTCATTCGCTATGTTCACGGCTCAGAGGATAGCACCGATACCGATGTTATATATGTTTTTGAGGAGCTTCCGAGCATTAGCGAATGTAAGCGCTTTTGCGACGGTAATAAGAGCGAAAACGGTAATATCATCGTCGTTAAGGACGGAGAGGTTGCGTGCGCCTATAAGGGCAGTATTGATGAGGTAAATAACTCATTATTGCACACATACCCCATTCATGAGCAACAATATCCCTTAATCATCACACACCCCGTAAAAAGAGATGTGATTTTGAAGGATATAAGGGTCGTAAGGAAAATCTTGTCCGAGCTTAGTAGGTCAAGACATAGAGTAGAAATAAAAAAAGCACTTCGCGGTGACTGGAAGCAAAGGCTTGATACACTAAGGGGTATTGACTATACCGCCCTTGACTATTCAAGCGAGCTTAAAAACCTCACTAAAAAGGACTTTTTCAAAACAGTTGCATTTCAAATGGGACAGGCAATCGCCCTGCACGAGGGCAAGGAGCTTTATACAAAGGGAGAAATCGCAAAATACTTCCCCGAGCTTGAAAAATGCCTGAAAAGAGAAAACGAGGACGCGTGCGTCATACAAGCCCTTGTCAACCGCTTCGTTGATAAGCTAAGCACCGTAACCGTCGTAACGCAACAAAATAACCTCGCCTACTTCCCCGAATATAACGCCACCTATGACCTGAATACCGAAAACCGCCTCACCCAAAGCTAAATAAACCACAAACTCCCAACTCCACGCTCCGTGGAGTTGGGAGTTTTAGTAATAAAATGATGAAAAATGTCAGGTATTCTAAGCGTAGGTTGACTTTTTTGACAAAATTTGCTATACTTAACTTGTAAATCAAAACAACTCAAAGGAGAGTATTATGGAAAACCACAGCATAGGAAAGCTTATTGCAAGACTAAGAAACGAAAAGGGACTTACCCAAGCGGAGCTTGCGAGGAAATTAAATGTAACGGATAAAGCGGTAAGCAAATGGGAAAACGAGGACGGAGAGCCAAGCATTTCGCTTCTTCCCGCAATCGCCGAGGAGTTTGGAATTACTCTTGATTATCTAATGAGGGGAATTGCTCCAAGTGATGACAGCAGAATGTCAAAGCTTGAAAAATGCGCAAAAAATAACGATGTTGAGCTTTTTGATTCCCTGCCGATAAACTATCTTGAAAGCGCTGATGAATATGGCAAAACCCTTGAAGACTACATTGTAAAATATAAAGCGGTAAAAATCGCAAATGCCTACGCTAAGCGTGGCTGTAAAAGCATAAAGATTGCACTCGTTGGCGACTCGCTTGAGCACCTGGAGCTGTGGGAAAAGCCTAATAAAAACTCAAAGTTTAGGGCTCATTCAACTGATAATGATAGAAAGCTCCGTGAATACAGCAATGAAACGGTAAAAGCCTTCATTATATCAAATTACAACAAGCTGAATTCAAATAGCCTAAGAATGTATTTTGCACAGTTCAGGCATACAATAAAAGACTTTATGAAAAAGGCAATAGAGCTAAAGGATGAAGGGCTGATAAGCCTTCTTGTGGAAATCAGAAATAAATATATTCCGGGCGAATTTTGCGTATATCCTGACAACAGGATTGTGTATGAAAAGAATGAAATGCCATCATTCTCCGAATTTGGCGAAAAGCTCCTTGACCTCGGTTTTATAGACTCAGCGCTCGCGTGCAAGCCTAATATTGACCCTGCCAAGGTGGAAATAGCAAGACTTAAAAAGACAGGTAAGGGCGATAGCGATAAGATAGAGATACTTAAAATGGTTGAAAATGGATGCCTTGACTATGCAAAGCTCCTTGAAACAAAAAATCTTTCGCTTATTGAAAAGGGCTTTAAAGAATATCCAAGCTGGATTGATATTGGCGACGTTGAAAAATCCTCTAAGGGCTATTGGTTCAGCAATTCCATAATTCGCTACGGAAAACAGGAAAAAACATATATTCAAATCAAGATGTTCTGCGGAAAAATCTTGCGATTAGGAAAGCTATACGATAGACCGCTATATGATGATGGTTTAAAACAAATACATCTTGATGTTGATGTGCAAAGCGCCGAGGAGGCTGTTGAGCGAATTAATAAGGACCTTGCCCGTCTTAATATAATCTTAGCCCGCGCTGCAACAAAGGAGCTCGGCTTCTCTCGTGAGCTTAGAATGAAGTATATTTGTGATTACTACAATAGATTTTTGTTTGAGGAATGTGTTGAGCTTGCATACAAAAAATTAAAGGAGTTTTTTGAAATCGCCTGCGAGCTTAGCGGAACAGTAGAGGAAATGCTTGAAAGCTTCTTCTCGTCAATCTCTGTTTCATCATTCAAGTACGCATTCTCAAAGGAAAAGCTTTCCTTGATAGTAAAAGCATACCAAAAGCTTGAAAAAGGCACCTTTGACGAGGATAAAGATATGTTCTCATCTGATGTTATTTCTCACCTTGGCAAAATATTCGACGAAAGTATAAACCTCTTCTGCAAAAAATACAATTACTCATAACTAAAAAAGGCAAAGACGCAAGTCTTTGCCTTTCGCTTTTCAAAATGGTAAAAAGGTGTGCGATTTCAATCTGTTGATAGCCCGATAAATTGGAATTTGTAATGCTGTTAAGCGCAGTTATCTACCTAATAGTTGTTCGAGTGCGGGAGTTATCGTATTTGTAAGCACCTCGTATCCTGCGGATGTTAAGTGACCGCCATCGGTCGTATATTCTGCATATATTTCACCT